>DASVVO010000049.1:0-5603 GCA_036386515.1 Pyrinomonadaceae bacterium
CTTGATGAGTTAGAACAGACGGTCTGTACACGTTGTCAAAAGATCAGTGCCGCGCCTGAGCAAGTTACGGCATTAACGAATTACCATTGGCTGCCAACTACATGACCGACCTTAATCTGTCATGCAACTTGGTATCAAATCTAAGATTTTCAAATCTCAAATCTAAGAGTTGAAAATCTCGAATCTAAGAGTTGAAAATCTCAAATCTAAGAGTTGAAAATCTCGAATCCGGGATAACGTTTTGCTCCGCGCCGTCTCCGTGTCCTGATGCGTCCGTCGCGGTGAGCGACTTTAAAGTCACGCGCAGGAGGGAACAAATGCGTCAGCCGGAAACGGTGTCGGCTTCCGCGTCGGTCGCGGCCTTGAGTTCTTCCAGTAGTTGGGCGGAGGCGGCGGCCTTCGCTTCCCACGCGTGCGCGACTTGTCCGAGGTTGTCGCGTTCGAGCCGGTGGCGTTCGCTCCAACTCCGGGCTTCGCGCGCGAGCCACGCGAGCACGCCGCGCGCGTCTTGCGCGAAGAGGGCTTCGAGGGCGTACTTGCGTTCTCCGGCGCGCAGGCCGAGTTCGAGCGTGCGCGCCGCGCGGCTCAAATCGGAGCGCACGAGGATCATCCCGCTGCGCGCGGGACTCAGGAGCGTCTGCAAAAACTCGGCCGTCTCGCCCTCTCGCGGGTCAACGAGTCCGGGGGCTTCGCGCAGGTGGAGCGAAAGTTGTTCGGGCGCGCCCGTCTCGCGCGCTTCCTCCCGCAGCGCATCTCGCAGCAGTTCGCCCCAACGCCGGTAGAAGGGCGGCGCGATCACTTGCAACTTTGAGACGTAGGCGGGCAGCCAACTGAGCAGGTGTTCCCACAGGTAGGCGGCGCGCGCGCGTCGCCAACCGGCGCGTCGCGTGTCTGTGCGTTCGTTCGCTTCGAGTTCGGAGAGATGCGCGTAGAGGGCGAGCATGACGGAGAGGTGGTCGGGTTCGGCGGGCGGCGCTTGCGAGAGCGCGCGCCAGAAGCCCGCCACGCGGTCGCGCGCCTCGCCGCCGAGCATGCCCTCCGCGCCGAGATAGACGGAGGCGTAAGGGTAGAGTTGGAAGACGAAAAGTTCCGTGTACTCGCTCGCCGCGGGCAGCGCGCCGAGTTCGAGCGCGGCGGCGACGCCCGCCATCCCGGCCGACGGCGGCTCCGCCAGGACGGCGAGGGCGCGAAACAGTTCCATTACTCGACGCCCACGAGTTCCGGCTTATCCGGCAGGCGATAAAATTCCTTCGCCGGTTTGAGCGGGCGCAGCAGCCAGTAGGGGCGGCGCGTGCGGTCGGGTGAAAACGCGTCCGCGCCGCGCGTCCGCGCGATCCACTTGAGATAAACCGCGTGCGCCTTCTCCGTGTCCACCGAGATGTCGCCGTAAGCATCCTCCGCCTCGGCGCGCCTGACGCGCACGGCCTGATGCCAGCAGTGCATGCCCGAAACGGGGTCGGGGTGGACGGGGAAAGTGAGGTTCTGATGCACGCCCACGTCCGTCCACCAGATGCGCTGCGTGTCGGCATCCTCCGACTCGTAGGGCGCGCCGCCGCGCTCGCGTTTCATGCCCCAACGGTCGCCCTCGTGCGCGAGCGAGACGGTCGCCATCAACTGCCGCTGCCCCTGCTCCTTCAACTTCCAACGCCCCATGTGATGACTGCACGCGACGATCCCCGGCTTGATCCCTTCCGTCACCCAGGCGCGCACGACGAAGTATCCGATCTCCGTCTCGACGCGCAGCAGGTCGCCCGTGCGCACCTGAAGGCGCGCGGCGTGCGACGTGTGTATCCACAAAGGATTGGTGTGCGCGATCTCGTCGAGCCACTTGGCGTTGGCCGAGCGCGTGTGAATCTGCACGGGCAGGCGGAAGGTTGAGATCAACACGGTCTCGTCGGCCGCGAGGTTGTCGGGGTGGATGTGGCTGCGGATGTAGGTCGGGATGACGTATTCAGGCCAGCCCCAATCGGCGAGCGTGCGCGAATAAAATTCGAGCCGCCCGCTCGGCGTGGGAAAGCCGCGCAGGGTTTCGCCGTCAACGCTGACGCCGACGAGCCTGCGCCCGTCCGGGTCGCCGTCGGGACTCGGGAGCGGCACGATGTTGAGGGTCGGCGGCTTCTGCGTGCGCGTGAACACGCGCCCGAAATGATCCGTGCGCGAGTCCTCCAACTCCGCCTCCGGCACGCTCTCCTGATAGATCGCCCCGACCTTCTTCCGCACCTCGAACGAACCGTAGCGGCGCATGAAGGCGAGCGGCGACAATCCTTCCGCCGCCGCGCGCTCCGGCAACC
Organism: Pyrinomonadaceae bacterium; assembly: GCA_036386515.1. GTDB lineage: Bacteria > Acidobacteriota > Blastocatellia > Pyrinomonadales > Pyrinomonadaceae > JAIVJZ01. The sequence continues at coordinate 2,292 of DASVVO010000049.1, forward strand.
CCGGCACGCTGTTCTCGAACATGTACCCGTAATACTCGTCTACCGTCAGACGCTCGCCCGGCCGCGCTTTGGATTCCACGTACTGCCGTATGCCGAGACTTCCATCCGGGTCGATGCGCCAGGTGAGTTCCAGCCAGAACTCGTTCTCCTCCCACACCTCGCCGGGATTGATCTCGCGCGTATCCGTGATCTCTTCTCCGAGCCGCTCGCGCGCGACGCGCAGGACGGGCTGGCGAAAACCGATCCACTGTGCATCGTGCGTCTCATAGGAATGTACGTCGTGCCGCTCCGAGCCGTGCCCCATCGGCAGGATATAGTCTGCGAAGTAGGCCGTCTCGTTCCACGTCGGCGTGAGCGCGACGAAGCAGTTGATCAAACTCTCGTCGTTCAACGCCTCGACCCAACTGAACCCGTCGGGATTCGTCCACACCGGGTTATAGACGCGGGTGAAATAGACATCCACTTTGCCCCGCCCCTCTTTCAAAAAGTGCGGCAGCAGAAACGACAACTCGTTCATCGCGAGCGGGTATTCGCGCGGCCACGTCAACTCGTTCCAGCGCGGCGGGTGCGGCGGCGAATAGATCGGCTTCGGCACAAACTTGTTCCACGCGTTCGGGAAGACGCCGCCCTCGGTCGCCACCGCGCCCAAGAGCGCGTTCAACATGAACAGCGTGCGCGTCACCTGCCACCCGCCGCTGTTGCCCGCCGACGCCGAACGCCAGTTGTGACTCGAAAAACGCGTCCCCGCCGTGGCGACCACGCGCGCGATCTCCTCGATCACTTTCGCCTCGACGCCCGACTCGCGCGCCGCAAACTCGAAAGTATATTCCGCGTAGAGTTCTTCGAGGAGCGTCTGAAAATTCTCGAAGTTCGTCACCCGCTCCGGATACTCGCCCGCCATGAACTCTTCCCAGTTCCACCAACGCCGCACGTAGTCCGCGTTGTAGAGTCCATGCCGGATCAAATAATTCGCAATCGAGAGCACGATGGCCGGTTCCGAGCCGGGGTAGGGCGAGACGAAATAGTCGGCGTGCGTGGCCGTGTTGGAGAGGCGCGTGTCGAACACGATGAGCTTCGCGCCGTCGGCCTTCGCCTCGATCACGCGCTGCGCGTGCGGGTTGAAATAGTGTCCGGCTTCGAGGTGCGAACTGATGAGAAAAATAACCTTCGCGTTCGCGTGGTCGGGACTCGGGCGATCCAACCCCATCCAGTATTGATACCCGGCGCGGCTCGACGACGAACACACGTTCGTGTGCGAGTTGTGCCCGTCCACGCCCCACGCCGCCAGGATGCGTTCGGTGAAACCGTCCTCGCCCGGCCGCCCCACGTGATACATCACCTCGTTGTGCCGCTCTTCCACAATGGCCTTGCGGATGCGCGCCGCGATCGCGTCCAGAGCCTCGTCCCAACCGACGCGCTCCCACTTGCCCTCGCCGCGCCGCCCGGCGCGCTTGAGCGGATACAGGATGCGGTCGGGGTCTGTGATCTGGTTGAGCGTCGCCGGCCCTTTGGCGCAGTTGCGCCCGCGCGAGCCGGGGTGTTCGGGGTTGCCCTCAAACTTCTGCACCTGCAAGCTCTCCCGATCCACATAGGCCAACAGACCGCACGCCGACTCGCAGTTAAAGCACGTCGTCGGCACGAGCATGTAGCGACGCTCCACGCGCCGCGGCCACGCCCGCGAATCCAACTCCACCCAATCGTCCCAACGCTCCTTCGGCGGAAACGCCGCCAGATGCACCCGGCTCGGCCCCGGATAAAACGTCTCCCCACGCGCCTCCGTCTCCTTGCGCGCCGCGCTCACACGTTGATTCAATTCACTTAGCTTCATAAGTTCAACTTCGTTTGCGGTCTAGTCTGACAATGACGACTCATCCCGTCGTCGATTAGCGTTAAGGCTTCTTTCCTTCCGCGAGTTGAGCAATCGTCTTCTCGATCCGGCGCAGGCGCGTTTCGGGGCGTTTGGCGTCCTCGATGGCGCGGGCGTGTTCTTTTTGGTGCGTGTAGCTGAGTTTGTCCCAGGCGGCTTGCGCCGTCGGGTTGGCGCGGAGTGCGCGGGCGAGGTCGGCGGGCGGGGTGATGATGCGCGGCTCGTCGTCGCGTTCCATCGTGACGCTGACGAGGTCGCCGCCCGCGGCGTTCGCGCCCGCGCGCAGTTGTTTGTTGACGGCCATGATGAACTTGCCGCCCATGGGGACGATGGAGCCGCGGTAGGGGAAGCCGTTGAGCGTGCCGCGGACGGGGACGCGGGCGCGCGTGCCGTAGGTCTGATCAACGTCGAAGGGGATCGTGATGCAGGCGGCCTCGATGAGATCGTGTTTTTCGAGCCGCGCGCGGAAACGTTTTGTGGTCGTCATAATCTCTGCCGTTCCGGTTTCTGCCATTCGCGTTTCTAAATTCAGGCCGATAGCCCAGTCGATAGAGCGAGTGGCTTTTAACCACCCGGTCGCAGGTTCGAGTCTCTTGCAGAGAGCCGCGCGGCGGCGTCGAGCGTGTCAAGCGCGCGCGGTCTGACGCCACATTGATCGCGCGGTCTGATGCCACATTAGATCAGGCCAGCGGGACGGACTGACCCGCCTGCACGTAAGCGTGCTCGAACAGGAGCAGCCCGGCGAGCGCGAGCGGCACGGCGGCCAGGCCGAGCCACGGCGCGAAGACTCCGCCGAGCGAGAGGGCGACGCCCGCGAGGAAGTATGCACGGTAGCGTCCGCGCGTCATCTCGCGGACGGCGAGGTGCGCGTGCGCCGTCGGGTGGACGATGGAAACCTCGCCCCAGATGAACAACAGGTGAATGAGACTGAGCGCGCCGAGCGACCACAGGAGCGGCTCGACGGCGGACGGATCAAGCCACACCGCGAAGGGCAAAAGCGCGGCCGCGCCCGCGAGCAGCGATTGGACGAAGAGGTGCGGCGGCAGCAAGGGGTTCTGCCACATGTCGCGCGCCTTGGCCTGCGCGAAGAGGTAGGCCGTGTAGACGGCCGTCAACGCGGCGAGCGGCAGCCCCGCGATGATCAAGAGGCGTTGCGGCGTGGCGGCTCCGAACAAACTCGCCGCGAAGTGGAGCGCGAGGACGGCCGAGTAGCCCGCGATGATGAACGCGCCGCGCACGAGCCAACTGCGCCACTGCGGCCGCGTGAAGATGAGGTAGAAGCGTTCGGGGTGTTCCAAGTCCCAGATGAGCAGCGCGCCGGTGAGCGCGAGGAACGCGCCGGACAGGACGGGCGCGACCCACAGCCAGAGCGGAGAGGCGGGGAAGCTCATAAAACCCTGAAACTCGTCGGAGACGGTGTAGGAGTTGATGAACCCCAGCAGGAC
>DASVVO010000050.1:0-54398 GCA_036386515.1 Pyrinomonadaceae bacterium
CACACCCCCCCCACCTCTGCTGTCAGCCTCTAGCCTCCGACCTCTGCTTTGTGCTACTTTCACAGTCGCTTTTGCTCCCGGCTTAAGATAAACACCGCCTAACTATGCGCCGAGCCATTTATCCCGGTTCCTTCGATCCCGTGACGAACGGCCACCTCGACATCATCGCGCGCGGCTGCAAACTCTTCGACGAGATCATCATCGCCGTCGTCGTCAACCCGGAGAAGCGTCCGCTGTTCACGCTCGACGAGCGGCGCGAAATGCTCTCGGAGGTGCTGGCGGAGATACAGAGCGGTTCGTGCCGCCTGGTGGTGGATAATTTTCAGGGACTGTTGATGCAGTACGCCGTCGAGCGCGAGGCCGATGCGGTGGTGCGCGGCATCCGCGCCTTCTCCGATTACGAGTACGAATTGCAGATGGCCTTGATGAACCGGCGGCTGGAGCCGCGCATCGAGACGGTCTTTATGATGCCGGCCGAGGCTTATTCTTACGTTAGCTCGCGGCTCGTCAAAGAGGTCTATCAACTCGGCGGCGCGATCAAGGGACTCGTGCCCGCATCGGTCGAAGCGCGCATGCGGCAGAAGTTCGGCAAGAGTTGATTTCTCGCCAACGCGTCGTGCGTCACGATGTTATACTGGCGCACGTTCCAACAAATAAATTCGACGCGCGTGCAATGACGGCAAAGACCGGATTTGCGTCGAAAACTTACACGGGAGGACGGACGGATGCCTAGAGGCGACAAGAGCGCATACACTGATAAGCAGAAGCGACAGGCCGAGCATATCGAGGAGAGTTACGAGAAGCGCGGGGCATCAGAGGATGAGGCCGAGCGGCGCGCATGGGCGACCGTCAACAAATCTTCGGGCGGCGGCAAGCAGAGCGGTTCGGGACGCGGTAAGGCGGAAAATAAAGCCCCCGCCAAGAAAGGCGGCAAGAAGGGCGGCGCGGCTTCGGCCAACCGTTCGGCCGCAGCGAAGTCCGAGTCGGCGAAGAAAGCCGCGAAAACGCGCGCAACTAAAGGCGGCGCGAAGAAAGGCGGCGCGAAGAAGGGCGGCGCGAAGAAGGGATGACGAAACCGGCACTCGAAAGTTTCCCGCGCTCCGAGCGGGTCGCGGGGATGCAGGCCTCCTCGACGCTGGCGGCGATGCAGAAGGCTTTGGCCTTGCGCGCCTCCGGCGCGGACGTGGTTGATCTCGGCGCGGGCGAACCGGACTTCGACACGCCCGAACACATCAAGCGCGCCGCCGTAGAGGCCATGCGCGCGGGCGAAACCAAGTACACGGCGACGGGCGGCACGCGCGCCCTGCTGGAAGCGATCGTCAACTATTACGCGCGGGAGTTCGGCGCGCGTTACGACAGTTCGGAAGTGATGGCGACGGCGGGCGGCAAACAGGCGATCTTCAACGCCGTCGTGTCGCTCGTGAACGCGGGCGACGAGGTCTTGATCGCGCAGCCCTACTGGGTGACGTTCCCCGAGATCGTGAAGTTCGCGGGCGCGACGCCCATCTTCATCGAGACCGAGGAGAGCGGCTTCCAACTAACCGCCGAACAGGTGCGCCGCGCCATCACGCCGCGCACGAAGCTCATCATCATCAATTCGCCTTCGAATCCTTCGGGACGCGTGATCCCGCCCGCCGAGTTTCGCCGGATCATGGAGACGCTCGCCGAGCACGGCGTCTACGTGATCTCGGACGAGTGTTATCTGCGTTTCGCCTACGCGCCGGCGGAGGTCTTCAGCGCATCGACCCTCGCGCCCGAGTTGCGCGCGCGCCTCTGCATCGCCGGGTCGTTCTCCAAAACTTACGCCATGACGGGCTGGCGCATCGGCTACGCCCTCGCCCCGCGCGAGTGGACGAAGGCGATGCTGCTCGTGCAGGGTCATTCGACGAGCAACCCGAACTCCATCGCCCAACGCGCGGCGACCGAAGCGTTCAACGGTTCGCAGGACTGTGTGGCCGTGATGCTCGCGGAATACGCCGCGCGTCGCGAGTGGCTGCTCCATGCTCTGAGCGATATTCCGGGCTTCTGCTGCTTCGCCCCCGAAGGCGCGTTCTACGCCTTCCCGAACGTGCGCGGTTGCCTGCGCGGGAAAGTGAAAACGTCGGGCGAGTTGGCCGATAAACTGCTGAACGAGCAGCAGACCGTCGTGACTGACGGCGCGGGCTTCGGAGCCGACGGCTACCTCCGCATCTCTTACGCGACCTCGCTCGAACGCCTCAAGGAAGGCGTGCGGCGCATCCGGCAAGTGGCGGAAGAGTGTGCGCGTTGAGGTAAGAAATTTCAGGCTACCGCCAGACGCAGAAAGAAAAGCGGCGACTCACAAGTTAGTGAGTCGCCGCTTTCGTATTTGCCGGAAGAGTGGTCTTAGTAAATGTTGAAGTTGTATTCGATGGTGACGTATTGCGACACCTTGCGCCCATCCTTTTCGGCGGGCGTGAAGGAGATTCGGCGCGCCGCTTCGATGGCCTTCTCCGTGAGTCCGTCGGGGAGGCGCGAGACGGGCACGATGCCCGAGATCGAGCCTGACGCTCCGAGCACCAGGCGCAGGCGGACGGTGCCGGTCACTTGGTTCCGGCGCGCCTCTTCGGTGTAGAGCGGTTCGGGCTTGCTGTTGATCTGCGCCTTGCGCGTCACTTCCCTCGCCGCGAAAGTGCGGCTGTAATCGGTGCCGCCGCCGCCGCCGCCGGGGCCGCCGCCGCCGTCATTGCGGTCGCCGCCGCCCGTGTTGCCGCCGCGTCCGGGGCCGACGCCGCCGCCTTCGCCCGAACCGACGCCGCCGCCCGTGCCGGAACCGATGCCGTTACCGGAACCGGGGCCGGAACTCGTCTCGGTCGAACGCGATTTCGGGTCGCCGTAAGCGATCTGGCGGTTGTCCGGCGGAAAGAGCGTCGGGTCGGCGACGATGCTGGCCGGGACGGGCAAACTCGGATTCTTGATCGTCGGCGGGCGCGGATCGGGAGCGCGCACCTGCGGAATGTCTAAAGAAGCCGGGGGGAGTTTGCCGGCCGAAGCGGGCTTCTCTTCCTGTCGGCCGCCGCCGCCGCCGCCGCCCGGTTTCTCCTGTTTCGGTTTCGAGCCGCCGCCCTTGCCCTTGGCGTTGCCGGCCGTGCCCTCGTCGGGCTTCTTCTGTTCTTCGGGAATGTCGGTGACGAGTCCTTGTAGCTCAAGGTCTTCGCGCACGCGGTCGAGTCCAGCGATGTGCTTGTCCTGCATGTTGAACAGCAGGACGACCAGGACGCCCGCCGTCATCATCAAGACGAACGCGGACATGATGCCGAGAGCCACGTTTCGCTGCGAGAGCACGCGCCAGGAGGCTTTGCCGTAGGCGCTCGTCCCGCGCTTAACGAACCCCGTGGGGTCGCGTTTGAACTCAGGCCAGGTCAACTCCGCGCCGTGCCCGACCTCGCGCACTTCTTTTGTCAAACGACTCAGCAGGCCTTCGTCTTCCAAAAAGGTCAGGTGATACTCGCCGCGCTCGTAGGGGACAAGGGTCGAATCGCCGTCCGGCGAAATGCTCGCGGCCGGAATCTGCGCGGCGGCAAGGGTGGCGGTCGTCGCGTCGGCGTCGGCCGAATTATTGACGGCGTCGGTTGAAGCGGTGCGCTCGTGCGCGGAATTGTTGATGGTAGCGGTGTCGGAATTGGCGGGTTGGTGGCCGTTTGACAGGGGTGTGCCGTCCACCGGGCAGAATTCGAACTGCACGGGGACTACCTCGTTGCACTTCGGGCAGCTCTTTGTCGTCATACTTCGCGCCTCAATTGGGGAACATATATCTTCAAACTGTTGGGTTACTCGAATTTAGCGCACACGCCTTCGAGCATCGTGAGATGCCCCTGCGGCTTCAAGAGTTTACTACCGCGAATAAAAATATCATAGTTTCCAGACAGTTGACCTCATACTTGACCGAACCCTAAAATGCACGGGCATCTCCCGCGACCGTTTTGACGCATCTAAAGCAGTTCGAGTCGAACTCTGTATTCCGCCGCCGCCGCGAGCGCGGCCGCTCTCTCGCCGTCCCGTCAGACTTCCGGGCTATAATTTATGAAACGCCACTTTCTTTCATTTCACGCCACGCGCGCCGTCCGTGCCTTAGTCGCCGCCCTGTTCCTCGTCTCGCTCTGCCTGCCTGCGGCCAACGCCCGCGCGCAAGCCGCCGGAACGCCCGCGCCGCGCCGCGAACAACTTCTCAACGGGCTGCGTCTCATGCTCCTGCACCGCCCCGGCGACCCGCAGGTCTTGCTCAAAGTCAGGATCAACAACGGGGCGGCCTTCGATCTGGCGGGCAAGGAAGGTCTGATGACGCTGCTGACCGACGCCCTGTTTCCCGACGCCGAGACGCGCCAGTACGTCGCCGAAGAGTTGAACGGGCGGCTCGAAGTCAACACTTCCTACGACCACATCGAGATTCTGCTCAGCGGCAAGGCCGGCGACTTTGAACGGCTCGTCGAAATCCTGCGCAACGCCGTGCTGCAAATGCGCCTCGCCGTCGAGGACGTGAACCGCCTGCGCGAAGCGCGTCTCAAGACCGTGCGCGAGGGCGACGGGCACGCCGCCCAGGTGGCCGACCGCGCCGCCGCGACCAGACTCTACCGCTCCTATCCTTACGGGCGCGCGCTCGCGGGCACGCCCGAAAGCCTCGCGCGGATCGACCGTCCCGACATGATGCTCGCGCGCGACCGCTTCATCAATCCCAACAATTCCACGCTCGTCCTGATCGGCGGCGTCGAGGCTCCGCGCGCCATGCGCGCCTTCCGGCAGTTTCTCGGCTCGTGGCGCAAGAGCGATTCGATCCCACCTTCAACCTTTCGCCAGCCCGACGCGCCCGATGCGCGCACGCTCATCGTCAACCTTCCCGGCGCGAACGAGGTCGAGGTGCGACTGGCCGCGCGCGGCCTATCGCGCACCGACCGCGACCGCGCCATTGCGCCCGTCGTCGCCGCGCTCGTGCGTGAACGCTGGGCGGCCGCGCTGAAAGAGTCTCACCGGAAGTCGGCCTTCGCGCGCCACGAGGCGCATCACCTGGCAGGGATCGTGCTGCTCGGAGCGAGCGTCCCGGCGGGCGCGGCCGCCGAAACGCTCGAAGCGGCGCGCACGGTGGTCGCGAAACTGGCCGCCTCTCCGATCGCCCCGGCCGAACTGGAGCACGCGAGACGCGCCGCGCTCGCCGCCGTCAACGAGCGCAGGCAACGCCCCGAAGCCCTCGCGGATGAATGGCTCGACGCAACCACCTACAACTCCACGCTCGCAGACGATGAGCGCGCCCTGCACGCCCTTACGTCCGCCGACGTGCAACGTGTCGCCGCGCGCCTCTTCGGCGGCGAGGCGAAACTGGCGAGCGTCGTGGTCGGCGACGCGGCGCAATTGCGCGATGGACTGGCGCGCCTGAGCGGCGGCATCGAAGTGGCCGGGACGAATCCCGCCGCGCCCGCGTCCGAACCTAAGCTGCCGAAGCGTCCGTAGTCAATTTACAAAAAAATCGCAAGCTGCCTGCAACCAAACAGTCCCGCACAATCATTAAGGTGTCCACACCAACAAGTCTGAATGAAAACGAGCGTCGGCAAGAGCATGCGCGTCGGGTCAACTCGATGTTCGCGGGTATCGCGCGCCGCTACGATCTTTTAAATCACCTGCTCTCGGCGAACATCGACCGCCGCTGGCGCAAACTCGTGGCCGAACGTTTGCGCCCCGCGCTCGCCGCCGGAACGCGCACGCTGGATGTGGCCTGCGGCACGGGCGACCTCGCCCTGACGCTCTCCGCAGCCGGGCAGACGCGCGTGACCGGACTTGATTTCTGTCGCCCGATGCTCGAAGTGGCGGCGCGCAAGGCGACGCAGCACAAACGCGGGATTCCCTTTATCGAGGCCGACGCGCTGCGTCTGCCGTTCGCGGCGGAGACTTTCGATGTCGTGACCATCGCCTTCGGCCTGCGGAATCTGGCGAGCGTCGAGGGCGGACTCGGCGAGTTGTTTCGCGTGCTCAAGCCGGGCGGGCGCGTGGCGATTCTGGAATTTTCTCACCCGGTCGTGCCGGGCTTCCGCGCTCTTTTTCAATTTTATTTTACGCGCGTATTGCCGCGCATCGGCGGTTTCGTGAGCGGTTCGCGCGGCGCGTATGAGTATCTGCCGGATTCCGTGTCGCGCTTTCCAGATCAGCGGCGTTTGGCCGAGTTGATGCGCGAAATCGGTTTCGGCGAGGTGACGTATCAGAATTTGACGGGCGGCATCGCGGCTCTGCATCTGGGCATCCGCCCCGGCCGCGCGTGATCCGGGATTGGTTTGCGCTACTTTCAACAGAGCGCAAACCGAAAACGTAGTCCGATGGTTTTGTGCTTATTCCCGCGCGACGGTTGTCGGGGCTGTTCGCGTGATGAATGACACAACTTCCATCGGGCTACGTTTTTTATGTGACAAGTGACGAGTGACAGGTGACAAGTTGAAGACAAGCTCGTTGTTTTAACTTGTCACCTGTCACTCGTCACTTGTCACTTTCCAATGCTATCATCCTCCGCGCAGTTTCAAACTAAACACTCTTCCGAACATTCGCCCGACCCGCTCGCCGAAGATGAAGCACAAGCTACTCGATGTCTCGCGGCGCATCTTGATCCTCCTGCTCGTGGTGTGGACGGTGGTGTCGCTCGTCACGCTCCTGATCGAACTCGTGCCGGGCGACCCGGCGACGGCCACGCTCGGCGAAGAGGCCACGGCCGCGCAGATCGAGCAGTTTCGCCAGAAGCACAATCTCGACCGTCCCGCCTTCTTCTTCTCCTACGCGCGCGACGCCGCTGGCGGCGAACGAACCTTCCACTGGCACGGGCTGAACAATCGCTACATTGATTATTGGGGCACGCTCCTGCGCGGCGACATGGGACGCTCGTTTCGCACCGACCGCCCCGTCATCGAATTGATCATGCAGCGTTACCCGGCGACGATCCAGCTTGCCGTCGCCGCGCTGCTCGTCGCCGTCAGCATCGCGATCCCGCTCGGCGTCGTGGCCGGAAAAAATCGCGGCACGTGGCTCGACAATTTATTATCCGTCGTCGCGCTCATCGGCATCAGCATGCCCGGTTTCGTTTTGGGGCCGCTCCTGATCTACCTGTTCGCCATCCAACTCGGCTGGCTCGCGCCTTCGGGGCGTTTCGAGTGGTACGACATCATCCTGCCCGCCGTCACGCTCGGAGCCGCGCTCTCCGCGCTCCTGACGCGCATGGTGCGCTCGTCCGTCATCGAAGAGATGGGCGAGGACTACGTACGCACGGCGCGCGCCAAAGGCTTGAGCGAGCGCACGGTCGTTTACAAGCACGTGCTGAAAAACGGTCTCATTCCGGTGGTTACGATCCTCGGGCTGCAACTCGGCGTCCTGCTGGCCGGGGCGATCATCACGGAGAAGATTTTCAACTGGCCGGGCTTAGGTCTCCTGCTCATCGACGACGGCATCGGCAAACGCGACTACCGCCTCGTGCAGGGCTGCGTCCTCGTCATCAGCGTGACCTACATCTTTGCCAACACGCTCACGGACATTATTTATCGCTGGCTCGACCCAAGAATCAGAGTTTCGTGACAGGTGACGGGTGACAGGTGACAGGTTAAAACCAGATACTCTTATGTTCTAACTCGTCGCCCGTCACCCGTCACCTATCACTTTCAGGAATATGAATCGCCTCTCAAAATTCGGTCTCGTGGTCGTGGGCTTCTTCGTCGTCGTGGCGATCTTCGCGCCGTTGATTGCGACGCATAACGTGGGAGATACCGACCTGCTCAATCGCTACGCAGCCCCGTCCGCGGCGCACTGGCTCGGGACGGACGCGACCGGGCGCGACGTGTTCTCGCGCGTCGTCTACGGCGCGCGCATCTCGCTGCGCGTCGGCCTCGTGGTGGTCTTCGTCTCCACCTTTATCGGCACGATCATCGGTTCGCTCGCGGGCTACTACGGCGGCTGGATCGACCGCATCGTCAACGGCTATCTCTTCAACGTCTTCCTCGCCTTCCCCGGCCTGTTGCTCGCCATCGCGATGGTGGCGTTTCTCGGCGCGGGGTTGAACAAGTTGATCCTCGCGCTCTGCATCATCGGCTGGGTGGGTTACGCGCGCGTGATTCGCGGGCAGGTGTTGAAGGTGCGCGAGTATGATTTCGTGCAGGCGGCGCGCGCGCTCGGCGCGAGCGACATGCGCATCCTCTTCGTTCACATTCTGCCGAACGCCATTCAGCCGCTCATCGTGCAGGCGAGTCTCGGCATGGCGGGCGCGGTGCTCGCGGAAGCGACACTCTCATTTTTGGGCTTAGGCGTGCCGCCGCCCGCGCCCTCGTGGGGCGTGATGCTCGAAGAGGCGCGCGATCTCTCGACGCTGCAAGCCGCGCCGCACGCGCTGCTCGTTCCCGGCATCGCCATCGCCCTCTCCGTCCTCGCCTTCAACTTCATCGGCGACGGCCTGCGCGAATATCTCGACCCGCGACAGCGCAGTCGTTAAATCACCCCGCGAGAAACGCACTACTTAAACGTGACGACAGCCATCAGTTCTTCCCACACTCCGGCGCGCGAGCGCGCGGCCGACACGCACGCCGCCCCGCCCCCGAGCGCGGCCATCTCGATCCGGCAACTCTCAAAAACTTATCCCGTCTCGCTCGCGCGGCTCAAGAAATTTTTCCGCCGCCGGGCGACTGATCCGGTCGAAGCCCTGCGCGATGTCAGCTTCGAGGTGCGCGAGGGCGAAATCTTTGGCCTCATCGGCCGGAACGGCGCGGGCAAAACCACGCTCACGAAAATTATCGCCACGCTCGTGCAACCCACTTCCGGCGCGGTCGTCGTCGGCGGCTTCGACAGCGTGCGCGACGAAGTCAGCGTGCGCGCCCAACTCGGTCTCGCCACCGCAGAGGAACGCAGTTTCTACTGGCGTCTGACCATTGACCAAAACCTCACCTTCTTCGCGCGCCTCTACGGTCTGACGGACGCGCGCGCGCGTGAGCGCATCGGCGAACTGCTCACGCGTCTCGAACTCGAACCGCTCGCGCGCCGCCGCTTCGGCGAACTCTCGACGGGCAACAAGCAGCGCGTCGCCATCGCCCGCGCCATGCTCAGTTCGCCCCGCGTCCTCCTGCTCGACGAGCCGACGCGTTCGCTCGACCCGCTCGCCGCCGCCGGCACGCGCGTGCTCATCAACTCGCTCGCACACGATGCCGAACACCCCGTGACCGTGCTGCTCACCTCGCACAATCTCGCCGAGATAGAGGAACTGTGCGCGCGCGTCGCCGTCATCTCGCGCGGCCGGATACGCGCGCTCGACACGCCCGCGCGCCTGCGCGCCGTGCATAAAAACGCGGAGCGCGTGCGGCTCACCGCGCGCGGCCTCTCGCCGGAAGCCGCGCGCCGCGCGCTCTCATCCGCGTTGGGGGATTTTGAACTTGCGGAGGCGGGTGACGATGCCGTCGTCGCGCAATTCACGCGCGACGCCGACGACGACACGCTCGACCGCGCGGTGCGCGCCCTGCAAACGGCGGGCGGGCGCATCCTCGCGGCCGACTCGGAACGCGCCACGCTGCTCGACGTGTTGGAAAAATATGAGCGCGAGGATGAAGCGCATGAGGGAGGGCGGCCTTGAAACGTGTGGGCAGATTTTTCGGGCGGCTGCGCGCCTTCATCGTGCGCGATTTCCAGTTGGCGTTGAGTTATCGCGTCCAGTTTCTCTTTCGCACGCTGGAGATTCTCTTCTTCGTCACGACGCTTTTCTTCATCTCCAAAATTTTCACGGGCGGCGCGGTCACCTCCTACACGCAATGGACGAACCCGCTCGCCGCCTGGATCACCGGGCTGGCCGTGCTCAACTACTTCATGACCGGCTTCTCCAGTTTCGCCAACGCCATCCGGCAGGAACAGGCGCAAGGCACGCTCGAAGGCGTGTTGATGACGCCCGTCAACATTCCCACTTTCATCATCTCAAGTTCCGCCTACGACTTCGCGCAGGCCACCGTCTATTCTTCGCTCTACCTGCTCTTCGGCTGGCTCTTTTTCGACGTGCGCTTTCAGGGAAACTTCCTGCTCGCCTTTCTCTTTCTCATCATCACCACGCTCGTGCTCGCCTCCATCGGCATCCTCTCGGCGAGTTTCGCCGTGGTCTTCAAGCGCGGCGACCCGTTCGGCATCCTGCTCGCCACCACCTCCACACTCTTCTCCGGCGTCTTCTTTCCCACGCAACTGCTCAACGAATACGGCGGCCGCATCCTCGGCGGGATTTCGCGTTTCCTCCCGCCCACCTACGGCCTCGACGGCATCCGCCGCGTTCTCATTCAAGGACAAGGCTTCAACGAGGTGCGCGAACCGCTCTTGACGCTCCTCCTGTTTCTCGTCGTCCTCATGCCCTTCTCCTTCTGGGTCTTCGCGCGCTCCGTCCGCCGCGCCAAACGCGAAGGCAGCCTCATTCAATATTGAAAAAACGTCCGTGGTCAGTTGTCAGTTGTTTGCGGCTCCCCGTGCGATTGGCCGATGATGAGGTTGGACAACAACGGCGGGAAGAAAACAACTGACTACTGACCACTGACCACTGACTACTGACAACTGACTACTGACCACTGACCACTGACGTTTCCAATGCAAGTCTTCTACACGCCGCGTTATTACGCGGACATCGGCGAGGGGCACGTCTTTCCGATTCGGAAGTTTGAACTCGTGCGCGACCGCCTGCTCGCGGAGGGGACGCTCGCGCCCTCCGAGATCATCGAACCGCAGCCCGCGCCCGTGTCCGACGTGTTGCTCGTCCACACCGAGGATTACGTGAGGCGTCTGCGCTCCGGGGCGTTGACCGCGCGCGAGTTGCGGCGGCTCGGCTTGCCCTGGTCGAAGGCGCTCGTGAGGCGTTCGTTTCTCGCGACGGGCGGGACGATCCGCGCTGCCCTCGCCGCGCTCGCCGACGGCCTCGCCTCGAATCTCGCGGGCGGCACGCATCACGCTTTTCCCGAACGCGGCGAAGGCTTTTGCGTGCTGAACGATGTGGCCGTCGCCATCCGCGTCCTGCGCCGCGACGGGTTGGTCGAGCGCGCCGCCGTCGTAGACTTGGACGTGCATCAGGGCAACGGCACGGCGACGATCTTCGAGGGCGACGCGGGCATGTTCACCTTCTCCGTCCACGGTGCGAAAAACTACCCCATCTTTAAAGCGCGCTCGACGCTCGACGTGGAATTGCCGGACGCGACGGGCGACGAGGAATACCTCCGCGCCCTGGCCGAACACCTGCCGCGCGTCTTCGACGCCCGTCCCGACATCGTCTTTTATCTCGGCGGCGCAGACCCCTACGCGGGCGATAAACTCGGCCGTCTCTCGCTCTCGATCGCGGGCTTGCGCGCGCGCGACGAGTTCGTTTTGAGCGAGTGCCGCGCGCGGGGCGTGCCGGTGGCGACCGTCATGTCCGGCGGTTACGCCGCCGACATCAACGACACGGTGGAGATACACTGCAACACGATCCGCGCGGCCAAAGCGTTGAGCGCGGCTTGAAGTGCCGGGTGGAATCCAGTTCGGTTATAATCCGATTCGCGATGTTGAGAACGATGTGGAAGTTGATCCAGATGATCACGCTCGGCGTGGTCGCGTTCATCGTGTTCGCCCTGATCTACGAACTCGTGACGTTTCCGCGCGTGGCGAAGTTGCGCGACAACAACCCGGAGACGACGGCGATGATCGAGACGCGGATGCGGGAGGCGCGTGAGCGCGGCGAACAGCCGAAGCGCGTGCAGCAATGGGTTCCGCTCGAACGCATTTCCGTCCACCTGTTGCGCGCCGTGCTCGCGGGCGAAGACAGCAACTTCGCCACGCACGACGGCTTCGACTACGAGGCCATCCAAAAGGCCTGGGATCAGGCGCAACGCGATGCCGCGAAAGAAGCGAAACAGCAGGGCGAGGACGAATCGAGTTGGATTCCCGCGATGCCGAGCTTCAAACGCGGCGCGTCCACCATCTCGCAGCAGTTAGCCAAAAATCTTTACCTCTCCACGGAGCGTTCGTTCGTCCGCAAGGCGCGCGAGGCGGCGATCACCTATTTCATGGAGCGGAATTTGTCGAAGCGGCGCATCCTCGAAATCTACCTCAACGTGATCGAATGGGGCGACGGCATCTACGGCGCGGAGGCCGCCGCGCAAACTTACTTCCGCAAGCCCGCCGCCAACCTGACGGCGCAGGAGGCGGCCTTCCTCTCGGCCATCATCCCCAACCCGCGCACCGAGTTCAATCCGCAACTCAAACCGCGCCGCGTCGCGCGCCGCCAGCGCATCATCGCGCGCGGCATGCCCTTCGTTAAACTGCCATAAAAAAAGCAGCGTCCCGGCTTCCAAACCGGGACGCTGCCGCTTTTCGTGTCCTCGAAAGTTGAGACTAAAATCGCGTTCGCGCGGGCGTTCGCTACGGGTTCATGCGCCCGACCAACTCACGCAGCGCGTCCAATTGCACGGCACTCAACTTGAAAGACTTATTCCCCAACTTCATCTCAACCACCCGGCCGCCGGCGATCTTCGACAGATCGTCCCGGCTAATCCCGAAGTAGAGCATGTTGTCGATTTGCACCCGGCTGGGCGGTTCGTATAAACGCCCGAGCCTCCCGCCGTTCACGAAGGAGATGCGCTCGCCGTCAACTAAAACAACAAGCTCGCGGTTAGGAATGAATCGCCAGTTTCGCGTGTCGGAAGAAAACCTGAGCGCGGCGGACTCGACCGGCTCTCTCAACTCTTGACCGGCATAGCGAAAGAAGGCCGTCAGCACGATGTCGTCGCCGAGTTCCATGACGGGCTTCGCCGCGCGCGGGTCTATCTGGACGGTCGTGCGATTCTCGGATTTATCGTATTTGGCGGTGAGCCGCACTTGATGAGCAGGCTGCCCTTCCAAGGCGAGGCCAGGCGCGGCGGATTCCGACAAGTGAACAGGAAGGACGAGGAGTTGAAGGAGCAAGCACAGGCCGAGATGAGTTTTCATGGCCGGGAAGATATTCCCCCGGCGTCGCCTTAGTCAAGTAAATTTTTGTCGCGCAAAAGACGGAGCGGCGGTGTCCTCAAATGAAGGCGTGACGCCACCTCACCAACAGGCGGAAAGGCGACGGGAGAAAGTGTGAAGGGGCAACCTTCCACACTTTCTCCCGTCGCCTTTCCGCTTTCTACTTCAGTTAAACCGCGAATTCGCGCGCGAGGTCGAGTTCGACTTTTCGTAGCTCGAAACGGCCGCGGCCGATGTTGCCGTCGTGCGTAAGCGCGAGGAGAACGAAGTATTCACGGTTGAAGAGGCGCATGAGGACGTTCATGTCGTCGAAGCCGACGACGACCTCGCGGACTTGGCCGAGGCCGATGTCACCGCCCGCGCGCTGTGCGTTGCGCAGGAGCGAGGTGAACTCGGCGGCGGCCACGTCCAGATTGGCGTCGCGCCCTTCGGGCATCAAGACCTTCTCGACCGCGATGCCGTCCGTGCCCATGATGAGCGCGCCGACCGCGCCCTCCGTTCTTTCAACCATGCGTGTGAGCGTCTCTTTGAACATGAGCGTTCTCCTTGTCGATTACGGCCGCTCGCCGCGCGTGGCGGTGGGGCGAGCCGTCGGAGCGTTGTCGGATTGGGGCTGTGCGTTCGGCTGCGCGTTCTGCTCCTCGCCGGGCGCGGGGGTGTTGCTCTGCGGGTTGCCGAGCGGAACGGGCTGCGGGATGGTCGTCGAGCGGTTACGGTCGGTGATCGTCCCGGCCATCGGACGCCCGTTGTAGTCGGGGCGATAGATGCGCGGCGTGATGAAAAAGAGCAGTTCGTTGGTGTTGCGCGTGGTGGCCTTGCGCTTGAAGAGGTTGCCGAGGACGGGAATGCCGGAGATGCCGGGCGTGCGCGTCTGCGTCTCGCCTTCGCTGTCGAGCAGCACGCCGCCGACCACGGTCGTGCCGCCATCGGGAACGAGCACTTCCGTCTGCATGCGCTGCGTGTCGATGCCGGGCGTGCCGAGCGAGTTGACCAGCGAGCGGTTGACGCTGTTGTTCTCCGCTGTGACGCGCAGGACGACCGTGCCCGCGTCGGTGATCTGCGGCGTGATGGAGAGACGCAGCGGAACCGAGATGAACGTGGTCGTGAAGACGGTCGAGCCGCCGAGGTTGGAGCCGCTGCCGCCCGACGCCTGCGGGGTGACGACGGGAATCTGCGAGCCGCTTTCGATCTGCGCGGGGCGATTGTTGAGAGCCGTCACGCGCGGGTTGGCGACGACTTTCGCCTGGCCTTTGCTTTCGGCGGCCGTGATGAGCGCGCCGATTTGCGCCGTGCCGAAGATGCCCGTCGTCAAACCGATGACGGTGGAAGGCGCGGTCGCGCCGAGGTCGCCCGTCGCGGGGGGAGTGTTGCTGAGGCCGCCGGGGAGGCCGCCGGGGCGCAGGCCGCCGTTGGCCGGGGCGGTCTCGAACGACCCGCCCGCTCCGCGCGAACCGAACACGGCCGCCTGCAACTGGACGCCGAGGTCGCGGCTGAAGCTGCGGCTGGCGACGACGATGCGCGTCTCGATTTCGACCTGCGGTTCGGGCTGGTCGAGCAGCTCGACGAGTTGGCGAATGGACGCGATGTTCTCGCGCACGTCCGTGATGATGAGCGTGTTGCTGCGGCCGTCAACTTCGACGCTGCCGCGCTTGGAGAGACGGCGCGAGATGATCGGGAGGATGCCCTTGTCGCCGCTCTTGCCGGTGGCGTCGCCGCCCGCGCCGCCGGAGAAGCTGTCGTTGCTCGCGCCGCCGGAGAAGCCGCCGGTCGAACCCGCGGCCTGTGCCAGCGTGCCGACCGCGCGCGCGTAATTGAGGCGGATGAATTCGGTGACGAGCGGCGCGGCGTTCAGCCGTCCCTCGTCAATCGAGGCCTGGGCTTCGGCCTCTTCGGCCAGCACCTTGAGCGTCGCCACGCGCAGGATGTTGCCGGTCACTTCGATCCCTAAACGGTTGGCGCGCAAAATCGAATTGAGCGCGACGTTCCACGGCACTTCCGTGACGTTGACCGTGACCGGAACCGCGCCGACCGACGAGTCGATGATGAAGTTCACGCCGTACTGCTCGGTGATGTAGTTGAGGATGTCGCGGATGTCGGCGTTGACGACGTTCAAATTGATCGGCTCGCCGACGAAACCGTACTGGCCGTACTGCTGTCCCTGCGAAGACTGTTGCCCCGCGCCGCCCGGCGACGATGCGCTGATCTGGGGCGTGGGCGAAGGTCTGCTCGCGGGCGTCTGTTGCTCGGCGACGGGAGCGTGAGCCGCGCGCTCGCCGGGTTGCTGTTGCGCCGGAGTTTCCGCCGGGCGCAGTTCGAGCACCAGTTCGTTGGCGTCGAGGAAGGAGCGGTCGCGGGCGGAGGCGCGCAGGGCGACGCGCAGACGCGCGACGGGCGCGCCGCCGGGGTCGGTGGCGCATTGCACGGTGAGACCTGCGACGAGCGGCGAGGCCGGGGCGTATGAAGCCACCAGCCGCGTCGCATCGACGCCGGGAAGTTCCACCATCAGCGTGCGTTCGTCAACGCGGCTGACGCCATAGGCCAGCGGCGCGGTTCCGGCGAACGTGATGCGGGTCGCGTCGCCGCTGACCGACGTGCGAACGCCGGTGAGCAGGCGCGCGCCGGCCGCCATCGAGAAAGTTGATAACGAGCATAAAAGGAAGAGGACGAGCGTGCCCCTTTTTATGACCGCCGAATGCGGGTGTTGCTGTTTGAGCATTTTCTTTTCCTTTGTCAGGAGTGTCCGGTCGCTTTACGCCACGCGCTAACGCTCGTGCGAGTCAGGAGGAGACTCTTCAAAAGCGCGCGCCGCACAATGCGAAAGCCACCGGCGGGTTTGTATTTCCAAATAGCGGGAGCACTGCCGGCAGGATCAAAAGCGGGTAGGAATCCTCACGGGGGTGCGGTTGAGAAAGTTCGTCGGCGCGCTCCGGTCGGCTCAGGCTTCCGCCGGCGCGCGCCAGCGAACGGGCAGGACAGCTTTATTGTTTGGCCTGGGCGGCCGCGCCTTCTTCTTTGGCTCTGGGCGCGACGGGCATCGCCGACGGGGCGACGGCGGCGGGCGCATTGGCGTTCGTCAAAGTATCTTTGACGGCGTTCGTCGCGCCGAGGGCTTTCATCTCGACGTTCATCTCGCGCCGCCCGTCGCTCCAACGCGTCTCTTTGCGAAACACGAGGCGGTCTTCTTCGATGGCGACCAGCATCCCGTCGAAGAAAATTTCGCCGGGATAGATGACGTAAGAGAGTTTGATGGGTTTGGCTTCAACCATCGCCGCGTAGCCGCGCGGGGTGCGGAAGATGCCGGTCACTTGCGCCTCGTTGAGCAGGAGGGCGGTGGTCGGCTTCGGGGCGGGCAGTTGGGCGTTCATCGCGATGGCCTTCTGCGTCTTGTAGGCGGCGATGCGCTGTTCGATGGAAGGCGCGCTGACGGGGTGCGCCACGGGCTTCACGCGCTTCACGGCCGGCTTGTACTTCGTGAACGGGTCGCGTCCCGCGCCGCGATAGGTGGTGCTGGCCTCTTGCGCCTGAACGATGCCGCCGACGGCGGCGAAGGTCAACAGCGCGCCCGCGACGAGCGTCGCCTGCAAGGTCTGTTTGATCATCTTGGTGTAGTTCATCTCTTTTGTTCCTGCGTGGGTTCTGGCCGCGCCCCTCCTAGAGCGGCGCGTGAGGCCGGTAACTATTTCGCGGCGGGCTGCGCGGCAGCGGGCGCTTGCGTCGGGTTGGTGGGTTTCGCCGTCGTGTTCTGTAGTTTCTCGCTCGAAGCGTAATAGGCCGTCAGCAAAAACTGCGCGTCAACCGTTTTGCCGAAATTCTGCTCCTTCATGCGCGAGAGCTTGAAATCGCTGATCGAGACGATGCGCTGGTAGGCGGCGATCTGCGCGAAGAAGGCGCCGAGGTTGTTGTAAGTGCTTGAGACTTCGACCTCGACCGGCTTGCCCGCGTAGAAGTCCTGCTGCACGTCCTCCTTCGGCGTGAAGCGGGTGACGGAGAGACGGCCGCGCGCGCGATCCTGCAAGCCCTGCAAGACGGTCGTGAGTTCGCGCTGTTCAGGCAGGAGCGCCTTCAAGTCTTCGTAATCGGCCTGCGCGCGGGCGTAGGTGGCTTTGAAATCGTTGAGTCGCTGCGAAGCGATTTGCGCGCGGGCGTTCTGCTGTTGCAGGGTGTCAACGCGCGCTTGCAGCGTCTTGGTCTCTTCGCGCGTGCCGCTGGTGACGAAATACCAGAAGCCGCCGTAGACGAGCAGGGCGACGAAGCCGAATGCTGCTAACTGGAAGTACCAGGGTTTTTGTTGGAGTGCGTCTAATTTCAACATGAGATGTCAGTTCCCTTCGGGCGCGAGGTCGAGAGGCGACGTGCTAATTTTTGGCGACTTGCGTGGGAGCGGCGGCGGGCGCGCCGGTCGGTTTCGCGTTGCTGGCCGGCGCGGACGTTTGACTTCCCTGCGGCGTGTACTTGCACTTCAAAGTGAACGTCACGGTATCCGGTTTAACGACGGGCTTGCTCGGCGCGCCCGTGGTGGTGGCGGCCGCGGTGTCCGCCGGCGCGGGCGACGTGGTGACGCCGTTGACTTTATCCATCAACTCGCGTTTCGTCTCGATGCTGACGTTGGAGAAGAGGCCGGAGGAGAACTCCATGCTGCGCCCGAACTGCGTGACGGCCGCCTCGTTCGGTGAGTCGCCTTTCAGGATCACCTCGCCGCCCTTCTGCTCGATGCTTTCGAGACGGAAGTCGGCGATCTTCGGCAGCCGCTCGTTGATGGCCGACAACACGGCGACCGGCCCCTGCTGCGAAGAACGCAATTTCTTGATCGCGTCGATGCGCGTCTGAATTTCCTGCGTCTTCTTTTCCAGTTCGGCCTGCTCTTTCTTGATCGCTTCCATGCGCGCGGCCTGTTCTTCCTGCCGTTTCAGTTCCGCCGTCACTTCGGCGTGCGCCGAGTTTGCGCTCGTCCAATCGAACACGATCGCCATGCCGAGCAGGGCGACTATGACGAGCAGCACGAGACGGCCTTGCGTGCGCGGGTTGGCGACGCGCGTCTCGATGGTGGCGACGCTGGTCTTATCCGTGACGGAATCCAGTAAGTTGACCTTGATCATTTAAGCCTCCACTCCTCTCAAAGCCAGCCCGACGGCCACGGCCAGTTCAGGCATCACTTCCCGCATGTATTCGGGGTCGAAACGCTTGGCGTCAACTTTAATCTGGCGAAACGGATTGAACGCCTCGACGGGCACGCCGAAACGGTTCGCCAAAAAGTCCGACAGCCCCGGCAACTTCGAGCCGCCGCCGGAGATCAGAATCTTCTGCACCGTGCCCTCGCCGTCGTCGGACGTGGCGCGATAGAAGTCGAACGTCTTTTGAATTTCCAGCGCGAGGATGTCCGACACGGTCTCCAACACGTTCGCCATGTCGCGCCGCTCGGTTTCGCCCGGAGCCATGCCGCCGCGTTTCACCGCCTCGGCCTGCTCGAACGTCAAACCCAACTCCTTTTGCAGGAGCGCGGTGTACTGGTTGCCGCCGACCGAAACGTCGCGCGTGAAGACGCTGCGCACGCCGTGCAGGATGTTGATGTTCATCGTGGACGCGCCGATATTGAGGAGCGCGACCGACTGATCCGGCGACGGCTGGTAGTTGATCTCGTAGCAGTTCTGCAACGCGAAGGCGTCCACGTCGATGATGGCGGGCTGTTTGCCCGCGAGTTGAATCACCTGTTTGACGTTCGCCACGAAGTCGCGTTTGCAGGCCGCCATCAGGACGTGCAGCGAGTCGTCGGTCGAACCGACCACTTGATAGTCCAGGCTCACGTCGGCGATGTCGAAAGGAATGTGCTCCTCGGCATGCCAGTCGATGGACTCTTCGAGTTCGTCCTTGCTCATCGGCGGGACGATGATGTTCTTGACGATGACGGAACTCCCGCTGACGCCCGCCGCCACGCGCTCCGTCTTGATCTGGTGCGCGCCGAAAACGTTGGCGATGGTTTGGGAGACGGAATTGAGTTCCATGATCTGCCCGTCCACCACCGTGTCCGGCTGCAAGCTCTCCTGGCCGAGATTGACGAGGACGAGGTTGCCCGGCTTGCCTTGCAACTCGACGGCTTTCACCGAACTCGAACCGATGTCCAGACCGACGAGGTTTTTCTTGTTAGAATTTTTTCTTCCAAACATGTTCTATTTTTCCCCGGAAACTTTCCGTGCTCTTCTGCGTTGGTCTCGCCGGAGGCGGGCGCGAATACGGCGCGCTCTGGAACGAACGTCGCGCGTGGTGGGTGTCGAAGGCGAATATGGAGTGGGGTTCATGTGGCTACGGCGGCGGCGGTGGCGTAGGTGTCCCGTTGACATGTCACGAAAAAGCTCGACGCCGCTACGGAATCAGGAGAGAAGCGGTGCGATAAAGCGAGGCTGACGCTGCACGGAGTCGGAACGAACAATTTTCACGTAGGAGTGAAGTAAAGGCGGGTAAAAACTGCCGCGCTGCGCGGACGCTTCGGGGCGTCCTTCATCAGCGCAAGCCGCCTCATCTTCGGCAACCCGGCCAAGTACGGCGACAGCTTTCGACTGTCACGGACTTCCGTGGGCTTTGCGACCTCCGCTCGCGCGAAGTGTGCCTTTATCGGCTGAGTTTCAAAGATACAGGCTCGCCGGTCGCACACGTCATCCGTCGGGTATGACGCGCGCTTCCTTGCTTTTGCCGGAGACCGGGCAACGCCTTATCAAACAGGGCGGGAATGTGGTTCCCACCGTCAAGAAGGAATATAAACCATCGCGTTTAGCGGTGTCAACAATAATTTTGATTGTTTAACTTGTAGATTTTACAAACCTTGTTTCATTAGCCCGTTATGTTTTCGTAATTTTCTGGAAAAAAGAGTGGCGACTTCCAATTTCGCAAACAGGTGAACTTTCTTTCAGGATAGCGGGCTGAAACCGGCGGTTCTTGCTCGTCGGGTTGGCGAAAGGTAGGATGCTCGGATGAAGAGTTGGCCGCGGAGAATCGCCCTGTCAATAATCGCGCTCGTCATTCTGGCGGGCGCGTGGGTCTGGTGGAATCGCCCCGAAGCCGTAGACATGTCGGCCTACGTGCCCGCCGACTCGCTCATTTACCTCGAAGCCAACAGCCTGCCCGACATCGTCGGCGGCCTGACCTCGACGGACGCCTGGCACGCCCTCGCCCCGCCCGCGGGCTTGAATCCGAACATCGGGAGGGTCGGCTGGCTGAGTCGCCTATCAGCCTGGAGCGGCATCGGGTCGGCGGAAACGGTCGTGTTTTCGCGGACGCAGGCGGCCGTCGCCGTGCTCGGCTTCGACGTGACGGAGGAATCGAGCACGGTGCGCGACATCAAACCGCGCATCGCGCTCGTGGCGGAAACTCATACGGGCGCGGGGCGCGTGCAGGCCGCCGTCACCAAACTCGTCGGCAACTACGCCCGGCGCAAATACGGCGAGCCGGTCATCCGGCGGCAGGACGCCGACGCCGCGACTTTCCTCACCTGGACGACGCCGGACGGGAAGCGAAAGATCATCGCGGCGATCTCGGAGAGCGTGGCGATTATCGGGAACGACGAGGAGACCGTGCGCGCCTGCCTCGCGGTGCGCAGGGGCGAGCGCGCGTCTCTGGCGGACGATGCGCAACTGGCGGAGATGCGCTCGCGCATGAATGCGAACGGCTCGCTCGCCTTCGGCTACGTGTCGCCCGCCGGCGCGCGCCGGTTGTTGGAGACGGCGGCCATGATATATTTCGGCCAACTTTCCCCCGACCCGAACGCACAGAGCGCGGCGGCGATCCTCATCCCGCAGCTTGCCGGTCGAATTCTCGGCGGCGCGGCATGGAGTTCGCGGATCGCGGAAGGCGCGGTCGTAGACAACTATTATTTCAACCTGCAAAACGAACTCGGCGCGCGTTTGCAAAACTCTCTGGCGACTTCCGGCGAGCGCAAGCTCCCCGCCGCAGACCTCTTGCCCGCCGACACCAATCAACTCACCATCTACAACTACCGCGACCCGGAAGCGGCCTGGCGCGGCTTGAATGCCGCCATCTCTTCACAATTGGAGATCACGATCGCGCCGTTCGTCGGGCGTTTTCTGGATGAGTTGCTGGTCGAGTCTCTGAAGCCTTTTGGAATCGAAGCCCCGCATGATTTCCTGCGCGCCGCCGGGCCGGAGGTCGCCACCGTGCGTCTCGACGGCGAAGGCCAATCTCTCGTCCTCTTAACCTCGATCCGCGACCGCGCCGCGTTGGAATCGTTGGTGCGCCGTCAACTCGGAGCGGGCGCGAAAAGCCAGCGCATCGGCGAGGCGGAAATGTTGGTGGCGGCGGACGAGGCGCGGGGCGCGGCCGGTTTCATCGGCGACTATCTCATCATCGGCGGCGCAGAAGAGGTGCGCCGCTGCCTGCAAGAGCGCGCGGCGTCGCGCACGCTCGGCGCGACGGGCGCGTTTCAGCAAGCCGCGCGCAACGCCCCGGCCAACGGCGCGTCGAACGTCGTCACCTACACCAGCGACTACGACCCGGCGCGTCGTTTCATCTCGTTCCTCAGCAGGCAAAGCGGCGCGCAGAGCGGTGCGCCGAACGCCGCCGCGTTGCAGCGTTCCCTGTCCGCGCTGCCTTACGTGCTCGGCGAGACGCGCCTCGTCGAAGGCGGTTTCGAGAAAACCACTCGCTCCTCGTTCGGGCAGTTCGGCGGACTGGTGGTGCAACTGGCGACGGATGTCGAAACGGATAAGTAGAAAGGGGTTTCAAGTTTCAAATTTCAAAAAATTTCAAATTTCAAGTCTGAAAGTTGTCAGCGTTTGAACTTAAACTTGACCGCTTTAACTTGAAACTTGAAACTTGAAACCTGAAACCTAGCTAATCAATTGAGACCGGATAATCGAAGGGGTGCTCGGCGAGCACGGTGCGCATATTGATCTGGCCGAACAAGGCTTCGAGGTAGGTGCCGAAGCGATGGAGCACGGGGGTGAGTTCGACCGCGCCGCGCGCCGCGAGCACTTCCGCCGCGAATCTCTCGAAGGATTCCCAATCTTTGTACATCAGGAAGCGCAGGCTTCTCTCGCGGAAGGCGTCGAGGCGTTCGAGCAGCGGCGCGAGCGGGCGGCGGTCGCGGTCTTTCTCCGCTTGCAGCACGAGTTGCAGCAACGTCCACAGGTCGCGGCGCAGCGCGAGCGACTGTTCGAGTTTCGCCTGAAAGAATTGGAAGAAGAGCGAGCCGTCCAGGGTCGTATCAAACACCTGAATCAGAGCCACGAGCGTCTGCTGAAAACTATCGCGCAACAGGCCGTGCGCGTTTTCGACTTTCGTATAGATGGCGGGCGACTGTCTGAGAGAGACCAGCCCGAGGAGTTCCCGCCCGAAGACGCGGGATAATTCCACCCCCACGGCGTAGCCCGTGCAATCCAAAGCGTCGAACACTTTCCCGTCAATCTCTTCCGTGCGAATGGCGCGCCTCTCGACGAACTCCACCAGCGAACGCGCCTCTTCATGCACCAGCGTGAAGACCGGGAGAGCCAGCTTCAAAGGAGCATCATGCCGGAGCAGCGTCTCGATGACGCGCAGTTGTTCGAGCAACTGCGCGAGCCGGGAGAAGATCGCGGACATGTCGGCCGCGAGGGCGTCGGGCGTGATGCGCTCGGTCAGTTCGTGCAACTCCGGGTGCTGCCGTTCTAAAGTTCCACTGCGGGCGCGCCGTTCGAGTTGCTTGATAAACTGCGACTGCGCCAATTCGCCCCGCACGCTCCGTTCGATGCAAGTCCAAACTTGAAAATCGACTTTTGCCGACAGCGCGCTATCGCACATGTCGCAGAGTTCTCCGAGCGTGTTAATCAGGGGGGCGAGCGGAGAGGCGGCCGGATGCGGGCGCGAGTCGCCGGAAATTCTCAGGGACAACGCATCGAAGGCGTTCGCGTCGTCCAACTCGAACGACGCGGGCGGCTTCTCCGGCGTGCAATTCAGGCTCAACAACAGGCTGCGTTTGAGCGCCTGCCCGGCGATTCTGAGTTCCGGCGAAAAATCGCGCGAGATGATTTCCGCTCTTTCCGCATCGGTCAAAGGGTGATTACGCAGGTTGAAGAAACTGCGGAGGGCGAGTTGCCAGATGTGTAGTTCGAGCAGGCTCGAATCGACGCTCACCGGGCAGCGTTCGCGCGTTTGCAGTTGAGGCTGGAAAGGTTCGGGTATCCCGTGGAGCGTCGTCCGCACGGTCGAATCTGTGTGTACATTCAAATCTCTAACCCCTCGAAAATTCGTTCGGAGCGTGGCCGCGTGCGAACACGCCCCGTCCTTTCATTGTTAGCATGAATCTTCGCGGCTTGGCAAAAAACTTTTTCGCCGTCTATCATTGAGGGCGACAAACCCCGGCCGCTCGCGCGTTTTATTCCAGGCAACTCGATGACTACTCCGACCCATTCCGAACTGCTCATTGCCACCAATAACGCGGGTAAGATTCGCGAACTGACCGGCCTGCTGGCAAACCTCCCGCTGCGTCTACGCCGGCTTTCCGAGTTTCCGCAAATCGTCGAAGTGGAAGAAACGGGACAGACCTTCGCGGAGAACGCTTCGCTCAAAGCGCGTCTCTACAGCCGTCAGACAAATCTCTGGACGCTGGCGGATGATTCGGGGCTGGAAGTTGACGCGCTGGACGGCGCGCCCGGCGTCCTGTCAGCCCGCTATGCAGGCCGAAACGCGACCGACGAAGAACGCAACGCCCGCCTGCTCGCCGAACTCAGCCTGATACACGACGAACGGCGGACGGCGCGATTCGTCTGTGCGATTGCCCTCTACGATCCGGCAACAGCGACGACCGAAATCTTCAACGGCGCGTGCGAAGGGCACATCGCGAAGCATCCGCGCGGGCGGCTTGGCTTCGGCTACGACCCACTCTTCGTTCCCTCCGGCTACGCACACACTTTCGGCGAACTATCCGACGTTGTGAAGCAACAGATCAGCCATCGCTCGCGAGCTTTGGCCGCGGTTCGCGTCTACCTGAACGGGCGTTTCTCCCGGTCTTAGCTTGACCCGCCGTGAATGCGCTGGCAGAATGCGCTCTATCTCAATTTATCGCGCTGCTTGCAGATGGCGATAGATTTGATTTACACGGGGCGTAGCACAGCCTGGTAGTGCGCTCGGTTTGGGACCGAGAGGTCGAGTGTTCGAATCACTCCGCCCCGATTCGATATTTGCAGAGTCCGAAGTTCGTAAAATCGAACTTCACACAGTCGGCCTTGCGTTGTAAGTCCTCCCGACGGCCTGAGAGAGATGAATTTCTCATTTTTTCTCGTAAAAAAGCCGAAATGTGGGTTTTTTTGCAGACGCGAGGGGCGACTGTGTGATATATCTGCTAATGCAAGTTTTATTTATTCTTCCCAATCCGCAGGAGGTAGCCACACTTCGACATGGCGACTAAAGAAGGCAAAAAACGCATGACGCAGTCTGAGATTCTCAATCATTTTGCTGAGAAAAGCGGGCTGAAGCGTGTTCAAGTGAAAGAATTCTTCGATCAATTGGCCGAATTGGCGAGCGACGAAGTCAAGAACAACGGCGAGTTTGCTCTACCGGGTTTTGGCAAACTGGTGCTGTCGGAACGCAAAGCGCGCGAGGGGCGTAATCCCCAGACGGGCGAGACGATTCAAATTCCCGCCAAGACAACTCTTAAGTTCCGTATCGGCAAAGGGTTAAAAGACACGGTCGTGCCCAAGAAGTAAGGCCGCGACAACGTAGGTCTTCACGCTCGACATGCACTTTAAGAGCGCCGCCTGCGAGTTGAGCGCGCTAGTACGTCTGCGCGCGACTCGCAAGCGGTGTTGCATGTCTGCGGATGACCCACACGGTCGATTCAATCCTCAAACTCTCCCGTTTTTACAAGGTTTTATTAATTATTCCGCCCCTGCTCACCGCCCGACCCGCAATTTAAGGGGCCGGCTTTTGCAGCCGTGACCTGTTCGCCATCGAGCCGCAAACGTCATCAACGCCGCTTCCCGGTTGAATCACGGTCTTCCGTTTAAGCCCCCGCGTTTCCCTACTCCGAACTCACTCTCCGCCGTAAGGGAGCGGAGCAGTATCCGCCTGTGTGTTTATGCGCGGAATAATTTTTCTGGCAATTTTTTGCCTTTTCGATTAGAATCCCCCGTTCCGCAGATACAGTTATTATTCGCTGGGGAAGGTTAGGTTAATTGTGAGGGCAGATTTGTGTTAATTTTGCGGAAAATGTAACAGAAACGCATCTCAAATGAAGGGGCGGGCATCTAAAATATCGCATTCATAAGTTAAGAGAAGCCCGCTGGATACGAGTCCAAACGAGAAGGAGTAGAAGGTAAAGTGACTTTCAATGTGACGTTGCCGCTGGAAGAGCGGCTCAAGGTTATTGACCACATTCAAGCCCGCCGTTATTCCAAATTGACGGGTGCGCCGCTCGACATCGCCACCGAAGGCATTTTGCGGCACTTGAAAGCCTGCGACCGCATGGATGTTAATCCCGATGTGGCCGCCGTCCGCGAAATCATCGACGACGCGTTGAACGGTCGCCGTGTTTTCGCCGAACCGGTCGCGGTTGACGGGCGTTATGCCGCGTAAATTGATACTTCAGGCAATCTAAAGAGTTCAGACACATAAATTGAGACAGACCGCCAACTCGCACAGTTGGCGGTCTGTCTTTTTTAGCGGAAGTAAATTCTCCGGCAATTCTCTTGGGCGAACCGGCAGGTGAATGCCTGTTTAGAGAGGGTTTTCCCGCGAGAGACAATATTGCATGATCGCCAGTTGGCTGATGGCGTCGGTGATTTCTCCGCTCATGGTCATGCGTAGGGCATCTCTGAAAGGCACGCGGCGCACTTCGAGTTGCTCGGTTCCTTCCGGGTTACGCTCGCCTTGGGTTAATTCGGTCGCGGCGTACCAGATGGCGAGTTCGTCGGAGACGGAATTAGACAGGTAGGCTGAACCGAGTTTGCGCCAATTCTTTGCGCACAGCCCGGTTTCCTCTTGCAGTTCGCGCCGCGCCGCGTCGAGCGGGTCTTCGCCTGCGCCGCAACCGCCCTCGGGTATCTCCCACGAATATCGTTCGAGCGGATAACGGTATTGACCCACCAGATAGATGAAGTCGTCTTCGACGGCGAGCACGCCGATGGCGATATTCTTGAAATGGACGACTCCATAAACGCCCCGCTCGCCATCCGGCTGGATGACGGCATCTTCCCTGACGCCGATCCATTTATTGTCGTAAACACTCTTCGTCGAAACTACCGTCCAGGGGTTTTTCGTTTCGTCGGCCATGCGCCTGCTCTCTGTTGAAATCGTCGCGGGAAATCTTCGTTTGAATAGAATTACTGCGAGGCTCTTGTTCCGGTGTCTCTCGATTCGACGGCGCGCCCCTCACCCGACGCCTCTTCTTTTAAAGCCCCGTGCTCGATAAACGATGTCCCGGCGGCGACGGGCGCGGCGGTCGGCGGGCGGTCGGCATGTCGCATCACGTCCAGCAGCGCGAGCGTGATGGCGAGCACGACGGGGCCGAGCACGAGACCGAGCACGCCGAAGACGTTCAGGCCGCCGAGCACCGAAAAGAAGATGAACAACTCGTGCAGCTTGGTTCTTTCGCCGACGAGTTTCGGGCGAAGAAAATTATCGGCCGTGCCGATCACGAGCGCGCCCCACGCCACCAGCAAGCCGGCCTTCACCCAATGACCCGTGACGGCCAGAAAGATCGCCGCCGGAACCCACACGATGAAAGCCCCGGCCATCGGGATGAGCGACAAAAACGTCATCACGACGCCCCAGACGAGCGCGGACGGCACGCCGAGCGCAAAGAAAGCTATCGCGCCGAGTGCGCCCTGAATCGCCGCGATGACCAACACGCCGTTGACGCTCGCGCTGATGACATCTTTCGTCCGCGTAAAAATCTCCTCGCTCTGCGCCCGCTCCAGGGGCAGCACGTCGGGGAGCGCGTTCACGATCTTCGCCCCGTCGCGGAAGAGGTAATACATGGTGAAGATGATGAAGAAGATTTGCACGACGACGCCGAGCGCGCCGCCGACGAGTCCGAGCGTGCGCTGCGCCACCGTTCCGAGCACTTGTTGCAGGTGGTCTTGAATTGATTGGGGGTTGCGCAGTTGCTCGATGTCGATGTAGTTGCCGAGCCAGCCCAAAATTCTTCCGGCCACGGCCGAATTCGGATCGAGGTACGCGCTCAGTTGATTTTGGAGACCTTGCGCCGCGCCGGAAAATTCGCGCACGAGGGCGAGCGTCACGAGCGACAGCGGGATCAGAATGACGAAGATGACGAGCAGGCACGAAATCAACGCGCTCGTGGCCGGGCGGTTCGTGCGCGCGACGAGGCGGCGGTGAACGGGGTAGAACACCACGACGAGCACCGCCGCCCACGCCAGCACGTTGATGAAGGGCAGGATCATCAACCAGCACAGATAGAGACCCGCGGCCGTTGCCGCCAGCAGCGCGATCCAGCGCGGTTGTATCCTTCGTTCAGTCATACGCGATATTGTTCTCCGACTTCAGCGGCAGACGCTAACACAACCCGCGCGTCCTATTCTTCACGTTCATCTGCCTTTTTGGTTTCGCGGTTGACGGCGACGACGGGGCGCATGCTAACATCCGCGTCGTCGAAAAACGCGCTCCCGTAGCTCAGTGGATAGAGCACTCGCCTTCTAAGTGAGTGGTCGCTGGTTCGAGTCCAGCCGGGAGTATTACTATTTCGGAGCGGATGTCCGTTGAGCGTTCCGGTTGAACTTCGCCACAACCTGCGGACTTGTCAGACGGCGAACGCTTCGGTAATATTGCTTCATTAACGCTTCGTTATGTGGCGGCTATAGCTCAGTTGGTTAGAGCGCGAGATTGTGGTTCTTGAGGTCGAGGGTTCGAGACCCTCTAGCCGCCCTCAAACTTTCCTTACTTCACAAAGCAAAACATTCGAGCGTCCGTTAGTCGGACTCCTTCTCGACGGGGTAGCCCGCTTCGACGTAGGCGGAAGTGCCGCCCGTCACGTTGAGGAGTTGCCCGTAGCCGCGACTTTCGAGCAGGCTCGTGGCCGCGCTCGAACGATAGCCGCCCGCGCAAATGACGGCGACCGGGCGCGCGGGGTCGAGCCAATCGAGCGGATTGGCCTGCAACTCGGAGAGGGGCGCGAGCCGCGCGCGGGGGGCGTGCCCGCTTTCATATTCGGCAGGTCGGCGCACGTCAACGATCTGCAAGTCCGGTTCCGCTTGAATCATGCGGCGCAGTTCGGCGACGCTGATCTGCTTGACCGTAGCCGTTGCGCGTCCGGCTTGGAGCCATGCGTCCATTCCGCCGCGCAAAAACCCGCTGACGTTTTCCAGCCCCACACGCGCCAGCCTGAGCGCGACCTCAGCAGCCTTCGACTCATCCTCCGCGATGATAATCAAGGGCGTCTCCGGCGCGATCAAGCTGCCCGCCCAGGAAGCGAACTGGCCGCCGAGGCCGATGTTCAGAGAGTTGGGGATGTGTCCCCGGCCATAATCGGCCGCCGCACGCACGTCGAGCGCGAGCGCGCCGCGTTGCAAGAGAATTTCGACCGCGTCGGGCGTCAACGGTTCCGGGCGCGGCAAGGCTTCGAGCGGGCGCGCTCCGGTGCGATTGATCTCGGCATCACGTGAAAAATAGTTTGGCGCGGCGGGCATCCCCGTCGTCATCATGCGGACGAACTCGTCCTTCGGCATGGCGGCCAGGGCGTAGTTAAACTTTCGTTGTTGGCCGATGGTGGATGAAGTTTCTTTGGAGATGTTGCGCCCGCACATGGAACCCGCGCCGTGTGCGGGGAAGACTTCCACGGCATCGTCGAGTTTGAGCAGTTTGTCGTGGAGACTTTCGTAGAGGGTGGCGGCCATCGCTTCGGCGGTGTGCCCGCGCGAACCGGAGAGGTCGGGGCGGCCGACATCGCCGATGAACAGCGTGTCGCCGGTCAACACTTTCTGCGGCTCGGCGGAGACATCGCGGTCGATCAACAGGACGGACATGCTTTCGGGCGTGTGGCCGGGCGTCTCCATGAAGCGCAGCGTGACGCGGCCGAGGTTGAGTTCGTCGCCGTCTCGCACGGCGCGGTGCGGAAAGGCGGCGTGCGCGTGTCGGCTGAAGATGATCTCCGCCCCCGTGCGCGCGGCGAGTTCGCAATGACCGCTGACGAAGTCGGCGTGCAGGTGCGTCTCAACCACGTATTTAATCTTCAACCCTTGCGCCGCGCACTCGGCGAGGTATTGCTCCACGTCCCGCTGCGGGTCAACGACCGCCGCTTCGCCTTCCGAGCCGATCAGGTACGAAGCGTGCGCCAGACAGCCGAGATAAAATTGTTTGAAGTACACCCGATGCCTCCGAGACATTTGCGATAATTACTTCAAGTCAACACCACGACACAGGCACGAAAACTTTTACGTGTGGCGGAAACTTCGACGACGTGAAAGAGTGGGGCGCAGGCGCGGCGCGCGCGTCTCACTTTCGCGTGTAGCCGGAAGGATGATTGATCTCGGCGTCGGCTTCGGGGGCTTCGATTTTGATGCGATGGAAACCCTTGTCGGCGTGCGTTGAGAGATAAGTGAGAGCAAACTGGCGCGAGAGCCGGTCGGAGAGTTGGCGCAGGAAAGGGTCGAAACTGACGGGCGCGCCCGTCCCCTGGAAAAATGCTTTACCGCCGGTCTCCTGCGTGAGGCGCGCGAGCGAGCCTTGCCCGTTGCCGGCGAGCGTGTTGTTGCCGCCCGCGCCGACCGTCGGCGCATAGATGCCGTAGATCGCCACGCTGCGCCGCTGCGCCTCGCTGATGGCGCGGTCGAGGTCTATGCTCTGTGAGGGGGAGGAACTGGCGAAGCCGCGAGAGAGATCGAGTCCGTCGGAGACGACGAGGACGGCGCGGCGCGTTCCGAGCGGCACGCCGCCGTAGCGTTTCAACGAGTCGTAAATCTGCACGTAAGGATTGTATGGAGCCGCGCCGGCTACGCCGACGGGAATCCGCAAAGCTCTCGCGGCGCGTTCGAGATCGGTGGTGAACTTTTGCCTCAACTGCATCGAACCGGCGCGCAGGTAGCCCACTTGCACGAGCGTGCCTTGCGGCAAGCGGCGGATGAAATTGGCGAGGCCGCCGATTTCCAAACCGACGGAGGAGACGAGGTCGTCCTGAATGAGCACGGACAGAGCGAGGGGCGCGCGGTCGGCCGCGCTGCGCGTGGAGAGTATCTCCTGCCGTTCGCCGTCTTCGGTGACGACGAAATCAAGCGTCCGTAGTTCTTCGCTGGACGGACGCTCCTCGCGCAGCCTGAGCGTTACGGGAATCGTCACCGAGCGCACGCTGCGCGCCGTGTCGGTGCGACGCGCGCCGTTGCCGTCGCCCTTCTGGCCGGTCGCGCCGACGCGCGCCGCGACATGTGAGGTGGCGTTGCAGGCCAGCGCGAGCAGCGCGAGCAGCATCAACCACGGCGGCAGTCCTTTTTTCATCTTCTCTCCTGTGTGCCTTGTCGCTTTCAGCTTCGACAAGGCATTATATCGCTTGACTGTCTCGAAGCGAAGAACACTTTACATGAGCGATAAACGCAACCGCCGTCTTACCGTCAAAGAGCGCACGACGCTTTTCTTCCTGCAATACGCGCCGTGGCTCGCCTTCCTCATCATCGCGCTGCCCGTGCCCCTCTATTTTCTCTTTCGTTATTTCAACGCCGGGAGCGGCGCAGAGGCGGGCGAGTTCATGCTGGTCGCCATGACCACGCTCGCGGGCGGCGCGATCCTCGGCCTGCTCGTGGTCGTCCTGCTCTATCTCTACCGTCGTCAATGGGAGAAAAAGTTGCGCGACCGCCTGGCCGCCGACGGCGTGACGAGCGACGAGTTGAGGTGGTTCGAGGGCGAGTTGACGAAGGCGGAGCGGCGCACGTTGCGCCAGATCGAAGGGCGCAATTTGCTGTTGGCCGACGCCTACCGCGAAACGCTCGCCGCGCGCCTGACGGCGACTCGCGTTGCCGCCAACGCCAAACGCGAAGCGCGCGCCGTCGAACGCCGCGTGCAAGACACCTCGCGCCTCCAACCGGCGGGACGCGCCGCCCTCGAACACGAGTTGAGAAGCGACCGCGAACGTCTCGGACGAATTGAAGCCGAGGCCGTCGAGCGTCGCGCGCAAGCCGAGGCGCGTCTGCTCATGATCGAAGCGGCGGCCGGACGCGACGCCAGCGACGAAGAGACGCGCATCGCCCTCCAACGGCTCGAACTCGCGGAAGCGCAAATTCCCTACCCGCTCGAAAACGCGCGGCTCCAACGCGAGGCGCGCGAACAAATCGACCAAGAGTTGCGCGCGAGCAAACAACTCACCCCCGGCGCGACCAACGAACGACACAGCGAACGACACAGCGAACGACAAGCGGGCGGAGACAATTAAGCGCGCTATCACAAGCCGGGAGCGCGCAATCCGCCCCACGGTTTTCCTTCGTCTCTTACACGCAAACTTTGTCTCACGCCGGGGCGCGAAGTGAAGACGGAAGCGTTCGACGAAAGCGTTCAGTCGTCGAATTTCTCCAGACGCCCTTCCAAGTCCGCGAGTTGATACACGCCTTCGCCCACGCGCACCGCGTAGCCTTCGGCGACGAGCGCGCGATTGCCCAGTCCCGCGTCGGGTCTGGAGAGGCCGGTGACTTTCGCCAGTTCCCCGCGCAAGGTCATCCCTGCCCCGTCGAGAAAGGCGCGCGCCACTTCGCGCAAGGCCGTCTCGCGCTTCACCTTCACTTTCAACTCCGCGCCGAAGCGCGCCTCCGCCGGCGTCCAGATGTAGGTGAACCAAGGCTCATACATCACCTCGCAAGGGATCACTTTGAGCGTGCGCTGCAACTCATCGAGGGCGCGTGTCAGGCGCGCACGCTCCCCCAACTTCGCCGCCTTCCTCAGATCACTCGACGCCATCTCCCACTCGCGGCGCAAAATTTTCAGCGTCGCCCGCGCCTCCTCCGACAAGCGCGCGCTCTCCTCTCGGCGCGGCACGCCCCACAGCGCGTTCAGATGCGGCACGAGTCGCGGCGCGACGAACAGAGCGCGCGCCTTCGCGAGTTTCGCGTAGTAGACGCGCCCGCGTCGCATGACCTCGTCTTTCAGCAGCCACGCCTGGCTGCTCTCCGGGTCTTTCTGAACATTACGCGGCATGTGCGCATCGCGCCTGCCGCACACGCTCACGTAGAGTGACGCGCCCGGCCGTCGCGCGTCCGTCATGGCCGCGCACAATCCAGCCCGCTCGATCAACCGCTCCGCCTCGACCGCCGTCTCCACGCGTCGTTCCGGCTCACGCTGCCACATCCGGTCGCGGTAGGTTTCGATCTCTTCCGGCAACCCCTCGATGACGCTCACAGGTTCTTCACCTCCGCAAAAACTGGAACTACTCAAACGCGCCCCAGGGCACACTAAGTCGCTTGCGCCGCGCTCACGTTATGCTTTCAAAGTGACTGACCGAACTCTTTCAAGCTGACCGGAGACTTTCCCGCCCCCTCCCGGTCTCCGCTTAAAAACGCCGCTTTTCGCGGGGCTTTTATCCATCTCCAACATCTGCCCGCCGTGGCACGATCATTGCCCAAGTGTTCCGCGAGCGTCGCTCCGAGGCGAAGCCGCCGCAGGTCGTTCTCAGACTTCTTATCCGAATTCTTATCCGAAGCCTCTTCACTAACTCATGGTTAACAGATTGAAACTAATCAAACGCTATTCTCTTGTTTCAAGGCTCGCGGCCTTCGCGCTGCTCGCCACGTTGTGCGTGTGGTTCTTCCCCGCGAGCACGACGAGCGCAAGTTCGAGTCAGGGCGGCAAAGATAAAATCGCCGGAGACCTGCGCGATAAGATCGGCAAGGCCAGAAACGGCGAGTATGTCAAAGTCATTCTCCAGCCGAACGGCGCGTGGAGTCCGTCGCTCGATTCCGAGATCACGTATCACAACGGCAACACGTCGCGCAAGTTTTCCAACTTCATGGCGCGCGCCGTGATGCTCCCCGCGCCCGCCGTCCAGGCCCTCGCCAATCGCGCCGACGTTGCCTACATCTCCCTCGACCGGGAAGTGAAACAACTCGGACATCTCACGCTCACGACCGGCGCGGACGCGGCGCGCACCATGAACGGCGCGACCACTCTCGACGGCTCGAACGTCGGCATCGTCGTGATAGATTCCGGCCTCGACCCGGAGCACATCGCCTTCACCGACAGCGCGAGAAAATCGCGCATCGTCTACCAGCAAGACTTCACCGGCGAAAACCGCACCGACGATCCTTACGGCCACGGCTCGCACGTCGCCAACCTCGCCGCCGGCAACGGCGAAGTGTCGCACGACGCCTACCGCGGCATCGCCTCCAACGCGAAGATCATCAATCTGCGCGTGCTCAATTCTCAGGGGCGCGGCACGACCTCGAACCTGCTCGGCGCGCTCGATTGGGTTTTGACGAACCGCGCTAATCCCACTTACAAGATCAAAGTCGTCAACCTGAGCCTCGGCACGGCCGCCATAGATTCTTACCGCTACGATCCGCTCTGCCTCGCGGCGCGCCGTCTGGTGGATGCCGGGATCGTCGTGGTTGCGGCGGCGGGCAACGAAGGCAAAGACGGCGAAGGGCGCAAGATTTACGGTCAGATACACTCGCCCGGTAATGAGCCTTCCGTCCTCACCGTCGGCGCGGCCAACAGCCTCGGCACGGAGTCTCGCGCCGACGACGTGATGACTTCTTACAGCTCCCGCGGCCCGACCCGCAGCTTCTGGACGGACTCCGCCGGCATCAAGCACTACGACAACCTGATCAAGCCCGACATGGCCGCACCCGGCAACAAGCTCATCGCGGCGCAGTCGGCCGGCAACTACATCGTCGCCAACAATCCCACGCTCGACGCCAACGTCAGCCCCAACACGGCCAGGGAAGAGATGTATCTCTCCGGCACCTCGATGGCCGCACCCGTCGTTGCCGGCGCGGCGGCCTTGTTGCTGCAAGCCAATCCCTCGCTCACGCCCAATCTCACCAAGGCCATCTTGATGTACACCGCGCAACCGCTCGGCGGCTTCGATCATTTCGAACAGGGCGCGGGGCAGCTCAACATCGAAGGCGCGGTGCGTCTCGCACGGGCGATGCGCGCCGACGTGTCAACCGCCGCGCTTCCCCTCGGCGCGCCCTTGCTCTGCAACACCTGCGCGCTCCCCACGCCGCAAACGACGATTGCGAATCATACTTTCCAATGGTCGCAGGGCATCATCCTCGACCATGCCTACGCCACCGGCTCCGATCTCATCACGCGCTACCAGAAGATTTACGATCTCGGCGTGCTGATCGGCGACGGCACGCTTGAGTCGAACGGGGTGCTCGTCGGCGACGGGGTGCTCGTCGGCGACGGCGTGCTCGTCGGCGACAGCGTCCTCACCAGTTCGGGCACGACGATCGGCGAGGGCGCGTTCCTGTTCAGTTCGGGCGTGCTCGTCGGCGACGGCGTACTCGTGGGCGACGGCGTGCTCGTGGGAGACGGCGTGCTCGTGGGTGACGGCGTACTGGTCGGCGACGGCGTGCTCGTCGGCGACCTCGCTTCACAAGCTCTCCGCGCGATGCTCAACGGCGACCCCACTCGTTGCATGGCGGCGGTGAAAGACACTTCGCCCGCGAACCTGACGGCTTCGGCCGCCTCCCGCACTCAAATCAACCTCACGTGGGTTGATAACATGAGTGACGAGACCGGCTACAAAATCGAACGCTCGCTGAACGGCACAACCTTCACCGAGATTGCGACCGTCGGCGCGAACGTCAGGACATACGCGAACACCAAACTGGCCGCGAACACCGCTTACTACTATCGCGTGCGCGCTTACCGCGCCACGGTCAATACCGCCTACTCCAATCCGGCCAGCGCAAGAACTCTCAAGTAGATACACCGCCGCGCGCCGCTTTCGAGCAGCGCGCGCTTGAATGTGCGCGCCTGGATTTCATCCGCCGCCGTCAACCTCGCCCCTTCGTCCGCAACGCCCCCGCCCAACCTCCGCCGTTATGATGCAACTATCAGGCAAACAACGTTTCGCCCGGCCGTTCATGTTGTTGATATGCGTGTGTGGCCTGTGCGCCGTCCTGCTTGCTCTGCGCGATCTCCCCTACGCCGGCATCGACTTCAGATTCCTCCTGCTGGCCGCGATGACGCTCACCATCGGCTCGCGCATCAGCATCCAAATTCCGCGCGTCTGCGGCCACATCTCCGTCTCCGATACGTTCATCTTCCTGACCATTCTCCTCTTCGGAGGCGACGCCGGGATCGTGCTTGCCACCCTCGACGCTCTCCTGACCACGCTCCGCATCAGCAAGAAGACTTCGACCCGGCTCTTTAACGCCTCGATCATGGCCTTCTCGACGTTCGTCACCGTCGAATGCGTGCGCTACCTCTTCGGCGACATCGTTGCGCTGACCGCCGCGCCCTACTCTCCTCTCTTCTTCCTCGCCACGTGCGTCATGGCGCTCGTGCAATACATCGTCAACTCCGGCACGGTCGCCATCGGCGGCGCGTTCAGGTTCAATGAACCGTTCTGGGATTCGTGGCGCAAGAAATACCTCTGGACTTCCCTCACCTACATCACGGGCGCATCCGCCGCCGCCGTCCTCGCCAAGCTCATCGGCGTGGCGGGCTTCTACGCGTTCCTCGGCGCGCTCCCCTTTATCGGCGTTATCTATTTCACTTACCTCACCTACCTGAAAAACATCGAGACTTCGGCGGCGCAGGCCGAGCAGGCCGAGCGACACGTCGCCGAGTTGTCTCACCACATCGCCGAACAGGAACGGCTGCGCCAGCAGTTTTCACAACTCGAAAAACTCTCCGCGCTCGGCGAACTCGCCTCCGGCGTGGCGCACGATTTCAACAACACGCTCGCCGGCATCCTCGGCCGCGCGCAGTTGATGCTTCGCACCGACGACCCGGAAAAACTCCTGCGCGGCCTCCAGATCATCATCAAGACGGCGGAGGACGGGGCGAAGACCGTCAAGCGGATTCAAGACTTCGCCCGCCAGCGTCGCGATCACGATTTCGCACCCGTCGCGGTTGACCAACTCTTGTTCGATGTCGGCGAGATGACACGCCCGCGCTGGAAGGATCACGCCGAGGCCAACAACATCTACATCCGCCTCACGTTGCAAATCAACTCGAACTCGCTCGTGCGCGGCGACGAATCCGAGTTGCGCGAGGTTCTGGTCAACATGGTCTTCAACGCCGTGGACGCCATGCCCGAAGGCGGCACGCTCACGCTCGCCACGCACGAAACCGACGAGCACATCATCGTCAGCGTGTCCGACACCGGCTGCGGCATGACGCCCGAAGTGCGCTCGCGCATCTTCGACCCGTTCTTTACGACGAAGGGCAAAGCCGGAAATGGGCTGGGGCTGGCCGTCAGCTACGGCATCATCCACCGGCACGAAGGCGAGATCGAAGTCGAGACCGAAGCCGGTCGCGGCGCGACCTTCAAGATCAGGTTGCCCATCGCCAAGGGCGCGGTGAAGGAGCGGGAGACGACAACCGAAACGCCGTTCGTCACCCCGGCCTTGTCGCTCGTGGCGGAACTACCGCGCGCGCGGATTCTCGTTGTTGACGATGAGAAACACGTGCGTGAACTGCTCTGCGAGATGATTCAAAGCGAAGGTTATGAGGCGATGGCGGCGGGCAACGGGGCTGACGCACTCGCGCTCCTTGAGGCGGGAAACTTCGACGCGGTCTTCACCGACATCGGCATGCCGGGCATGAGCGGTTGGGAACTCGCGCGCGTGATCCGGGGGCGCAACGCGCAAATCCCTCTCGCCGTGATCACGGGTTGGGGCGATGCGGTCGGCTCGGACGAGCAGCAGGCGGCGCAGGTCAACTGGGTCGTGACAAAACCGTTTTCGATGCAGCGCGTCATCGAGATCATTCAAGACATCGGGCGGCGCAAGGACGAATCACGCCGAACTCAACCGAAGACGGTGGCCGCGTAAACCGCGCCGCGACGGGCGTCGCTGCCTGCAACCGGCTCAAGGTCGAACCCGCCTCAATATCTTTCAAGACGCATCTTCGCGCCCCTGCTTGAGCAGGTTGATGTGAAACTCGATGGCGCGCGCCACGCTGCGTTCGACATCTTCCAATCTGAACGGCTTCAATAAATAATCGAACGCTCCGAGTGTCATCATGCCTTTGGCGTGCTCCTGATCCTGAATGCCGGAGATGATGATGACGGGGGTTTGCGGCTGGTTCTGCCGGACATGGCTGAGGAGTTCGATGCCGCTCAATCCGGGCATCGAAATGTCCGTGAGCACCACATCGTAAACGTCGGTCGCCAACCATCCGAGCGCACGTTCGGCCGTCTCGGCAACGTGGCACAAGTGCTCTTCGGATAAGAGGTCGTATAGTATGTCGCGGATGGTGGAGTCGTCGTCAACGACGAGGATAGCGGCCATAACGTTCTTCAGGATAACACGTTTTCAGGCAGTTATCACTGCACGCAAAAAAGCGGGAGAAAGGATTCCGCCCGTCGCCGGTTGACGACGGGCGGAAACTTTCTCCCGCTGCTATTTGTTGATGAGCGGCCGCGCTTACTGCTGCGGGCTGCTCGTGCGAATCGTGACTTCGGTGCCGCTGCGCAGATCGAGATCGTTGCTGCCCTGCACATAGACGGAGCCTGCGCCGCCGCCCGCGCCGAGCACCGCGCCGATGGCCGCGCCCTTACCGCCGCCGGCAATCGCGCCGATGATCGCGCCGACCGCCGTGCCGACCGCCGTGCGCTGCACGGTGGTGTCGGTGCGGCTGCTGTCTTGCACCGTGCCCTCGTTATCCACGCGGACGCTCTCGCCGTTGGCCGTGCGCACGTTCTCCACAAAGCCGGAGAAGTTGTACGTGCGCCCGTCGCGCATGCGGATGCGGTCGAAGTTGAAGGTCAACTCCGAACGGCCGGTGACGCGACCCGAGCGGTTGACCTGCGAGATATGACCCTCGACGGTCGCGCCCGAATACTGCGAAGGCTCGCGCACGGTCATCGTGAAGCGATCGCCCTCGCGCGAGGTGCGCGTGTTCAGGTCGCTGTTGAGAGTGGCGATCAGGGTTGTGCCGTTCGTGATGATGTAATCGTTGTTGTTGCCGCCAACCGTGCCGGTCGTCGGATAAGCCGTGGTGCCGCCCCGGTAGATGTCGAAGCGCGCCGTGTCGGCCGTCCGGTCGTAGACGCTGCGCACCACGACGGGCGCGCTCGTGTTCGGCAGGGTGATGCGGCGCGTCACCTGTAGGCGGCGGCCGTTGTTGAGCGGGTCGAAGGTGACGGCGAAATCGTTGTTGATGTCGCCCGTGCTGCTGACGGTCAACTGGTCGCCGTTGAAAGCCGCGCGCGCGCGGATCGTATTGCCGCTCGCGCCGCGCTCGACGCGTTCGCTGCCGTCGGCGATGAAGTTGATCTGCGGGGCGCGGGTCGAAGCGATGGTCACATTATCGCCGCGCCGTTCGATGGCGAGTTCCACCGGCGACTCAAGACGCGCCAGCAGCATGTCGAGCGTGCGGCGGC
Source organism: Pyrinomonadaceae bacterium (assembly GCA_036386515.1). Taxonomy (GTDB): domain Bacteria; phylum Acidobacteriota; class Blastocatellia; order Pyrinomonadales; family Pyrinomonadaceae; genus JAIVJZ01. The sequence continues at coordinate 38,438 of DASVVO010000050.1, forward strand.
GGTCGCGATAGGGCAGGCTGTTGGTCGCCAGTTGCGCTTCGCGGCGCGGGTCTTCGCTCTGCGCGACGTTGAGGCGATACGTGCCGGTCAGCCCGGTGTCGTAGTTGTAGCTGTTGTTACCCGTGGGCGGATAGGTCGAGTAAGGCGCATCGCTGGTGCGATTCCAAGCCACGTTGTACATGCCCGCCAGTTGATCGAGGTCGGCTCGCAGGGACGCCCAATCGCTTTGCGCGCGGGCGGTCACGGTGTTGCCCCGGCGGCTGGTCTGGTTCGTCATGAAACGGTCGAGACGCGAGGCGCGCGCCAGCAACGCTTCCACGTCGGCGGCGGCCAACTGCTGCGCGTCGTGACGCTCGCGCACGTGGTCAACGATGTGATTGAAATCGTCGAGCACGGTGGTGATGTTGTCTTCGCGGCGCGTGCCGTCGAGGCGACCCTGGTCGAGCGACTGGCTCAAGCTCAGGCGGAAACGCTCCGCGTTGGTTTCGAGACGCGTGAGGAGTTGGCGCGTTTGCATTGCGTTGTTGCGATATGCGGGGCGGCGGCGCGTCGTCTGCGCCTGCACGCCGATGCTGAGGCTCAACATTGCCAGCACCATCCACGCTGAAATAATTTGTCTGGTTCTATTCATAATAGACTTCCCTCCATGTTTGCTGTTTCACTTATCGGTTATCGTTCCAAACTTCTCACGCGGCTTCCGGCGAAAACGCGCCGTTCGCGCCTCGTGATTTCTGCATTGTGGGGGAGTGATGTTTTGAAAAAGAGGAGAGATGCGCGCTTTCGCGTCGGCGATTTTTACGCCCGTCGCTAGTTGCGCTCTAGAGACCGCACACCGCGCGGAGCGTCGAATGGCTTCCCGTCTCCAAAAGAACGGCAACGCTCGTTGAGTGTGATTCGAGACCACCTCGTCAGGGTTGCCGCTTAATTTTCAAGCCGCAGTGTGGAAAATTTTTCCGCGTTGCTGATGACGCCTGTTTATGTACAAAGATCATGCACACTGCATGCTTTTCCGTATCATGCAAATTCACTGAATCGCACGCGGAACAGCCTTTTTCACTACAATTCGGGTCAACACCCTCCCACCTGACAGGCTACTTGCAAATAGCGTGCGCGCAAACACGCGGGCGGCGTCTTTTGCGTCCCCGTGATATGCTCGTCGCCACCACTGACTAAGGAGTTCACAGATGACCGTTGAAGACGCCAAGGCGACGATTCATTATGCGGGCGACGATCTCTTCGTCGCCATCACGCCGAGCGGCCACGCGCAGACGCTCGACACGCGGCACGAACGCTCCGCCGCCGCCACGCCGATGGAACTCTTGCTGCTCGCCCTCGGCAGTTGCACCGCCGTCGATGTGATCTCGATCCTCCAGAAGAAGCGCGAGCGCGTGACGGACTACCGGGTCGAAGTGCGCGGCGCGCGGCGCGCGGAGCACCCGCGCAAGTTCACGCGTTTTGAAGTGCGGCATATTCTGCGCGGGCACGGCGTCTCGGAGAAAGCCGTGGCGCAGGCCATCGAGCTTTCCGAGACGAAGTATTGCAGCGTCGCCGCCACGCTCAGCCCCGGCGCGGAGATCGTTTCGAGTTTCGAGATTCAAGAAGACGCAGACGGGGCGGCTTCCTGAGCGGGCGGCTTCGGCCGCGATCAGGACGTGCGCTGCCCGCGGGTTCGCTGCTAGAATAGCCCCCGCACTGACCGGTCACACACCAACCACGAGAAGGAGAATCGAGAAATGGCTGACGAGAACAAAAAATGCGCGCACGCCGCCTGCGACTGCCCCGCCGACGAGAACAGCAAATATTGCAGCGCCTATTGCGAAGGCAAAGGACAGACGACGACGATTGATTGCGACTGCGGCTGCCCTTCCTGCGGCAGCAACATCTAGTTCTTTCGACCGGCCGGCCGGAGCCTTACTCCGCTTTCATCTCGAAGTTGACGCTTCGGCCGGTCGTCCCGACTCGTTCTCCCCGCCCGCCGGCGGCGCACGCGTTCCGCCGTCCAGGCATCGAACCAACCACGCGCCGTCGTCGCTCCCCGTTTCCGGCGCACACACTGGCAACCAATCGAGTTCAATAAGTTCGTTCCCACGACGGCTATGTTTGTTTCCTTGTCCCAATATATTTTTGCCGGGCTGCTCGCGCTTGCGTTCGCCCCGGCGTGCTCGCGCGTCGAAGTCCAGCCCGCGACCGTCTCCAACGCCACCGGGACGGCCTTTGTTGACGACTCGTCCGCCACAGTCGAAACCGCGCCCGCCGACGGGCAGGGTGATGCCGTGCTCGTCAACGCGCGGCGGCTCGACCGCGAAGGCCGTTCGGCAGACGGCCAACTCCCCCAACTCGACCCCGCCGAACACATGCGCCGCGCCGCCGCCTATCACGCCAACCGCGCCTTCACCGAAGCCCGCGAACACTGGCAGGCGATCCTCGGCCGTTACCCGACGGACACCAACGTGCCCGCCGCCCTCTTCGGCATGGGTCGCAGCCTTTACCAGGAACGTCGCTACGCCGACGCGCTGCCTTTTTTCGACCGGCTCGGGCGCGAGTTCGCCGGAAACAAGGACGGGCGCGAGGGTTTCTACTACGTCGCCGCGACGCTCCTGCGCCTTGACCGCACGGTCGAAGCCGCGACGCGTTACGGCGATTACGTCGCGCGCTTTCCGCAGGGCGAGCGCATCGAGAACGCTTATCTCAACGCGATTGACAGTTGGCGCGAGGCGGGACGAAGCGAAGAAGCCCTGCAATGGATCGCGCGCACGCGCGAACGTTTTAGCGGCGCGCCCGCCGCGACCAACGCACTCTTCGCGCGCCTGCGGCTTGAAGTGGCGGGGCGCGATTGGCAGTCGGCTCTCCGCACCGCGAACGAGCTACAGCGCGGCGCGACTTTCAACTCCGCCATCCAGACCACCGTGAATGAAGTGGCCTACCTGCGCGGCTTCAGTCTCGAAAATTTGAAGCAGACGGCGCAGGCCGCCGCCGCCTATCAAGCCATTCCCGACCGCGCCTCTTCTTATTACGGCAGGCTTGCCACGGCGCGCCTCCGCGAGTTGGATGCCGCCGCGAAACGCGCCGCCGCCGCGCGCGACCTCTCCGTGCGCCGCGAGTTCGAGGCGGTGGCGACGGCTTATCCCGCCCCGTATCGCGAAATTCTCCTGCGCGCGACCACCGGGCGCAACGTCGATCCGAGATTCGTGCTCGCCATCATGCGACAGGAGAGCAGTTTCAAGGAACGCGCGCGTTCTCCGGCCGCCGCGCGCGGGCTGCTGCAACTGACGCCGGAGATCGGTGTGAAGTATGGGGAGGGCGCGGGATTCAAAAATGTTCGTGAGGATGATCTCTACCGGCCGGAGGTCAACATCGGCATCGGCGTCGCGTATCTGGCCGATCTCTTCCGCATGTTTCCGAATCTACCGGAGGCGGTCGCCGCTTCTTACAACGGCGGCGAAGACAACGTGGCGCGTTGGGTGCGTCGCGCCGTGCATACGGACGCGGGCGTCTTCTCTTCCGAAGTCGGCTTCGCGGAATCGAAAGACTACGTCTTCAAAGTGATGGCGAACTACCGCGCCTACCAACAACTCTACACTTCCGATCTCAAACGGCGGCGATAAACTCCGGCGCGCTACCGCCGCCGCACCGGTTCGGCGGCGATAGCCGCGCGGCCGAGACGAACGCGCCTGTCATCCTCACCCGCGCCCATCTCCATGGCGAGCGATCCCGTCGTCAAATAAACATTCGTAGAGGGCGGGGGCACTTCATCGAGCGGCACGGGCGAGATCAAATCAAGCCCGGATTCTATCGCGGTGTCCAGAGATTTTTGCGCCGTCTCCAACCCTGCGAGGACGGCCATACCCGCGAAGAAACTCAAGACCGAAGAGACGACCGCCCGCGAAAATCCCGTCACGCGACGTTTCAGCGCGCGCAAGCCAACGGGGCAGTTAGCGGTCAGGATCGAGCCGTCCGCGCGGTGGTAGTAGCGCACGCAAAGCCGCCCCTCCGCGTTCATGATCAGAGCCTCGGCGTCTTTCCTCGTCATGTTGGAAAGGTTGTAGACGTTCATGCTGCACTGGTCGCAGAAGCGCACGCGCTCGTTGCCGCGCATGCGTTCCCAGTCGGCGCGACACGGCGCGGCCACCCTGACGTGTGCGAGCGGGTCGGTGAATTGAGCCATCGTTAAAAGACCTCCGCCAAGTTCGGTTCGACCAAGACTGAGCGTTTAGACGCCGCGCGCGCGCGTTCTGTTCCCGCGCTTGAGTAGACGCGCCGCGCGCCGCTTACGGTTCGGGGGAAAATTGCCGGTCTTCAAATCCGCGCGCACGCTCGCGTCGCCGCAGCGGATCGGGTTGCGGCCGGTAGTTTCGCGGCAACACGCCGAGTCGCACCAGCGCATCGCGAAACTCGTAACGAAGCGTCATCTCCGCCGCCGGACTCGACTCCAAATCCATCTGCACGCTCCACACGTCGTTCGTCACGGAACGCCCGATCCCCGTCGCCGCGTATTCGTCGTCCGCCTGGGGCGAGGGCATGGCGCGCCCGGTCGCGCTGCCCTGTTCCGCGCTCACGGCGGGAGGCGCGTCGCCGCGCGTGCTCCGCTTCGATTCGCTGCGATCTTGATCTTGGTTACGCGGCTCCGATTCGCGCGGGCGCGGCGGCGGGAGAATGTCTGCGCGCGTGCGCCGCTCGCGGAAGAAGACGGCGGTGATGACCCCTAAGTCCGAAGGCCGCCCGAGTTTGTTCGCGTAGGAATCGCGCTCATTGGTGAAGTAGAAACGGCGCGCGCGGCTGGAACTCATCTGCCAGCCGCTAACCGTGATCGAACCGTAAGGGGGGATGACCCACTTGCTCGCGTCGCGCGCGCTCGTGCGCCGCGCGTCAATCGTGTTGAGGCCGTCCACCGAGAGCGCGACGGCCACACGCACCGGCAGCGGGTTACTCAGCCGCAACTCATACTCGTCGCCTTCGACGGCTTCGACGTAAACTCTCCCCCGCGCCGGGTATTTTTCGCGCGCCCACCCGCCGGACAACACTTCGACTCCAAACGGTTCCTGAATCGGCCTGTGCCTGATGCTGCGCCCCGGCGGATGCTGTACGCCGATGCTGCGCCCGCCTTCCCCGCCGCCCTGCGCCGTCACCAGTACGGCCAACATCACCACCAACCCGGCTCCCGTCAACGCCGTCAACGATCTACGCATAAGTGTTCTCCCCTCCAGGATGTTTCTTTCCCCGTTGTTTGAACGCCACGCGTAATTATTTCTTGCAGCCCCCGCCGCACTTTGTGTTACAAGATTTTTGTCCCGGAGGAGCAACTTGAGAAGATGATCAATTTCGACGCGGAAGCCTGCCAAAATCTCGACACAGCCCTGCAACGCGAGTGGTTAGAGACGAACAACCTCGGCGGCTACGCCTCCGCCTCCATCACCGGCGTGAACACGCGCCGTTATCACGCTCTGCTCACCGCCGCGCTCCGACCGCCGACCGGCCGCGTCGTGCTGCTCTCGAAGTTAGAGGAGACGCTCGTGCTCGACGGCGAGCGTTATGAACTCTCGACCAACCTGTATGAACCGGCCGTCGTTCACCCGCAGGGCTACCGGCAACAGGTGAATTTCCGGCTCGACCCGTTCCCCGTCTTCACTTATCAGGTCGGCGCGGCGAGCGTCGAAAAAACGGTCTTCATGCCGCACGGCGAGAACTCAACGGTCGTGCGCTACCGCGTCCGCGCGCCGGAGGCGGCGGAGGCGTCATTAGAGATTCGCCCGCTCGTCGCCTTCCGCGATTATCATTCTTTGCAGCGCGAAGCCCTCGACGTTTTTCTGAAAGCCGAACTGACCAAGAATCTCGTCAGCCTGCTCAAGCAGGACGATGCCACCCGCCTTTGGCTCGCACACAACGCCGGGCGCGCCTCCGTCGAGGGTTACTGGTACAGGCAGTTTGAATACGCCGCGGAACGCGCGCGCGGTTTCGATTACCACGAAGACCTCTTCAACCCGTGCCTGCTCGTCTGGCGCATCGAGCATGAAGCAACCTGCGACATCATCGCCTCGACCGAAACGCGAGTCGCCGCCGACGCCGCCACTTTTGAAGCGCGCGAACGCGAGCGTCGCCGGAGCATCGCGGCGGACTTCGACCGAACCGTCAGCGGCGACGCTACGAACGGCGACGTTGCGAGCGGCGAAACTACGAACGTTGAAACGGCAGGGGGCGAAACTGCGAACGACGAAACGGCGGGCGGCGAAGCGGCGGGCGGCGACACGGCGGGCGGCGAGGCTGACGATTATGTGCGCTCGCTCGTCGCGGCGGCCGATCAGTTTCTCGTCAGGCGCGACGGCGATCTTCGTTCCGTGATCGCGGGTTATCACTGGTTCACGGATTGGGGGCGCGACACGATGATCTCGCTCACCGGCCTCGTCTACGCGCGCCGGAAATTCGACGCCGCGCGCGAAATCCTGCTGGCCTTCGCCGCGCACATGCGCGAGGGCATCATCCCGAATCGCTTCCCCGACGGCGACGGCGAGCCGGAATACAACAACGTGGACGGCACGCTCTGGTTCGTCAACGCCGTCGGCGAACTCGCGCGGCGCACCGGCGACATCGCCTTCGTGCGTGAACATCTATACCCGCGTCTCAAGGAGTTTATCGAGTGGCACGAGCGCGGCACGCGCTACTCGATCCGCGTCGATCAAGACGGGCTGCTCGGCGCGGGTCAGCAAGACGTGCAATTGACCTGGATGGACGCCAGGCTCGGCGACTACGTGGTGACGCCGCGCGCCGGAAAAGCCGTCGAGATACAATCGCTCTGGTATAACGCCCTGCGCACCGTCGAGGAGATCGCGGCGCGCGTGGAAGACGACTGGATGCGCAACCACGCGCGCGCCCTCGCCGAACTCGCCCGCGCGAGTTTCCACGGGCTGTTCTGGAACGAGGCCAACAGTTGTCTCTACGACTGCATCAACCCGGCGGGCGAACCGGATGCATCCATTCGCCCGAATCAAATCTTCGCCCTCAGTCTGCCCCACCCGATCATGACGGGCGGGCGCGCTCGCTCCGTCCTCGAAACTGTCCGGCGCGAACTGCTCACGCCCTACGGGCTGCGCTCGCTCTCGCCGCGCCATCCCGATTACCGTCCGCGCTATGAAGGCGACGCGCGCGCGCGCGACACCGCCTATCATCAAGGTACGGTCTGGGCGTGGCTCATCGGCCCTTTCATTACCGCACACCTGCGCGTGCATGGGCGCACGCCCGCGAGCCTCGACCAGGCGCGTGGGTTTTTGCGCGCCTTCCGCGAGCATCTAACCGAGGCGGGCGTCGGCCAGGTCTCTGAAATATTCGACGGCGACGCGCCCCACACGCCGCGCGGCTGCATCGCGCAGGCCTGGAGCGTCGCCGAACTGTTGCGTTGTGAGTTGGAGGAGTTGACACAGCCCGCATCAACTTGAACCCGACGCCCAACTCGCGCCGCCGACATCACGCCGACTTTCCATTTTCCCGGATCACAAGGAACGATTAAATGCCGACATCACGCCGCCGCCCTACTTCCCGCAAAACTCCCTGCTCCCGCCCGACGAAAATCGCGCGCGGAAGGTGAAACTGGCCGTCGCCGGTTGTCTCCTCCTGCTCCTGCTCGTCGTCGCCGCGATCATCGCCGGGGCCGTCTACCTGCTCAGGACGTGAGCGAAGCGTGCGCGCCGTCAAACCGCGCCACGTGTAGCGTCGTATTAACCTGCGCGGCTGAAAGTTTTTTGGAAGCGCACGGCCGCCTGCGTCGTCTGATAGTTGAGCGATCTACTATCCGAAAGCGAGGTTGAGATGGACACACCACTGCCCGACGAATGCCGCGTGAAGAACCGCCGGAGTTTCCTCAAGCGCGCCTCTCTCTTCGCCCTCGCGCTGCCCGCCGGAGCTTTCCTCAACTGCGCCCGTCCCGCCCGCACGCAACCCGCGAGGGGCGAGCCGCGCGCGCAAACCGCGACCCGCATCGGCGGCGATTGCGAAGGTTGCGAGGCCGTCTACGAGGGCTTACCGGCGCAACTCGATTGGGAGACGAGGATCGCGGCGGCCTCCGAACCGGGCGAGCCGTTGGAGGCGAGCGGCGTGGTCTATCAACCCGACGGCCGGACGCCCGCCCCCGGCGTCATTCTTTACGCCTATCACACGGACGCGGGCGGCATTTATCCGCCCGCGCCGGGAGCGACCGGCCACGCGCGCAGGCACGGGCGATTGCGCGGCTGGATCAAAACGAACGCGCGCGGCGAATATAAATTCGTCACGATTAAACCCGCCTCGTACCCGAACCGCGCCATCCCCGCTCACGTTCACCTCGTCGTAAAAGAGGCCGGTAAGAACGAGTACTACATTGACGATGTCGAGTTCGATGACGACCCTCTTCTCACGCCGCAGGAACGCGCCAGGCGACGGAAGGCGGGCGGCGCGGGCATCGTCCGTCCGACCCGCGGCGCGGGCGGCATCTGGCTCGCCCGGCGCGACATCATCCTCGGACTCAACGTGCAGAACTACAAGTGAGCTAACGGCGCGTCGTCGCCGCGAATGAAACGAGACGAAGCGAAGCGTGTTCCGCGTTATTTCGTCACGCGTCGCGCGACGGCGAGACAGGCGAGCAGCGTCGTGATGGCGGCCGAGAGCAGGCAGTATTGACAGAAGGCGTGGAGCACGAAGGCTTGCAGGTAGAGCAGCCAGAGAGACGCGGCGAACATCAGCGCGACGAGCACGGCGAAAAGATTTCCGGCGCGCCGTGAACCGAAAGCCGCGAGCGTGGCGAGGCTGAAGGCCGTGAAGTATGCCAGCGCGCCGAGGAGCGCGAGCGGATAGCCGCCGATGGTGGCATAGGGACTGGAGAGAACTTCCGAGCAGCCGCTCGTGACGGTGCAACGGACGCTTCTGCCCGTCAGGTGTTCGACGGTGAGATAGACGGCGTCGGCCAGACCGGCGAGCGACAACACCGCCGCCAGCGCGTAGAGACGCGAGATGCGCGGCGTCGGCGGCGACGTTGTTTCGCCAGCGCGTTCGTGCGCGCTTGCGGCGCGCTCGCTGCCGATTGCGGCCACTTATTTTGCCGCGAGTTCGCGCTCGATGACGGCGCGGAAGCTGTCGTATTTCGTGATCACTTCAAAGGGTATCTCGCGCCCGTTAACAAACACGGTCGGCGTGCCCGACACGCCGCGCGCCGACCCTTGCGCCTCGTCGCTCCTCACGCGGTTGCTGACGGCCATGCTGTCTATGTCCTGCGTGAATTTGCCGAGATCGAGGCCGAGCGTGCGCGCATAGTTTAAGAAGAGAGGGCGCGCGGCTGGAGCGTCTTTCCATTCGTTCTGTTTCTCGAACAACAGATCGTGCATCTGCCAGAATTTGCCTTGCAGCGCGGCGGCCTCGGCGGCGCGAGCGGCTTCGTCGGCATGCTTGTGCATCGTCCGCAGCGGGTAATGGCGAAACGCGACGCGCACCTGCGTCGCATACTCGCCCTCCAAACGTTTCAGGATCGGGTGCAGAAAGCCGCACGGCGGACACTGAAAGTCGCCGTACTCTTCGATCAGCACGGGCGCGTCGGCGCGGCCATGCACGTGTGCGTTTTGGACGCTGACGGGCGCGGCGGGGCGCGGCGTCGCCGCCGTAGGCTGCGCTCTCGTCGTCACCGTGGGCGGCATCTGTGCGAGGTTCGGTTGCGCGTTGGAAGTGTTGGACGAGCGCATCAAGAGCGCGCCGCCCGCGAGCGCGGCGACGAGCACGACGGCGATAATGATGATGGGAAGTTTGCCTCTCATAGACGCAGAGGATAACGTCTAGAGCGCGATCCGTGCAATTCGACGCGTCACATTTTCCAGCCCCCCGAAACCGGGCAGCAGTTGCAATCGCCGGTTGACGTTTTGGTCGAAAAATTCCACGCCGTCGTGGCCGTTGAAAAGCGTCGAGATGACGTAGTCGGTTTCCATTTGCGGCTTCGTGCCCTGCCCGACGGGCGACCAGAATTTCCCGATGATGAGCCGCGCCAGGGCGCGCGTGTAGCCGGAGCGTTCCAGTTTCAGGCGCGCGATGCTCCAGTAGAAATGCGAATGCACCGATTCCTCGCGCGCCACCGCGCGGAGCAACTGTTCGAGCAGGGGATGGCCGGCCAACTTCCAGAGGCGGCGATAGCCTTGCAGCGTCGTCATCTCGTTGATCGCGCCCCAGACCATGTGCGCGCCGGAAAAATACTTGCCGAAGCAATTGGTGATGATGGGATAGAGGCGATTCTCGAAGGTGTAGCGAAACGGGATCGCGGCTCGCGCCTCTACCTGCCAACGCGCGCTCGTCGGGTAGCCCGCTTCGTTCAGAAAGCGGTTGAGCAGTTCGGCGTGCTCGTTCTCCTCCACGCTCCAACGCTCCATGAACTGCCGGATGACGGGATTCTTGCCCGTCGGCGTGCGCAACAATTCCTTGTAGTAAATCTCCGTGAAGCTCTCCACGTCGCGCATGTACACGATGACATCCTTGAAGGCGGGATTGAGCGGATGCTCCCGCACTTCCTTCCAATTCAGCGACTCCACAAACTCCCTGGTGATGGCGCGGGGCTGCGCCTCATACCAATCCAGCACGTCTCGTTCTGTCTCAAACACGAAGGGTCTCCTTGAAGTATTGCCGCAGTATTTGTATAAGTGTTCTGACTTATAACTACGTACAACCACTTCCCCATGGATTCCCCCGTAGCCCGATTTCCGCCCGGCCTGACCGCCGGGCTGTGGAAGTCAACCACTTAGGACGGCTGCGTCCGACTCTCGCGGGTCGCCGCAGCAGCGGAACGCTACCTTGAGCGCGCATGGCACAACACACCAGCATCACGACCGTTGACGACAACCGCGCCGGCTCGCTCTATGATCGCATCGCGCGCCTCTACGATCTGACTTTCAAGTTCAACGGCTACGGGCGTTCGCTCGAACGCTATTTCCGCGAACATCCCGTGCCCGTCCGGGACGGCGCGCAGATTCTCGACGCCGGGTGCGGCACGGGGCTGCTCACGCTCGCGCTGCTCCGCTCGCTTCCCCGCCCCGCCCACATCACCGCCCTCGACCTCTCGGCCACGTCGCTGCTGAAGGCGCGGCAGGCGGTCGAACCGCAACTGGAGCGCGGCCGCTCGCATCGAGTCCGCTTCCTCCAGGCTAACCTGCTCTCGCTGCCCTTCGCCGACGAGACCTTCGACTTCATCGCTACCAGCGGCGCGCTCGAATACGTCTCGCTCCGCGACGGCCTCGGCGAACTCGCGCGCGTGCTCAAGCCCGGCGGACACCTCTTTCACCTGCCGGTGCGACCCGCGCCCGCCAGCGCATTCCTCGAACTTCTCTTTCGCTTCAAAGCCCACCCGCCCCGCGAAATCGACGAAAATACCGAACGCTACCTGCGCATCGTCTCCCGCTATCGCTTCCCGCCCACAGACATCATCGGCTGGACGAAAATCGCCATCACGGCTCGCAAGTCGTGAATCGTAAATCGTGAATCGAGAGGAACGGACTTCTTTCGACACACGATTCACGACTTACGACTTACGACTTACGACTTGCCCATCCGCTTGAGGACAACTCCAGCGACGGTCGGGATGATGTCGCGTTCGTTGCTGTGTCCTTCGGTGAAGGTGACGACGACGAAGCGCGCGCCGCCGGGGAGTTCGATGTAGGCCGCGTCGTGCCGCACCTTGCTCGTCCAACCGGCTTTCGACCAGAGGCGCGCGCCCTCGTGATCTTTCAGGGCGATGCCGGTGAAGCCGCGCCCCTGATCGTCCGGGTCGCCGCTCTTGCCGGAGAAATCGCGTTTGAGCAGTTCCAACATCCGTTCGGCGCGCGCCGGGCTGACGCTGCGGCGCGTGGCGATCTCGGCCAGCAGGCGCGCGGTGGCGTTCGTGGTCAGCTTGTTGCGGTTCTCGCCGTTTGCGCCGCGCCCGAAGTTCTCGCGCCCGTAGGCATCCTCGCAGAAGGTCTTCTGGTTGACGTTGATGTTCGTGTAACCGAGCGACGCGAAATAGCGGTTGACGGCGTTCCTGCGCTCCTGCCACTGCCGCATCTCGGCGGGCGGCAACTCCATGCCGCTCGAAGTGCCCGTCAACACGTCGAGCACATAGCCGGTCGCGTCGTTCGACGAATCGACGATCATGTCGCGCAGCGCGCGATTCAATTCGGCCGTCTCGCGCAAACGCCCGTCTTCCAGCCAGCGGTGCGCCGCCGCCAGATAGAACAACTTGACGACGCTCGCCGTGTAGATGCGCTCCTCGCCGCGAAAACTCGCCAACGCGGGTCGCGCCGCGTCGCGCAAGTCGATGACGGTGATCGCCAGTTGATGCTCCGCGAGTTGCTTGTCGCCGAAACGCCGCAGCGTCTCGCGCGCCGCCTCGTCAACTATCGCTTGCAGCGCGGGCGATGAGACGGCGTTAAACTTTTGCGGCTGCGACGCGCGCGCGCCGCCCCGGCCTCTCGCCCGCTGCGCCGCGAGGTTCGACGCCGAGCCAGACACGCAGAAGACGACGCAGGCGACCAGGCAAACTGTTTTTCTCTTCGACATAAGGGACATAAGGATGTTGGTGTTCATCGTAGGAAGTTGGCGAACAGGGTGATGATGAGCGTGTTGGAGAAGTCTATGAAGAATGCGCCGACGACGGGCACGATCAGAAAGCTGCGCGGGGCTGCGCCGTAGCGCGCGGTCAGGGCTTCCATGTTGGCGACGGCGTTCGGCGTGATGCCGAGGCCGAACCCGATGTGGCCGCCCGCGGTGACCGCCGCCTCGTAATCGCGCCCCATCACGACGAACGTCACGAGGAGAGCGTAAATTATCATCAGCACCACTTGCGCGGCGAGTATCACGAGCATCGGCACGGCCAGCCCCGCCAGTTGCCACAGTTTCAAGTCCATCAAGGCGATGACGAGAAATAGCGCGAGCGCGATGCCGCCCAAAGCTTCGATGGCGCGCATGTCGAGTCGGAACCAACCGTAGCGGTCATCGAGATTCCGCACGAGCGCGGCCACCACCATCGCGCCGACGTAGGCCGGAAGCGTTATGTTCAGGCGCGCGATGCTCACGCCCAGGAGCGCGCCCACGCCCATCACCGCGAGCAGGATGAGCAAGTTTCGCAATAGCTCCGCGCCCGTCAGAGACGTTTCTGCTACGTCCGGCGTCGCGCCCGTCTCTTCGTGCGCGTCGTCGAACTTACCCGTTGCGCCGATAGCCCAAAATTCCGCGGCCTCTTCATGTTTCGTTTCCTCGCGCGGCGTGGCGAGGCGAAAGCGTCGGATGAGCGCGGTGGCGACCGGATTTCCCACGAGGCTGGAAACGAAGATGCCGAAGGTGGCCGACGCGATGATGAGCGCGCCCGCGCCCGGCACGCCCAAACGCTCGAACTCGCCCGTGAACGCCAGCCCCGTCGCGGGGCCTCCCGTCAGCGTCAGCGACCCGCAGATGACGCCGAGCGCGGCGGGCGCGCCGAGCGCGAGCGCGAGCGCAATGCCCGCGACGTTTTGCACCACGGCCGTCCCGCTCGCAATGAGATAAAAGACCAGGAGGCGCAGGCCGCCCGCGCCGAGCAACGAGAGCGTCGCCCCGAAGCCGATGGTGGTAAAGAAAGCGATCTGCAACGGCGCGCGCAGGGAAGTGTCGAGCGCGACGCCGAGCGTGCCGCGCGCGCGCAGCAGCATCACGAGCACGGCGAACAGCAACCCGCCAATCGCCGCCGCCGGAATGCTCGCGCGTTTGAGAAACCCCACGCGCCCCTGCACGAAACCGCCGACGAACAGAAACAGCGCGGCCAGCGCGAGCGTCAAGACGAGATCGAATTTCAGCGTCCGCAAACTTTCGACGACGGTAAATTCCACTCCCGGCCTCCGGCTATCTTTTTGCTTCGTAGACGACCCGGCCGTCCATCATCGTCAGGCGCACGGTCGTCCGCTCGATCTCGACGGGGTTGATGCGGAAAATGTCTTGCGAGAGGATGACGAGGTCGGCCAGTTTGCCGGGCGCGAGCGTGCCCTTGCTCTGTTCGGCGAACTCGGCATAGGCCGACCCGACCGTGTAGGCGCGCACGCTTTCTTCGACGGTGATCTTTTGTTCGGGTATCCACCCTTCGGGGTTTTTGCCGTCGAGCGTGCGCCGCGTGACGGCGGCGTAGATGCCGAGCATGGGGTTGAGCGGAGCGACATACCAGTCCGTGCCGAAGGCGAGATGCGCCCCGGCGTCGAGCAGCGAGCGGAAGGGATAGGTGGTGCGCGCGCGTTCGTGGCCGATGCGCTTCTCCGCCCAACGCCCGTCGTCGATGGCGTGATAGGGCTGCATCGAGGCGATAACTCCCTGACGTGCGAAACGCGCGATGTCGGCGGCGCGGATGTGCTGCGCGTGCTCGATGCGGAAGCGACGGTCGCGTGCGGCCGTCGTGCGCGCCACCTGTTCGTAGATGGAGAGTATCTGGGCGTTCGCGCTGTCGCCGATGGCGTGAATCATCACTTGCAGCCCCGCCGCATCCGCCGACTCCACGCGCTTCAGCATCGCGCCTTCGGGAAACATCTCATCGGCGGGGAGGCCGCGCGTCGCGGGCGCATCGTGGTAAGCGTCGAAAAAGAGCGCGGTGGTGGAACCGAGGCTGCCGTCGGCGAAGCCCTTCAAACCGCCGACGCGCAACAGGTCTGACCCGAACACGGCGCGGACGCCCGTGCGCGCCACGCGCTCCCACTGCGGGAGCGGCGAGACGGCATACACGCGCGTCTTCAACTCGCCGCGCGCCGCGAGCGTTTGCAGGACGCCCACGTCGTTTCCGGCCGACATGTCCTGCACGCTCGTCACGCCGAGACTGGCCGCGTGTTCGGTCGCGGCGCGGGCGGCTTCGAGTTTTTGGTCGAAGGTCGGGTCGGGAATCCTGGCGTTGACGAAAGCCATCGCGGCGTCTTTCAACACGCCGGTCGGTTCGCCCGTCCGCGCGTCGCGCACGATCAAACCGCCGTCGGGGTCTTTCGTCTCCTTCGTCACACCGGCGAGTTTGAGCGCGACGCTGTTGGCGAGCGACATGTGCCCGTCGAGGCGATTGACGAAGACCGGATGATCGGGCGTGAGTTTGTCGATCAACTCTTTGGTCGGCAGCGGCGCGCCCGGCCAGCGTTCGTGATCCCAATCGCCGCCCATGATCCAACGCCCTTTCGGAGTCTTCGCCGCGAATTGGCCGATGCGCGCGGCAAACTCTTCGGGACTGGCGGCATCGCGCAGTTGAACGCTGGCGAGATGGCCGCCGCCCTCTATGAAATGGACGTGGGCGTCGTTGAAGCCGGGCAGGACGAGCGCGCCCTGCGCGTCGATGACGCGCGTGCGCGCGTCGGCGAGTTTGCGTATCTCCGGCGTCGTCCCGACGGCGGCGATGCGATTGCCGTAGACGGCGACCGCCCCGGCCGACGGCCGCCCTTGATCCATCGTGCGGACGTTGGCGTTAATGATGACGAGATCGGCCGCCATGCCTTGCGCGCGGGCGCGCGGGCAGAGGGGCGCGGCCAGCAGGCAGGAGGCGACGGCGAGCGCGCGGAGGGATTTGATTTTCATAAGAATCGAGAGAGATATTTGCATGGCATGCGGGCGCGTAGTGTATCACTGCGCGCACGTGCGCCGGTAGAAAAATCGTCAAGCCCGCGACCCGCAAGTGCGTAACGGTCGGCGACATGGAAAGGTGAACGGAGCGAGGCTTTTTTTCTCTCCGATATCCAACCGACTTTACGCGCAACCAGCGCGACGGAAGCACGGAGGAAGGCAGGCATGATCTCAAATTTGAGATTTGAAATTCGAGATTTGAAATTCGAGATTTGAAATTTGAAATGTGAAATTTGAAAGGCGTTGTTGCATAAATAGTAGATGAGCACAGGCACCTACAACCAAGTCCTATCTGATTGCTCAGACGGCATAGCTGTCTGGCATGCCGAGGTGCGTCATCCGATTCAACGTCGCACACCGCACCAACATCTGCGCTGCC
>DASVVO010000051.1:0-30676 GCA_036386515.1 Pyrinomonadaceae bacterium
CTTCGAGGCGCGACGTGCCCGCGAGGAAAACGTCGGGCGAGATGCCGTTCAGGACGCGCAGGTTGAGTTCGCCGTTAATGGTGAAGTTCTGTCGCCCGCCCGCGCCGAGCGCAGCCGAGCCGCCGAAGACGACGTTTGTGCCCGGCCCGGTGAACTGCGTCTTATCGAAGACGATCTCGTTCGGCGAAAACTGCACGATGAGCGGGTCGGCGGCTGTGAGTTGCACGTCTGCGATCTGCAAGACGAGTTGCGAGAACTGCGCCGTGCCGCGCAGGGCGTTGAAGGAGAAGGCGCGCTCGCCTTCTTCGTTTTCGCCGAAGAGTTTGCCGGAGGCGCGAAGTGTGCCCGTCGCGCGCCCCGTCACGCGCACGTTCGAGTTGGGCAGGAGCGTGGCGAAGAGTTGCGTCAAATCCTGATTCGTCAAACTCGTCTCAATCGTCGTGTTCAAATCCTCGTTGCTGAGATCAACGACGGCATTGACGACTTGCGGTTGACCGAGGATGCCGGTCGTCAGTTGCAGACTGAACTTTTGATTTTCGGTGCGCCCGACGATGGCGAGCGTGCCCGCCTTCTGCCCGTTGATGAGCACATCGCGCCCCTCGCCGTTGATCTGCACGTCGAAACTGCGCGGGTCGCTGAAGATGCCTTTGGCCGTGGCGGTGAAATCAGCCGTGCCTGAGACGGGCGGAGCGGCGCTGCCCGAAAGCCCCGCGAGCGCGGCGAGGCTCACGCCCGCGCCTTGCGCTTGCAGATCGAACGCTCCCGTCTGCGTGTCAACCGTGCCTTTGGCCGTCACGCGTCCGGCGCGGAAGCGCGCGTCGAGGTTTTCGAGCGTGACGGTGGTGCCGCTGAAACTGGCGCGCGCGACGATCTCGTCGAATGGTTCGCCGTTGATCTGGCCGGGGCCGGAACGCACGTCCGCGCTGCCGCTCAAGGCCGAGGGGATGCCGCGCACGCTGACGCGCCCGGACGTGGGGCCGACGGTGGCGAGTTGCGAACTGACGCTCGACCCGCCGGCGGCGGGCAGCGCGGCGAGCAGGTTGCCGATGTCGATGCGTTCGAGCGTCGCTTCGAGCGAGCCGTTGTTCGAGTTGTCGAGCGGGTAACGGAGCGCGAACTGCGCGTTGCCGCCGTCGGGCTGCGTGAGGCGGCCGTCGGGCACGCGCACCTCCGTCGCGGTTGTTTCGACGGAAGCGGTGAGCGCGCCGAGGTTGCGGTCGTTGACGAGGAGCGAGGCGAGCGAGGCGCGGCCGGAGACGGCCGGAGCATCGAGCGCGCCGCGAATCGTGCCGTTGAACTCAAGCCGCCCGGCGAGGCCGACACGGTAAGTCGTCAAACTCTCTTCGAGCGCGGGGATCAGGTTGGAGGCGACGAGCACGCGCTGGAGTTCGGCCGCGTCGGAGGAGGCGAGGTTGACGTTCAAGTTCGAGTCGCCTTTGAAGGAGAAGTCGCCGGATGCCGTCAACTCGCTCGCGCCCGTGCGGAGGTTGGCGCGGTCTAGGCGAAACTGCCCGCGATTCGCCACGAGCGCGAGTTCGCCCGTCAGCGGCGTGCGCCCGTTGGCGTCGTTGCCCGTCTCGCCCGTGAACTGCGCGTTGAGCGTGCCGCTCGCGGCCTCGAAGTTAGTGCCCGGCATCGAGAGATTGACCGTGCCGGTGGCCGCGCCCGCAATCGGCACGGCGCGCCCGGTGAGCACCGCGAGCAGTCCGCCCACGTCGAGACCCTCGAAGGCGGCGTTGACGCGCGATGCGCCGCCGCGCGCCGTGCTGATCACGGCGTTGCCGCTCGCGCGGCCGTTGAGAGCCTGGGCGGTGAAATTGTTGAGTTGAATTTCGCTGTTCGTCGCCACCACCGAGCTTCGCGCCGAGCCGAGCGCGATGTCGCCGAGCACGCCGCCGCCGAGGCTCAAATCCGCGCTCGCGCGATAACGCCCCGAAGGTTCGAGCACGAAGGCGGGGCGCGCGAGTCGGACGTTTTCGGCGCGCCCGGCCTGCGAGCCGTTTCTGAAGGCGACCGTGCCCGCGTTGATGTCGCCCGAAGACCCCTGGATGCGCCCGTTGTCCTGGATGGAGAGACGCACGCCCGCAACGTTGATCTGGCCGAGCGTCGCGCCCGCCGCCGTCGCGCCGCGCACGACGACGCTGCGCGCGAGAACGTTCGTCACGCCGTTCTGTCCCGTCGCCGTGATGCCGCTCGCGGTCACGCCATTGACGCGCGTGCCGTTTGCCACGAGCGCGCCCGCGTTGACGGTCGCGGCCGAGCCGGTGAAATCCTTACCGTCTTCCGACGAGTTGAAGCGCACGTCCGAGGCTTGCGCGCCCGCGATGTTCACGTCGGGCGTCTTGATGTTGCCCGCCGCGACGCGCGGGAGCGTTCCCGAAAGGCGGCCGTCGCGGTATTCGGCGGCGGCGTCGCTCAGGATCAAGTTGGCGATGGAGGTGGCGCCGGAGCGCGCGGCGGCGGCGCGGAGTTCGCCGAGGAAACGGAAGTCGCTGCCCGTGCCCATCACGCCGCCGCGAATCTGGATGAGATTCAGTGTGAAGTCGCCCGCCGAGAGCATTTCGGCGACGGCGCGGCCTTGCGCCTCGTAGTTCTCCACGCCCTGCGCCGTGCCGCGCGCGGTCGCGTGGAAACCCTTCAAGCGAATGTTTCCGGCGGCCAGCGCGTCCGATTGCACCTGACCGTCAACTTGAAACTTGTCGCCCTCGCCCGCAATCGTCCCCTCGAACTTGCCCGCGCCGCGCAGGGGAGTCGCCGTTTGCAAAGTGTTCGAGATTTGCGTGAGGTCAACCGTGGAGACGACTTTCATCTGGTAACGCAGGTTGCGCCAGTCGTCCATCGTGCCTTCGAGGCGTGCTTCGGCGACGGGCGAGCGCAGGGTCAACTCCTGAATCTCGGCGCGCGTCTGGTTGAGACGCACGCGGGCTTCGAGGTCGATTTTGTCGATGGGCTTGCCGTCGTAAGTGAAAGTGGAATCGGAGAGCGCGACCTGGACGCGGTTCATGCGGCTCTCGGCGGGCGCATTCGGGTCGTCGGGTTCGATGATGGCGCGCAAATTTCGCGCCTCGCCGGAGATTTCGTGCCGCTCGTCGCCGTAGTGGACGACGCCGTTCTTGAGTTCGATGCGCGCGGTGGAATAGGAGAAGTTGATGCGCTGATTTTCGGCGGGCGGCGGGAGCGTGATGTGGCGGAAGTTCGAACGCCCCTCCTCATCGAACTTGACCCACGCTTCGAGTCCTTCGATCTGCAACGATTCGAGGTTGATGTTGCGCCGCAGGTTGAGCGCGTACATATCTTCGATGCGGATGGTGGCGAGCACGCGTTCGACGCGGCCGAGTTTTTCGCCCGTCGTCTGGTCGTAGAGATCGAGTCCCTGCATTTCGACCGTGCGCGCCCCGAACCTGGTGTGAAACTCCTTGATCTCGGCGCGGATGTTGTACTCCCTGAGCGTCGAGACGATCTGCCGCGCGATGAGGTCGTCAACGCGACCCGTGCGATAGAAGAGGAAGGCGAGGACGACGATGAGCGCGACGAGGGCGACGACGGCCACGGCCGCAATCCCGGTGTTGCGCCGGTTGATATAGCGATGCCAACGGCGTCGCTCGGCCGGCGTCGCCGTGGCTGACGGCTCGCCGTCGCCCGCGTCGCTTCGCGGCGGCGCAGCCTCGTCTGTCTCGGGTGATGACCCGGCGGAACGTTCGTCCCTGTCGTCAACAGGCATAATGAAAGTTTCAGGTTTCAGGTTTCAAGTTTCAGGACTGAGGTTTGAGGTTCTTTGTCTTAAACTTGAAACCTGAAACCTGAAACTTGAAACTCTTGCTTTAAAGTTGAAGTGTGAACGCGGAACGATGAACTAGGCTGTGGGAGTTTGCCTGTCGGACGTTGTTCAAACCCTTTCCTTGATAACTGGCGCGTCAATCACTAAACAACGGACGACTGACCGCGGACGACGATGTGGCTTTCCTTCATCGTTCCGCGTTCAGAATTTCTTTCGCCGGCGAACCGAGCGGCACGTGGCCGACAACCTCCAACTCGAAACCTTCGAGCGCGGTCACTTTGGGAGGATGGTTCGTCAGGAGCATGATGCGGCGCAGACCCAACTCGTGCAGGATTTGCGCGCCGACCCCGTAATCGCGGTTCGCGCCGTAGCCCGTCTCGATGCTCGCCTCCTCGAAGGTGAGTCGGCGTTCGTGCATCAGGGCGTAGGTGCGTAGTTGATGGATGAGGTCGAGGCCGTGCTGGTGCTGCTTCAAATAGAGCACGACGCCGCGCCCGGCGGCGGCGATCTTCTCCAGGGCCGTGTGCAACTGGAAATTCGTGTCGTCCATGAGCGAGCCGAACACGTCGCCCGTGATGTTGGCCGTGTGGACGCGCACGAGCACCGGCTCGGCCGTCTCCACCTCGCCCATCACCATCGCCAGATGCACTTCCGAGTTCATCACGTTCTCGAAGGCGGCCGCCCGAAAGCGGCCGTAGACGGTCTTGATCTCGGCCTCGGCCGAGCGGCGCACGAGCGTCTCCTTGCGCATGCGATAGCGCACGAGGTCGGCCACGGAGATGATCTTCAAATCGTGCGCGCGCGCGAACTCGCGCAGTTCGGGCAGGCGCGCCATCGTCCCGTCCGGGTTCATGATCTCGCAGATGACGCCCGCCGGGTAGAGACCGGCGATGCGCGCCATGTCAACGCTCGCTTCCGTCTGGCCTGGGCGCACGAGCACGCCGCCTTTGCGCGCGCGTAAGGGGAAGATGTGGCCGGGGCGCGCCAGGTCTGAAGGCTTGGCCTGCGGATCGACGGCGGTCAGGATGGTGGTCGCGCGGTCGGCGGCGGAGATGCCGGTGGTCACGCCCCGGCGCGCCTCGATGGAGACGGTGAAGGCCGTGCCGAGGAAAGAGGTGTTGTCGGCCACCTGCATCGTAAGGTGCAGTTCGTCGCAGCGTTCCTCGGTCAGGGGCATGCAGATGAGGCCGCGCGCGTGCGTCGCCATGAAGTTGATGATCTCGGGCGTGACACACTCGGCCGCGCACACGAGGTCGCCCTCGTTCTCGCGGTCTTCGTCGTCCACGATGATGATCATGCGGCCATCGCGGATGTCGGCGGCGGCTTCTTCAATGGAGGAAAAAGGCATCGTAATCCTATCCGGCAACTCAATTATCGGGGGGAGCGTTGTACCGCCGGTTATGTTACCCGAAAGCCGCCGTTTTTGCGACTCACAATTTATTGCAAGGCCGATGCCGCGCGTTTTTTTTGGAAAAGGGAGAGGACGACCGCAGGCGCGCCGTGGAGACGCCGCGCAGCCGCGCCAGTTGATAGAAATTTCCGGCTGGCTCTTGTCCCGCAGGGACAATCGTGTAGCGGCTTTCTGTCCCGCAGGGACAATTGAGAATAGCCCGGTCTATTTATGGCCGGGGATCGCGAACGTGTTTTTTACACGGAGTCCCGTAGGGACGATTGAATGTTCTTCACCATTCAATCGTCCCTACGGGACTCAAACGTTATCCTGCAACTTATCCCCGGCGATAAATCGCCGGGCTATTCTCACTCGTCCCTAAAGGGACTTTTCAAACTGCTTCCGGGACTTTTCAAACTGCTTCCGGGACTTTTCAAACTGCTTCCAAGAAATTTTCCTCGCTCGCACTCGTTAAGAGTTACTTGTAACCGAGGTCGGCCAGTTTCTCTAAAGTCAGCCCCGGCGTTTCGGCTGCCTCTTTTTCCCGCGCGCCGACCGTGAGTATGCGCTCGACGTACTTGGCGATGATGTCGGCCTCAAGGTTGACCGCATCGCCCGCGCGCAGGTGCGAGAGGTTCGTCACGCCCCAAGTCTTCGGGATGACGGCGATCTCGAAATAGTCGTCGGCGAGCGCGGCCACCGTCAGGCTGATGCCCTCGACCGTGACCGACCCCTTGAAGACCAGATAGCGCGCGAGTTCCGGCGGGTACGAGATGCGCACCGTCCAGGAGCCGCCGTGCTCCTCGGCCGAGAGGAAACGCCCGCGCCCGTCAACGTGTCCCTGCACGATGTGGCCGCCGAGGCGCGTTTCGGGCGTCACGGCGCGTTCGAGGTTGACCGGCGACCCGGCGCGCAAATCGCCCAAAGTCGAACGCTGCAAAGTTTCCCGCGACCCGTCGGCCGCGAAACTGTCGCGCCCCACTTCGAGCGCGGTCAGGCACACGCCGTTGACCGAGATGGAATCGCCCTCGCGCGTGCCCGCCGTCACCACCCGCGCCTCGACCGTCATCCGCACGCCCTCACCGCGCCGCTCCACCCCGCGCACGCGCCCCAACTCCTCGATGATGCCTGTGAACATGTCTCTGAGGTAATCTTTCTATTAGAAACAACTTGCTTAAATCTGAAGTTTATTACTTAGCACCCTTAGAGATTTCTCTAGATGTAAGGCCGTAATATGATTTTGATTTTTCCTCTTTTTCCCACACCTCTCTCACCTTGTCATTCTTTAAATAGCTACTCATGCCATTGCACCAAGCCTTCCAAACTTCCGGGTAAATGTAACCTGTTCGGTAGAACAAATATTCCTCACTGCAAAGATTGAAGTAATCATAAAGTTTGGCAATATCATCTTTATCAAGATTGTCTTTATCCTTAATCATATTCAATTTCTCATTCATCTCGTCGTATCTGTGATTAAAGCTGACAAATAAGTCCTTGAATAATTCTGTTTCCCCAAGTTGCTGCTGCTGAATAAAATAAACAAACGTAAGTGCCCCGCCAATAATGGTAAAGGTAATCTTCCAATCGTGTCCTCTTAAATAAAGGAAAATTGCCGTCGCAGTAACAACCACGATCAGCAATGCAAATAACCAAAAGTGGTTTCTATAAATGAAATATTTAAATTTCACGCTCATGTGGTTTCCTAATCCGGCCGCCGCTCGCCGACGACTTCCAGCATGCGCGCGAAGACCTGTTCGACGGAGAGTTCGGTGGTGTCTATGACGACGGCGTCTTCGGCGATGCGCAAGGGGGAGTCGGCGCGCGTGGAGTCGCGTTCGTCGCGCGTGTTGATGTCGGCGAGGGTGTCTTGAAACGTGAGGTCGGGTTCTTTGCCGTGGTCTTCGTCGAAACGCCGCTTGGCGCGTTCTTCGGGAACGGCGGTGAGAAAGAATTTCACGTCCGCCATGGGGAAGACCACGGTGCCGATGTCGCGCCCGTCGAGCACGACGCCGCCGCCGCCCGTGCCCATCTCGCGCTGGCGGCGCACGAGGTCGCGGCGCACGGCCGGGATCGCGGAGATGACGGAAGAGAGGCGCGTGATCTGCTCAGTGCGAATCTTGGCTGACACGTCGCGCCCGTCGAGCATGACGCGCAGAGAATCGGGGTCGCCCGCCAGTTCGATGCGCGCGCGGGCGGCGACGCGCGCCACTTCGTCCGCGTCCGACGCGCTTGCGCCCGCTTCGACGACGGCCAGCGCGACCGCGCGATACATCGCGCCCGTGTCCACATAGAGCAGACCGAGTTCGCGCGCGAGCCTGCGCCCGAGCGTTGACTTGCCCGCGCCCGAAGGGCCGTCAATGGCGATGATCAAAGGTTTCATAAACAGGTTTCAGGTTTGAGGTTTCAGGTTTCAAGTTTCAAGTTTCAGGACTGAAAAATTCTTCGGTCTTCAACTTGAAACCTGAAACTTGAAACTTATCTTCCGGTCAGCGCTTCGCGCAACGCCGTGACGGCCGCGTCTATGTCCGACGCCGACACGTCGTAGTGCGTGACCATGCGGATGGATGAGCCGAAACCGGAGGCGAGCACGCCGCGCCCTTGCAGGTGCGCGCAGATGGCATCGGCCGCCTGCCCCGTGCCCGCGATGTCGAAGATGACGATATTGGTGACGACGCGTTCGGGGTCGATCTCCACGCCCGGAATCTCGGCGACGCCTTCGGCCAGTCGGCGCGCGTTCGCGTGATCCGCCTCCAGGAGTTGCGGCGACTCTTCGAGCGCGACGAGTCCGGCGGCGGCGATGACGCCCGCCTGTCTCATCCCGCCGCCGAGCAGTTTGCGCCAACGGCGCGCCTCCTCGATGAAGGCGCGGCTACCCAACAGCATCGAGCCGACCGGCGCGCCGAGACCCTTCGACAAACAGAACATCACCGAATCGCAGGGCGCGGCGAGCGCGGCGACCGTCTCGCCGAGCGCGACGGCGGCATTGAAGATACGCGCGCCGTCGAGGTGGACGGGGATGCCGAGCGCGTGCGCGCCCGCGCAAATCTCCCCGGTGCGCTCTCTGCCGAGCAGCGTGCCGCCCGCGAGATTGTGCGAGTTCTCCAGGGCGACGAGGCCGGTCGGCGCAACGTAGTAGGGGGCGTCGTTGGCGTGGACGGCCGCACGGATGTCGTTCCAGTGGAGGATGCCGCTGCCGTCCGCGCTTTTGACCGGGCGGGCGAGCGTGCCGGCAATCGCCGCCATCGCTGCCATCTCGTAATTGTAGATGTGGCCGCGCTCCTCGATCACGACTTCCATGCCCGGCCGCGTGTGCAACTTGACGGCGATCTGGTTGCCCATCGAACCCGTCGGCACAAAGAGCGCGTCTTCTTTGTCGAACACTTCGGCCGCGCGCTCCTGCAAGCGGTTGACCGTGGGGTCTTCGCCGTACACGTCGTCGCCCACTTCGGCCTCACTCATTGCGCGCCGCATCGCGGGCGTCGGTTTCGTCACGGTATCGCTGCGTAGATCGATCATAAAGATTTATCGGCCGGTCTCCTTAACCTCTTCCGCTCCCTCCTAACTTTAGGGGAATATTTCCCCGCCCGCCTCTTTCCACATTTGGTAGCCTTCGAGTTCTTCTTCCGTCACGGGCGTCTGTGCGATGAACACGGGCCGGTCTCGCAGGAAAGCCTCGCGCGACAGGGGCAGGTGCATGATCCCGACATCCTCATTCCCGTCCTCAACGCTGCCGAACGAAAGAGAGGCCGGGTCAATCGTCACGGGACGCGCGGAAAATTTATTGCGGTACATGGCGATGTGGGCGGCGTCATCGTCGAGCACGAGCAGTTTGACGATACGGAAAGAGCCTTCGCCGTCGTCAATCGAATAAAGCCCGCCCGCTTTGAGTTCCGCATGATGAAAGCCGTCCGCCTTGAGTTCCGGCTTACGCGCCGCGCAGCCCGCAGGTAACACCGCCAGGGCGACGATGATCGGAAGCCACGAAACGATCCCGCGCCGAGCCATGATCTTCATCCGCACGCCCGCCCCCTTTCACACGAACGCGGCGAAGACTTCATTCGAGAGCAGCACGCCGGAGGGCGTGAGACGAAGCAAATCGCCGTTGATCTCGATGAGGTCGGCCGCCTGAAAACGCGAGAGGTCGGCGGCGTATTCGCTTCGCACGTCCGTCCCGAAGCGCGCGCGGTGCTGCATCAGGTCAACGCCGCGCATGAGGCGCAGGCCGAGAAAGAGAGCTTCCGCGCCCGCATCGCGCGCCGTCAGTTCGTTCGTTTCGACCACGGCCGCGCCGCGCGTTTCGATGAGTTCGACATAACGCGCGGCGTCGCGTTCGTTCGACCAGCGCAGGCGCGCGCCGTCGTAGGAATGTGCGGACGAGCCGAAGCCGTAGTAGGGCGCGTTCGTCCAGTATTTCAAGTTGTGCCGCGCCTCGCGCCCGGTGAGGCAGAAGTTGGAAATCTCGTAGTGCTCGTAACCGGCGGCGCGCGTGCGTGCCATGATGAGTTGGTACATCTCGGCGGCCACGTCCGGGTCGGGCTGCGGCCAGCGGCCTTCGCGGAGTTGCCCGGCGAGGGGCGTGCCCTCGTGGACTTCGAGCAGGTAGAGCGAGAGATGCGCGGGACGAAGCGCGAGCGCGTCGTCCAGGTTGCGCGCCCACTCCGCGAGCGTCTGGCCGGGCAGCCCGGCGATGAGATCGAAACTCACGTTATCGAACCCGGCCTCGCGCAGGAGAGAGAGCGTGCGCCGCGCATCGGCGGCGGTGTGCGTGCGCCCGAGACGACGCAGTTGCTCGTCGTCGAATGTTTGCAGGCCGAAGCTCGCGCGGTTCACGCCGCATGCGCGAAACCCCTCGACCGTCTCCGCCGTGACCGTGCCGGGGTTCATCTCCAGCGTCACTTCCGCGTCACTGGCGACGCGGAAACGCTCGCGCACCGCGCGCAAGATGCGCCCGACCTGCGCGGGCGTGAGCAGCGAGGGCGTACCGCCGCCGAAATAGATCGTGTCAACGTCGCAGACCGCCCCGGCGCGCGTGGCGCGTGCGTCAACGTCGCCCGTCGAGGCGGCGGGCGAACCGGCGGCGGCAGGAGACGCAGAGTTGAAAGTGGCAATCTCTTGCGAGAGGGCGGAAACGTAGCGTTCCGCGAGTTGGCCTTCGTATGCGCCGGTGGCGAAGTCGCAGTAGGAGCAACGCGAACGGCAGAAGGGGATGTGAATGTAGATTCCGGCGCGCTTCATTGGAAGAGAAAATTATAGCACGCATAAACTTAAGGGATGAGGGATGAATGAAAGGGATGAGGGCGGAGGGATGAGGGATGAAAGGAATGCTTAACTCTCGTGAGTAGTTTCCTGATTCATCCCTCATCCCTCATCCCTTAATTTATGCGCCGCACGCTGCCCTCGCGGCTGACTTGCCCGCCGGAGGCGCGCGCCGCGACGCGTTCGGCCTCCGCGAAGGCGCGCAGGAAATTCTCGCCGAGCACCTTACGCACGTCGCGCTCGCTGTAGCCGCGCCGCAGAAGTTCGTAGGTGAGATTCGGCAGGCGCGCGATGTCTTCCATGCCCTCGGGCAGATACGGCACGCCGTCGAAGTCGGAACCGATGCCGACGTGATCGATACCGGCGACCTTCGCCACGTGGTCGAAGTGATCCACGAGCACGGAGAGCGGCGTCGGCGGCAGCTGGTTCGCGTCGGTGAGTTTCGTCAACTCCGCTTCGAGCCGTTTCGGATCGTTTTTGTATCTTTCGTTCAGGGCGTCGCGTTGCGGCTTGAGCCGCGCGGCGCGCGCTTCGCTCGCGTCGATCGCTTTCTGGTCGATGAAGACGGGGTAGAAGTTGATCATGACGACGCCGCCGTTTTTGGCGATGCGGCGCAGCAGATCGTCCGGGATGTTGCGCGGGCGCGAGGCGAGGGCGCGCGCCGAAGAGTGCGAGGCGATGACGGGCGCGGTCGAGATGTCGAGCACGTCGGACATGGTTTTGTCGGAGACGTGCGAAACATCCACGAGCATGCCGATGCGGTTCATCTCGCGCACGACCTCCTTGCCGAAGTCCGAGAGGCCGTTGTGCCTGGCCGTGTCGCAGCAGGCATCCGCCCAATCGTTCGTGTTGTTGTGCGTCAGGGTCAGGTAGCGGATGCCGAGGCGGTAGAAATCGCGCAGGGCAAAGAGCGAATTTTCGATCGCATGGCCGCCCTCGATGCCCATCAGCGCGGCGATCTTCTTCGCCTTCTTCGCGCGCCTGATGTCCGCCACCGTGTAGGACATCATGAGATCGTTCGGATATTTTTCCGCCGCGCGGTAGACCATGTCGATTAAATCCAACGCGCGCCGCGCCGCGCCGCCTTTCGCCGCGTAAGTGCGATCCACGTAGACGGAGAAGAACTCGGCCGATAGCCCCCCCTCCTTCATGCGCGCGATGTCCGTGTGATACTTGCCGACGGACGACTGGCCGAGGTCGTAATTCTCGTCGAACATGATGGAGAGGATGTCGTTGTGCGTGTCCACGACGATGGCCGAGCGTTGCAGTTTAAGCGTCTTCTGCCACAGGCGTTCGTCGCGCACGGCCGCAGTGGCGGCGGCCGGCGGCGCGGCGTTCGTCGCACGCAGGGTGTCCGTGACGGGCGCGGCCTTCGTCGTCTCCTTGCTTTGCGGGAGCGCGGCGGTGGCCGAGGCGAGGAGTAACAGTAAAGTCGAAGCGGCGCGGAAAATAACGTTTAATTGATTTGATTTAGTTTGCATAGAATCTGGGGCGTGCCTGCGATCCAGGCAAGTACTTAACATTCCATCAGGCGGCGTTGAAATTCGCGTAATCCCCACCTGTCACAAGATGCGCTTCCCCTAGATCGCGATTATAGACGTAGACCCAACACTTGAGTTTGCGGCCATCAGATAAAGTTACGGGGTGCTGCTTCCGCACAAACAAACTGTTCTCAGGATCGCTTGAATCAAAGTCTTCATACGAATCGAGAACTGATAAAACCGCGTCCTCGTTCGGGATGGCAAACACTTCGCCGGAGATTGCGGTATCGGCCGACGCATCCAGAATTGCGCCCGGATACTCTCCCAAATCGTACAGCCGCCCTCTAATGTGCCCGATCCCTACCTTCCGTAACTTCTTAACTATGGCGGCTACTTCGGCGGGCGCATGGCTTGGCCGCAACGTGCCATAAACGAACAAATACTCGCTCATTTTCTTGCCCTCATATATTTAAGGTGTCTTCTTGTACCATTTAATTTGCTCCCTCTCTCTCAAATATTTACGCAGATTTTCGTAGCCCTTTTCTTCGTTATCAATATATTCCCATACCTTGTCGAGTTTCTTTAAACAGTTAAGGTAGTAGCGGAAAGAATTTTCAACGTCCTCAGATTTTAGCTGTTCGGAGCGGGTAAAGATAATGACGTGTTCAAAGAAATTGAGATAGTCGGTAAATAGCGGCGATTCCGTATCAACCAGATAATTAACTTCGGTCAGGTCTGCCGGACAATCTAGCTTATCTCGAATCTCTTTATAGCGGTCGGTCTCGTAAAATTTTTCGTAAAAGGTCGAAGCCCAGCGTGATTGTTCAAGGAGTCTATTCTTCCTGTAAGTCCAAGCCGCCCCCATCACGGCAAGAATTGCCACAACGTAATACATTATCTCTACGACCGTTTTCCATTCTTCTAAAGAGAGCATAATTTGTGAGAAGCTCCTTGTTGAGGATTTATGACATATAGTGCAGACAAGTTGTTGTTGCGTCAAGGGATTCTGTGATACACAATGACACTCTCCAGCAACGCAATTTTAGTTTTGCGGCGCGCGCCCGAGCCGCCAGCTTTTCCGATAGGAGATTCGAGCCAGAGTTTATGTCTTCCTCGACGACGAACATCGAATCGGTGCTGCACGAGGAGCGCGTCTTCCCGCCCGCCGAGAGTTTTTCGCAAGCCGCGCACATCAAATCTCCGGCGGACTACGAACGCCTGCGCGCGGAGGCGACCGCCTCGCCCGACGAGTTTTGGGCGCGCATGGCCGAGGAGATTCACTGGTTCAAAAAATGGGACACGGTGTTGAAGTGGGACGCGCCGCACGCCGAGTGGTTCGTGGGCGGCACGACGAACATCTCCTATAACTGTCTCGACCGGCATCTCGCAACCTGGCGACGCAACAAGGCCGCGATCATCTGGGAGGGCGAACCCGGCGAGCAGCGCACGCTCACCTACCTGCAACTGCACCGCGAAGTGTGCCGCTTCGCCAACGTCTTGAAGCGCATGGGCGTCACGTCTGGCGACCGTGTCGCGCTCTACCTGCCGCTCGTGCCCGAACTCGCCATCGCCATGCTCGCCTGCGCGCGCATCGGCGCAACGCACTCGATCATCTTCGGCGGCTTCTCCGCGACCGCCATCGTGGATCGCGTCAACGACGCGGGCTGTCGCGTCGTCGTGACGGCCGACGGCGGTTGGCGGCGCGGCGCGGAAGTGAAGTTGAAAGAGACGGTTGACGAGGCGTTGGCGAAGACGCCGACCGTCGAGCATTGCATCGTCGTCAGGCGCACGGGATCGCGGGTCAACATGCGCGCCGGGCGCGACCACTGGTGGCACGAACTGGTGGAGACGGTTGAGGCCGAGTGCCCGGCGGCGGAACTGGACAGCGAGCACCCGCTCTTTATCCTCTACACGTCGGGCACGACGGGCAAGCCCAAAGGCATCCTGCACACGACGGCGGGCTACCTGCTCTGGGCGCATCTCACCACGAAGTGGGTCTTCGATCTCAAAGACGAGGACACTTACTGGTGTACGGCCGACATCGGCTGGGTGACGGGTCACTCTTACGTGGTCTACGGCCCGCTCTCGAACGGCGCGACGACCCTGATGTATGAAGGCGCGCCGAACTGGCCTGAGCCGGATCGCTTCTGGCGCATCATCGAACGCCACCGCGTCAACATTTTCTACACCGCCCCGACGGCCATCCGCGCCTTCGTCAAGTGGGGCGAGCAGTGGGTTTTGAAACACGACCTGTCCAGCTTGCGCCTGCTCGGCACGGTCGGCGAGCCAATCAACCCGGAGGCGTGGATGTGGTATCGCGAAGTCATCGGGCGCGGACGCTGCCCGATCGTCGATACCTGGTGGCAGACGGAGACGGGCGGCATCATGATCTCGCCGCTGCCGGGCGCGACGCCGACCAAGCCCGGCTCGGCGACCAAGCCTCTGCCCGGCATCGAAGTTGACATTATGACGAAGACGGGGCAAGCGGTCGGCGACGACGGTGGGGGCGGCTACCTCGTCATCAAACGGCCGTGGCCTTCGATGCTGCGCACCATCTGGGGAGACGACGAGCGTTATCGCGCGGCCTACTGGTCGGAAATCGACGGCGTCTATTTCGCGGGCGACGGCGCGCGGCGCGACCGCGACGGTTATTACTGGATAATGGGGCGCGTTGATGATGTCATTAATGTCAGCGGACATCGCCTGGGCACAATGGAGATCGAGAGCGCGCTCGTTTCGCACAAGGCGGTGGCGGAGGCGGCGGTCGTCGCGCGGCCGGACGAACTGAAGGGTTCGGGCATCGTGGCCTTCGTCACGCTCGAAGGCTCGCGGCAAACTTCCGACGCTTTGAAAGAGGAGTTGCGCCGTCACGTGGCGAAAGAGATCGGCGCGCTGGCGCGTCCCGACGAGATCAGGTTTACGGACGCGCTGCCGAAAACCCGCTCGGGCAAGATCATGCGCCGGCTGCTCAGGGAGATCGCTTCGAGCGGCTCGGTCGCCGGCGACACGACGACGCTCGAAGATTTTTCCGTACTCGAAAAACTGCGCGTGCAGGAAGAAGAATGAAGAAAGGAAGTGATAGGTGATGAGTGATAGGTGATAGGAAGGAGCGGGCTTTTCTTATCACCTATCACTCATCACCTATCACCAAAAAAATATGTCTCAACACTACCCGACCGAGCAGCGAACGGGGCCTCGTTACGTGATCAGTTTGCCGGTGCGCGCCGAATGGGACGACGGCGCATCGGGCGAGCACGTCGTCGTTGACGGCCAGACCGAGAACGTCGGGCCGACGGGCGCGCTGGTACATCTGGAGCACTTGCCGGACGTGGGCAGCCGCGTCCAGATCGCGGTCAGGCGCGAGGGCGCGCCGGAAGTGTCGGCGGTGGCGGAGGTCTTGCGCATCGAGCGCAACCCGGCGCAACCGCTCGCCGCGCTCCAACTCATGAACGCCAACGACGAATGGCGCGGCCTCGTCTATGAGCCTTCCGCCCCGCATCTCCAACATTACGAATACGACGTTGACGACTACTGAAGGGTCAGGAGGAGGGCGTCCGGGTTGTGGATGAAAGGAAGCGCTCAAGCGATTGAAGGCTTCTTTGGTTCATCCCTCACCCTCGCGCCCTCCTCCCTTAATCACTATGGCTGACCGGAAGAGCGAACACAGCAGAGAGGTGGCGGAAGTCGCCGAGACGGCGGCGGTGGCGGCGGCGGAGGCGACGTGGCCGCAGACGCGCGCGGTGCTGCGCCTGATCCTGATCGTGCTCGGCGTGGCGATGGTCATCTGGGCGTTGTACATGCTCGAAGGCGTCATTCTCCTGCTCGTGCTCTCGATCTTCTTCGCCTACCTGATCGCGCCGCTCGTCGAACTCGTCCACCGCCCCGTCCGCTTGCGCGGCAGCGCGCGCAAGCATTTCATCCCGCGCACGCTCGCCATCGGCATCGTCTATCTACTGATCTTCGGCGGCCTCGGACTCGTGATCTACCTGCTGCTCCCGCAAGTCGGCGAACAGATCACGGAGATCGGGCGGCAAGCTCCCACCTACTCGAAGACCCTCTCGGACAGCACGCAAAAGCTGGAGCGTTTCTATCAGCGCATCCCCTCGCCCGCGCGCGAGTCCGTCAAGGAAACCGTCTCGGAGACCATCCATACGGTCGGCGCGTACCTGCAAACCACGGCCGTCCACACGGCGACTTTCGCGCTCGGCTACGCGCCGTGGCTCGTCTTGATCCCCATCCTCGCCTTCTTCCTGTTGAAAGACGCGGACAGCTTCCGCCGCGCCGCCTTGCAAATGCTCCCGCGCGGGCGCATGCGCTGGCGCGGCGACGAACTCTTCCAGGATGTCAACAGCACGCTCGCCGCCTACATCCGCGCGCAACTCATCGCGTGCCTGTTGATCGGCGTCATCTGCACGCTCGGCTTCATCCTGATCGGCGTGCCCTACGCGCTCGTGCTCGGCATACTCGCCGGGTTTCTGGAATTCATCCCGCTCGCCGGGCCGCTCGTCATCTTCGTGCTGGCCGTCGCCGTGTCGAGTTTTCACTCGCCGGGGCAGGCGCTCGGCGTCTTCATCTTCCTCGCCGTGCTGCGCATCGTCCACGACTACGTGACCTACCCGCGCATCATCGGCCAGGGCATCCACCTCCACCCGCTCGCCGTCATCCTCGCCATCCTCTGCGGCGCGGAACTCGCGGGCGTCGCCGGAATTTTCCTCGCCATCCCCGTCATCGCCATCATCTCCGTCGGCTACCGCCACTGGCTCGAACATCGCGGCAAGGACGAAGGCATCGTCGCCTCGCTCCTCAAGCCCGACGAGGTTCCCGCGTCGCCCGCTCCCGCTCCCGCGGCAACTCCGGCCGAAAATCCTGTCCACCAGCACGAAGCCGCCGCCGCGCCTCATAGGCTCGAACACCACCATGCAGTCACCGAGCCGATTGCACCCGCCACTGAAACGGGCGCATTGCAGAGCGAACCCACTCAAACGCGCGAGCTAGAGAGCGAACCCACTCAAACGGGCGCATTGCAGAGCGAAAGTTAAAACTCAAGTCGCCGCCTCTCAACCCACACGGATGCAAAGCCGCCTCGTCCGCGTCAGTAAGTTTCTCAGCCGCGTGCTCAGGCACCAGCCCGGCTCGATCGGGATCGAGTTGGACGGCGCGGGGTGGGTGGCCGTCTCCGACCTGCTCGCGGCGTGCCGGGCGCACAACTTCCCCGTCACGCTTGAAGAGTTGCGCGCGGTGGTGAGAGAGAATGATAAGCAGCGTTTCGCTTTCAGTGATGACGGCGCGGGGATCAGGGCGAGTCAGGGTCATTCCGTCAGCGTCGAACTCGGCTACGCGCCGCTCGCGCCGCCGCCCGTGCTCTACCACGGGACGGCCGCGCACCTGCTCGCTTCGATTAGCGCGCGCGGACTGGTGCGTGGGCGTCGCCAACACGTCCACCTCTCGGCGGATGCGACGACGGCCGCGAAGGTCGGCGCGCGCCACGGCCGCCCGCACGTGATCGCCGTGGAGAGCGGGCGAATGCACGCGGACGGCCACGCCTTCTACCGTTCCGACAACGGGGTGTGGCTCACGGAGCACGTGCCCGCGCAGTATCTCGTTCTCTAAATCAGGTTCTTACGGCGTGCGTCCGCTCCATCAATTCGATGAAGCGGAGGAAGTGGTGCGCGGCATCGTGGGGGCCGGGCGCGGCTTCGGGGTGGTATTGGACGGAGAAGACGGGCAGTTGCTTGTGCCGCATGCCTTCGACGCAGTTGTCGTTGAGGTTGATGTGCGTGACTTCAACATCAGGAGGAAGCGTGTCGGCCTGGACGGCGAAGCCGTGATTGTGGGAAGTGATCTCGATGGTGCCGGTGGCCTGTTCGCGGACGGGCTGGTTGCCGCCGCGATGGCCGAAGCGGAGTTTGTAAGTCGAACCGCCGAAGGCGCGCCCCAGGAGTTGGTGGCCGAAGCAGATGCCGAAGGTGGGCACGCCCGAATTGGCGACGCGCGCGATCTCCGAGACTACGCCGCTCATCGAAGCCGGATCGCCCGGCCCGTTCGAGAGGAAGATGCCGTCGGGCTGCAAGGCCAACACGTCCGCCGCGGACATCGAAGCGGGCACGACCGTCAGGCGACAACCGAGCCGCGCGAACTCGCGCAAGCTGTTTCGCTTGACGCCGAAGTCGTAGCAGACGACGTGGAAACGCTCCGCGCCGGCGGCGGGAATCGTGTAGACCTCTTTCGTCGTGACGACGCTCGCCAGTTCCCGGTTCTCCATCGCCTCGGACGAGCGCGCGCGCGCCACCAAACTCTCCGCATCGAGATCGACCGTGGACAGGCAGGCGCGCATCGCGCCCCGATCGCGTATGTGCCGGACGAGCGCGCGCGTATCTATGTGGTCGATGGCGACGATCCGCCAACGCTTGAGGTAGGCGTCCAGAGTTTCTTCCGCGCGCCAGTTGGACATCGTGCGGCTCGCCTCGCGCACGACGAAGCCCTCGACCCACGGGCGGCTCGATTCGGCGTCGGCCGCGTTCACGCCGTAGTTGCCGATGAGCGGATAAGTCATGCACACGATCTGCCCCGCGTAAGACGGATCGGTCAACACTTCCTGATAACCCGACATCGAAGTGTTGAAGACCATCTCGCCGCACACTTCACCCTCCGCGCCCCACGAGCGACCACGGAAAACTCTGCCATCTTCGAGAGCAATAATTGCCGGTTTGTGCTCGTCCATCCTATTTCGTCATCTCCGGTTTCCAAATCATCGTCATCAAAATCTGTGTAAAGCTCACGTAATCGTTGGCGGCGTGCGGGTTCGCGTGGGCTATTCTCTTCCGGCGCACCCTGCGCACGAGCGGCACGTCCTCCGGCTTCAGCACGGCCACCGCGTCCTTCTCGCTATCGGACACTTCACGCTCCAGCTCGGGAAACTTCTTCCAGTCGTCCTTCACCGCGTCTTCAAAAGCTTTCAGGAATTGCGCGCGGCTCGTCTTCGGTCGCTCGCGCGGCGTGATCATTACAGGCCGTTCGAGATGCCGGCGAATCATGGCCTGCGCGCCCTCGGACAGTCCGGCAAGGTTAATGGCCTTCAGGCCGCGGAGGGCTTCGGGCGTGGCCTGCATGAGCAAGAGGGAGATCGCGTTCTGGCGTCCGGGATGCTCCGCCGCGCCCGCGATCTTCAGGAGGGCGGGCGTGGCCTGCGTCTCGTCCATGCTGCCGAAGATGAAGATCGCGCCGAGCAATCGGTCAACCTCTTGCGCGCCGTGCTGCGGCAGGTAGTATTTCGCGTTCGGGTAGGCGAGCCAGCGCGCGCCCGCCTCCGACACGTCGAAGCCTTCCGCGCCGCGTCGCGCGAGGGTCGAAACCCACACTTCAAGGTTCAGGTCGCCGAGGTCAACCGCCGTGTACTGGCGCACTTGTTCTGCTTTCGAGGCCGGAGACGGATCGACCGAGACCAGCAGGTTGCTGCCGTCGAAACGGAACCAGGGATCGGACTGCGGGTCGGCGAGCGCGGCGCGCAGGCACGGCAGCAACTCATTAGGCTTCGCCTTGACCGCGTTCCAGAAGCGATCCATTGCGGCAGACTTCGCCACGCTCTCGGCCTCCGTCTCCAGGAGCGCGGGTTTAAAGTTGTATGTTGTCTTCACGTCCCTTTGGAAGTCCGCGCAAGCGGGGCGCTGTCCCATCGTGAGGAGCGGGCACAGCGCGAAGAACGAGGTGAGGATGAGGAGTCGTCGCATGTTGCAGATGCCTTTCATAAAAGGTTGAGAAGACAAGCGTCGCTCCTAAGCCTGCGTGCGGAGGAACTGCTGCGCCTCGTTGAGCCAGCGTTTCTCGGTGCGATACTTGTAGGCGGGCGCGGTTTTGACGGCTTCGATGCAGGCGCGCATCGAATCGGCGGCCTCGCGCGTGCGCCCCAGGCCAAAGAGCGCGCGCCCCGTCAAGTAGAGAGCTTCGGGGTCGGCCTGGCGGCGGTCGAGGAAGCGTTCGAGCGCGTCGAGCGCGTCCGCATATTGCGCGGCGGCCAGATAGGTCGCGCCGATCTCGCGCCAGATTTCGTGCTGCGCGTGGCTCTGGTCGCGTGCCACCACCTGCTCGAAATGGGCGATGGCGGCCGCCGGGTTGTTCTGCATGCGGCTGATGCGGCCGAGTTGGAAATGCGCGTCAACTTCCTCGGCGTCGATCTCGACGGCGCGGGCGAAACGTTCTTTGGCTTGCTCCAGTTCTTTGCGTTGGAGGTGGATGAGGCCGAGGTTGTAGTGCGCGGAGGCATCGGCCGGGTTGAGCGTGGCGGCTTCGAGGTTCTGCCGGAAGGAGGCGCGCGCCCGTTGTGTGCTCATCACGTTGCCGAAGTAGCCGCGCAACAGGAAGAACAGCATGATGAGCAGGAACGGCGAAGCGAGGAAACGACCGAGCAAGCCCACCAGCGGCGACAACAGGATCATCATGACGCCGCCCCCCACCACGGCCGCCACGGCGCGCGGCCACGAGAGGCGAAACACCTCGCGCACGCCGATCAGCGTCCACCCCAGGAAGAAGGGCAAGACGATGGTCGCCGCGATGCTCTGCGAGAGTTGTTGCGGGTCGGTGAGTTGCGCCAACACGTCGGGCGGCACGTTCTGTTGTCGGCCGAGCACGTCCCAGAATTGTTGCACTTCGGCGAGCCAGTTGGCTTCAAAGCCGCTCAGGCGTGAGAGGACGGCGAGCGGCAAGGCGGCGAGGTGCGCCGCCGCCCACGCGTAGAAGACGGCCGAGGCGGCGGGCGCGAACTCCTGTTGCAACACCAGACTGAAACTGCCCCGCCGCTCGAACAGGTTGACGAAGAAGATCACGCCCGGCACAAAGATGACGGCGATCAAGAGCAGGCTGCCCACCGTCCCGCTCAGGACGGCGAAAGCGGCGGACGCCCCGCCCGCTCCCATGCGAACGGCCAGATAAGGCCACTGCGTGTAGAGCGTGTAGATCACTTTCGCGCCGACGGC
The DNA here is from genome assembly GCA_036386515.1 of Pyrinomonadaceae bacterium. GTDB lineage: Bacteria > Acidobacteriota > Blastocatellia > Pyrinomonadales > Pyrinomonadaceae > JAIVJZ01. Next base: position 20,875 of record DASVVO010000051.1, read on the forward strand.
GAGCGCGGCGGCGAAACCGAGCGGCGCGTGGTCGCGCACCAACCCGAGCGCGCGCACCGGCGCGTAGAACATCATCAGGAAGGGCTTCAACCAGTCAGGCATAAAACTCGTCGGTAGTCGGTCGTCAGTGGTCAGTTGTCAGTAGTCAGTTGTGCAAATTCATCTTTAGCCGCTGACGCGAGAGAGCCACAGTCAGCGGACGAGCGACCACGGACAACGGACAGCTTTACGGCTCAGTTTCTTCGTCCTCTTCCGGCTCGACGAAGGGCGTCGGCAACGTATTGGGCGCGGTGAGCGCGTAGTCGGTTTCGTGGCGAATGATAGTCGCGTCCGAGAGCGGCCAGTAGCGCAGGAGCGCCTTGCCGTAGATATATTTTTCGGGCACCTGCCCCCAGATGCGCGAGTCGCTGGAATTGTCGCGGTTGTCGCCCATCACGAAATAATAGTGCGGTTTGACGAGGGCGGGCGGCAGCGTCATGCGCCCCACGTTGAGTTGCGGGTCGAGGTAGGGTTCGTTCAAATCCTGCCCGTTGATGTAGATGCGCCCGCCGCGCACTTCCACGATCTCGCCCGGCAGCCCGATGACGCGTTTGATGTAACTCTTGTCGGGGTCGTCGGGAAACCAGAAGACGACGATGTCGCCGCGGTCGAGTTTCGGCCAATGGTAATAGACGAGTTTGTTGACGAAGATGCGCTCGCCGTCGTGGAGCCGGGGCAGCATCGAAGTGCCTTCGACCTTGACGGGCTGCACGACGAAGACGACGAACAGCGCGGCGACCAGGAGCGCGAAGACGAGGTCGCGAAAGAGCAGGCGCGCCTCCGACCAGAAGTGTTTGCGCGATTCGCGGTCGAGCCGCTGCACTTCGATGTCGCGGTCGTCCTCCACCCGGATGTCGCCGAACGGCGGGCTGCGGTGCGCTCCCTGACGCTTGAACATAGGCTTCTTCGTTACTCGTGCTGTCGCTTTGCGGCTACTCGAAGATCACGTGTTTCGAGGTTAGCCGCGCGCCGCGCGCTTTGTCAACGCGAGGGGCACGCGGGCGCGCACGCCGGGGCGGGGCGTTTGCTTGACAGCGTTCGCGGCGCGTCTCTATTATCGTTTATCAAGTGGCATCCATACTTTACAGACCAATTTCCGTCTGTCCGGCGGACGCGAACGGAGGCTAACCAAGCGTGATTAAACTCGACATCGTCAACCGCGTGGCGGATCGCACGGGCGTGCCGAAGATGAAGGCCGAGCAGGCCGTAGACGCGCTCTTTCACTCGATGAAGGAAGCGCTCGCGCGCGGCGAACGCATCGAACTGCGCGGCTTCGGCGTCTTCGTCGTCAAACCGCGCAAACGCGGCGTCGGGCGCAACCCCCGCACCGGCGAAGAGGTTGCCATCCCCACCGGCAAGACCATCCGCTTCAAACCCGGCAAGGAACTCCAAGCCCACGGCTTCGACGCCGAGGACGACGCCGGACACGACACAGACGTGCCGGACACGACCAGCGACGGCTGAACAGTCGTAAAAGACGTAAATCGTGAATCGTCAATCGTGAATGGAAGAAGACGCGTTTCCTCTATTCATCATTGACGATTCACGATTTACGTCTTTATCGTCTCTTGCATTATGTCCGAAACGCTTCACACGCTCCCGCCACTCGTCGGTCGCCGCGCGTCATGGGAACGACCGTCGGCGCGCCCGACCGCGCGCGAGTGGGCGCGTGCCGTCGGACTCTTCGTGCTGACCGCCGTGACGGCCACGCTCGCGGGCATCATGCAAGCGGCGATGGCGGCCAACGTCCCCGAATTTGAACCGAACCTCGCCGCGCCCGCCGGTTGGTCTGGCTACCTCTTCTACATCCCGGCCTATTACTTTCTCTCCGTCCGCGAACTCCTCAGGCAAGCTCTCGCGCACACGGAACTCATCGCGCAGGGTGCGACGTTCGCCGCCGCGCTGCTCGCCATCCTGCTCGCGCACGAGTCGGGGCACTACATCGCCTGCCGACGCTACGGCGTCCGTGCCACGCTGCCGTTCTTCATCCCCGCGCCGCCGCTCTTTCTCGCGGGCACGTTCGGCGCGTTCATCAAGATCAAATCGCCCATCCCGACGCGCCGCGCCCTCTTCGACATCGGCGTCGCCGGGCCGCTCGCGGGCTTCGTCGTCATCATCCCCGTCGCCTTCCTCGCAATTCTGACCGCGCAACCCGCCCCGCCCCTCTCCGAGCCTGCGGCGGCCGGTACGCTCATCACCTTCAACGACCCGCCCCTCCTGCGCCTGTTCGCCCACGCGCTCGGCATTGGCCTCGACCATATCGCGCCCAACCCTTTTTACTTCGCGGCGTGGATCGGCCTGCTCGTGACGAGCCTGAACCTATTGCCGGTCGGGCAACTCGACGGCGGCCATGCCGTCTTCGCCCTCTTCGGCCAACGCACGCACGCGTGGGTCGGCCGCGCGGGTTTCGTCTCGATGGCGTTGCTCGCCCTGCTCGGCTGGCGTTGGCACAATTCGCCCGGCGGCTTCCTCTACGCCATCCTTTTGTTCGTCATGCTCCGCGTCCGGCACCCGCAAGCCCTCGACGAAATCGCCCCGCTCGGCCGCGCACGCGCGCTCGTCGCCATCCTCACGCTCGCCGTCTTCCTGCTCTGCTTCGTGCTGTTCCCCATCACGATCTCTTAACTCCTAATCGCGTCCGCTTCACGCGCGCCACGGTCTCGCCGGTGCCCGAATTCAATTTTGCTGCACATGGATTTCGCTCGAACGCGGGCGCGCCGAATCAACTTGTTAATGGAACCGGGTGGCGCGCGTTAGTTAATTACTCGAATCGCCGGTTGCGGTGCGCGAAGAATGTCGTAGCGAAAGAATGTTTATGCCATCCGAGACGAAAAAGGTCGGAACAGGGAGACGCATGTTAGCCGCGCTCGCGGCTCCGCTGTTATTGACTGCTGTCGGCGTTCTTTATTTTCAGGGGTGGAAAAAGCCCGTCGTCGTGGACAGCGGACTTGCGAAACATCACCTCACGTTCACGGGTCATGCGGATCGCATGCGGGAGGTTCAGTTCAGCCCCGACGGCGACTCGCTTGCGAGCGCGGGCGTCGATAGTGCGGTTAAACTCTGGCGAAAAAGCGACGGTCAGGTAGTTCGCACTCTCGAACACAACGGCGGCGTCACGGATTTGGCTTTTAGCCCGGACGGAAGTCAGCTTGCCACTGCCGGCTACGACGCGCAGGTCAGGCTCTGGCGCGTGGCGGACGGCACGCTCCTTAAAACTTTTTCCGGCCACGCGAAGACCGTCTGGACGGTCGCGTTCAGCCCCGACGGGAAAACGCTGGCGAGCGGCGGCGACGACAAGCTCGTCAAATTGTGGGACGCCGCCGGGGGTAATTTGCGACACACTCTCGCAGGGCACGCTCTGAATATCTGGGCGGTCGCCTTCAGCCCCGACGGCGGCCGACTGGCGAGCGCGAGCTTTGACGAGAAGATAAATATCTGGGATGTGAAGAGCGGCAAACTGAGCGGAACGCTGGCCGGTCATACGCAGGCGGTTTTGAGTGTCGAGTTTAGTCGAGACGGGCGATTTCTGGTGAGCGGCGGCGACGATTCGACCGTCAAACTGTGGGACGCCGTTGAAGGGAAGTTGATACGTTCTTTCGGAGGAGATTCCGAACATATTTATTCCGTCGCTTTCAGCCCTGACGGCAGGCGCATCTTGAGCGGCGGCAGAGACAGGAACGCGCTCGGAGAACTGTGGCAGAATTTCTTCGGCGCGTCCGCTTCCAATCGAGGCGTCAGCGTCCGGCTCTGGAACCCGGAGGACGGCCGCCTGCTCCAAACCTTCTCACATCATTCCGACGACGTGTTCTCGGTAGCATTCAGTCCTGACGGAGCCTGGTTTGCGTGCGCGAGCGAGGACAAAACCGTCAGCCTTTGGCGGTTGAAAACAGAATGATGCCGGTTGAACGTAAAGCGATTCCGTGCTTAACAGAGAGAGCCGCCGCATAGTTGATATGCGGCGGCCTTTTGCAGAGTTAGAAGTGTGAAAGCCGATTGGCCGCGCCGCGTTCTTTCGAGCCTGTAAGGAGCGCGCCCGAAATTCTCGCTCGCGTTCCTTTAGGCCGTCGCCATCGCGGGCAGCAAGCCTTTGATCTCGCGCACGATGCGGTGAACGTCCTGCTGGTCTTTCAGCGCGATCATAAAAAACTTGTAGCCTTGCTGGAAGCAGATGACGCCGTTCCCGAAGAGCCAGATGCCTTCGAGGACGGGGTTGCCGCCGAGCAACCAACTGACGGGCGCGCCGACGATGTGGCCGGGCTGGAAAATCTGCGCGCAGATGGCGAGACCCGCCGCGCAACTGAATGCGCCCAACAGCGGCGCGCCCACGTAGCGCACGATGGAACGCTCGAACTCCGCGCGCTTGCGTTCGGCCTCCGTCGTGTCGCCCGCGGCGACGAGGCGTTCGCGCTCGCTCAAGTAGCTGTCGAACTTCGCGCCCACGCGGCGGAGCGCCCAGACGGGCAGCGCGGAGTGTGTGAACCAATGCGGGTGCGCTCCGATGAGCACGCCGTCGAGCCGTGGGAAGACCGCGCCCGCGCCGAGGCCACCGGCAATCGAGAGCGAGACCAACACGGCCTGCTTCGGATTCTCACGCGCCCAGTCGAAGGCTTTGAACAGTCCCACGCTCGCCGCGGAAGTGGCGCGCGTGACGCCCGAACCGACGCTGTAGACCCGCGCCGCGCGTTCATAATGCTTCTTCGCCCCGTCGAACACCTCGCCCGCGCGCTCTCCGGCGGTGCGACCCGCGCCGCGCAATTTCTCACCCGCCTCGCGCGCCGCGCGCCCGGCCTCCTGAGCCGCGCGGATGGCCTGCTCGCGCACCTCGCCCGCGCCCTCGCGCACGTCGTACTCCTCGCCCAAACGCTCGGCCTCGACCCGCGCCCGCTCCGCTTCGCTCGCCACCCGCGTCGCGCCGCGCTTCGCCGCGTCCTGCGCCGCGCGCGCGCCCTCTTCGACGCGATCCTTGATCTTATACTTATCGTCCAACTCACGCGCCTTGCGTCGCGCCGCCTCGCGCCACTCGTCCAACTTGTCTCGATAATCAGCCATGAAAACCTCCATGAATAAAGGGATGAGGGCGCAAGGGTGAGGGATGAATGAAGAACTGCTCAAGCAAGTTAAGCATTCCTTTCATCCCTCATCCCTTGCGCCCTCATCCCTTGCTTATGATACGCCGAGCACGGGCGTGGAGTTCGCGTCGAGTGTGGCGGAGACGACGCGATTGCGTCCCCGTCGCTTCGCTTCGTAGAGCGCGGCATCGGCGGAGGCGTAGAGTTCGCGCCCGTCGCGCAGCGGGTCGGTGAACTCGGCCAGCCCGATGCTCACCGTGATGCGCCCGGCTTCCGGAATTTCCGTCTCGCTGATGGTCTTGCGTAATCGTTCGGCCACTTCGAGACCGTGCTCGAAATCCGTCTCCGTCAGGATGATGCCGAACTCTTCGCCGCCGATGCGCGCCGCCGTGTCAACGCCGCGCGTGCCCGTTTGCAAGACGTGTGCGAGACGGCGCAACGCCTCGTCGCCGCCGTCGTGCCCGTAGGTGTCGTTGACGAGTTTGAAGTGATCTATATCGAGCACGAGCAGGCAGAACGGGTGGTTGTAACGCCGCGTGCGCGCCACCTCGCGTTCCAGTTGCCGCTCGAAGCGGCGGCGGTTCGCCAAGCCCGTCAGGTGGTCGGTGAAGGCGGCTTCCTCGCAGGAGTCGAGATAGTTTTTGAAATCGAGCAGCGTGCGCGCGCGCGCGAGCAGGAGATCGAGGTCGGTGGGGTCGGTGATGTAACCGAGCGCGCCCACTTGCGAGCCGCGCCGCGCGTCCTGCGCTTCAGACTTCGCGGCCGTCTGGATGATGATCGGGATGAAGCGCGTCTGCGGGTTGGCGCGGATGCGCTTGACCATCTCGTAGCCGTCCACGTGGGGCATCATCACATCCGTCACGATCAGGTCGAACGAATGCGCCTCGACGGCCGCCAGCCCCTGCGCGCCGTCGTTGGCCGTCAGGACGTTGTAGCCCGCCATCTCCAAAGCGACTTTGAGCAACTGCCGTTTGTCCGGCTCGTCGTCAACCACCAGCACCGTGAATTTGCTTAACATACTTTCCTGCTCAATCTGCCCGCCGGGAGTCGAAAAAGAGGTGTTGCACGCGCCCGCCCAGCCATGTTAGAGTGCGCTTTAACAAGGACGGTTGCCGTTGGTGCCCACTTATTCGGTCGAACCACTTGCCTGAATCCTTTCGATCATGCACGAATCAAGCTCAACCAATCGAATGCTCGCTCGCGGCCTGGCGCTAACTCCGCGCTTCCTTGCCAGTTTGTGCTAATCAAATTTCCATCAGCTTTCAAGGCGCACTCCTTCGCCCCGCGCCGTTCACAAAGCTGATACTTAATTTCCTTTAACCGCTAACCATTTCGAGGTTCTCCCGATTATGCCGCACCGAAGAGCCTGCGACCTCAGCGTCGCGGATCGCGCAGACATTATACGCCAGTCCGAGATCGCCGCCGGCCTCGACGAAGCGTCGGTGACGAAACTCGCCGCCTCCGCCACGGCCATCGACTTTCGCCGCCGCCGCTTCGTCTACCGCGACGGCGACACGTCCGACTCGCTCTACCTGATCGCGCGCGGGCGCGTGAAACTGTGTCGCAGCGAGCCGGAAACGGGGCGCGAAGCCGTGATCGACATTCTGCCGACGGGCACGCTCTTCGGCGAATTCGCCCTTTTCGGGTTGGGGGACAGACAGATGTGCGCCATTGCCTTCGAGCAGGCGCGGCTGCTACAGATTCCGGTGGGGGATTTTCAAGCGGCCATGGCTCAAAGCCGCACGCTTTATGATTACACTTTCCGTCTGGTCGGTCAACGACTAGCGCGTTCCGAGCAGCGCGTGGCCGACTTCGCGCTCGACGCCATCCCCGCGCGCCTCGAAAAATTGCTCCACGAACTCTCCGCACGCTACGGCCAACCCGGCCGGGACGGCGTGCTCATCGATCTCAACCTCCCCCACCGCGAAATCGCCTCGCTCGTCGGCTCGACGCGCGAGAGCGTCACCGTCCGCTTGAACGACATGCGCCGCGCGGGTATGATCGACTTCGTCGATCGCAAAATTTTGATCAAGCCGCCGCTCACCGAAATGGCGACGGCGTAGCCGAGGAATTTAAGGGCCAGGGGACAAGGTTAAAGGTTAAAGGAAAGGCAAAAGCAGATGAGCTTAAACGCTGCTTTTGCCTTTCCCCTTTCTCCCTTCCCCTTTCTCCAAAATGTCTTATGAAGAAGTGTCCAACCTGCAATAAGCCCGTCAAGTGGCGAGACAACCCGGATCGCCCCTTCTGCTCCGCACGCTGCAAACTGCTCGACTTCGGCCACTGGGCTGACGAAGATTACCGCGTCCCCGCGCACGACGAACGCCCCCCGCTCGAAGAGACCGAGCAGGGCGGCGAAACGATGAACGATGAACGATGAATACAAACAGGAGACAGAAAACAGAATTCAGGAGTCAGAATTAAAGACTTCTTAGCCCTCCTTCTGACTCCTGAATTCTGTTTTCTGTCTTCTCCTTCATCATTCTCTTCCCCGTCGTGTAGAATACGCCGCATCTCCCACATCACAGGAGTTTGGAGTTAGCATGTTGTCGTCACGTTTGTTTCGGCTGGGGCGTCCGCCCGCGGTAGTTGCGTTGAGCGCGCTGGTTCTGTCGCTCGCGCTGACGGCGTGCGGCACGACCGATTACACGGCCTCGCAGCCGGCCTCGAACCGCGCGCCGACCGACACGCCGCAGGGCGCGAAGATGCCGCGCACCGCGCTCCCGATGCCGCCGGTGGCGACGGCTCACGACGCCGCGACGAACGCGCCCGGCGGCGTTGCCGTCGTCAACGCTTCGACGTGGACGACGCTCGACGGGCGGCGCGCGCGCGGGTCGGATTTCCAGGGCAAGGTGCTCGTGCTCGATTTCTGGGCGACGTATTGCCCGCCCTGCCGCGATGAAGTTCCGCACCTCATCGACTTGCAGCGTCGCTACGGCGCGCAAGGGTTGCACGTCGTCGGCCTGAACGTGGGCGGCGACGAAGACCGTCCCAAAGTGCCCGCTTTCATCGAGGAGTTCGGCATCCAGTACGCGCTCGGCTACCCGGATGCGCCGATGTCGGAACTCTTTTTCGCCGACAACTCCGCGATCCCGCAGACCTACGTCTACGACCGCCAGGGTCGTCTGCTGAAAAAATTCGTCGGCTTCGACCCCGACACCATGCCCGCCGAACTCGAACGCACCGTGCAGGCCGCGCTCGCGGAGAAACCGGCGATGAGCGACAACTAAAGGATGTCAGTGGTCAGTGGTCAGTGGTCAGTGGTCAGTGGTCAGTTGTTCAATCCAAATCTTAAGCTACTCGCGTGAGCGCCACGCTGCAACTGACCACTGACAGTCTTTCACTAAACAAAATGAGAAGAGCCAAAATCCTTGCTACCCTGGGGCCTGCCTCGCGCGAACCGGCGACGCTCGAAGCCTTACTGGCGGCGGGCGCGAACGCCTTCCGCATCAACATGTCGCACGGCTCCCAGGAGGAGCACGCCGAGACGATCCGCCGCGCCCGCGCCGCCGCCGAGCGCATGCGCCGCCCGCTCGCCATCCTGGTAGACCTCTCCGGCCCGAAGATCAGAACCGGCGTGCTGCAAGGCGGCCAGCCCGTCATGCTCGAAGAGAACGCGCTCTTTACTCTCACGACGCGCGCCGTCGCGGGCGATGCGCGTGAAGTCTCAACCAACTACGCGGGCATCGCGCGCGACGTGCGACCGGGTACGCGAATACTTTTGGACGACGGCGCAATCGCCTTGAGCGTCGAGCGCACAACCGAGACGGACGTTGTCTGTCGCGTCATCAACGGCGGCCTTTTGAACGAACGCAAGGGCATCAATATGCCGGGCGTCATCCTGCCGATTCCTTCTCTGACCGACAAAGACCGGCGCGATTTGCAGTTTGCAGTCCGCGCGGGCGCAGACTACATCGCGCTCTCCTTCGTCCGCCGCGCCGAAGATTGCCTCGAAGCGAAGGCGTTGATTAAAGCCGCGGGGGGCGACGCCCCGCTCGTCGCCAAGATCGAGAAGTCGGAGGCGATTGATCATCTGGACGAGATCATCGCCGCCGCCGACGGCGTGATGGTCGCGCGCGGCGACCTCGGCGTCGAGACGAGCGTGGAACTTGTTCCCGTCTATCAAAAACGGATCATCGAAGAAGCGAACCACGCGGGCAAGTTCGTCATCACGGCGACGCAGATGTTGCAATCCATGATCACCGAACCGCGCCCGACGCGCGCGGAGGCTTCGGACGTGGCGAACGCCGTCTGGGACGGCTCGGACGCGTTGATGCTGTCGGCCGAGACGGCGACCGGACAATACCCTGTGGCGACGGTGGCGACGATGGCGCGCATCATCGAATCGGCGGAGACAGGGCGCAGCACCGGAGCGGGTTGGGTGTCGAAGTGGGCGGGCAAACAGTCGGGTCGCGTCAGTCGCGCGATCTGCGAGGCGGCGGCCTACGCGGCCGAAGAGATGAGCGCGAAAGTGATCGCGGTCTTCACGGAGTCGGGGCTGATGGCGCGGCGTCTCTCCGCTCTGCGTCCTTCGCAGCGCATCGCCGCGCTCACACATTCGCGCGACGTGTTGAACGAACTCGCGCTCATCTGGGCCGTCGAGCCGAACATCTATTCGCCGCCTTCGACCACCGAAGATATGATTCACTCCGGCGACCGCACGCTCATGGAAGCGGGCATCGTGCACCAGGGACAGA
>DASVVO010000052.1:0-270718 GCA_036386515.1 Pyrinomonadaceae bacterium
AGTAGATTTCGGTCATCTGATGCTCTATGCTGCTCATTGGTCGTCGTCCTCCGTCAGGGGTAGAAGTTGTGTCGTAACTTCATTCTACCAACCTGCGAAGTGCTGACGACCTTTTGTTTTTCAACTCATGATTCGGATTTACTCAGAAGGATAAACATGTCTCACAAAAAAATGCTGTTGAGTCTGGGTCTGCTTTGCGCAATCATCTTGTCGGCCTTCTCACTGCCGGTGATTGCGGACGCGAAGAACTCGCGTCAAATAACAGTCTCTGAAGATGGCCGTGTCATCGCCACGGTTGCAGTGGAACAATCGCGGGGCGACATCCTCAACATCACGGTGCGCCGCGCAGGCGCGCCCGTACACACCTACCGCTATTTCAGAAATTTCCCTTCGCTCAGCGCGTCCGTCGGCAAAAGGACAGTCTTCACTTACTTTCCACACCAAACGGGCGACCGCGTCTCCGACGATGGCGACGCGCGCGAACTGCTCGCCGCCGACATGAGAATCCTGCGCGTCGTTCGCAAAACCACAGCAATCGTTGCCCTCGCCGAAATCGCCTACCTCGCAGTTACCGGCGACGACAGCGCCATCTTTCAGACGCCCCAACCATCGTTACGTGCGAACGTCGTTGTGACGGAACCCGCCGCTTTCTCCCTGAGCGATTGCAACGACGCATGTATGGCGGTGCTGAAAATGTGTAAAGAAGACCCCAACGTGAAAGACAAGAACGTTTGCTATACGGGTGCGTTCGACTGTGTCGGGAAATGTGGCAACGCACCCGCCCCCGAGAAGCCGCCCGAGAGCTAAATTTGGACGCGGAGAGAAACTGCACACCTCATACTCATCCCAGTTAAAAAGTTGAAAGACCTTGACCCAACCGGTCAAGGTCTTTCGTTTTTGAATGCGTCGTTAATCCACCGCGCAGGCGGCTCAAGTCATCTCACACTCACCGATTCGTCAATGCGAGAGCGCACTTCGCCTGCGCGCATCTGCACGCTCCGATGCGCTGTAATCGGCCACGCGGAACGCATCTTCGGTTAAGATGTCTTCATGTTTCTGCGGCTCGACGCTCTCTCCGCCATCGAACTCGCGCTGCTCGGCAGCGCGGTCACACTATTCTCGACCAGTTTAGGGGCGTTGCCCACGCTCCTGACGAAGCGCGTCTCCGCGCGCGCGCAGGACGCGTTGATGGGTTTCAGCGCGGGCGTGATGCTCGCGGCCACCTGCTTCTCGCTCCTCAACCCCGCGCTGCGCCTCGCCGTGGAGCGCAGCGGCAATAAAATGGTTTCCGGCGCGCTCGTGGCAGGCTTCGTGCTCGTCGGCGCGGCGTTCCTGCACGCCTGCGACAGGTACATCCCGCACGAACACTTTATCAAGGGGCGTGAAGGCCGCCCGCCGAGCGTCCGACTCAAGCGCATCTGGCTGTTCGTCCTCGCCATCACGCTGCACAATTTCCCCGAAGGGCTGGCGGTCGGCTCCGGCCTCGGCAGCCTCGATGCGGCGGTCGCCGTGCCGATTCTCGTCGGCATCGCCTTGCAGGACATTCCCGAAGGCTTCGTCGTCGCGCTGGCGTTGACGGGAGTGGAGTACACGCGCGCGCAGGGTTTGTTCGTCGCGTTCGTGACCGGGGTGGTCGAGGCGGCGGCCGCGCTCATCGGTTTCGCCGCCACGTTGCAGGCTCAGAGCGTGCTGCCGTGGACGCTCGCGCTCTCCGGCGGGGCGATGCTGTACGTCATCAGCAACGAGATGATCCCGGAAAGTCACCGGAAAGAGTTTGCACGAGAGGCGACGGCGGGGCTGATGGTCGGGTTCGTCCTGATGATGTTTCTCGACACTTCGCTGAGTTGAGCAGGGAGATATTGTTTGATGGGCGCACCTCTTAACATGCTGCGGCGCGACCCGGAACTCCGCCGCCAGGTTGAGCAATGGTTGACAGGACAAAGAACGGCTTACCCAATCTGCGTTGACGGACGAGGTGTTTGACAGACACCAACTCTCCGTCCGCCCCGGGCGGATGAACGAGGGAGCAAACGAAGCGGTGGCTGCTTGCGGACGGCGCGACGAATAGACGCCACGGCCGGTGTCTCACGCCGGTCGGTCTTAAATTCCCGGCGCTGCGCTTTACTTCTGCGCGAGCGGCAAGTCAATGTGGAAACTGGTGCCCTCGCCCGCCGCGCTTTCCACCGCAATCGTGCCGCCGTGTTGTTCCACGATCTTCTTGACGATGGCGAGTCCCAGGCCGGTGCCGCGTTTTTTGGTGGTGTAAAAGGGTTCGAAGATGCGCGCGCGGGTTTTCGCGTCCATGCCGCGCCCGCGATCCGTGATGGTGACGCGCGCGCGCGGCGCGCCCGCGCCGTTGCCGCCCGGCTCGCGGGCGACGAGCGCGGTCGTGATCGAGACGGGCGAGTTCTCTTCCCCGGCGTCGAGCGCGTTGGCGAGCAGGTTGACGAAGACCTGTCGCAGTTGGTCGGCGTCAAGGCGGCCTTCGAGCGATTCGGGCGTGTAGTGACGTTCGATGGGCGCGCGCTTGGCACGGATTTGCTCGGCCACGAGTTCGAGGCTCGTGTCGAGCAGTTCGTGCAGGTTGGCGCGCTCCAGCGACAACTCTTTCTCGCGCGAAAAATGCGTCACGTCAACCGTCAGCTTGTTCAGATGATCGATGCCGCGTTCGACGAGGTCGATCGTCTCGTGCGCCTCGCCGGGTTCGGTCATGTCGCGCAGCATGGCGACGCCGAGGCGGATGCTGCCGAGCGGATTTTTGATCTCGTGCGCGACCTGCGCCGCCGCCTGCCCGACGGCCGCGAGCGAAGCCTTGTGGCGCAGTTCGGTCTCGGTTGCGACCGTCTTCGTCACGTCCACGAGCGACATGATCTGCCCGTGCCCGCCGTCGATTTCGAGCGGCGACGAATAGACTTCAAACGTGCGTTCCCCGGCGTCGTCCGTCTCCGGCAAAGTCCAACGGCCGTGATACGTCACGCGATCCACGCGCGCGCCGCCGGTGGCCGCCGTGAACAACTCCGATGCGCCGGGCGCGTCGGAAGCATCGCGTACGGGCGCGCCGACTGAGGCCGCCGGGAAGAGACGGAAGAAGGCCGCGTTGGCGCTGCGCAGCGCGCCGCGCCCGTCAATCGCCGCCACCGCGCTGACCATGCCTTCGAGCATCTGCGAGCTAAACTGCCGCTCGCGCCGCGACTCTTCGAGGCTCCGCCGCATCTGCCGGAAACGCCGCTGCACTTCCCAGATCGTCGCCGCCGCGATGAGCGCGCCGAACAGCACGGCGATCCACCTGAGCAGGCTGATCCGCCGCGCGGCCTGCGCCGCCAAACTCAAACGCTCCCTTTCCAACTGCGCCTGCTGCTGGTTGACCTGCGTGAGCAGCGCGCGCATCCCCTCCTCCACCGGGCGGAAACTTTTGTAGCCTTCGATGGAATACTGCTCGGCGTCCTGCGTGCTCTGGATGTACTTCGCCACGCTCGCGCGAAACGCCTGCCCCTCCGCGGTCTGAGCGACCGGCAGATGCTCGAAGAGAAAAAGTTGCTTCTCCACGTCGCCGCGCGCGCGCCGCAATTTCAGGTCGAAGGGGTTGACGATGCCGCCGCCCGCCTCTCTCGTGCCGCGTTCGCGCGCTTCCGTGTCGAGTTGCGTGAGCGCGCTGCGGAGGTCGAGCAACATCTCTGTGCGATCCGCCGATTGATGATCGAGACGCTGCACCTCCCTGCTGACCGATTCGACCTCTTTCACGCTCAAATAGCCGAGGCCGAAGACCAACAGGACGAGCAACACGAACGCGACGACGAGCGTCGGCAGCGTCGGCGCCAGCGGCGCGCGCACGAACGACGGCAAACTGCTCGCGCCCGCCGCCCGCGCCGCCGGACGTTGCTCCTCAGCCCGCGCCGCCTCCTCCGCCGAAGGCAGACGGCTATAGACCACGCGCCCCTCGCCCGCGCCTCGCTCATCTTCCGGTTGTCGTTCTTCAGACATATCTTTGGGTGACAGGTGACGGGTGACAGGTGACAGGAAAGACCACGGCTTTCATCTTGTCACCTGTCACCCGTCACCCGTCACTTCTTCACGTCCATCCAATTACTGCCCGTGCCCACTTCGACATCGAGGGGCACGTCGAGTTCGACGGCCGACTCCATCTCGCGCTTGAGGAGCGCGGCGACCTGCGCGGCCTCCGCTTCCGGCGCTTCGATGAGCAATTCGTCGTGTACCTGCATCACCTGGCGCGCCCGCAGGTTTTCGCGCCTGAGCGCGTCTTCCACCTTGAGCATGGCGATCTTGACGATGTCGCTCGCGGTTCCCTGGATGGGCATGTTGATGGCTTCGCGTTCGGCGCGGGCGCGGATTTGGCCGTTGCGGTCGTTGATGGTCGGGAGCGGGCGGATGCGCCCGTATATGGAACGCACGAGTCCGTGCTCGCGCGCCTCGGCGGGAATCCCGTCCATGTACGCGCGCACGCCTTGATAGGTCTGGTAGAAATCGTCGATCACCTGCCGCGCCTCTTTGCGCGAGATGCCGACGCGCTGCGAGAGGCCGAAGGGTTCGACGGCGTAGGCGATGGCGAAGTTGACGATCTTGGCGAAGCGGCGTTTCTCTTTCAGTTCCTCTTTGGTCTTAGCCTTGAAGACGAGTTGGGCGGTGCGCGTGTGGATGTCTTCGCCCTTCTGGAAAGCGTCGAGCATGACGGGGTCGCGCGTGATGTGCGCGAGCAGGCGCAGTTCGAGTTGCGAATAATCGGCGGAGACGAAGACCGCGCCCTCTTCGGGGATGAAGGCGCGGCGGATGCGGCGGCCGAGTTCGGTGCGGATGGGGATGTTTTGCAGATTCGGCTCGCTCGAACTGAGGCGGCCGGTGGCCGTCACGGTCTGGTTGAGTTGGCTGTGGATGCGGCCGTCCGCGCCGAGCAGCGCGGGCAGCGCGTCGGTGTAAGTGGTCTTGAGTTTGTCGAGTTCGCGGTATTCGATGATGAGGCGCGGGAGTTCGTACTTCAAGGCGAGTTCGTCGAGCACGGCGCGGTTGGTCGAGACCTGCCCGGTCGAGGTCTTGCGCCCCGAACTGATGTTCAACTCTTCCAGCACCTCGCCGACCTGCTTGGGCGAGTTGATCTTAAACTCGTGTCCCGCCTCCGCGTAGATACGCGCCGTGAGTTTCTCCAGTTCCGCGCCGAAGAAGACAGAAAGCTCGCCGAGCACCTGCGTGTCCACGCGCAAGCCGGCGTGCTCCATGCGGTGCAGGAGCGGCGCGAGCGGCAGTTCGATCTCGTTGTAGATGGATTCGAGTCCCTGTTCAAGTATGCGGCCGTGGAGCACGTCGGCGGTCTGCAAGGTGTAGTCGGCGGCTTCGGCCGCGCGCCAGTGCGCCGCCGTCCAACCTTCCGGCGTCTCCTCCGTCCAACCGTCGGCGTTGACGGCATCGCGCGCGAGGTCTGCCAGATCGTACTTGCTGCGGATCGGGTCGAGCAGGTAGGCCGCGAGCAGCGTGTCGTCCGCGACGCCCTCGATCTCGATGCCGATGTGCGCGAGCAGCGCGACCGCGCGTTTGAGATCATGGACGGACTTCGAGAGCAGGCCGTTCGACAGCACATCGCGCAAGGGTGCGACGGCGGCGGCCACGCCGCCCTCGAAACTTTCAAACTCGACGAAGACGGACGTGTGCGCGGCCGTCGAGATGGCGACGCCGGTCGGCGCGGCCTGATCGCGGCTCGCGCCCTGCTGCCCCGCGCCCGCCAAGGTCGAATCGGCGACGGCGAAACTCCAATGATCCACGTCCCAGAGTTTACGCACGAGTTGGTCGAGTTCCTCGCGCGTCGTGATGCGCGTGTAGCGGCGCGCGTGCCGCTCCGCGCCTTCGAGTCCGGCGGCGGCGTCGGCGAATTCGCGCGTGAGCGTTTGAAATTCGAGTTCGCGGAAGAGTTTGTAAGCGGCGAGGCGGTCGGGCGGCTTGGCGCGTAGTTGATTGAGGTCGAGCGTGATGTTGACATCGGTTTTGATCGTGGCGAGTTCGCGCGATTGCCGGATAAGGTCGGCGTTGTCGCGCAGGGATTCGCGGTAGGTCTTGTGCTTGACCTCTTCCCAGCGCGTGAGCGCGTTCTCGATCGAGCCGAACTGTTTGACGACCGCGACCGCGCCCTTCGCACCGATGCCGGGCGCGCCGGGGATGTTGTCAACCGCGTCGCCCATCAGGCCGAGCAAATCCACGATCTGCGCGGGCGGCACGCCGAACTTGTTTTCGACCCATGCCTCATCGCACCACTCGATGGGCGGCACGGGTTCTTTGCGTTTGACGTTCTGCGAATTCTGCCGCATGCAGACGATCAAAGGATCGCTGACGAGCTGGCACATGTCCTTGTCGTTCGAGACGATGACGGCTTGCAGCCCCCGCGCCGCCGCCTGCACGGCGAGCGCGCCGATCACGTCGTCGGCCTCGAAGCCGGGAACGCTCAGGATGGGCACGTTGTAGGCCTCGCACACGCGCATGATGAAGGGAATCTGCGACGTGAGTTCGTCGGGCATCTCGGCGCGGTTGGCCTTGTAGCCGACATCCATCTCGTGTCGAAACGTCGGCACTTCGGATTCGAAGACGGCGGCGAGATAGTGCGGCTGCTCGTCGGCGAGCAGTTTGCGCAGCATGTTCGTGAAGACGAAGACGGCCTGCGTAACCTGCCCCGTGCTGCTCGTCAGAGGTTCGGTGCGCGCGCCCATCGGCGCGAAGAACGCGCGGAAGATGTGCGAGAAGGAGTCTATGAGAAAGACGCGCTCGGGCGGCGTCTCTCCGGCGGCAGCGGCGGATTTTTTACTCGGCATTAGTCATGGATGATATGAGAAGCGTTGACGGGTGACAAGATAAAACCGCGAATCGTGAATCGTCAAACGCGAAGAAACCGAAGCCGGGTTTGTCTCCTCACGTTCGACCATTCATGATTCGCGGCCTTTCGAGTGTGGCGCATCCGCCGCAGTCGGGACGGGGCGGGTGTGGTGCCCGCGCCACAGTATGCGCGGCGCGGGCGGCGGCCGGGTCGCTGTTTGGGCGGTAGCCGGGCACGGACGCGGCGCGGCACGGGCGTTGCCGTTGAGATCGTCGCTCTGCCACAGTACATGGTAGCCTCCTCGCCGAACGGCGAAAGGATTAGCGCGCACATTTGATCAAACAGACTACGATTGCCGCGCCCGTCGAGACGAGCGGTTTGGGATTGCACACGGGCGTTCCCGTGCATGTGCGTTTGCTGCCCGCGCCGCCCGACACCGGCTACATCTTCCTGCGCACCGACCTCGACAACTTCGAGATTCCCGCCACGGTCGAACACGTCGCGCACTCCAGCTATGCGACGACCCTGATGCGAAAAGGGGTGACCCTCTCCACGGTCGAACACCTGCTCGCGGCCTTGCGCGGCGGCGGCGTGGACAACGCCTACGTCGAAGTGGACAACCTCGAACTTCCGATCATGGACGGTTCGGCCGAAGCGTTCACCGAGTTGATCGAGCAGGCCGGCATCGTCGAACAACCGGCGACGCGGCTCGCCTTGCGCGTGCGCCGGACGGTTTCGGTGGCCGAGGGCATGCGCCGGATGAGCGTCGAGCCGTGCGAGGGTTTCGAGATCGATTGCATGATCGATTTTCCGCACCCGCTCATCGGCCGACAGCACATGCGTTTCGACGCGCTCGAAGCTAACGCCTTCGGACGCGAGATCGCCTCGGCGCGCACGTTCGGTTTCACCGAGGAGATCGAAGCCCTGCGCCGCGCCAACCTGATCCGCGGCGGCTCCATCGACAACGCCATCGTGCTCACGCCCGAAGGGATGTTGAACCGGACGGGCTTGCGTTCGCGCGACGAGTTCGTGCGCCACAAGATTCTCGACATCATCGGCGACTTCGCGCTGCTCGGCATGCCGCTCCTCGGTCGCCTGCACGCCGAACGCAGCGGCCACCTCTTTCACGCCATGTTGATGACGAAACTGCTGCGCGACGACGCGGCGTGGGAAGTGGTGGACATGCCCGTCGCCGTTTATGCTCACGGCGATTAGGCTCGGCGGCAACCGCCGCAAAATATCTCCCGCCGATATTTGACTGAGCCGCGCCGTTCGTCGTACAACTTCCCCGCGCCCCCCGGCGCAAGCGGCAACCGCCACACAGTTTGTTCCCCCTGAAAAGAGTTTTTTATGTCAACGAATGTCACGCGGACGACCGCCTCTCTGCCCGCAACCGAACCGGAACAAACGCCCCGCTTCACGCTCGACGCGCTCACGCACGCGCTCGCCGCGCTGACCCGCGCGCCCACGCAAACCGAACTCGATGCGCTGTTGCGGCGGTTGGAATTAGACCCCGCAGAGTTGCGCCCGCACCTCAATTTCAAGCCGCACACCTACACGCGCCGACGCGTCTTTCGCAGCGACCTGTGCGAGATGCTCGTCCTCTGCTGGCTGCCGGGACACCGCACCGCCATCCACGATCACAACGGCTCCTACGGCGCGATTCTCATCTGCGAAGGCGCGATGACGGAAGAGATTTTCGCTTTGAACGAGGCGGGCGAAGTCGTGCCGGCCGAGACGCACAGGCGCGCCGCGGGCGAGGTGGCGGGGACGGACGTGCCCGACATACATCGCATCGGCAACGCCGCGGACGACGAGCGTCGGATGATTACGATCCACGTCTACGCGCCGCCGCTGCGCGTCATCAACACCTATCAACTCGGCAGCGCGGCGGTCGGCAAGTGTTGGCCGGACGACCCCGGTAATCCCGCGAACGTTTAAGCCCCGGCTACGACTGACGCGCGCTCGCAAGCGTCAACGTCTAAGCATGCTTCCCCGTATGAAACTCCGCCACCACCTGGATCATCCCCACGATATTTTCATTGAACAACGCCAACTCCTCGCACGGAACCCATAATTCCGGATAACTGGCCGCGCCGACGATGTGCCACTCGAAGCGACTCAGAAACGCCGTGCGCGCCCGGAAGCGCGTGACGTAGCCGCTGCGCTCAGGGTTATATTTCGCGTTCCAATCGCGCGCGATCAACCCGGCATATTCTTCGTTGAGCATGGAGTAGAAGATCGGCTGGGCGGGCAAGCGCGGCGGGAATCCGAGGAAGCCGCGTTCCCGGATCAGACGCAGTTCCGTTTCGCCCACGGGGCGATAGAGCGTCGTCAGCATCGTCTGCGCGGATGTCTCCACGGTCAATCCTCGCGCACAAACTCGTAGACGATCCGCAGGCGCAGTTCGTTCGGCAGAACTTCGTGGCGCACCTCTCTGGCGCGCAGGCGAAGCGACGCGCCGCTGCCCGTCTTCGTCATCGGCAAAAGCGCGGAGAGTTGTTCGGCGCGCAGGATTTCCACCGGGTTGAAGCGCGCGTCGAGCGCGTCCTGCACGAGTCCCGTGAGGCCGTCGCCGAAGAGCGCCGGAACCTTCTTCAAATGCACCGCCGTGACCTCGACGCGCGCCGTGAGAGCCTGTTTCGACCCGTCGAAACTGAGCTTGAGATTCGTGTCCGCCCAGCCTTCAAACTTGAGACAGCCGATGAGCGGCGCGTTGTAACTGCCACGGAAGGCGACGGGCGCGAGAATCCGTCCCGGCTGAAAACGCACCGCCGTGCGCGTGCCGTTCATCTCGCGCAAGAGGGCGATCTCGCTCGCGCAATTTTTGCCCGCGCCTCCCGCCGCGTTGCCGCGCCCGGCGAGCGGGAAGGTGGGCGGGTTCGGCAGCGTAAACATCGCTTCGACGAGCGCGTTGAAAATCTGCTCGTTCAACGACACCACCACTTCGCCCGCCGGGATCGCTTTCGTCTCGCGCGGGCGCGTCTGTTCCTGCATCGCCCGCGCGAAGGCAGGCGGCGCGGCGGCGGCCAGGAGGCCGAACGCGCACCAGCAGGCAAAGACGACGCAAAGAAACCTGGGTCGTGAGTTGAACTCGGAGTGCGACGAGGGAGAAGTTGAAGGCGTCGGAAAAGTTGAAACCGCCGGACAAGTTGAAAGCGTCCGGGTCGCTCCTGTTTTCTTATTCATCCTTGATCCTTCCGCCGCCGCCGCGCGTGCCGTTCAGATTCCGCTCCGCACGATGTCGTGCAGCCGCAGCAACCCGACGCAGTTCCCCGCCTCGTCAACCACGGGCAGGACGGAGATTTGCGAAGGCCGGTCTTCCATCAGTTGCAGCGCGGCGTAGGCCAGCGTGTCGGGCGAGGTCGTGACGGGGCTGGGCGTCATCACTTCGCGGCTCGTGAGCGTTTCGAGGTCGGCGAGGCGGGAGCGTTCGAGCGTGCGGCGCAAATCGCCGTCCGTGATGACGCCCGCCAGTTGCCCGTCCCCGGCGAGCACGTTGACCGCGCCCAAGCCCCCGCGCGTGATCGCCTGCACCACTTCCAGGAGCGGCGCGTGCGTTGCAATCGTCGGGTTCCGCGCTCCCCCATGCATCACGTCGCCGACGCGCAGCATCAGCCGTTTGCCGAGACGCCCGGCCGGGTGGTTGAGCGCGAAATCTTCGGGCGTCAGTTTCTTGCAATCCATCAAGGTCAGCGCGAGCGCGTCGCCGATGGCGAGCGCGACGGTCGTGCTGGTCGTCGGCGCGAGGTTGAGCGGGCAGGCTTCTTTGTCCACGGAGGCGTCGAGGCAAACGTCGGCGCGCGCGGCGAGCGTGGAGCGCAGGTTGCCGACGACGGCGATGATGGCCGCCCGGCGGTGTTTGAGAAACGGCAGCATCGCCAGTATCTCGTCCGTCTCGCCGCTGTTGCTGATCATGATGACGATGTCGGCGGGCGCGACGATGCCGAGTCCGCCGTGCAGCGCGTCGGACGGGTGGAGGTAGACGGCGAGCGTGCCCGTGCTCGTGAGCGTCGCCGCGATCTTCTGCGCGATGTTGCCCGACTTGCCGACGCCGACGACGACCACCTTGCCCTCGCACGCCGCCAGCAACCCGACCGCCCGCTCCACCTCCGCGCGCGCGATGCGCCCGGCGGTCGCGGCCACGGCCTCGGCCTCCAATCTCAGAAAGCGTATGAACTCCGTGAAGTGATTCTCTTCAGCCATGCGAAACTTCGTTCAACTCATTCTCCGCGCGAGTTTCGAGCATACGACGCATAAAAGTAAAAAGGCAAAAGGCTGGAAGCAGAGGTCAGAGGTCAGAGGTCAGAGGTTAGTCAAAGCCGGTTCTTGTTTTAACTGACCTCTAACCTCTAACCTCTGACCTCTGCTTCTTTCAGGCACGGCCATTGCCGCCCTTCATCCCCGATGCGCGCAGAAGGAGTTCTAAACGCACGCATCTCGTACAAAATCGGAGGAGCAAGCATCATGGCAGAACAGAACGAGCAGCAAGGAAATTCGTTGCAGCAACCAAACGGCGGCGAAACCCCCTCTTCGGACACCGGCGACATACACCGCCCCCGCCCCGCCGTCGAACGCAAGACCGAAGACGGCACGGCCGGACAGGGACTCGGACAAATCACCGGCGCAACCAGAGAAGACGCGGAAGATAAGGGATGAGGGAGAAGGGATGAGGGATGAGGGATGAGGGATGAACAAGAGAAGCATTCAAGCGATTGAGTGCTTTCATTCATCCCTCATCCCTCATCCCTCATCCCTCCATCCTGTGATCCTCGCGGCTGTAGGCGGGGCCGCACACGAGCAGCAGGCGCAGCGGCGCGTCGCCCGTGTTTTCCAGCGTGTGCGTCGTCCCGCGCGGGATGAAGACGGCGTCGCCCGCCGCGACCTCGCGCACTTCCCCCGCGACCGTCATGCGCCCGCGCCCTTCCAGCAAGTAGTAAACCTCTTCGGTGTCCAGGTGATGATGCCGCCCGACGGCCGCGCCTGCGGGCAACACTTCCTCCGCCAGACTACACAACTCGATCTCCGACGTGGTGCGATCCATGAGCGGGCGTATTTCCGACCCGTGCGGCGTCTTGATGACGGCGGCCTCCAGGCGATTGACGACGATCATAATCTGCGTTTTCTCCCTGTTCCTTATTCTCATGCGGGCGAAGCCTGATCCGCAGGCGCGACGAGGTTGGCGAAGCTGATTTTTTTCGTGGCGTGTTGTTCGATGCCCGCAGGAATTCACGCTGTACCGGCCGGAAATCATGTGACACGGTGACGGCTCCGACTCGATCCGTTGAAAAATGGGCGGGCGAAACTCGTGCGATGGGCGGCTGATGATACGCGGGGAATCACGTCCGGGAATTGAGAGATCAAGTGCGCCTGGCAAGGATCGAACTTGCGACCCCCTGCTCCGGAGGCAGGTGCTCTATCCACTGAGCTACAGGCGCGTCCGGCGGATTGTCGCACAGGCGGAGCGTGTCCGCAAAATGGCCGCCGCGAAACTAACGCAACACCGGACACCAACGAACTAAGCCTTTAATTCGGAGTCCGCGCCCGTCAAGTTCGGCAACTCAACCTCGACCGGCCTCGACGCTCTCCGCAAGATTCGGAGCATTGGTTTCTCATTGTTGACCGCCCTGGCTGGCACCGTGTTTGCTCTGTCTCGTCGCGGGTGGCCTGTGCGCGTTCGATAAGCGTGCAAGGTCTGGGTACAAGACGCACATATACAAGCAAGGGAGAGTTAGATGATGGACGCTTTTGAATTGCTGAAAAACGATCACGCCAAAGTTTCCGCGCTGTTCGAGCGGATCGAACCGGCGACCGACGCCACGACGCGCCAGCAGTTGTTCACACAGTTGAAGCAGGAACTCGATGTCCACGCGCACATCGAAGAGACGATTCTTTACCCCGCGCTCAAGCAGGCGGCCGCAACGCGCGACATCACCGAGGAAGCTTACGAGGAGCACCAGGAAGTGAAGGACTTGCTCGCCGAGTTGGAAGCGACCCCGGCCGATAGCGAGGAGTGGAGCGACATATTGCTGGAGTTGAGGGAGAACGTCGAGCACCACGTCGAGGAGGAAGAGGGCGAGATGTTCACGAAGGCGCGCGAGGTGTTGAGCGCGCAGCAGCTCAACGAGATCGGCGCGCAGATGGCGGCCGCGAAGCAGCAGCAGCAAAAAGCGGCGGCGGCGAGCTAATGCCGTCCGAATAAATTCTTCTGAGCGGGGCGCGGGGACATGTCACAGTCTCCGCGCCCTATTTATTTGCACGCAATAACTCCGCCCGCCGACGCGCCCACGGCGAACGCCGGCCACCGCGTTTGACATCAAAACCCAACCGGCGTACCTCTATATTCATAGACGACGTGAGTTCATTTTTTTTGGAGAAGACATGCAAAGATTCAAACTATTCAACCTTGCGCTCGCCTGCGCGTTATTGCTCAACTTACCGTCGGCCGCGCGCGCGCAACAAGCCCGACCGGCGGGCGCGGCCACTGCCGCCGCCACCACCGCCCCCGCCGGAACAAACGCGCCCGTCGCCCCGCTGCCCGCCGCCACGCGCGCGGCCGCCGACACCATCACGGCGGCGCGTCTGAGCGAATACCTGCACGTCGTCGCCTCGGACGCGATGGGCGGGCGCGACACTCCCTCCAAAGGTCTCGACGACACGGCGAAGTTTCTCGCCGGTCATCTCGCCAAATTCAAAATCAAACCGGCGGGCGACGACGGCACCTATTTTCAAAAAATCGAACTCGTCAGTTTCAAAGTTGACCCGTTGAAGTCGAACGTCCGTCTGGGAGATCGCGCCTTCAAGTTCGGTGAAGACTTCCTCGCGGGATTGGCGAACGGCAGCGCGAGCGGCGCGCTCGTCTATGCCGGGCACGGCTATGTCATCAAGTCGAAAAACATCAACGCCTACGACGGCCTGGACGTGCGCAACAAGATCGTGATCGCGGCCGCCGGGGTGTACCCGCCGGGCATCGCGCGCGGCGACCTGACCGGCAAGGCGGGCGAGGGCGACTGGGAAGACGCCGAGAGCTACGCGCGCAAGAACGGCGCGAAGGGACTCATTCGTATCCCGCGCAACTTCGAGCGCGTGTGGCGACTCGGCCGCTACACGGCCGAACGCACGAGCTATCAGGTGGCGCGTTTCGGCGTGGCCGGGGGCGGCGGCAGTAACGGCGAACTGCCCGCCATCTTCCCTTCGGCCGCCCTGCTCGACGCTTTGTTCGCGGGCGAGAAACGCGCCGGGGGCGACGTGCTGAAAGGCATCATGGCGGGCGACGCGGGCGAACCCTTCGCCCTCGGCGCGAACAAGGTGGCCGAGTTCAACGTCAACATCGCCGCGCAAAAAGCCATGACGCAAAACGTCGTCGGCGTGCTCGAAGGCAGCGACCCCGTGCTCAGGCATGAATACGTCGCGCTCGGCGCGCACTACGACCACGTCGGCACGGGGCGAGCCGTGGCGGGCGACAACATCTACAACGGCGCGGACGACGACGGTTCGGGCACGGTCGGCGTGCTCGCCATCGCCGAGGCGCTCGCGCGCGGCGCGCGCCCCAAACGCTCCGTTCTCTTCGTCTGGCACTGCGCCGAAGAAAAAGGCTTGTGGGGTTCGGAGTACTTCACGAGGTTCCCGACCGTGCCGCTCAAACAGATCGTCGTCCAACTCAACATGGACATGATCGGCCGCAGCAAAAAAGAGGGCGACCCGAACGAGACCAACCGCGAACTCTCCGGCGCGAACGAAATCTACGTTATCGGCTCGAAGATGATGAGCACCGAACTCGGCGAGTTGAGCGAGCGCGTCAACCGTTCTTTCCTCAACCTCGATTTCAACTACAAGTATGACGACCCGTCAGACTCCAATCGCTTCTTCTTCCGCAGCGACCATTACAATTATGCCCAGCGCGGCATCCCCATCATCTTCTACTTCGACGGCGTACACGAAGACTATCACCGCCCCTCCGACTCGCCCGACAAGATCGACTACCGGAAGATGGAGAAGATCGCGCGCACGGTCTTTGCCACCGCGCTCGAATTAGCCAACGCGCCCGCCCGGCCGCGCGTTGACAAACAACTCCCGCAGCAACTCATGGGACGCTAGCCAACCGGGGATGAGAGATGAATGAAGAAACGCGCGCAGGCGAGCCGGGCGTTCCCGATCATCTCTCATCCCTTCAGTGTTCCTCATCGTTCATGCTTTCTTGACACGCCTCCGGTCATTCATATAATTTCTTCACGTCAAGGGCCGATAGCTCAGTTGGTAGAGCAGCAGACTCTTAATCTGCGGGTCGGTGGTTCGAGCCCACCTCGGCTCATCCAGAGACAGAACAAGTCAGGGCATCCAGCAAGATGGATGCCCTGACTTGTTTGACGCGCCGACCGGAGGCAACCGGCGGATGGAGGTAGCAAGATGAAAGTTATCACGCTCTTTTTCTCAATCTGTTTATTAGCGCACGCCGCGCAGACTCTTGCCCCGGCTCAGGAAAAGGAGCGGCAAGGCAAGCAGGCGGGCGCGGAGAAGCCGGTGGAGGAAGATCATCAATCGCGGGCTGAGGACATCATTCATCAACCGGAGGAGGTAGACGTTAAGGCAAAAATTACGTCGCAGCCGAACCCCGGCTCTACCGAATTGGCGATGGCGAAGCGCGTCACCGGCAAGGTGCGTCTCACGGCGGTGCTGTCCTCGGAGGGTAAAGTAACCGGCCTTCACGTGATCAAAGGGCTGCCCGCCGGACTCACGGAGAAGGCACTGGAGGCCGCGCGTAAAATAGAGTTTATCCCGGCGCGGAAAGAGGGGCGCGCGGTATCGGTGCGGGTCACGCTCGAATATTCATTCGACGTTTACGGGACGGTCATTCGCGGCGACCGCTTCATGCGCCAGTATTACAAAGACGGTTGCCCGGATTATTCGAAGATCGGCCTTGATAATACGGTCATCTTCCAGAACGAAGACGAAGCCAAGCGAGCCGGTTACAGCAAAGCAAAGTTGAAATGCCCGTAGGTCATCCTCTGTGGCGTTAGCCGCCACCGGACGGCGCGGATAATTTTTTAACGGCTCGACGTGAGCCTGAACGAAACGCCGGCGGGGCGACCATCATCAACTTCGATGGTCGCCCCGCCGGCGTTTCGTTCAGGCTGAAGTAGGTTTGCGGAAAGGTTCGGCCGAGGGCGCGCCGTTCCTCTTTGTTGAGACGAATGAATCGCGTCTGTCCGCGCGGTAGTGAAACTAATCCTTGAAGCCCGTTCCCGCTTCCACTCTGGTGACGACGAGCGGGCGGGCGGCGAGTTCGCGGCGGTAGAAGACGCGCGGGCGTTGGAGGCTGCGGTTCTCCGGATCGACGATTCTCTCTTCGCCGTCCACGAAGACGAGCGGCGGCTTTTGCAGTTGGCCGAGCAGGCCGCGACTTTTCTTCATGCTCTCCAGTTGCATGAGCGGCACGCGTTCGGTGGCGTAGTCGAGCCACTCGCCCATCAAGACCTGTCCGTCGCGCGGTCGGGAATCGGCCGCGCCCTCCCTGAGTCCCTGCACGACGAGCGCGTAAGTCAACAGGCCGTGGCCTAACTGCGTAGCCTCTTTGGCCGCCTGATACCCCTGGGCGGCGGTGAGGATGAACATGCCTTTTTCGTAGGCGAGTTGCGCCAGCCCTTTCGAGTTCATGGGGCCGAGCCGCTTGTCTTCCGCTTCGAGCGCCTGACCGGAGTTGCAGGCGTCCAGGACGAGGAGAGCCTGCGCGGCATCCACGCCGTCGAGCGCGGCTTCGAGTTCGCGGTCGGAGAGGCTGTGCTCCAGGAGCAACTTCATGCCCGCCGGGTCGATCTGCGTGCGCGCGCCCTGGTAGCCGAGGTCGTGCGGGATGAGGTAGAAGCGCGCGCCCTGCGCGATGCCGTGCCCGGCGTAGTAGATGATGACGGTGTCTTCGGGCTGCGCGCGTTTGAGTTTGGAGAGGTCGGGCGGCGCGCCCTCGGGCATGGCCGACTCGTCGCCGCCGAGCCGCTTGAGGGCGAGCAGCAGGTTGGCCTTCGTGCTCTCGGCGTCGAGCAGGCGTGCGACCTCGATCCGGCCGAAGTTTGCGACGCGCGCCTGCGCCTTCCGCACTTCCTCCGCGAAGGTCTGCGCGTCGGCGTTGGCGAA
Source organism: Pyrinomonadaceae bacterium (assembly GCA_036386515.1). GTDB lineage: Bacteria > Acidobacteriota > Blastocatellia > Pyrinomonadales > Pyrinomonadaceae > JAIVJZ01. The sequence continues at coordinate 16,937 of DASVVO010000052.1, forward strand.
GTTTAAATTGAAAGCCTCGTTCGCATACCTGTTGACGCCGACGGCGAGAATGTAGGCCGTGCCCGTGCGCCGCAAACTCTCTTCGCCTCTGACGAGCAGTTCCGCATCGACGCTTTTCACGTTGTCGCGGTTGAAGGCGTAGGCCGTCAGATGGTTGTCGCCCGCGACGACGGGCACGCTCGCCTCGATGACGGTCTTTCCGGCTTGCTGCAACACATCGCCGCGCCACGCGCGCACGAGCAGGCCGTTGCGAAAGAGACGCACATCCCGCGCGCCGCTGCCGCCGGAGTGTCGCGCGTCGGCCGCCGCTTCGGCCACTTCGAGGCGCACCTTCGCCTCGCGCGTGTTGACGCCGGAGACGGGCTGCGTCGTCGTCGGCGCGCCCGCGAGCGACAGGCGCACCTGCGGCTGGCGACGGTCGCGCCGCGTGATGTCGGTCGCGGCTTGCGGCCTGCGCCCCGCGAAGATTTCGCCGAGCAGGCCGGGCGCGTAGTATTCGTTGAAGAAGACTTCGACGGGGCGCACGTTCGTCGTGCTCCGCTCGAATCGCCACATGATTTGGTGCCAGGCGGCGGGCGAACCGTCGAACAACCCGTCGGGCGCGACGACGAGCCAATCCGCGCTCTCGCGCAGGGAGACGAGCGTCGCCAACAACTCGCCGCGATTGTCGCCCGTCCAGACGCGCGCGCTGCCGTCTTCGCTGCCACTCACGAGCCAGCGTCCGTCGCGGCCGAAGGAGAGCGCGTTGACGGCGTCCGTATGCGCCTGCGCGGTGCGCTGCGCCTGCCCGCTCGCCGTGTCGAAGTACGTGATCTCGCCGCGCAGGTTTCCGACGAGCAAGGTGCCGCCGTCGGGCGTGAAAGCGAGGCTGGTCAGAGCGTCCGCGCCGTTCAGGGTGCGGAGCGTCTGCCCGGTGTGCGCGTCCCACAGGCGCGCGGTCTTGTCGTGGGCGGCGGAGGCGAGCGTGCGCCCGTCGGGGCTGAAGGCGAGCGCGCGGACGAGCGCGGTGTGGCCGCCGAGAGTTTGCGCCGCGCGGCCTTCAACCGTGTCCCGGATTATGATCTCGCCGTTCGCATCGCCGGAAGCGATGCGCGCTCCGTCCGCGCTAAAGGCGAGGGCGTGGACTTCGCCGCCGTGCCCCGCGAGCGTGCGTAGTTCGCGCGCGCCTCTCGTGTCCCAGAGCTTGACCGTCCGGTCGTTTGAGGCCGAAGCGAGCACGCCCGCCGCGTTGAAGGCGACGGCGTTGACCGTCTCGGCATGACCGGCGAGCGCGGGCAACTCGCGCCCCGTCGAAACCTCCCAGAGTTTGACGCCGCCGCTCACACCGCCGGCGGCGAGCGTGCGCGAGTCCGCGCTGAAGGCGACGGAAGTGACGGCGCCGATGTTGCCCGCGACGTTGCCGCCGAGATGGCGCAGAGCGCGCCCCGTCGCCGCTTCCCACAGGCGCACCGTGCTGTCCTTGCTGCCCGAAGCGAACCACTTACCATCGGGCGAAAACGCCGTCGCGTAGACGCTCGACGCCCGCGTCTCCAAAATGCGCACGCCGCGCGGCGCGCTCACGTCTCTTAGCGCCACCGTCTTGTCGCCGTTGCTCGAAGCCACCACCCGCCCGTCAGCGCTGAAGATGGCCGCCTCCAACGTCTCCAAACTTTCCGCGTCGGAAGTCGCGCTCAGAGGCTTGCCGCTCTCCGCGTCCCAACTCATCAGGGCGAGCGCGCCCGCGCCCGCCGAGACGAGATTGCGCCCGCCGTCCGTGAAGGCCACGGCCAACACCGGGTCGGCATGACCGTTGAGCGTGCGCGTCTCGCGCCCTTTTCCCGTGTCCCAGAGCTTGATCGTCCGGTCGTTGCTGCCCGAGGCCAGGCGTCTGCCGTCGGGACTGAAAGCCAAAGCCCTCACCCCGCCGCCGTGCCCCGCGAGCGCGTGCAACTCGCGCCCGCCTCCGCTGCCGCTTCCAGCGTCCCACAGCTTGATCGAATTATCGCCCGCGCCCGTTGCCAGCAGCCGCCCGTCGGGGCTGAACACGACGGCCAAGACCGCGCCCGCGTGTCCCGTCAGAGTGCGCTCGACCTGTCCCGTCTGCGCGTCCCAGACGAGCACGGAGTTTTCCGCGTTGCCCGCCGCGACGAGGCGCGCGTCGGGGCTGAACGCGAGCGCGTTGATGCTCCCGCCGCCGCTCATGGTTTTCAGTTCGCGCCCCGAAGCCACTTCCCACAACTTGACCACGCCGTCCACCGAACCCGACGCGAGCCAGCGTCCGTCCGCGCTGAAGGCGACCGCCTTGACCCAGGCCGCGTGCCCCGCGAGCCTGCGTAACTCCAACGCGCGCTCCGCGTCCCACAGGCGCACCGTGTTGTCCTTGCTGCCCGAGGCGATGAGCTTCGCCTCGGGGCTGAACGCCAGCCCGTCCACGCGCATCGCATGTCCCGTCTGGAGCACGAGTTCCGGCCGGTTCGTGTCGCTCGCTCCCGGTTGCGCCGGTTCCGCCCGCGCCGCGCAGACGGCGACCGCGACGCACGCGGCGAGCATCGAGACGAGAGCGGAAATGAGGCGGCGACGAGGCGCGGCGAATCGCGTCTGCAATGATGTTGAGGCTCGGGGGATGTTCATGTGATGTTTCCGACTTGCCCTGCGGAAGGTTGCTGCGAGAGTGCCGTTGAACGGGTAGCGGCCGCGGCGGCAAGTTAGGCCAAAAGCGGCGCGGGTGTCAAGAAAAACGATCCCGCGTGCGACCCTACGGACACCGCCGCCCGCACGCGTCTCACTCACGCGCCGCGATACTGACCGGGCGCGGCGCGCCCTGCAACTGTACGGGCGGTTGCGGCGCGCAACAGAGTTTCACCAGGCGTTCGCGGTCGCGCCGCATCTCGCGGTCTTCCGCCAGCCACGCGCGCACCTCGCCGAAGAGACGCGCCGCGTGCGCATCCGCCGGCTCCGCGATGCGGTAGTGCATCCACTTGCCTTCCCGGCGCGCCGCCACCACCCCGGCGCGGCGCAGGTAAGCGAGATGGCGCGAGATTTTCGGCTGGTTCGTCCCCAACACCTCGACGAAGAAACAGACGCACACCTCGTCGCCGCCGATCAGATTCAACAAACGCAGCCGCGTGCGATCCGCCAACGCCTTGAAGAACCGCTCCATATCGAACGCCCCGCCCGTCTTCCCCATAAACATCCGCCTCCCGCAGGAATCAAAGTTTCAAGTTTCAGGTTTCAAGTTTCAAATTTCAAATTTCAGGACTGACAGTTCGGGTTCCAAGTTCCGAGTTGAAACCCTTCAGACTTGAAACTTGAAACTTGAAACTCGAAACTCGAAACTCAAATACGTCTTGACATATATGTCGGCCGCACGTATGATGCGCTCACATTCGCCGAAGCGAATATATCATGACGAAAAAGGAAGTGGCAAAAATGGATCAGCAAACAGGGAGGACGGTGCGCGCGCTCAAGGCGCATCTCGCGCTGAACGTGCGGAGCGTCGAGCGTAGCCTGGAGTTTTACCGGCGGATGTTGGGGTTGGAACCGTCGAAGGTGCGTCCCGGTTACGCCAAGTTCGACGTGCAGAACCCGCCGCTCAATTTAACTTTGAATGAAACGCCCTTCACGGAGCGCGGCGCGCTCTCGCACCTGGGGCTGCAACTGGCGACGACCGAGGACGTGCTCTCGATGCGCCGCAACTGGCTCGACGCCGGACTCGACACGCGCGACGAGATCGAGACCAACTGCTGTTACGCCTTGCAGAACAAGACTTGGGTGCGCGACCCCGACGGCAACGAGTGGGAAGCCTTCGTCGTCCTCGAAGACAACTTGCCCGCTTCGACGACGTGCTGCACGCCGGAGGCGACGACGACCTCAGCGGACGTGACGGCCTCAGCGGACGTGACGGCGTCAGCGGAGGCGACGGCAGTGGGTGCGACGGCGGCGTCGGTAAACGCGGCGGAAGTCTCCACGTGCTGCGCGACGGCCGCGCCGACGACGATCTCGCGTTGAAGCGTGAACATGGTTGGGCAGAATTGTAGGGGCGGCGGGTTCTCGCTCGCACGCCCGCGCGCGGCCGTAACCGTGCGGGAGGTGAGCGAGCTTTGCGCTCCTATAATTATTCCGTCGTTGTCTGAGGCGGAGCGGAAGCGTTGTGTGACGCCGGAAGGAAACGCGTCGATTGACGAATAAGCAGAACGGGCAGCCGACCCTCGCGCGGCGCATGACGGCCGAAGCGTGCGGCACGGCGTTGCTGCTGGCGGCCGTTGTCGGCTCAGGGATCATGGGCGAACGCCTCGCGGGCGGCAACGTCGCCGTCGCGCTCCTGGCGAACACGCTGGCGACCGGGGCTGCCCTCGCCGCGCTCATCTTAACCTTCGGCCATATCTCCGGCGCGCACTTCAATCCGGCCGTGACACTCGCCGACGCCTCGCAGGGCGGACTCGCGTGGCGCGACGCGCCCGCGTATCTCGGGGCGCAGATCATGGGGGCGTTCGCGGGCGTCGCGGCGGCTCACGTGATGTTCGGAGAGCCTCTGTTCGCGGCGTCGCGCCACGCGCGCGAGGGCGGCGCGCAGGTGTTCGCGGAGGCCGTGGCGACGTTCGGTTTGCTGTCCGTCATCTGGGGCTGCGCGCGCACGCGTTCGGCGGCCGCGCCCTTCGCCGTCGCCGCCTACGTCACGGCGGCTTGCTGGTTCACGTCTTCAACCTCGTTTGCGAATCCGGCCGTAACGCTCGCGCGCACGGCGACGGACACCTTCGCGGGGATTCGCACGGCGGACGCGCCCGCCTTCATCATCGCGCAACTCGCGGGCGCGGCGGCCGCCACCGCGCTCTTTCGCTGGCTCGTCCCTGCGCTGCCGGAGGCGGCGGCCGTCGTCGTTCCGCACGGCGAGGGCGGGCACGAAACTGAAAGGAAGCGTGACGGATGAGTGAGGAGCGGAGACGCGTCTTGATTTTGTGTACGGGCAACTCGGCGCGCAGCCAGATGGCGGAGGGTCTGCTCAGGCACGACGGCGGCGAGCGTTTTGAAGTTTCGAGCGCGGGCGTGAGTCCGAGCCGCGTCCGGCCGGAAGCCGTGGAGGCGATGCGCGAGGCGGGCATCGACATCTCAGGCCAACGGTCGAAATCAATCGAGGAGTTTGCGGGGCGGGCGTTCGATGTCGTCATCACGGTCTGCGACAACGCGCGCGAGCAGTGCCCGTTTTTTCCGGCCGCGACGCGGCGCATCCATTGGAGTTTCGACGACCCGGCCGCGGCCGCAGGCGACCGGGAGGCGCGGCTCGCCGTCTTCCGCCGCGTGCGCGACGAGATACGCGCGCGACTCGCCGGGTTCGCCTTGACGCGCGACTGAAGGCGATAATATCTTACGCTGCGTAAAGGCGTTGACCCGGTCGGCCTGACAAGTTGACCTCGCCGAACTCTCCCGCGCCGGGGGCGCGCCGCCGACGCGCCAGCTAAATTTTCCAGAGCCGCGAGGATCACGACCCACTTTGCCGACAAGCCATCCCCTACACGTTCAACGCAAACTCCAGCCCTCAATTGTTTCCAACTCAGCTTCGCGCGCGACCACGACGAAGCGCGTTGCCCTTCTCTGCCTGTGGCTCCTCGCATTGTGCGGCGGCGCCGTCGTAGGAGCGGCGCAGGAGCGCAGGCGTGAGGCGGCGTCGTTGTTCCCTGTCCGGCAGGACGGCAAGTGGGGCTACATTGATCGCGCGGGCAAACTCGTCGTCCGGCCGCAGTACGATGTGGCTTGGGAATTCACGGAAGGTTTGGCTTACGTCAAAGCGGGCGGCGCGCGCGGCCTGATCGACCGGAGCGGAAAGATGGTCGTCAACCTGCAACAAGTTGACCTCGCCGGTCTGTTCTCCGAAGGACTCGCGCCCGTTCAGACCGGCAGCCAGCCGCCGCGCTTCGGCTTCATAGACCGCACGGGCAAACTCGTCATCAACCCGCAGTACGACGCGGCGCGCGGCTTCAGCGAAGGACTCGCGCTCGTGATGGTCGAAGGCAAGTACGGGTTCATCGACAAACGCGGCCGCATGATCGTCAAGCCGCAATTCGACAAGGCGGCGAATTTTTCCGAAGGCCTGGCGGCCGTCGTCATCGACAACAAGCACGGCTACATCGACCGCTCCGGCCGTCTCGTCATCGCGGCGCAGTACAATAACGCCTACAACTTCTCCGAGGGGCTGGCGGCCGTCGCCATCGGCGGCCGCTATGCGTGCATCAACAAGCGCGGCGAGACGATCATCCGGCCGCAGGCCGGTTACGTCGGCGCGTTCGTGGACGGACTCGCGCCCATCATCGTCAACAACCGCTTCGGCTATCTCGACCGCGCCGCGCTCGCCGTCATCGCGCCGCAATACGATTGGACGGGCGGCTTCAGCGAAGGACTCGCGCTCGTCAAGATCGGCGGCAGGTTCGGCTTCATCAACCGCAACGGGGCGGTAGCCGTCCGCCCGCAGTTTGACAACGCGCACAACTTCAATGGCGGCCTCGCGCGCGTCTGGCTCACAGGCAAACAGGGCTACATAGATAAGACCGGAAATTTTGTCTGGAAGCCGACGAAGTAGTCCGCGCCGCAACGGCGTCGAACTAGTCAGCCCCGCAACGCCGTTCAAGCCGCGACGAGCGGGCTGATGATGGTTTCAAGTTCGTCCTCCGACGCGCCCGCCTCCACCTCTCCGAACAACGTCCAACGCTCCTCGTGCGTGGCGGCCGCGCCGGGTTCGAGACGCCCGAGCGGCGCGAGCGATTCGACCTCGATGAAGTCGCCCGCCGTGTAGGTTTCGCAGTTGCAGCCGTAGTCCGGGTAGGTCGCGCCTTCCGCGTAGGGGAAACGTTTGACGAAGAGGGTCGCGCCGTGTTGGTAAGCAGCCCAGCCCTGCTTGTTCAGCAGGCCGACTTTCTGCGGGTGGGGCGCGCCCGCGTCCGTGGTGAGGCGGATAAACTTTTTGCCGATCGACCAGCGCGCGTCCGCGAGGTTCGTGTAATGCCAGAGGACGAGCGGGCGGGCGGGCAGCAAATAATCGTCCCACGAAATGTAAGGCTCCTGCGGGAAGATGGCCGTGCCGCCGCCGCGCATGATGGTGAGCGCCCACGGCGCGGCGTCGATCGCCCAGAGGTTTCGATTCGTGACCTTGTGACTGACTAGCAACCCGCTGCCCGCTTCGTCGAGCGCAATACGCATCTCCTTCTCGATGCCGGTGGCCGCCTCGACCGGCGCGGTCAAACGAATCGCGCGCTCGCCTTCCGGCGAGACGGCGAGCGGCGCGTTGTCGGGCGCGTAGCTGCGCGGCTTGGCTTCGGGCGCGACCCAGAGGCGATGCCCGCCCCACGGTTTGAAGTCGCCGAGTTCGGTCGAGAGCGTCGCGCCGGGCGTTTCGCCGAGAATATTTTCCGCGCCGCGAAAAGCGTAACGAAGGATGCGCGGCCCCACGTCGCTCGTGACCACGACTTCGACCGCGTCGTTCGACAGTTTGTAACAGTTCGGCAACCCGAGGTAAGAAATTTTCTCCACTGTGCGCCCTCCCCGTGCGCTCATTCGCGCCCGCGCTCTCGCATGACCTCGCGCGAGTTTACCCGCCGCGGCAAGTTTGCCACAACACGCCCCGCCGCCGCGCCCGCACGCGCATCGCCGTCGAAAGTTCGTCCGCTAGACATTCGCGACTCTATCCATTAACTTAACTGGCTTGCGTGGGAAGTGATTAACGACTATGAGGAATGATATTCTCGCTCGACGTGATGAGATAGAGCATTGGATCACAATGCGTCGTCCCAAAGCCTTTATGTGCCGCGAGCTTCGCTGTAAGCCACTAACGCTTGAGGGTTATTTAGGCAAGATGGGCTTGAGCTATTCGGGCAATATGGGTGGCAAAGGTTATAAATCTTGCCCTACGCGGAAAGGTGCAGAAGCTTATCTGCATAGAGGCAGTTTTATCAGCAGTCATAGACTCAAGTTAAAATTGCTTGAAGATGGTTTAAAGCAAAGGTGTTGTGAACGATGCGGACAAGAAGACTGGCTAGGTGAGCCTATTCCGATAGAGCTTCATCACGTAAACGGAGATCGTTTCGATAACAGGTTTCGGAATTTACAATTGTTATGTCCCAACTGTCATGCGTTAACGGATAATCACGCAGGTAAGGGCGCAAATCGGCGCGCTAATTAAATTTCAGTGAAGCCTGTCGGTATTAAATTATGCGAAAGTGGCGGAATCGGCAGACGCGCTAGGTTTAGGCCCTAGTCCCGCAAGGGGTGGGGGTTCGAGTCCCCCCTTTCGCATTAAACGTTTGGACTGATTTTGCACAACGTAATTTCGTAATTTTGTAGAGGAAGGACGCCCGCACGGTTGAGCCACCCGACCAGAGGCCACGCGCGGGTTTTATGTTTATGAAGACTGAAGTGGTTGACGTTTCCCCGACCCGCAAAGAACTCAAGATCGAGGTTGATGCCGCGGACGTGCGCGCCGAACTCGAACGCGTGACGGAACGCTATGCGGCGGCCGTCAATGTGCCCGGCTTTCGCAAGGGGCGCGCGCCTGCCGCCGTCGTGCGCCAGCGATTCAAGAATGAGATTCGCGGCGAGGTGGTGCAGAACCTCGTGCCGCAGGCCATCAACGAGGCGATCACCGAGAGCGCGCTGAACGTCATCGGCGAGCCGGACATCCATCTCGACAACAACGAGGCCCTGGAAAAACTCGGCGAGCAGCCGTTATCCATTCACGCGCACGTCGAGGTGCTGCCCGAAGTCGCGCTCGGCGAGTACAGGGGATTGGAAGTCGGGCGGCGCACACGTCCCGTGACGGATGAGACGGTCGCGGCGATGATCGAGAATTTGCGCGAACAGTCGGCCTCGCTCCAACCCGTCGAGGATCGCGCGGCCGGCGAGGGCGACACGGTGACGGTCAACTTCACCGGCCGCTACCTCGATCCGCCTTCGGATGAGGACATCAAGGCCGAAGACGTGGAAGTGGTGCTCGGCGGCGAGGGCGTGCTCGCGGACTTCAACGAACAACTCATGGGCACGAAGCCCGACGACGTGAAAACTTTCGTCGTGAAATACCCCGCGGAGTTTTCCTCGCCGGGACTAGCCGGCAAAGAGATCGAATATACGGCGACCGTGACGGCCGTCCGCCGCAAGGAGATGCCGGAGGTTGACGACGAGTGGGCGAAGACGTTCGGCGAAGAGATCGATTCGCTCGAAACTCTGCGCGCGAAGTTGCGCGAGAACTTGACGGATCGCGCGCGCCTCGAAGCGGAACACCGCCTGCGCGACGAGGTGATGGGCAAACTGATCGAGGCGCACGAGTTTGAGGTGCCCGAATCGCTCGTCAAGAGCCAGGCGCGCAGGCTCCTCGAATCGACCGTGCGCGACATGATGCAGCGCGGGATGGATCCGCGTCAGCAGGAGTTGGACTGGGAGAATTTGCAGGGCATGTTGGAGGCGCAGGCGACGGAGGATTTGCGCGGCTCGATCCTGCTCGAACGCATCGCCGACGCCGAAGAGATCGAGCCGACCGACGCGGAGATCGAGCGCGAGATCGAAGTGATCGCCGAGGGCGCGCGCCAGTCCGTAGAGCAGGTGCGCGCTGCCTTGACAAAGCAGGGAGGCGAACGTAGCATCGCCGACAGATTGCGCCATCGTAAGGCGCTCGATCTGCTCATCGAAAACGCGCGCGTGAGCGAAGAGGAATGGCGTGAAGACGCGCCGCCCGCCGCCGTTAACAGCGAGCAAACGGATGAGACCGGCGACGAGGGCGACGAGGCTCAGTCCGGCGCGGCGCCAGGCTCTTAGCAGCGAACGAGTCGGGCGTTGAATTTTTAACTTGGCATAGGTTTCGGAGTTTGGAGTTTCAAGTTTATGGCTTTAGTCCCAATGGTGGTCGAGCAAACGTCGCGGGGCGAACGCGCCTTCGACATCTACTCGCGCCTGCTCAAAGACAACATCATCTTCATCTCGACGCCGATCGATGATCAGATCGCGAACTTAATCGTCGCGCAACTGATCTTCCTCGAAGCGGAAGACCCGGAGAAAGACATCTCGCTCTACATCAACTCGCCGGGCGGTTCGATCACGGCGGGCATGGCGATCTACGACACGATGCAGTTTATCCGCGCCGACGTTTCGACGCTCTGCGTCGGGCAGTGCGCTTCGATGGCCGCGCTCCTGCTGGCGGCGGGCGCGAAAGGCAAACGCTTCGCGCTGCCGAACTCGCGTATCCTGATTCACCAGCCGTCGGGCGGCGCGGAGGGTCAGGCCACGGACATCCGCATCATGGCCGAGGAGATCATCCGCATGCGCGAATTGACCTCGAACATTCTCGCCAAGCACTCCGGCCAATCTTACGAACAGATCGAGCGCGACGTGGAGCGTGACCGCATCATGTCCGCCGTGCAGGCCAAAGAGTACGGGCTGCTCGACGAAGTGATCACACACCGCGAGTAAAAATTTTGACCGGCGCGTTTGATTGAAAGATCAACGCGCCGGTCATTTTATGCTACAGTAGTTCCCCGGCAGCCGCTCAGGCGACGCGACCCAACAACGCTATCGCCGCGCACGGGCAGCAATCGGACACGAGAGAGAGTAAAGCAGCCCGCCCGTTTTAAGTCGCTTGACAAGCCGAAGTTGGATTGAACCTCAAAAGCACGGAGTCCCCTAAAGCCTATGGTACGTCGAACCGATGACACGTTGCGCTGTTCGTTTTGCGGCAAGTCGCAGAACGAAGTGAAGAAGCTCATTGCTGGCCCCACGGTCTACATCTGTAACGAGTGTATTGACATCTGCAACGAGATCATCACCGACGACCAGCAGGCCGAGGCCGTCGCCACCCGACCGCCGCTCCCGAAGCCTTCCGAGATCAAAAATTTCTTAGACGAGTATGTCATCGGGCAGGACGAAACGAAGAAGCGTCTCGCCGTCGCCGTCTATCAACACTACAAGCGCATCGAGATCGCGCGTCGCCGTTCGGACGTGGAGATTCAGAAGTCGAACATCCTCCTGATGGGGCCGACCGGCACGGGCAAGACCCTGCTCGCGCAAACTCTCGCGCGCATGCTCTCCGTTCCCTTCACCATCGTCGATGCGACGACCTTGACGGAAGCGGGCTACGTCGGCGAAGACGTGGAGAACATCATCCTCAAACTGTTGCAGGCCGCCAACGGCGACGTGGAGCGCGCGCAGCAGGGCATCATCTACATCGACGAAGTGGACAAGATTTGCCGCAAGGACGAGAACCCCTCGATCACGCGCGACGTGTCGGGCGAGGGCGTGCAGCAAGCCCTGTTGAAGATTCTGGAGGGCACGGTCGCCAACGTTCCGCCGCAGGGCGGCCGGAAGCACCCGCACCAGGAGTTCTTCCCGATCGACACCACGAACATCCTCTTCATCTGCGGCGGCGCGTTCGTCGGGCTGGAGAAAGTGATCGAGCGGCGCATGCGCAACAAGTCGTTCGGCTTCCGCGCCGAGATCAAAGACAGCAAAGAGCGTTATGCCGAAGCGATGGCGACGGCGCAGCCGGAAGACCTGGTGCGCTACGGCTTGATCCCCGAATTCGTCGGTCGCCTCCCCGTGCTCGGAGTCCTCAACGAACTCGACGAGGAAGCCCTCATGCGGATTCTCACCGAGCCGAAGAACGCGCTCATCAAGCAGTATCAGAAGAAGTTCGAGTACGACAACGTCAAACTGCGCTTCACGGACGACGCGCTCAAGGCCATCGCGCGCCAGGCCGTGGAACGCAAGGTGGGCGCGCGCGGCCTGATGATGATCCTGGAGGAGTTGCTGCTCGACTCGATGTACACGCTGCCCTCGCAGAAGCGCATCAAGGAGTTCGTCATCACGAGCGAGATGGTCGAACGCCGTCGCGCCGTGCCGGGCGAAGCCCTGACGGGCGTGGACGACGCGGCCGCCTGAGCGAGCGCGCCGGAAGTTCGCCGCGCCTCCCCGCCCGAGCGAAAGGAATCTCTATTGATGTCGAAGAAATTCGGAGCAGGAGTGTTCGCACTCCTGCTCGTACTTTTTTGTGCGGGCGCCGGAGAAGTGCGGGCGCAACAGGCGGCGCAGCCCGCCGCGCAGGCGACTCCGGCCGCCGCCGCTGCGGCGCAGGATGAGCAGGACGACCTTGACCGCGAAGACCCCTGCCCCGGCTCGAACACGCAGTTTGAATTGAACGTGTGCGCCGCGCGTGCGCGCGACCGCGCCGACGCCGAGTTGAACCAAGTCTACCGGCAGATCATGCGGGAGACCGTGGGGACGGAGCGCGCCAGGCTGCGCGCCGCGCAACTCGCGTGGCTCAAGTTTCGCGACGCGCAGTGCGACTACGAGAGCGTCGGCAACAAGGGCGGCTCGATCTACCCGATGGTCTACAGTTTTTGTCTGGCTAGAGTGACGACGACGAGGGTCAAACAACTTCAGGAGATTTTGCGTGGACAGTCGGAACAATAACCCGCGCCTGATTCCGGCAGGTAGCACGACCGCGCGGAAGGTTTGACGGTGAGAGGTTTAGTTCACAAACGTGGGCGGGCGACATTCATTCGACGCTACGGGGCAAGCCCCGGAAGATGGAGGCGTCTGCGGAGCAAGCGAAGACATTGAGCTGAACGAGAAACGGGTCGGTTGCCGACAAATTGCCGGCAACCGACCCGGATTATTTCATCCAGTGCGCTCTTGTGTTATGAACCGCCTTCTTCTACACCGATCTCACCGCCGCCCGTTTTCTTGCTGCAAATGCCGCTTGAGCAAGTTTGCCCGTCTCCGCCATTAGTGCAGGATTCATTGGTCGCGTCCGCGCACTTATAATCGATGGGGATACCGCCCGCCAGCACCTGCGTGCAGTGTTGTCCCGGTCAAAACGTCTGCGCGGATGGGCGATGCGCCGCTTTAGTGAAGTTCCGCGCGTGCCGACAGCTTGCCGTCGGCAGCCACCAAAGTTTGCATCGAACCATCGGCGAAGCGCGCCTCGCTGACCGCCAGTTGGATCAGGTAGTCGCCGCTCAGGTTTGGCGTCTTCAAGGCGGGGCGAATGGCCGCTGCGAAAGAGATGACGGGATACCTGATGCGCGCCGCCGTCCCCGGCTGGACGCCGCCGGGTATGCGCACGACAGGAGTCTCCCCTTGGCTCAAGATCGTTTCGGGAGTTTCCGCGCGCGACAAATACCACCTGACGCGGACAGACTCGACCGCCTGCCCGCTGGCGTTCTCGACGGAAAAGTTTCTAACCGCCACCCCACCACCTGTTACGCTTGTCACCTGCGTGACGAGCACCGGGAGGGATTCATAACCTTGTCCCATGAAAGCACGACACGCGACCGTGTAGTTGCCGCCGGGCAATCGCGGCTGCGCGGCTTTATCACTCTGGCCGGAAGTGAGAACTGAGGTTAGGCAGGCGAGGAGTAAAAACGCGAATGTCCACCGCTGAGGAGGGGTGGCAAGAAATCGCTTCTTCATTTGTTGTTCCTTATTCTGTGTCGGTTAGTGAACACCAGATCGGCATGAGGAAGGCAGCCGACCAGCAAGCTAACAGCCCAAAGCAGTATAGGTACCTCCCCCCCTCAGGTCAATCAACATTCCAAGCCCGAATTTTGCCCGGTGGCGCGGCTCGGCGAAATCGTTTACAATTCAGTTTAGTTCGCAACATGGGGCGAGCGGCCACAAGCGGCTCGCCCTTCACGTTTAAGCAGTTTTCCGGTGAAAGAAGTAGCAGTTTTATGGAAGAATATTCAGACCGCACTCCTTCAGACATCGTGAGCTATCCGATGGTTCCGATCCGCGATGTCGTCATCTTCCCGTTCACGAAAGTCGCCTTCAAGATCGGTCGCCCCGGCTCGATTCGCGCGCTCGAACAGGCGCTCGCCTCCGACCGCACCATCTTCCTCGCCACGCAGCACGACGCCTCGATCGACGAACCCGCGCCCACGGAGATTTACGGCGTCGGGACGATCGCGCGCATCCTGCAAGCGCAGAAGTTGGACAACGGGCAGACGAAAGTGGTCGTCGAGGGACGCGAGCGCGCGACGACGATCCGGGTGGATAACGACAACGGCGCGTTTACGGCCACCGTGCGCCGCGCGCCCTCCGCGCTCGAATCCGGCCAGCGCATCGAAGCCCTGACGCAACGCATCCACCAACTCATCGAGCAGCACCTGCGCCTCGCGCCCGAAGCGCAAACCGACGCGCTGCAACAGGCCATGCGCAACCAAGACCCTTCGCACCTGACCGATGCGCTCGCCTCGCAGTTGCGCATCGCGGTCGAAGACAAGCAGGGCTTGCTGGAAATCTTCTCCGTCCACGGGCGCATGCAGCGTCTGGTGGAAATCCTGGAGACGGAAGTTGACAAGCGACAACTCGACCGCACGATTCAGGCGCGCGTCAAACGCCAGATGGAGAAGGCGCAGAAAGAGTATTACCTGAACGAGCAGATCAAGGCCATTCACAAGGAACTCGGGCGCAAAGACGAGAAGGCCGAGGTCGAAGATTTGCGCAAGAAGATCGAAGACGCGGGCATGTCGGACGAGGCCAAGGAGAAGGCCATGCAGGAACTCCACCGCCTCGAAGCCATGCCGCCGATGTCCGCCGAGGGCACGGTCTCGCGCACCTATATCGACTGGCTCCTGAACGTGCCCTGGAAGCACAAGTCGAAAGAGATCAAAGACCTCAACAAGGCCGAAGAGATTTTGAACGAAGACCACCACGGGCTGGAGAAGATCAAGGATCGCATCCTCGAACATCTGGCCGTGCGCCAACTCGTCAAGAATCCGAAGGGTTCGATTCTCTGTTTCGTCGGGCCGCCGGGCGTGGGCAAGACGAGCCTCGGCAAGTCGATCGCGCGGGCGACCGGCCGCAAGTTCGTGCGCCTTAGCTTAGGCGGCGTGCGCGACGAGGCCGAAATCCGCGGCCATCGCCGCACCTACATCGGCGCGCTGCCCGGCCAGATCATCCAGATGATGAAGAAGGCGGGCACGACCAATCCCTGCATCTTGCTCGACGAGGTGGACAAACTCGGCGCGGACTTCCGCGGCGACCCATCTTCGGCCTTGCTGGAAGTGTTAGACCCGGAACAAAACAATTCGTTTCAGGATCATTATCTCGACGTTGAATACGACCTCTCCAAAGTCTTCTTCATCGCGACGGCGAACGTGCTCCACACGATCCCGCCCGCGCTGCAAGACCGTCTGGAAATCCTGCGTCTCTCCGGCTACACCGAGCGCGAGAAACTGGAGATCGCGCGCCGCCATCTCGTCGCCAAGCAGGCGGAAGGCAGCGGCCTGAAGGCCGATCAGGTCGAGTTCACGGACGAAGGTTTGCTCGAAATCATCCGCTCCTACACGCGCGAGGCGGGCGTGCGCAATCTCGAACGCGAGATCGGTTCGTGCTGTCGCAAGGTGGCGCGCAAGCTCGTGGGCGAGAACAAGGGCGAGGAGTTCAAGGATGTCGTCACGCCGGAGCGCGTGCGCGAGATGCTCGGCCCCATCCGCTTCCGTCAACAAGTCGCGGCCACCGAGAGCGAGATCGGACTCGCGCTCGGACTCGCGTGGACGGAGGTCGGCGGCGAGGTCTTGCAGATCGAGGCGACGCTCACGAACGGGCGCGGCGGAGTTCGTCTCACGGGCAAACTCGGCGAGGTCATGCAGGAGTCGGCGCAGGCCGCGCTCACCTGCATCAAGGCGCGCGCCGAACGCATCGGCGTCAGTCTCGACCACATCCGCAAGCGCGACCTGCACGTCCACATTCCCGAAGGCGCGATCCCGAAAGACGGCCCTTCGGCGGGCGTCACGCTCGCCACCGCGATGGCCTCTGCCCTGACGCGCGTCCCCATCCGCAAAGACGTGGCGATGACGGGCGAGATCACGCTGCGCGGCAAGGTGCTGCCCGTCGGCGGCATCAAGGAGAAGATGCTCGCCGCGCACCGCGTCGGCGTCACCACCTTGATCCTGCCGAAAGAGAACGAGAAGGACTTGGCCGAAGTGCCGGAAGAGGTGCGCGCCGCGATCAGCGTCCATTTCGTCGAGACCATCGACGAAGTGCTCGCCCTCGCGCTCGAAGACGCCTGCCCGACCGACGGCGCAACCGTGGACACGGCGCAACCGCCCATCTGGTCAACCGAACCGCCCTCGCAAAGCACGCCGACGATGGCAGACTAAACTTAAGGGATGAGGGCGGAGGGATGAGGGATGAATAAGAAAAGCATTCAATTGCTTGAGTGCTTTACTTATTCATCCCTCATCCCTCCGCCCTCATCCCTTCTCACTTCCCCGCCACCTCTTAAGGAGAAAATTTCCGCATGGGCAAATATGAAGACGCAGACCTGATCTTGAAACTCTACGATCTGCGCCGCGAAGAGACGATGCGCAAGGCGCGCGCCTGGCTGGCCGCCTTCAATCCTGAGAGTTTGCAGGACATCATGAACATCGCCACGGGCGAGCACAACGCCTACCTGCGCATGGTGATGTCTTACTGGGACATGGCCGCCTCGCTCGTCAACAACGGCGCGATTGACGAGAAGATGTTCAGCGACGCCAACGGCGAACACTTCTTCTACTACGCCAAGTTCGAGCCGTTCATGGAAGAACTGCGCGCGGTCTTCGGCCCGCAGATGTGGATGCACCTCGAACAACTCGTGATGCGCTCGCCGAACGCGAAGGAGCGGCTCGCCAAGATGCGCGAGATGTCGAAAAACATGGCGGCGCGCCGCGCGGCCGCCGCCGCGCCCAAAGCTCCCGCCGACGAGCAACCGACGCAAACCGCATCCGGCGCGACCACAAAGTAAAAGACGGTTTCAAGTTTCAGGTTTCAGGTTTCAGGACTGAGGATAGAGCTTCTTCGTCCCAAACTTGAAACTTGAAACTTGAAACTTGAAACCTATGAAGATTACGAGCACCGAATTCGTCAAGAGTTCGTTCAGCGAGCAGGACTGGCCGCGGGCGGGAGTGCCGGAGGTGGCGTTTCTCGGCCGGTCGAACGTCGGGAAGTCGAGTTTGATCAACTCGCTGCTTGGCGTCAAAGGTTTGGCGCGCACCTCCTCGACGCCCGGCCGGACGCAGGCGCTCAACTTCTTCCTCATCAATCGCCGCTTCCATTTCGTAGACCTGCCCGGCTACGGCTACGCGCGCGTGCCGCGCGCGATTCGCGAGTCGTGGGGCGAAATTGTGACGACTTACCTTGCCAAGCGCGAGTCGCTTGTGTTATCAATTCAAATCGTAGATTCGCGTCACGATCCCTCTAAATTGGACTTGCAACTGCGTGAATGGTTGATGGCTTATACGAAGCCTCACCTGACGGTTGCGACGAAATCCGACAAGCTCTCGCAAAACGAGTTGCGCAAAAATATCGGGCGCGCGCGGGAAATGTTAGGCGCGACAGCGGGCGGCGGTGAAGTCGTCGCTTACTCCGCCGTCACGGGACACGGGCGCGAACGCGTCTGGCGCGCCATCGAAGAGGCCATAACCGTCTCACACTCCCCCAATTGAAAAGTCGAATTGTCGCCCCGGGGCGACCCCGTGGACGCTTGACGGCATCTAACCTTTCGGTTAGAACTAAAGCTCACACAAAATAATTCGTTGAACTTTTACGGGATGCGAGAAGTTCGCAAGTATTCGCCAACCACCTCGCACACATAACCGCCGGAAAATCGCCGCTCCTGCGCCGAGCCGTAAGCCTTCGCGCACCTGAGGCATCATTCCCGACATCATTCAAGGATTTAATTCATACGCGGCTCCTGCAAGTCCGCCGGCAATTCAATCTCATTGACAGCAACATGACAAGAGTTGAACACAACTCTTGGTTAGAACAGGCGGCTCACGCACACACACGGACGGCGGCCGCACTCAACAGAGAAAAGAGAAATGTCACAACGTACACCACGCACACGAACCAGCAGCAGTAGCAGCAGCAACGCCGCCACCGCCGGCACCACGGCCAACGGCAACAGCGAGAACGGTAACCGCACGGCGGCGACCACCACCACCGCCGTCGCCGCCGCCGTCGTCGACACTCCCCTGGACGATGTGGCGGAGAAGGATTTCATTCCTTCGGGCAGCGGCGACGCCTTCAATCTGGCGACGCTCAAGGAGATGTCAATCTCGAAGCTGACGCAGATCGCCAAAGATATGGATGTCCCCGGCGCGACCGGCATGCGCAAGCAGGAGTTGATCTTCAAAGTCCTCGCGGCGCAGACCGAAAAGAGCGGACTCATCTTCTCCGAGGGCGTGCTGGAAACCCTGCCCGACGGCTTCGGCTTCCTGCGCGCTCCCGAATACAACTACCTGCCCGGCCCCGACGACATCTACGTCTCGCCTTCGCAGATACGCAAATTCGATTTGCGCACCGGCGACACCGTCTCCGGCCAGATTCGCCCGCCGAAAGAGGGCGAGCGTTATTTCGCGCTCATCAAGGTCGAGGCCATCAACTTCGAAGCCCCCGGCGAAACGCGCGACAAAGTTTTCTTCGACAACCTGACCCCGCTCTACCCGGACGAGCGCCTGATGTTGGAGACCGAGAACGACGTGCTCGCCGCGCGCGTCATCGATCTCGTCACGCCTATCGGCAAAGGCCAGCGCGGCCTCATCGTCGCGCCGCCGCGCACGGGCAAGACGATGATGCTCCAGACCATCGCCAATTCGATTTCGAGAAACCACCCGGAAGTTTCGCTGATCGTGCTCCTCATCGACGAGCGGCCGGAAGAAGTCACGGACATGCAGCGTTCCGTCAACGGCGAAGTCATCTCTTCGACGTTCGACGAACCGCCGACGCGCCACGTGCAGGTCGCCGACATGGTGATCGAGAAGGCCAAGCGGCTCGTCGAGCACAAGCGCGACGTGGTTATCCTGCTCGACTCTCTGACGCGCCTCGCGCGCGCGCACAACGCGGTCGTGCCGCCTTCGGGCAAGATTCTCTCCGGCGGTATCGACGCCAACGCCCTGCAACGCCCGAAGCGTTTCTTCGGCGCGGCGCGCAACATCGAAGAGGGCGGCTCCCTGACGATCATCGCCACCGCTTTGATCGACACCGGCTCGCGCATGGACGACGTGATCTTCGAAGAGTTCAAGGGCACGGGCAACTGCGAAATCCACCTCGACCGTCGCCTCGTCGATAAGCGACTGTTCCCCGCCATCGACATCCAACGCTCCGGCACGCGTAAAGAGGAACTCCTCATCAGCAAGGAAGACCTCGCGCGCATCTGGGTGATGCGGCGCGTCCTGAATCCGCTGTCGCCCGTCGAGCAGATGGAAGTCGTGCTCGAACGTCTGGGCAAGACCAAGTCAAACGCCGAATTCCTCGCCTCGATGCAGAGCTAGGAAAGCCTCGAACCGTTAATCGTGAACCGTCAAGCGTGAATAGAAAGACCCTGTTTTCTTCTATTTACGATTGACGGTTCACGATTTACTTTCTTCCGGCTTGTCACTTGCGACGGCTGTTGCGTAAAATAGCCCCCTAAGCTTTGCAGTTCAGACTGTGGGGACGCTCCGGCCGGGGAGGAGTGTCGGGTGATGGGGTGTTGCGCGTCGCGATTTTATCGTCGGAGGCGGTGCCGTTCGCTAAGACGGGGGGCTTGGGCGATGTGGCGGGCGCGCTCCCGAAAGCCCTCATCGGCACGGGCGAGGCGGACGCGAGCCTCGTGCTGCCGCTCTACCAGCAGACGGATCGCGGCCTGCTCCGCGAGTTGCTCTTTGATAACCTGGAAGTGGAATGGACGGGCGGCAACCGCCGCGTCCGCGTGTTCCTGAGTGAAGAGACGATCGGCGCGCCGGTCTTTCTCATCGACGCCCCGGAATACTTCGCGCGCCCGAACGTTTACGGCTACTCGGACGACCACACGCGCTACGCCTTCTTCTGCCGCGCCGCGCTCGCGCTCTTGAAACGACTCGGCCGCCCGCCCGATGTCGTCCACGGCAACGACTGGCCGTGCGGGTTCGCCGTCGCGGAACTTCGCGCCCGTCGCGCCTACGACGATTTTTACCGGCAGACGCGCACGCTCTTTTCCATCCACAATCTGGCCTATCAGGGGGCGTTCGACCCGAAGGAGCTTGGTTATTTCGGTTTCGGTTGGGGCGAAGTTCACGACGCCTTTCTGCTGGAAGGCGCGGCCTCCGCGCTCAAGGCGGGCTTGATGCTCGCCGACGCCCTCTCGACCGTCAGCCGCCGTTACTCTTTCGAGATACAGACGCCCGCACAAGGCGCCGGTCTCGACTGGCTGCTGCGCATGCGGCGCGACCGGCTCGTCGGCGTCACGAACGGCGTTGATTACGACGCGTGGAACCCGGCGACCGACCCGTACATCGCCGCCCACTTCGACGCTTATGACCTGACGGGCAAGCGCGAATGCAAGCTCGACTTGCTGCGTCGCTTCGATTTGCCGGAAGAGGCCGAGCGACCCGTCATCGCGATCATCTCGCGGCTCGTCGCGCAGAAGGGCTACGATCTGATTCGCGAGGCCGCCCCCGCCATCCTTGAGACGGGCGCGTTCTTCATCGCACTCGGCGCGGGCGCGCGGGAGTACGAAGACTTTTTGCAGTCGTTTCGCGACCACGCGCCGCATCGCGTCGGAATTTTCAAGGGCTACGCGGGCGAACCGCTCGCGCACCAGATCGAGGCGGGCGCGGACATCTTTCTCATGCCATCGCTCTACGAGCCGTGCGGTTTGAACCAGATGTACAGCATGCGCTACGGCACGGTGCCCGTCGTGCGCGCGACCGGCGGTTTGGACGACACGGTGGAGCAGGTTGATCGTGCGCGCCGAACGGGCAACGGCTTCAAGTTCGGCGAATATTCGGCGCAGGCCATGCTCGGCAGCATCTACGAAGCATTGTTCGCCTACGCCGACAAAGAACTCTGGCAGCGGATTCAACTGAACGGGATGCGCGCCGACCACTCCTGGGACGCGGCCGCGCGCAAGTACGTCGAGGTTTACCGCGCCGTGACGCGCATGTGACGCCGCGCGGGTAAGATTCGGGGAGCCGATTGTTTTTAGCAGAGAGAAAACATTGAAACGCGAGAGGTTTGGGCAATCATCCGGCTCGCGCCATTACAAGTAAGAAGAAGGAGATGTACCGTATGAGCGAAAGCGAATTTGTCAACGATGTCAGCGACGCCAATTTTGACGCGGAAGTTTTACAGTCGGATCGTCCCGTGCTCGTGGATTTTTGGGCGGCATGGTGCGCGCCCTGCCGGATGATCGCGCCGACGGTGGCGCAGGTGGCGGAGAAATACGCGGAGAACGCGCGCGTCGTCAAGTTGAATGTCGATGAGAACCCGAACGTGCCGCAGAAGTACGGCATCAAGGGCATCCCGACGTTGATCCTGTTCAAGAACGGCAAAGAGGAAGAACGCGTGGTGGGCGCGACGAGCAAGGAAGCCATCTCGCGCATGATCGACAAGCACGTCAACGCCGGCACGGGCGCGGCGAATGCCTAAGTTTTATCGTCGCGGAAACGGGCGCGGGGCGGCATTGACAGCACGTCTCGCGCCGTTTCTGTGGTTGTCGTCAAACAGTCTTTTGATTGTTTACGCGCGCCGGCGGGCGTTTACCTTCCGCAACGCGCGACTCCCGGACGCTCGATGAAACAAACCACCACCAACAGCCGCTTGAAAAGCGCGAGTCGTTCCCAGAAGAACAGCAAGCGACGCTTACTGGAGGAACGATTGACGGCGGCGAAGCGTCTGCGCGCCGTCGAGGACGCGCGCTTTCGCGCCCGGCAGGCGCAAGGCAAGTTGCGCCGTTTCGTCAGCGCAAACTTCCGCAAGCAGGAGGTGATCGATGCGCTCGCGCTCCGGCGCGGCGACTGCAACCGTTGCGGGGCGTGCTGCGAAATACTCTTCAAATGCCCCTTCCTCAAGAAGCACTCGGATGGCACGTCCACCTGCGGCATCTACGAAGACCGCCCCAATCAATGCCGCCTGTTCCCCATCGAACGTCGCGACCTCGATGAAGTGCGCGGCCAATGCAGTTTCTACTTCATCGAAAAACCGATCAAGCTGGAAAGAGCCAGTTGAAGAGAGTGATGGGTGATAAGTGATAGGTGATAAGAAAGACCCATCAGTTTTCTCTTATCACCTATCACCTATCACCCATCACTGAATCATCATGTCAAAAGTTATCGTTGTCATCGGCGCACAGTGGGGCGATGAGGGCAAGGGCAAGATCGTCGATCTGCTCGCCGAACGCTTCGACATCGTCTCGCGCTACCAGGGCGGGCACAACGCCGGCCACTCCGTCTACGTCGGCGAGCGCGCATTCGTCCTGCACCTGATCCCTTCCGGCATCATCCACCCCGGCAAAACCTGCGTGCTCGGCAACGGGATGGTCATCGACCCGAAAGCCTTCTTCGAAGAGGCCGACCGCCTCGCCGCGCAAGGCCTGGAGGTCACGCCCGCGCGCGTCCTCGTCAGTTCGCGCGCGCATTTGATTCTCCCCTACCACCGCGCGCTCGACCACACGAGCGAGGAACGGCTCGGCAACGAAAAAGTCGGCACGACGCTGCGCGGCATCGGCCCCGCCTACGAAGACAAGGCGGGGCGGCGCGGCATCCGCGTGGCCGACGCGCTCGTGCCCGAAGTGTTGCGCGCCCGCATCGAACGCAATCTGGAAGACGCCAACCGCATCATCCAGGCCTACGGCGGGCAGCCCTTAGACGTAGAAGAGGTCTTCGCGGAGACGACGCGGCTCGTCGAACGCCTCGCGCCCTTCATCGCCGACACGACGCATTTCCTGAACCGCGCCGCGCGCGACGGCCGCTCGATCTTGATCGAAGGCGCGCAGGCCACACTGCTCGACGTGGATCACGGCACCTACCCCTTCGTCACCTCTTCAAACACGACGGCCGGCGGCGCAAGCGTCGGGACGGGACTCGCGCCCCATCGCATCACGGGCGTGCTCGGCATCGTCCGCACCTACACGACCCGCGTCGGCGAAGGCCCCTTCCCGACCGAGATGCTCGAAGGCGAAGCGGAAATCGGACAACTGATCCGCGAGCGCGGACGCGAGTACGGCGCGTCCACGGGTCGCCCGCGCCGCTGCGGCTGGTTCGACGCCTTTGCCACGCGCTACGCCGCCGAGATCAACGGCTTCACCTCCGTCGCGCTCACCAAACTCGACGTGCTCGACGCGCTCGACCAGATCAAGGTCTGTACCGGCTACCGCCTCGACGGACGCGCGGTTGAATCCTTCCCCGCCGTCTCGCAGGACTTGCGCCGTGTCGAATCCGTCTACGAAACGCTTCCCGGCTGGAACACCTCCACCGAAGGCATCACCGAGATGGGACAACTTCCCCCGAACGCGCGCGCCTACGTCGAATATCTCGCGCGCGCGATGGAAGTTGAAATCGGCCTCGTCTCCACCGGCCCCGAGCGCGACCAGACGATTCTCAACCCCGGCTCCGCCCTCGATGCGTGGCTCAAAACACAATAACGGGCGACAGGCTTGCCCGCCACCAACAACGTATGTAAAATGATTCCCACGCGTGGACGTTGCAAGAATCAGCCTTCAACGCAACTCATCCGACGAGTTGATCCGCACCTGGCCGCGGACACACACGCGCACATGCACTCTCCACTTTGGGCCGATAGCTCAGTCGGTAGAGCAAGTGGCTTTTAACCACTGGGTCGCAGGTTCGAGTCCTGCTCGGCTCATCAATTTAATCAATAACTTACGGGGAGACATAATCTCCCCGTAAGTTATTTACCCGCTTTCATACCTGCTTACAATTCTCTATTTTTCAATTAATTCCACATATATTCTAAACCTTAAAGTAAACGGCTTTAGGTTGAGTCTTATTGCAAGAAGAGAAGCTTAAGCTCATCTTTAGGGATGAGCATTTACTTTTGAACAGACTTGGTCAACATAAAATCTTTCCATTTACAAATAGTTTATTGTGGGAATATGATGTCAGATATGGGAAAGCTGTTAAGTACTACTGAAGTAGCCGTTCGTCTTGGCATTACAGTGCCCCGCATTCAAACCTTTATTTGGGAAGGTCGCCTGCCGGCACAAAAAATTGGTCGGTCTTATGCGATAGATGAAGACGATCTTAAGTTGGTCGAAAATAGAAAACCAGGGAGGCCAAAAAAGCGATTAAAGATAGGGCAAACAAAAACACCCAAAGATAAAAAAGTACGTAACTCAAGCTGACTCGACATATTGAGCTTTACTGACAGTAAGACCAAACATTCAACTGCTTTAACATACGTTTACTTTCCACTCTAGTTAGGTCGCTCGTACAAACCTGATGATTGAAGACCAAGACTTGCCAGAACTGAAAACTTTTCGTCGCCTTGAACGTCAACTGCCTTTTGCGGTGGATGAGTCGTTCAGCCGACTTGTAACGGCAAACGGAAATGCAAAGCTACCAGTTCATAGGTGGTTTCCATACAAAGAGAGCTTTTCCGCAGACCTACTTAAGACTGTTATTGAGCAGCTTACACCACAAGTTGGAACTAACTTTAGATTGCTTGATCCTTTCTGTGGTGTTGGGACTACACTAATAGCTGCACAGGAATTAAATAAGCAGGGGTATAAAATCTCGACGACAGGTATTGAATGCAATCCATTCACTGCCTTCGTTGCTAAGACAAAAGCTAGCTGGAGAGATATTGATAGCAATAAACTAAAACTTACGGGTGATCGAATTCTCAACAGACCAACACCCAATGATTTGCCGATTCCGCCGCTATCCAGCCTGACAGAAGGCCGCTGCATGTCTAGGCAAGTGGCGAGAAGAATCGTCGATGTGCGGAATGCTATTCTGAGAGTTAAGGATGAGGCAACACGTAATGGTCTACTCTTAGGGCTTGCTGCTACTATAGAGCCTGTTAGCAAAGTCAGGAAAGACGGTCGTGCTTTACGCATCGTTGATAAATCGCCAATACTTCTTGCACCCGCTTTGCGCGGTCGATGGTCTCAAATAGGGTCTGATGCAACTTTTTTCCAAGGACTATTACCTTCAAGCCTCCATCCTACAGTGCTTTTTGGTGATGGTAGGTTACCATCAAGATTTGGTCTAAGCTCAGGCACATTCGATCTTATTCTAACATCGCCTCCTTACCCTAATAATATAGACTACAGCGAGGTTTATAAGCTCGAATTGTGGCTATTGGGTTTCATAAGGGATGGCAATGAATTCTTGCAATTACGTAAGACAACATTTCGCAGCCATCCAACAGCGAGTTTCCCAGTTCCTTCTACTGAGTTTACGCAACAACTTCACAGCGGCAAACTCCACAAGCTACTTTGGCCGATGCTTGAGCGAATCCAAGCGTCAGATCATAAGTGGCGCTCACGTCTAGTAATCGGATATTTCTCTGATTTGTGGTTATCGCTTGAGGAATATTATCGATGTGTACGACGCGGGGGATATGTAGTCTTCGTGGTTGGCAATTCCTTGCATGGGCGTTCAGGGGATGCCTACCTTATTCCGACAGATATAGGCCTTGCGGTCATAGCTGAATCAGTAGGCTTTACTGTTGAGAGAGTGCTTTCGGCACGATCTCTAAAAAGACGACTTCAAGGCAATCATTTCCTTAGAGAATCCCTAATAGTGCTGAAGAAGAGATGAGCAAACAAAATGAGCAACTAGGGTTCGAAGCATCAGCCTACATACAGCGCCTGATCGGCCGCGAACTCATTAGCACTGAAGAGTTGGCCATCATTGAGTTTGTAAAGAATGCTTATGATGCCGGCGCGACTCGCGTTGTAATTACTATTCAAGCTCAATCGAAGCATGAACCGGGCGAAATTACTATCCGTGATAATGGCAGCGGGATGACTATCGACAGCTTGAAGCGGATATTTATGTTTGCGGGTTATAGTGAAAGACCCAATGAGGTTAATACATCTCCGAGAGTACCAACCGGAGAAAAAGGGATAGGCAGGTTTGCCGCTGACAAACTCGGACATGAATTATTGGTTATTACTAAATCTCAAGGCTCTAAGGAATCTCTATGTGTTGATATTAATTGGGATGCCTTCGACAATCGAAAAAGCAAATTCAGCGACATTAAATTCCCTTTAACTTATCGACTTGCGACAGAACTAGCCGATGTAGATAGCGGTACATTTTTGCGTATTTCGCGGCTGCGTATGCAGTGGACAAAGGCGCGCATAGAAGCTTTACACCGATCATTAGCTGATCTTCTTGATCCCTTCAATCCTCCTAGTGACTTTGAAATTGATCTCCAGATTCCAAGTTCGCTTGAGTTAACTGGATTAATAACACCGCCACCTGTAATGAGACCTGACATTAAACTTTACTTCAAGATTGAGAATGTCGGAAAGGTGAAGAGGACTATAGTTGCTCCATCTTTGAAAACAAAGAAGGAAACTTCTACTACCACATCAGTTGCAGCAGCAAAGGAACTCCGGGGACTAGAAGGTCGATTACATTATTTCTTGAAAAGGCCTAATAAAACTGAAAGAAAGGGATTATTTCCCGGAGTGCGCCTATACCGCGATGGCTTCAGAGTAGAGCCATTTGGTCGAACGTATGATTGGTTAGGGGTAGCTGAAAAGAAGGCCAAACGTGCTGGGCATGCCCACATTGTCCCTTCTCATCTCTTTGGATTTATTAGTACGTATCGAAGGAAAAATCCAGACATACGCCACACGACTAGTCGTGAAACATTTTTAGAAGGGGAAACTGTTCAGTCTATGCTTCGCTTCCTCCGCGAGCAGCTTGAGTTTCTGGAGGGCAATATTAAAACTGAGGTAACAGAGCCTCGTTGGAAAGAAAGCAGAGAACAGCAGGCACGGGAACAGGCACGAGAACTCGAACGTGGTCGTTTTCAGACGTTGAGCATAATGTCAATGGGTCTTGCGCATGAATTGCGACAGCCACTCCAAGCCATCCGAGCTGAAGCAGAAAACATTCGTGACCGCCTGCAACAGCTCAACATAGATGATGAAGACATCGGAGAAGCACAGAAAAGTATTGATGAGAATGTTACGAGGATCGATAGCAATATTCGAGCTATTGCAGCAATTTCGACTGGCAGCCCTGAGGCTATTGAAACTACAGACTTGGCGAAGTTCGTTCGCGAACAATGTGAGATATTGCTGCGGCCAAGGTGCAATAGTGCTGGAGTAAACCTAGTCCTGCAATTACCTCGAACACAGCAAGCAAGAATTAACAAAATGACAGTAACAACCCTGCTCGCGAACTTAGTGCAAAATGCGCTTGATGCGCTTGAGGCACATAACGGAGGTGAAACAAAGGAGATAAAAGTAACTCTATCAAAATCGAATGATGTTCATATCCTTAATGTTATTGATAATGGCCCAGGCATCGATGATGAAACACGTCCAAAAATTTTTCAGCAATTCACAAGTAAGAAGACTGGGGGGTGGGGTATTGGATTATCAACGTGTAGCTCCTTAGTCAAGTTGCATGAGGGCAAGATTGAGTTCACATCTCGAACCGGCCTAGGCACATCATTTCATATAGAACTACCAGACGCCTCATAATTGAGAAGACATATGCCTGTCACAAGAATTCTTGTCGTTGATGATGAAGCGGCCATTTCAAATGCATGGCAGCGCGCCTTACGGAATGCCGGATATTTCGTAAGAACCGCAAACACAGCTAATAGTGCATTAACTCTATGCGAGGAACATTCTTTTGATGTCGTTATACTCGACTACCTCATGCCTACAATGAGAGGGTCAGAACTGCTTACCAGAATTAGAAGAATCCAACCCATGATTCGATCAATATTAGTATCAGGACAACTTGATACAGATATAGATGAAAACACCCTTAGCGCAGACTTAAAGCAAAAAGTCGAAGCTGATATTTACTTTCATAAGCCTGTGTCGAATCAACGTCTGAGGGAAGCTATTGCTAGTTTGTCCACTGACGACCCACTCAAGGATTGGAAAAAAGTTGCAGATAGAACCCTTCAGGCTAAGAAAGTAACAATAAAGGGAGCAAAGGCAACAGCTAAGGATTTAGACAAGCTGAGAAAGAACCGGTAACATCACTATGCCGACTTATTTCTTTGATACATCTGCTTTGCAACATCGTTATTTTGACAGCGACTATTCGAAGCGAGTCAGATACATTATCTCAAATACAAAGAATGATTGTTTTATTGCAGACCTCACAATATTGGAAATAGCAAGTGCAATTGGGAATAGATGCAGACAAGGTTACTTACGCAACGAACGTTACGATGAAGCTGACAAGAAGTTTTGGACGGATGTTTCTACCGGGAGGCTAACAACGCGGATTACTACACCACGTGAAGTTGTGCGTGCGCGTGATCTCTTAAGATATGCAGGAATAATCAAACGGCGAAAGCTCGGTAGTGCAGACGCTCTAATTGCTGTTTGCGCTTTGGAGCTTGCTCTAGAGCTAAAAGAAAGGGTTATCTTTTATACTGGAGACTGGGGATTGTACAGTATTATTAGAGATATTGATGCCTATAATCTCACGTTAAGACTCCGTTTTTTGGGAATTCCTAAATACTAAATGCCTCTCCGGCTTTGAACGGCACTACTCAGATAACCAGAAGCAATGATTTTCTAACAAACATTATTCGGTATAAAGACAAATATGTAATTAGTGACTAATCGGATACAATCGGACATCCGCTAGTGCGTGTCCGGTTGTGTCCGATTAATGACTGTTAGCCATTCCTAGTGGGTCATTTGTCGAAATTGGACTCAGTTCTGAGCATCTGCAAACACCCAACGGCTTCCACTAGTGTGCGCTTCCACTGGGCAATATCCCGACAAATAGTTGAGCGATGTACACCTAGTTCTCTCGCCAATCGAGCTTGTGAACCGCGAATGCGTCCGGCGGCGGGTGTGGCTCAGGCGTCTGTGCCGCTTCGGCGCGAAGCACTTTGAGCACCGTGTTGATGCTGACCGATACGACTCTGGTGGTGTCACGCGCGCCACTGCCGTTCAAAGTCATCGGCACGATCAGGCGACGCCCTCTAACCGGCAGTCTTGCTAGAAGCTATCTCAAAAATACGAAGCCTTTGACGCGCCCTAGAAAATGCTCAATGAAACTGCGCTTCTGATTCGGTCAGAATGATTTTTGAGATAGCTTCTGGTGATAGCCGCGGATGAACTGACGGCGGCAGGCACGACACAGGTACTTTTGTTTTCGATTGCGAATTGCGCCATTCTTAACGACGTTCAGCGATGAACAACTCGGACAGGTTATTTCTGCAAAGCACACACTTCACAGAGTAGCCTGTGCGAGACCACATCATAAATTCTCAATCACCACCCTTTCTTTTTCTTCGCGGAAAGAAATCCTCGCTTCGGGAGACGCCTGTTTTGATTTAATTATGGGTGGATGTAAGGATCGAGGGTGGCGGGAGGCAAGGGGTCTCGGAGAGTTTGGGGCGGGCGATGATTTTTAGTTCATTGAACGTGTGGAAGGTTTTTCTGTATAATCCTTCATTATGAACAAGCGCGCTAAAAAGCGATTGAAAGAAGCAATTCAGAAGGACATCGCCGAACGCACGGATAAGCGTCAGGAACAACCTTTCTCCACTCCGGCGAAGAAGGTGCCGGAGAGCCGGGGTTTTACGGCCAAGCCGGAAAAGAAGCGGGGTTAGTTTGCGGTCGTTAATTCAAGCGGGTAAACCAGCCGGAATTGTAGCTTAGGAGCAACAATGTATATCTACACCGTACAGGCAATGCCGGGACAGAAGGCAAAGTTTGATGGCGACCCATCAATCAAGTACCAGGTTAAAAGGCAGAACACCTCTTTGAAAACCGGCCAAAAGGGGCGCAGCGAGATCATTAGAACCAACCTGGATTACGACGCTGCCGTGGCGGTGATTAAAATCTTCAACGATAAGGAAGGCGAGTCGCAGGTGAGAAAGGGCGAGGCGGCGGCGCGGGAAGATGCCGTGTAGCAGCACAGCCGGCGCGGAGCAGGAGTCCGGGTAAGAGAAAGGTGGGGCGAGAAGGAGAGTGGTTGACTCTCTCTCTCGCCCCACCTTCGCGTGTGGACGTTAAGTTCAGACGCGGGTCGAAGCCCGGCGGCGCGAGGCGTTAGCGGCGACGGCGCGCGGTGGTGGTGGTCGTCGTCGTGCGCGGCTGAGATGCGCGCTCGCGCTGCATGCTCTGTTCAAGGGCGGCGAGGCGTTGCTCCATGCCGGCGTTGGCGGCGCGGAGGGTTTGCACTTCGCTGCGCAGTTGCTCGACTTCGACGGTGCGCTGTTGGAGTTGCGCGGTGCGTTGGTCGAGAGCCTTGACGGCCGCGAGGCTGACGCCCGCGAGGTCTTGGACGCCGATGGAGGTGTTGCCCGTGCCGAGTCCGAACTCTTGATAGAAGTCTTCGGCCATCGGCCCCATGTGGCGCACCGCGTTGCCCTCGGCGGTGTAGTTCCAGGTGCTCACAGGGATTTTGCGCAGCCGCGAGAGCACGTCCTCGCCGCTCGTGAGTTTGAAGTTCTCTTTGGTCGTGCGGCTCGAAGTGCAGTTGAAGACGCCGGAACCGGCGGGCAGGTTGCAGCCCGTGGTGCCGCCGAGGTTGGTGCGGAAGCGGAAGCCGCCGGTGGCGCGCGCCGCAAACTCGTTGTTGGCCGTGTTGCGGAAGGTGTCGGCGGAGGCTGTGGCCGAGCCGTCGCTCCAGATGAAGGTGCCGGCGAAGCCGTTGTTCGTGGCGAACTTGCCCATGGCGGTCGTGTGATCCTGGTCGGCCGTCACGTTGTAACCGAGGGCGACGGCCGCGAGACCGCGAATGTTGAAGGTGTCAGGGTCGCACTTGCCGTTGATGAGCGGGCCGCCGGACTGCGCTTTGTTGCCGAAGGCGACGCCGTAGGTGTCGCAGACGCGGTTGCCTGCGCCCGCCGAGAACCCGGCCGCACCCTTCACTTCGTTGCCGCTGCCGAAGACGATGCTCGACGTGCTGCGGGCGAAGTTCGTGTCGCCGAAGGCGAAGGCGTAGAGACCTTCGGCCGTCGAGTTCGAGCCGCCCGCCCACGAGAAGAAGCCCACGGTCGCGTCGTCCCATTCGTTGTCGGCGTAGCCGGAGCGGAACGCGCCCTTGTAGCTGTCCCAAGAAGTGCGGTAGCCCTTGCCCTGCATCGGGGAGACGCCGATGCCGAGGTTGCCGGTGGCGACGAAGCTGCCGTTCTGGAAGACCTTGAACCACGCGGGCGTGTGGCCGCCGGGGCCGGAGCAGCAGGTGGAGCCGCCGCGCAGGTTGATCATGGGCGCGGTGCCGTTGGCGTCGCCGACCGAGAGTTGTTCCGCGCCGGGGGTGAACTTTACGAAGTTCGAGTCGGCGTAAACCTTGTTGACGGCGTCGCCCGCGTTGACGGGGTTGCCGACGTTGGTGACGAGCGCGTTGTTGGCGGACAGGCCGACGCTGAAGATGTTCGCCCCCGTCCAGCTATTCGCACCGTTCACGCGGGCGAGGTTGGCGGGCAGGCGTGTGTCGTTGATCGTGCCGGTCGTCGCCGGGTCGTTGATGGCGGCAACGATGCTCGTGCCGGAAGGCGTGCTGCCGCCGCCCGCGCTCGCCGTGGTCATTTTCGAGCCGTCGGGGAAGATGATGCCGTTGGTCGCGCCCGTCAACTTGATGTTGCCGACGACTTCCAACTTCTGCGCCGGGTTGGTCGTGCCGATGCCGAGGTTGCCGGTCGAATTCTGAATCCGCATGCGCTCCGACCACGCCGCGCCATTGTAGGTGGAGAAGATAAAGTCGTCCGAGAGCGTGATGACGCCGGGGTTCGACATACCGAAAGCGACCGCGCGGCTCGGCGTGTTGTCTTTCCAGAATTCAAAGAACAACTTGGTGACGCCCGACTCGGTGCCGGCATGAAGCCGCGCGCGACCGCTGTTCGCCGCGCTGTCTCTGAATTGGAGGACGGGCTGCGCCTTGCCGGTTTCTTCCACGAGGTCGAGTTTGACGGCCGGGGTGTTGGTGCCGATGCCGAGTTTGCCGTTGAGTTCCGAGATGATCGAATCGCCGAGGACGGCGTTCGTCCCGTCAGTCCATTTGGGGAGTTTGCCGGTGGTGCCCGAACCGGCGGCGGCCGCGCTGGTCGTGATGTCTCCGTTCGGCGCCGTGGCGGCGTTGATGCGGAGCGCATCGCGTCCGGCGGCCGAGGTCAGCACCGTGCCGTCGTCGAAGCGGATGCCGCCGCGCGCGCGAATCGTGCCCGCCACGTCGAGCGTCGCTTCGGGCTTGTCCGTGCCGATGCCGACGCGCCCTTCGGGAGTGATACGCATCTGCTCACGGTCGAGGCCGGAGAAGATGTCGCCGGTGCGCAGGCTGAGTCCGCCCGTGGTGCTGGTGACGCGCCCGTCCTGCCCGTCGTGCGCCGCCACGGTCAAAGCGCGCTGCTTCCCTTCGCGCAGGATCGTCAGCCCGTTGTCCGCCGCCACGCTTTTCTGCTCACGCCTGCTCGACGCCGCCGCCGCTCTCTGGACATCGGACAATTCCTGCTCGCGCGCACGCTGCACGGTCGCTTGCCCCGCTTGCAGCGAGAGCGTGCCGATGCGCTGACTGGCGCGACCCTGCAAATCTTTGGCCGTCAACACGCACAGGTAGGAGCCGTCGCCCACGCCCTGCGGCGCGTCCGAGGGTTGCCAATCGAGCACGCTGCCCTGCCGCGCGCCGGAGTCGAAGACGCGCTCGCCGTTCGCGGCGTAGAGTTCGAGCCGCAACTGCGCGGTCTCGGCGGGAGCCGCGAAACGGACGCCGCCGCCCGTGGCCGAGGCGGTTACGGCGGCGGGCGTGGCGGCCTGCGCGCTCTGCGGCTGCGATGGTGCGGGCGCATCGGTCTGCGCCAAAACGTTGGTGGTAAACAGGCTCAAGGCCAGGGTGATGAAGAATAATTTACGACGGATAAACATAAGACCCCTCTTCTTCTGCTGCTGCCGGATAATTTATTGCGCCGAATCGAACAGGCTGCCCGGCGCGCGCTTTAAATGCCCTTCATTGACTAACGCGTAAAGTTTCGGCGGGAGGGATCAGTTTTTGTGTGAGTCGAGGCGGATGGGATGCGGGGCGCGTCGGGGAAGACGAAGCGGGACAAAAAGCGGTGGGCGGCGGCCGAACGGAAGATATCCCGCTCGGCCGCCGCCCACCGCTTTTATACCGCTATCGCGCCGGTTCTTACTTGAACTTGAAGTTCGCGCGATGTTGCGTGCCGTCATTGAGGATGACGACCAACTGACGACACGTTCCCTCCCACGCCTTCAGCGTTTTCCAGTTGTAATGATACCGATCGCTTCCGGCATCATAGGTCAAGCTGCTCGCGCTCGGCGTGTCGATCTCCGTGAGGTCAACCGCCGGGTCGCTTGAGTTGCACGCGACGACGCCGGAGGCCGGGGAGTCCGCGGCGAAAATGTTCAGCCCCTTGTTACCGCTGAGGCTGAACTTGATGGGGATCGTGCTCCCCGCTTTGACCGTGTTGAAGACGGGCAGGTTGGAGATGGGCGAGAAGAATCCCGTGAACACGTAATGCACGGTCACGTTGAAGCTGCACGAACTCGTGTTGCCAGACTGATCCGTGGCCGTCGCGTTGACGATGGTCGTGCCGACGGGGAAGCTCGCGCCGGAGGCGTGCGACGTGGCGACGCCCGCAGTACCGCAACTATCGGTTGCCGTGGGGTTGAAACTCACCGGCACGGACGTGGCCGCGGAGTTGGCGGGCAGGTTGACGACGATGTTCGCCGGGCAGGAGATGACCGGAGCGATCGTGTCCACCACGTTCACCGTGCGGGTCGCCGTGCGGCTGTTCGCGCCGTCGGTGGCCGTGTAGGTGATCGTGTACGCGCCCGGCGTGTTCACGTCCACGCTGCCCGAAACGCTGACGGGAACGCTGCCGCCGCAGGCGTCGTAGGCCGTCGCGCCCGCATCGGTATAACTCGTGTGACATTCGACGATGGCCGGTTGATTGCCGTTGATGGTGATGGCCGGGGCGGTCGTGTCCACCACGTTGACGGTGCGCTGCGCCGTGGCGACGTTGCCGGAGGCGTCGCTCACCGTGTAGTTGAGCGTATAGGAGCCGACGGTGTTCGGGTCAACCGTGCCGGAGACCTGCACCGCCGAGTCGAGGTCGCCCGCGCAAGTGTCGGTCGCGGTTGCGCCGGGGTCTGTAAACGCGCCGTGGCATTCGGCCGTCGAGACGTTCCCGCCGGTCAGCGTGATGGTCGGGGCGGTCGTGTCCACGACGTGGATCGTGCGCGTGATCGACCCGACGAGATCGTCGGAATCATTATCGGGCGTGCCGTGGTTGTCGGTGGCTGTGTAAGTGATCGTGTACGTGCCGACCCTATCCGGGTCAAGCGTGCCGGAGACCTGAATTTGAGAGGTGAGATCGCCCTTGCAGGCATCGTTGGCCGTCGCGCCCGGATCGGTGAACCCGGTGTGACACTCGACGATCATTTCCTGAGTTTCGACTTCATCCGTCTGCGGTTGGTCGCCGTTCAGCGTGACGGTCGGCGGCGAGTCGTCTACGACGTTGACGGTGCGGGTGGCGTTGACGGTGTTCGTGCCATCCGTGGCCGTGTAGGTGATGGTGTACGTGCCGGGACTGTTCGGGTCTACCGTGGTCGCCGCCGTGGGGATGATGCCCGGCCGGTTGGTCGTCGCACCGGGGTCGGCGAACGGCGGGGTGGCGTTGCACTCGACCCGCAACGGGTTCGCGCCGATGAGATTGATCGTGAAGGCGCGCGTATCGCTGACCGTCACCGGGAAGATGGCGGAATCGCCCGAGGCGGCGGTGCAGGTGACGAGGGTCGTGCCGGCCGGGAAGAGTGAACCCGAAGGCACATCGCATTGCACGGGCGAGCAGGAATCGCCCTCGGCATCCACCGCGTAGGTGACAAACGCGCCGTACAAAGTTTCCGCAGGGTCGTTCGGGTCGGGAATCTCGGAGCCGCTGACGCTGATCGGCGCAGGGGGCGTGAGCGTGCAGGTCTGAGTCTCGCCGGAAGTTTGCGAGACGGTGAAAGCGACCGTATCGGAGTTGCTCGGCAGGCGCGGGTCTTGGGTGGCGGCCGTGACCGTGGCCTCCGCTATGGCGTCCGCGCCGCCCCTCGCCGTCACGTTGTAAGTGGCGAAGAATAAGGCATGTTCGCCGCGCGGCAGAGTGGCGAGCGCGCACTCGCCGCCCGCGCCGCAGTCGCCGCCCACCGCCGCACTGAAACTCTGGAGCGACAGGCCGGACAGGGAGAGCGCGGAGACTTGAACGTTCGTCGCGGCGTCAGGCCCGGCGTTGTAGACGGACACCTTGACCGTCACGTTCGCGCCGGAATCGACGACTCGATCGCCGCCGCTCACCGCGATTTGGAGATCGGCGCGCGGGTTGGCCGGTTCATGCACGTCGAAGGAGACGGTCGCGCTGCGCGAGCCGTCGGCCGTCCGCAAGTCAACCCGCCACGTTCCGCGATTGTCCACGGTGTTGCCGTCGATGAGCGATGTCGGCGTGCCGGGGAGCGTGAACACGTTGGTCTGCTCGCTGGCGGTGAAGGAGGCCGTGGCGAGAACATGGTTGTTGGGGTCGATCCAGGTCAGGCGATGGAAGAAGAAGAAACTGGACGGGATCACGGTGCGCGCGCAGACCGTCTCGCCGAGATTGAAGTCTCTCTTCGGAGTCGCGCAATCGTCGGCGTAAGTGTTCAGGGTATCGACCGGAAACAGTTGGAACCAGACGGGCGCGATGAGCCATGAGCGCGCGCCGGGGTTTGCCTCCGGCCGTAACGCGACGGGCGGCCGACCGACAACCGCGCTCGCCTTGTCGGCGGGCGACGCGGCCGACGCCGACACGGGGGACAACCCGGCGTAGCAGACGGCGACGGTAATGATGGCGAAGAGGGCGAGCAACGCCGCAGCGCGCCGCGCCGTTGTCGCACCGTACAGGGGGGAACGGCGCGTGGCTGCGAAAGTTGGGTTGTATTTAAGTTTGGAAAGCGGATTCGTGACAAAGGGGGGATGAGACATAAGGGGGTTCTCCTTCAAGAGGTGTGTTATCGCTCGGCTCAGAGGCCTACCAGGACGGGGAATTCAGATTACGAAACGGAAGATAAGGCGGCCAAGACTTGTCCGTTTCCATGTGCGGGGTGTTAGCGCAGCCCTCGCTGCTCGTTGAAATGCAGCGCGCATGCTATGCGAATCGGCGGGTCTAGTCAAGCCCGCACGCGCCGGGAGCGCGTGCGGGCGGGCGGAGGGGGGCGAAGGCGGGACGGGCGATTAAAGTCGCAATCTCGCGGCAACGCCCGCCGGTTTAAACGCGGCGGGCGCAAGCGAGAAAGCGTCGGGACGCTGGACGAACGTTCGAGAGTTCCGCGCGGCGGGCGCGGGCGTGAGCGTCGTCGCCCTCACGCCCGCCTTTGCCGGTGCGCGCTATGCGCCGATGCGCGGCGGGCGGACGACGTTTGAGATGATTCGCAGGCGCGCCAGCAAGCGGATCACGTAGCCGGAAAAATCCACTTGATACCAACGCCAGCCGTGCATGGCGGCGGCGGGGCGGGCGTGATGATTGTTGTGCCAGCCTTCGCCGAGCGTGAGCAGGCCGAGCCACCACACGTTACGGCTTTCGTCGCGCGTCGCGTTGGGACGCGTGCCCCAGACGTGACAGACGCTGTTGATGCACCAAGTAAAATGCCAGAGGGCGAGCGTTCGCAGCACCGTGCCCCAGAGCACGCCGCGCCACCCGGCGACCGCGTAACAAAAGAGCGCGGTCAGAAACCACGGCAACGTGAAGAGCACGCCGCGGTCTAACACGCGCACCCAGGGGTCTGTGCCGGACACGTCCGGCACAAGCTCGCGGTAGTCGCTTCCCTCTTCCGCGTCCACGCACATGATCCAACCCATGTGCGCGTGGAAGAAGCCCTTGAGCGGCGAATGCGGATCGCCCTGCTTATCGGTCAACTGGTGATGACGCCGGTGAATGCGCGTCCAGCGCGCGGGGCCGCCCTGCAAGGCCGCCGCGCCCGTCCAGATGAGCAGGCGGCGCAGCCATCGCGGCGCGACGAAGCCGCGATGCGCGAGCAGCCGGTGATAGCCGATGCCGATGGCGAAGGTGGTGGCGAGATACAGGCCGAAGAAGAGGGCGAGGTCAATTGCGCGCGGCGCGAACCACAGGCAGAGCAGCCCGCAGGCGTGTAGACCGAGGACGAGAAAACTTTGAATCCATTGAATGCGCGACAGCAGGGAGAGTGGCTGTTCGAGTGCGAGAGTGTCGGTTCGTTCTTTGAGCAAAAAAATTACCTTCTGTATATATAATCCGCTGGTCTCACTTACTATACACAAACATGAATCGCCGGGGCTAACCGCCGCCCGCCAAATCTCGACGCGGCCTCGCCGTCGCTCCGCCCGAAACAGTTTCTCCGCCTTGCTTCGAGGGTGGCCTGAGCGCGCACACGCGCGTGAAGACTTCGCCACGCGAAATAACCTATCATGTACTCCATCATCGATATTATTTAAGGAGCATGATGACGAATCACACAGAGGAAATTGCGACGCTCGCGGGCGGCTGCTTTTGGTGTCTGGAAGCGGTGTTTGCGGATTTGCGCGGCGTCGAGCGCGTGGTCTCCGGTTATGCGGGCGGGCACGTCGAGAATCCAACTTACCGCGCCGTCTGCGACGGGACGACCGGACACGCCGAGGTGGTGCAGATCACTTTCGACCCGCAGGCCGTCTCTTACCGGGAACTGCTCGAAGTCTTCTTCACCATCCACGACCCGACGACGCTCAACCGGCAAGGCGGCGACGTGGGCACGCACTATCGTTCCGCCATCTTCTACCATTCGCCCGCGCAGCGAGACGCGGCCACCGAGGTCGTCATCGCGCTCGACGCGGCGCGCGTCTGGGACGCTCCCATCGTCACGGAGATTGTGCCCTTCGATGTTTTCTATCCCGCCGATAATTATCATCAGGAGTATTATCTGAACAACGCGAGCCAGCCCTATTGCCGCGCCGTCATCGCGCCGAAGGTCGCCAAGTTTCGGCAAAAGTTTCTGGAACAGTTGAAGCGATAGGCAACGGCGCGAACGGGGCGGCCGCGTCCCGCGCCGGGAACCGGGTTCAAGATAAAAGAGCCGGAGGGCGTGCGTGCCCTCCGGCTCTTTGGTCGCTCGCGTCGCGGCCGGTAAAAAGCCGCCGCGTTTATCTGGCTCTGCGCCCGTCGCGCTCGGCGATGAGATTGTTCGTCACGGAGAAGACGCCGGGGATGCCGCGCGCGGCGAACTCGGCGAGTTGCTTGTCCATCCGGTTGGCGACGACGCCTTCCAGCGTCACGTGTCCGCGGTTGACCACGATGTGGACGGACGGGTTCGCCCCCATCGCGTAACGATACAGACCGCCCGCGTTGAAGACGGCGCGATACGCTTCGACGCGAATCCGGTCGTCGAAGCCGGAGAGCGGCAGCACCTCGATGTTGTTGACGACGCGCTCGACGCCCTCGATCTTCGCCACGCGCCGCGCCGCATCCGAACGCGTTGACGGCCGCACCACCTGCCCGTAGAGCGTCACGGTGTCGCCCTCAACCTTGTAGGCGAGGTTATCGAACACGCCGTAGTAAGGCAGCGTCACGAGTTCCTTGCGGACGCGCTTCGAGACTTGCTGCTGGTTGAAAGCCTGATCAATTTCCGCGAGCGGAGACGCCGCGACGATCGCCCCGGAAGCCGCCGCCAG
This sequence comes from Pyrinomonadaceae bacterium, assembly GCA_036386515.1. Classification (GTDB taxonomy): domain Bacteria; phylum Acidobacteriota; class Blastocatellia; order Pyrinomonadales; family Pyrinomonadaceae; genus JAIVJZ01. The sequence continues at coordinate 55,510 of DASVVO010000052.1, forward strand.
GGCGACGAACAACGCGCCTGCGGCCAACCTGTTTTTGAACGTTTTCATAACTCTTTGTCACCTCTTGATGATTGCTATCACTCTATTTTCTTTCGGAAATTAGATGCCGGGAGAGGTTTTCGAGTGGCCTCGCTGCCGCGCGGGCGCGAAAGGCGCGCGGGCGGGGGGGCGCTCCGTGACGGCGCAAAGGAGCATGTTCGAGGCGCGCGCGCGGGCGGGCGTGTAGGGCGTGTTTCGCACCGGGAAAATCGTTTCGGCGCTAACGGTTCGAGAGCGTACATACATCGCGCACGGGGCGCGTTTATGATGCCTCACCCTGATGAGCCTCATCCCCCGCGAGATGCGTGAAGACCGGCGGGGCGTCGGGTTGGCGCTAACCCGGCGCTCCTTAAATTTCCCCGGCATAGACATTTTTCCCGCCGTCGCCGAACGCACGGCGCGAGTTTTTTGCTATTGTTACGCGACGAATAATGCGGGGCAGGAGGTCACAGGGGCATGGCATCGGTCTGGGAACGGGGCGGGTTGACGTGGAGGGAGTTGGGGCGGCGCGTCTGGTGTGAAATCTACGACGGCGACCTGCTGACGCGCGCGGCGGCCTTGTCCTATTACTTTCTGCTCGCGCTCTTTCCGCTGCTCCTCTTCCTCATCGCCATGCTCGGATATTTCGCCGAAGCGGGCACGGAACTGCGCGGCAACATGCTCCGCTATCTCTCCACGGTCGTCCCCCGTTCGGCCTCCACGCTCATCCGCACCACCGTGGACGAGATCGCGCAGAACACGGGCGGCGGCAAACTCACCTTCGGCTTGCTGACCGCCGTGTGGGCTGCCTCCTACGGCATGGGCGCGATCAGCGACACGCTGAACTCCGCCTACGGGGTCAAAGAGCGACGCCCGTGGTGGCGCGTGCGCCTGACTTCGATCGGCCTCACCGTCGTCATCGCCGTGCTGACCATCACGGCCTTGACGCTCGTGCTCTACGGCGGCGAGATCGGCGACGCGCTGGCAAACCGTTTCGGGTTCAGCACCGCCTTCACGCTGGCGTGGACGATCGTGCAGTGGCCGATCGTGCTGGCCTTCGTGCTGCTGGCCTTCGCCTTGATCTACTACTACGCGCCCGACCTGCACCATCAAAAGTGGTACTGGATCACGCCGGGGTCGCTCGCGGGCGTCGCGCTCTGGCTGTTCGTCTCCTTCATCTTCCGCCTCTACCTGCGCTACTTCGATAACTACAGCCTCACCTACGGCTCGCTCGGCGCGGTCATCATCCTCATGCTCTGGTTTTACCTGACGGGCTGCGCGATCCTCATCGGCGGCGGCGTCAACGCCGAGATCGAGAACGCGGCCGCCGACGAGGGCACGCCCGGCGCGAAACCCTACGGCCGCAAAAGTCCGCCGAAGAAGGCGAAGAAGAAATGATTCATCGGCTCGTCGGTTCATTGATTCAACGAACCATTTCCTCATTGAATCAATGAACCGACGAGTCAGTGAATCAGTGAATCAGTGAATCAATGAATCAATGAATCAATTCTTCTTCATTTTTCATCAACGCCCGTCTCGCCGGTCGTAGACATCGAACCGCCGCCCGTGCCGCCGCCGACGGAAGACCCCGCGCCGCTGCCCGCGCCCGCATCCCCCGCGCCGCTCGTCCCGGCGGGTGTGCCCGTGAAACTCATCTCGCCGACCGCGCCGATGGTGCCGGGCGCACTGGACGCGGGCGTGCCGTCCGTCGCCGCCGCGCGCCCGTCGGACGGAAGGTAAAGCCGCCCGCCGCCGATTTCGCCGGGCATGATGTTATCGTTCTCGCCGTTGCCCGCGTCCGTCGCGCCCGTCGCGCCCCTGTCCGCTTCGTCGTTCCTGCTGTTAGTCATCGTCTCTCGTCCTTCCTCGCGTAGTATGGAAACTAATCAATCGGCGCGCATCGCAACGCGCGTGCTTAAAACTTCGACGCCCGCTCGCCTCCCGCCCGCTGCTACAAGATGTTACTTAAGGGGAACGCGGCGAGTCTATGGCGCGCCGGGGGGCGCGTCTGTACCGTTACGTACTATGGCGGCGGCCAGGGCGGCGTTGCCGCGCGAGTGCGTCTATAATCTCCCGGCATGAGCGTGATCCCGACCAAGACACAAATCTCCGCGGGCGGCGTGGTCTATCGCCAACGCGGCGACGCGCGCGTCGAAGTGGCTCTGATTTCGGTCGGCGACGAAAATCGCTGGCAGTTGCCCAAAGGTCTGGTTGACGCGGGCGAAGCGACCGAGGCGGCGGCCATCCGCGAGGCGCGCGAAGAGACCGGCATCGAGACCGAACTCGTCGCGCTCGTGGACAAGATCGAATACTGGTACTACGCCACGAACCGGGGCGGGCGCGTGCGCTTCCACAAGTTCGTCCATTTCTACCTGCTGCGCTACCTGTCCGGCGACGTGGGCGATCACGACGCGGAAGTCAACGAAGCGCGCTGGTTCGAGATAGACGAGGCGCGCGCGCGACTGGCCTTCGCGGGCGAGCGCAAAGTGTTGGAGCGGGCGCGCGCCATGCTCGCCGCCGCATCCGGGGCGCGCCCCGAATAATTTAGCGCGGCACTCGCCTCGCCGCCCGCTTCGCGTGGCGACCGACTTGTCCGCTCCGCTTTGAAGTTCGACTCTCAGCGTCCGGCCTTCGGCCGCTTCGGGTTGCCCGCGCCCGACGACTTGGGGGTGGCTGCCGCTTCATCCGCATCCGTGCCCAGGTTCAGGTCTGGCCGGTCGTGCTGCGCCTGCGCCGCCTCCGAACGCTTGCCGAGTTTGTTTTCCGCGCCCCCTTCCGCGCTCTGCTTTTTGCCCTCGCCCGTCGGCGGTTGATTCACTTTTCCTCGACTCTTATTCGCCATCGCCTTAGTCCTCCCTGAAATTTTTCTCAAACGGATTGTCATCCATGCGCGGCGGCCGCGCCCCGCACGGCCGTCAACTTCACTCCCCCTCGCGCGCGAGCAACTTACGCGCCTTCTCCATCTCCTTTTTACCGTCGCTGCTCACGGGCGGGTAGCGCAGTTTGAGAGATTTTAACTTGGCGAGCACGAGTTCGGCGACGGTGAGCGCGCTGAACCAACGATGATCGGCGGGGACGATGTACCACGGCGCGTCTCGCTTGCTCGTCTGCGTCAGAGCGTCCTCGAACGCGCTCATGTAGTCGTCCCAACGGGCGCGCTCCGCTACGTCGTTCATCGAAAACTTCCATTTCTTCTCCGTCACTTCGAGGCGTTCCATGAGACGCTCGCGTTGCTTCTCTTTCGAGAGGTGGAGGAAGAACTTCATGACGTGGACGCCGTTCTCCGTCAGGTATTGTTCGAAGTTGTTGATCTGCGTGAAGCGTTGCCGCCAGATATTGCGCGCGTCGCGGATGCGCGGCGGCAACTGCTGGTCTTCGAGTCGTTCGGGGTGGACGCGCGTCGAGAGCACTTCCTCGTAGTAGGAACGGTTGAAGATGCCGATCTGCCCGCGCTTGGGCAGGTACCTGACGAACCGCCACAGGTAATCGTGCTTGAGTTCCGTCGCGCCCGGCTTCTCGCTGAGCATCACCACGCATCCCTGCGGGTCGATGCTCGACATGACGTGCTTGATCGTGCCGTCTTTGCCCGCGCCGTCCATCGCCTGAAAGATGAGCAGGAGCGATTGCCGCTCCTCGGCCATGAGTTTGTCTTGATACTGCGCGAGGCTCTCACAGTCCTCGCGAATCTTGGCTTCCGCCTCCGCCTCGTCCTTAAACTTTCCGGTGAACGCCGGATCGTAATTCTTCAGCCGCACCCGCTCGCCCGCCCGCACGAGGAACCCTTGTTGCTTCATTCACCCTCCGCCTTTCGTTTCGTTCAACCTATCGCACGCCTGCCGATTGCATCAATTTTTATCTTTTCTTCGTGCCCCATCATGCCGTCAGCGACCGGGTTGCGCAACTCGGCCGCCCTCCTGCGCGACGAGCAGCTTCCGCGCCTCGCGCCTGAGCGCGGGCAGGCGCAGGCTGAAAATCAACGCGCTCAGGATGCAGCCCGCGCCGCCGAGCGCGACGGTGTCGGCCGCGCCCACGCGCTCCGCGAGCCAGCCCGCCAGCAGCGCGCCCATGGGAGCCATGCCGAGAAACATCATCGAGTAGACGGCCATCACGCGCCCGCGCAGCGCGTCGGGCACCATCGCCTGCACGAGCGTGTTCGACGAAGCGATCTGGACGATCATCGAGAAGCCGACGAAGACCAGCACGGCCACGGCCAGGCGAAAATCCCGCAACTGCGAAAACAACACCAGGCTCCCCCCGAACCCCGCCGACGACAAGGCCACCAGCCGCCCCATCCCGCGCACCCCGCGCCGCGCCAGGAGCAACAACGCCGCCGCGAGCGCGCCCACGCCCGCCGCCCCCAGGAGCACGCCGAGGCCGCCCGCGCCGACGTGCAGGATGCGGTCGGCGAAGACCGGCATCAAGACCGTGTAAGGCATGCCGAACAAACTCACGAGGCCGAGCAGGATGATCAGCGCGCGGATCGGCCCCGTGCGCCCGACGAAGCTGAAACCCTCGACGACGCGCCGGACGGGCGAACGCCGCTCCGCCGCCGCCGTCTCCTGCCGCTTGACGCGCATCCGCAAAAGTCCCGCGATGACGGCGACGTAGCTCACGCCATTGACGAAGAAGCACCAGCCCTCGCCGATCCCTGCGACGAGCAGACCGGCCATCGCCGGGCCGACGAGGCGCGCGCCGTTGATCATCGAAGAGTTGAGCGCGATGGCGTTGACGAGGTCTTCGCGGCCGACGAGGTCTGCGACGAACGCCTGCCGCGAGGGAATGTCGAAGGCGTTGACGACGCCGAGCAAGGCCGCGAGCACGTAGACGTGCCAGACGGCGACCGTGCCCGTCAGCGTCAGGAAGGCGAGCGCGAAGGCGAGCAGCATGGCGAGCGTCTGCGTCGTGATCAGAATGCGGTGGCGGCTGAAACTGTCGGCGGCCGCGCCTCCGAGCGGCGCGAGCACGAAGCCGGGAATCTGCCCCGCGAAGGCGACGAAGCCGAGCGTCGCCGCCGAACCCGTCAAACGATAGACGAGCCACGACTGCGCCACGATCTGCATCCAGGTGCCCGTGAGCGAAATGAGTTGTCCGCCGTAAAAGAGCCTGTAATTTTTGTGGCCGAGCGAGCGCAACGCCGCCGGTATGTGCAATCTTTTCGGCGCGACCGCCGCCGCCGCTTCCGCCGCCGTCTCGCCCTCTCTCGTCACTTCTGCCTGAATAACCTTCACCCCTACGCCGGCTTCCCGCGCAATCCTTCGGCGGCGGCGACAACAACTCGCGGCGCGCCGGTCGCCGCTAGGCTCAGCGTCCGTTCTCTTAAAATTCCTTCAACTAGATGAACCGCGCCGAGGATAAGATCGCCGCGAGACGAAAGGATGACCTTCATTTCAAGAAACTGTGACAAAGTCCGCTTTCGAAAACTGTGACAAAGCCCGCTTTCGACTCCGCGCGGAGTGCGGCGCGGCGTGCGACGCATGGCGCGCCGTGTGCGCCGCGCTCGACGCCGTCTCACGGTTGCGTCGAACGTCGTCGTTGCGTCGAACGTCGTCGCCGCGCGTCCGGCAAAACGTCGAGGGCGCATAACCCGAAGCCGACGAGAGCGGCCGTCCACAGTTGAAAGGAGAGCGCGATGAGCGCGAAGAACAGGATGATGCTCACGCCCACGAAGCGATGCCACGCGTTCGCCCGCCGCGGCTGCCGCAACAGCGCGAAGATTACGAGGCTCACGACGAACCATCCGGCGAAGTTGCTGAACGGCACTCCGTAGTAGACGCCTCGCTCGACCCATCGCCAGTAGCCGAGCTGGTTCGCGGCGAGCGGGTCGATAACGAGATCAATCGCCGTCATCCACGCCGCGCCGACGAGCGCGCCGCGCCACGGCGGCAGACTGAAACGCAGGGTCGCCTGTTGCACATACGCGACGAGCGTCAGCCACGCGCAGGCCATCACGACGGGCACGCCCGCGACGGTCGGCCGCAACACGCCCGTGTAAGCGTATCGCCCGAACGGCCAATCGTAGTAGACGCCGCACCACTCGACGAGCAACCCGAAGACCGCCACCGCCAGGAGACGCAGGAAGTCGGCGCGCGCGGCGGCCGTCGAGAGAACGATCGCCCCGGCCACGGCGAGGAAGGCGGAGGCGAGCCAATTCTGTGAGGCGGCCACCGCGCCGACGAATAAGTAGTGCGCGACGCCGCCCGCCCACAAGACGGCATACGCGAGCGCGAGCGCGACGGCGACGCCCGCACGCCACCCGCGCTTCGAGTTCGTTTCTTCGTCGTCGTGGCGTGTGCGGTTCAAGTCTCGCCTCGTTCGATCAGTTCGCACGTGATCTTAGCGGAGAGCAGGACGGTGGGCGTGCCGCCGCCGGGGTGCGTGCTCCCGCCGACGTAGTAGAGACCCCGGTAGCGCGCGTCTTTGTTCGACGGCCGGAGAAAGGCGCGCCGCCAGCCGTGCGAGTGAGTCCCGTAGATCGCCCCGCCCGGCATCGCATAACGCTCCCCGATGCGGCGCGGCGTCCACACGTCCGCGACGGCCACGTCCGCCGCTGCGAGATCGGGAAAGCCGCCTTTCGCCAGTCGCGCGAAGACGCGCGCGCGCGCCTCCGAAATCTTCGCCTCCGTCCATTCGTCGCCGTCGTTGGCCGGGGCGTTCGCCATGATGAACAGCGTCTCGCCCGCGCCGCCGGGCACGAGCGAACGGTCGCTGCGGCTCGGCGCGCTGACGTAGACGGTCGGGTCGTCGGGAAACTCGCGCGCGTCGAAAAGCTGCGCAAACTCGCGTTGGTAATCTTGCGAGAAATAGACCGCGTGATGCGGCAACCCGGCGAGCGTGCGGCGGACGCCGACGAGGAACACGAGACCGGAGAGCGACCGCGCGCGCGCCGGTTGCGCGCGCGCGTCGAGTCCGAGCAACGCGGGCGCGAGCGACGCGTCGCCGTTCATCACCACCGCGTCGGCCTTGAGCCGCGTGCCGTCCGCGAGCGTGACGCCCGTCACCCGGCGCGCATCGCTCCCGCCGCGCTCGATGCGCTCGACGCGCGCTCCCGTCCGCAGCGTGACGCCCGCGCGTTCCGCCAGCGCGACGAGGCTTTCGACGAGACGATAAAGGCCGCCCTTGATATGCCAACCGCCGAAGGCGTATTCGACGTAAGGAATCACCGCGAGCGTCGCCGGAGACTCGTAGGGCGATGAGCCGACGTAGGTCGGGTAACGATCGAAGAGTTGTCTGAGATGCGCGCTCTTGAAATGCGCGGCGACCGTCCGGTGATAGTTGCCCCACGCGTGCCTGAGCGGCAGGTGGCGCATGGCCTTGAGCGAGCGCAGGTCGGCCGTGAAGTCGAGCGGCTGCCGCCGGAAGAAAGTCTCCTGCGAGACTTCGAACAGGCGCGCGCCGAGTTGCATGAAACGAAGGAATCCGTCCACGTCGCGCGGTTCGAGTCGGCGCACGGTCGAGAGCCAGTCGGGCAGGTAGGAAGAATACTGGAAGCGCGTGCCGTCGTCGTAAACGTAGTCCGCGAGCGGGCGCATGGGGATGAGTTCGAGGTGTTCGTCCATGCGCGCGCCGGCGGCCTCGAAGAGTTCGGCGAAGACCCACCGCATCGTGATGAGCGAGGGGCCGGTGTCGAAACGAAAACCGCCCTCCTCCCAGCGATTCATCTTGCCGCCTGGCGCGCACGATTGCTCGCAGACCGTGACGCGCCAACCCGCGCGCGCCAGGCGCAACGCCGTCGCCAGCCCGCCCAAACCGCCGCCGATGATGATCGCCTGCTTTCGTTTCATAACCCGACGGCCGGACGCCCTTGCCGTTGACGACTAAACTATCAAGACGCCTACGGCCGCAGCGGGAGCACGGCGGAGGCACAGAGTAAAACCATCCTGAATGAAGCACGGAGTAGAACCATCCGGTAAGGTGAAATTTCAAATTTGAAATTTGAGATGATCCCTTTCAAATTTGAGATGATCCCTTGCCGGCCTCTGCGCCGTCCGTCGTCGCGGCGTTGAAGGTTTAAACTTTCAGTTTCGCCGCGCGCTAAACTTCCGCGCCCGCACGGTAACGCCGCCCTTTCCATTCGACGCCGCGCCCGCTCTTGCATCGCCACCACGAGGAGAGACCGAGCGCGAGGAGGATCGCCTCGCCGAGCGGATGCAGCGCGACCGACCACCACGGATGCCTGAAGCGCACGGCCAACGCCGCGCGCATCAAGAGCACGCACAGGGCGACCGCGGCAAACACCAGCCCGCCGCCGCCTCCGCCCATCGTGAAAAATAACGGCGCGAGGATGAACGGGAGAAACAACAGCAGCGCGTGCATCGCCATGAACGCCCAGAAGCTCGACTCGCGCCGGAAGGCCGGGAAGAAGTTCTTCTGAAATCCGCCCCAGATTTCCGCGAACGAGCGGTACATGCGCGCGCTCACCGTTCCTTGCCCGTCGAGACACAAGCTCCTCTGCCCGCGCGCGCGCCACAACTGCGCGAGCCGCACGTCTTCAAAGAGTTCGCGGCGCACGGCCGCGTGCCCGCCGACGCGCGCGTAGGTCGGGGCGTGCGCGAGCAGGCAGGCTCCGTGCGCGAGGCCGAGCGCAGGGTCGGCGCGCCGGAGCGCGAGCGGCGCGGGGTAGAGCGTGAAGACGACGAAGTTCAGGAGCGGCATCAGGGCGCGTTCCCAGAAGCTACGGAGTTCGAGCGCAGGCCAGCAGGAGAGCAGCGTGACGCGGCGGCGGTCGGCTTCGGCGAGCATCCGCGCCGCCGCGCCCGTGGAGAGCCGCGCGTCGGCATCGAGAAAGAGCAGCCACTCGCCGCGCGCCGCCGCCGCGAGCCGCGCGCACGCGAAAGTCTTTCCGCACCAACCCTCGGGCAGCGGCACGGGCGCAACGGATTTCACGCGGGCGTCGCGCGTCGAGTATTCGTCGATGACGGCGGGCGTGCGATCCGTCGAGTGATCGTCGTAGACCAATACTTCGCAGACCGTCTCGCTCCCTTGCGCGAGCGCGGCATCGAGACAGGCCGCGAGATTCGTCTCCTCGTCGCGCGCCGGGATCAGGATGGAGACGCGCGCCCGCGTCGCAACGCCGGGGTTGGCCGCGACGCGCGGCCACGCGAGCGCGTTCCACAAGGCGACGCCGAGCAACGTCGCCGCCGCGAGCAACAGCAGGGGGTAGAAAAAAATCATGCGACGGACAGTTGCGCCGCGCGCGCGCGCGTCACTTTGCGGAGCATCATCTCCGACGCCTCGATCAACACGCGCGCCTCGCCGCGCTCGCCGAATTTCCCGACGAGCAGCGACGCGCCCTCGCGCGCCAGCGCGCACGCCAAACGCTCGGACGCGCCCGCGCCGAGCACTGAAACGGCCGACGGGCGCAGGTGGCGCGCGTCCTGCCGCGCCGTCTTCCCCGACAACGCGCCCGCGCCGGGTTCGTCCAGCAGGTCGTCGCAAATTTGATAGACGCGCCCGAAGCGTTCGCCGAAACCGGCCAACGCCGCGATCGTCTCAACCTCAGCCCCGCGCGCCTGCGCGCCCGCGATCATCATCAGGCGCATCAAGGCCACGGTCTTTAAGTCGCGGCTGGCGAGCGCGCGGTCGTTCGCGCTCGTCGCGCGCAACTCCAGGTCGATCACCTGACCGCCGATCATGCCGTCCGCGCCCACGGTTCGCGCGGCCTCTCTGAGCAGCGCGCCGGTCGTCGCGCCGGGCGACGCGCTCAATTCGGCGGCGCGCGTCAGCAGCGCGTAAGCCTGATTGAGCAGCGCGAGGGCGGCGAGCACGGCCAGGCCCTCGCCGTAGACGAGGTGGAGCGCGCGCCGGTTGCGACGCAAATCGGCGTCGTCCATCGCGGGCAGGTCGTCGAGGATGAGCGAACTGCTGTGGAGAAATTCGACGGCGCAGCCGACGATGATGCCCTGCTCATCGGTCGCCCCGGCCAGGCGCGCGGCGGCCAGGGCGAGCACGGGGCGCAGGCGTTTGCCGCCGGGAAAAAGCGCGTAGTCGAGCGCGTCGTTGAGCCGCTCCGCGCCCGCCTGCGAACTGTAGGGCAGGTGCGCGTGGAGCGCGTCTTCGATCTGCGCGCCGTGCTGTGCGATGAACCGGGATAACTGTTCCGTCAAACTCGCGCCTCGCTTTCTCTCGCTTGTTCCGCTAAGGCTTCCGTCTTGGTCGCCGTCAAATCGTGCGCGCCGTCGCCGTCGTCCGCGAAGACGACGCGAGCGAGTTGCGCCGTGGCTTCGAGAAGCGGTAAATGTCCCGCCCCCACGAGCACGCGTGCGCGCGCCTGCGGCCAGATGCCTTGCCACAGCGAGACGGATTTCTTCACCGCGCCGAACGTCCGCTCGCCGTAAACGATGTCGATAGGCACGCCGCGCAAACTCTCGAATCGCTCGACGCCTTCGACTTGCGCGAGCAAAGCCAGGTAGCCCTGTGCCACGTCGTGATCAATGCGGCCGAACGAATGCGTGAGATCGGTTGCGGCCGTGCGCCGGCTTCTGAGCGATTGATTCGTCAACCAACGTCCGAGCGGATTGGCGAACGTCGTCCGGTAGGCGTAACGCCCGAAACTCCGCGCGACGAAGACGCGGAAGTACCACGGCCAATAGGCGAACGGATCGATCAGCACGAGCCGACCGACGCGCTCCCTGATTTGTTTGGCGACCAACAGCCCGAGGATCGCGCCGCTGCAATTGCCGATCAAAGTGACGGCCGTGCGCGGCGGCGCGGCCGCGAGCGCGCCGCGCACGGCCTCGACGATCTCGGCCGTCACGGATTCAAGGTCGAAACGCGGCGGCGCGGGTGACTGGCCGCAGCCGGGTAAGTCCGCGCTGTAGAGGGACGCGCGCGCGGGGATGTGCGCGGCGAGCGGCGCGAACGTGCGGTGGTCGCCGCTCCAACCGTGCAGGCCGAAGTAGAGTTCATGCTCGCCCGCGCCGTATCGCTTAACGTACATGACTCACGATCCTCTCCGCGACCTGTCGGCCGCCGAGCACGACCATCGGCATCCCCGTGCCCGGCGTGGTGCTCGCGCCCGCGTAGTAGAGACCCTCGATCTCCGTGGAAAAATTTTTGCTTCGCAGCGGCCCTAGTTGGCGCAGGTTGTGCGCCGCGCCGAACGCCGAACCGTCGTAGAGGCCGAATCGCCGTCGCCATTCGACGGGCGTGTACACGTCTTCGCAGAGGATGCGTTCCGGCGTGAGGTTGATGTCGTGGCGCGCGAGCGTGGCGAGCACGCCCGCGCGCACCTCGCCGACGGCCGCGTCCCAATCCGTCTCGCCCAACTCGCTCAACAGGGGCACGGGCACGAGCACGAACACCGCGCTCGCGCCCACGGGTGCGAGCGCGGCATCCGTGGCCGAAGGGACGCTCACGTAAAACGGCAAGTCGCGCGGGATGCGCTTTCCCTGCAAGAGGTCTCGGTAGGCGGCGCGATTGTCGTCTGGCAGAAAGATCGTGTGGTGGCCGAGGTTGCCGACCTCGCCGCCGACGCCCCAGTAAAAAGTCACAACGCCGGGCGTCATCCGTAGTTTCCCGGCCTTGCGTCGAAGTCGCCCGGCGACGCGCGCATCGGCCGCGAGCAGCGCGGTGTCGGTCGTCGGCACGTCTACGTTCGAGAGGACGAGACGCGAGGCGCGAAAGCTGCCGTCGGCCAGTTCCAGCCCCGTGATGCGTCCCTGCTCGGTCGTGATCCGCCGCACGCGTCGGTTGGTGTGTATCTCGACGCCGAGTTCGACGGCCAGTTTCGTGATGCCCCGGACGAGGCCATAGACGCCGCCTTCGGGCAGCCAGAGTCCGTAGGCCATCTCGCCGTAAGGGAGGATGGTGAACATGCCCGGCAGCGTGTAGGGCGAGCCGCCGAGATACATCGCGTATGAGCCGAGGGCTTCGCGCAGGTGGCGGCTTTTGAAGTAACGACGGAGTTGGCCGTCGAACGAACGCCAGACGCTCGTGCGCCGCAACTCGGACGGGCGAAGCGCGCCGAACCACTTGAGCGGGTTGTCCTCGTTGCGATTCACCATCTTCTCGAAGGCGATGCGATACTTCGCCTCCGCGTCGCGCATGAAGGCGAAGACGCCGGGGCGCGAGCCGGGTTCGAGCCGCTCACACTCCGCCAAAAACTTCCGCAGGTCGCTCGACAGGGTGAAGCGCGTGCCGTCCTGCCACTGGAAACGGATGGACGGATCGACCGGCAGCAGTTTCACGTAGTCGTGCAAATTTCGCTGCGCGGCGGCGAACAGTTGCTCGAAGACCCACGGATAGTTCAGGAGCGACGGCCCCGTATCGAAGCGAAACCCGTCGCGCTCGATGGTGTTCGCGCGCCCGCCCACGCGCTCGTTCGCCTCGTAGAGACTGACGGCGAACCCGGCCAGGCGCAGGTAGATCGCCGCGCTCAGGCCGCCCAATCCCCCGCCCACGATCAAGACGTTTTTTTCCACCCTTAACTTCATCCGACATTCACCAGCCGAAACTCGACGGCCGAAACTCGACGGCCGAAATTCACTTGCGCAGATAGCCGAGCGGGATGCGCCAGTATTTGCTCGGCGGCAGGACGCCGAACTTCTCGCGCGCGGGCACGCTCTCGCGGCGCATCAGGCCGTCGGCGTTCCGGCCGATGCGCTCGTTCAGACGACGATAGACGCCGATGCAGGCGCGGATGGCGAGTTGGCAATCGGGGGAGAAGGCGTCCAGGTCGCGCTCGGCCTGGGCATAGTGTGATTCGGCGATGGTCGCCAGACGACGCCGCAGGCGCGCGAGCGCAGGGTGTTGCCGCGCGTCGCGCACGTCCAGCGCGGCGATGCCTTCGGCGCGCAACATGTCTTGCGGCAGGTAAACTCTCCCGCGCGTCTGGTCTTCGCTCACATCGCGCAGGAAGTTCGTTAGTTGGAGCGCGATGCCGAGGGCGCGTGCGCTCCCGGCGGCGCGCGTGAAGTGCCGCGGCGCGCTCGCGCCGTAGACGTGCGCCAGAAAGTAGCCGACGACGACCGCGCTGCCGTAGATGTAATTCTCGATTAAATCGTCGAGCGTTTCGAACGGGCGCGGCTCGGCGTCGCGCCGCATCGCCGCGAGAAAGGCGCGGTAGTGCTCGGGCGGGATGGCGCGCTCGCGCACGACCCTGGCGAAGCCCGCCGCGAAGCAAGGCACGCCCGCGCGCAAGGCTTCCGCCAGGGAGGCGGCGCGGAGTCCTTGTTCGTAACGCTCGCTCCAGTCGTCGAGTTGGCGCAACTGCTCGGCGCGGGGCAGCGGAAACGTGTCCACGATCTCGTCGGGGTAGCGCACGGCCGCGTAGACGGCTTCCACTTCCGCGCGCTTGGCGGCGGGAAGAAAACGACTCACGATGAAGAAACTCGTCGTGTAGGCGCGCATCACGGCGCGCGCCTGCTTCGTGATGACGAGCCACGCCGCGCGCTCCGAGCCTGCCTTGAGCGCGCGGGCGCGCGTCCGCCGTTCGAGGGCTTCCCAGCCTGCGAGCGTCCAGACGCCGCCGTTTCCGTTTGGATGATTGTGCGAGAGCATAAACCTTTAGTCGAGACGCGCGCCGGGGCGACCGCCTTGAGCCGCCGCCTTTCGGTTGCGCCGATCTTTCTTTCCTACCTCTACGCCCGGCAACACTTGAACGGATTGCCGCTCCGCCGCCCGATCGCCGCCCGCGAGACGACGAACGCAAGTTACGCCGCCCGCGAGATGATGAACGCAAGTTGCGCCGCCCGCGAGACGACGAACGCTAAGGTGCGCCGCCTGCTCGACGCCCGCGCGCGGCGCGCCGCCGGCAATTCACGCCCCGCCGGACGCCCCGCGCCCCGTCCCGTATTCCTCTTCCACGCGCGCCCAGCCCTCCGTCTCCAACGCCGCCCTGAGCCAGTAGGTGTATTCCTCCGGCCGCTCGCGCAAATCGCGCCGCAGTTCGTCGGGCGTCGTCCACTTCCAGTCTTCCACTTCCGATTCCGCGGGAGTGAACGCGCCGTCGAACTCGCCGACGAAGACGTGGTCGTATTCGTGCTCGATCAACTCGTTGGCAAACTCGGCGCGGTAAAGAAACTCGAAGGCCGCGCTCAGTTCGCAATCGAAGTTCATCTCTTCGCGCAGGCGGCGACGCGCGGCGGCCGGTGTGGATTCCTCGGGGCGCGGATGGCCGCAGCAGGTGTTCGACCAGAGGCCGCCGGAGTGATACTTCCCCTTCGCCCGGCGTTGCAGCAGCAGGCGACCCGCGGAGTTGAAGACGAAGATGGAGAACGCGCGGTGCAGATGCCCGGCCGCGTGCGCCGCCAGTTTTTCCGCCGCGCCCAACTCCCGGTCGTGTTCGTCTACGAGTATGACTTGTTCCATCGCCGCCGCCCCGGCCTCCGCGCCGCGATTTTCAACTTTCATTTGAACGTTTTGGACGTTTCATAGAGTAGCAGGGTTTTCTCAACTGTCAAGTCAACAATCAACTAATAGCCACAAACAGTTTTCTCAAGAAGATTTCTGAACGATTTGGACGGAATTTGATTTACATCGGCAGCTTAATTTGCTAGAGTCGCGGCCACCGGCAAGGAGTGGCGATGGCGGGAGTTTATGAAAAGTTATAACGCGGGGAAAAATTTAACCAGCAAAGAGGCGGCGCGCTTGTTGGGCGCGAGCGAAGCCTCCGTCAAACGCTGGGCTGACGGAGGCCTGCTGCCCTCGGAGAAGACGGCGGGCGGGCACCGCAGGTTTCGTCCCGAAGACGTGGCGCGGTTCAAACGTGAGAACGGCGGCGCGTCGTCTGCCGCCACGCTGCGCCGTGCGCGCGGGGCGGGCGCGGACTCCGCCGCCGCGTCGTCGCGCGCGGGCGAACGCGTCGCCCCGTCTGAGACGGAAAGCGACGCGAGCATGGAGGCGTCGGCCGACTCGCTGTTCGACGCGTTGACGCGCGGCGATGCGGAGGAGACGGCCGCGCTGCTCGTCAAAACCTATCTCGACGGCCGCTCCCTCGCCTTCATCTTCGACCGGCTGCTGGCGACGGCGATGCGAAAGGTCGGCGACCTCTGGCAGCAGGGCGACCTCACGGTGGCCGAGGAGCATCTCGCCACGCGCGCCGCTCTGAGCGCGCTGCAAACTTTGGACACGGTGGTGGCGGAACCGGAGGCCAACAACTTACTGGCCGTCTGTTGCGGCGCGGAAGACGACTTTCACGAACTGCCCGTGCTATGCACGGAGTTGCTTCTCAAACACGAGGGTTGGGAGGTGCTGAGTCTGGGGGCGAACACGCCCCTCTACTCGCTCACGGAAATGGTCGCGCGGCTCCACCCGCGCCTCGCCTGCGTGGCCTCGACCATCCTCGGCGACCCGTCGCGCGCCGTCCGCGAGTTTCGAGAGCTGCGCGCGACCGCGACGCGCGTGGGCGCGGCCATCGTTCTCGGCGGCGCGGGATTCGCCGGCGACAACCTGCGCCTCAGGCTCCCCGCCGAACTCTACCCCGACAACTTTCAACAACTGCTCGACTTCGCCGACTCGCTCGTCGTCGCACGGCCGCCCCGCACGCCTTAACGCTACGGCGACGGCGGCGGTCGCCGCGCTTTAATCGGCCGCCTGGCTGTCGAGCGATTGCAGTGCGCGTTCGAGCATCGCGCGGTGCGCGGGATTCGTCGCGCGTTCGAGTTGATCGAGGATGCGCGCCCTCGACAAGCGGAGTGATTCCAGTTTCGCTTCGCGCTCGCGCTCGGCGGGCGAGGAACTATTTCTGCGCAGGCGCGCCTCCGCCGCCTGCTGCTGCCGCTCCATAGCGTCTTCCATCTGCCCCGCCAGCGCGTCTCCGTCCCATCCTCCGGCCATCGCTCCCCTCTCCTTCCCGCCCCGCGCGGGGCATCGCCAATCACACTCGTCTCACACTCGTCGTCTCAACCGCGACACGTGCTCAATCGTCCTTCTCCGGCTTCGCGCGCGAACGTTTCAGGCGCGAGCGGCGCGCCTTCGTCTCCAGCGTGCGCTCCTTCGCGCCGCGCGTCGCGCGCGTCGGGACGCGCTTCGGCGCGCGATGATTCAACTTCTCCACGCGCTCGCGGAGTTTGCGCAAACAGGTCGCTTTATTCTGATGTTGGCTGCGCGCCTCGCGGCACGTGACGGCTATGCCCGTCGGCCGGTGCGTGAGCCTGACCGCGCTCTCCGTCTTGTTGACGTGCTGGCCGCCGGGGCCGCTGGAACGGAAGGTGTCAACCTCGCATTCCCGCAACAGGTCTTCGTCGGATTCCGGGAGTATGATCTTCACGGTCGCTCACCCGAACAAACTCGCTCGACATTCGCTCATCCGGCGCGCGTGCCGGTTTCAACGTCAGACTCAGGAAAGTTTGATGACGTTTTTGATGCCGCCCGCTTTGCCGAGCAACAGTTCGCGGTGCTCCTCGATGGGCACGCGCGACGTGATCAGCGACTCGACGACTTGCGGCCAACGCCCGTGGAAGATTTCGAGATCGCGGATGGCGGCCTCGAACGCTTCGCGCCCGGCGTTGACCGTGCCGAAGGCCACTTGATTGCGCAGCACCAGATTGCGCATCAGGAAGTCCGTATCAACTGCCACGGGCGCTTTCCTGCCCGGCACGCCCGTGAAGACGAACACGCCGTTCGTGTCGAGATGTTTCATCACCTCGAAGGCCAGGCCCGACGCGCCGACCGCCTCGTAGACGAGATCGATGCCGCCCACCTCCGCGGCCAATGCTTCGACCGCGTGCGTCTCCGTGGAGATGTATTTCCCGCCGAACGACTCGACGAGACGCGCCTTCTCGCTCGTGGCCGATTCTCTCGAATAGACGTAGGTGTCGAACCCGGCGACGACCAGAGCCATCGCGCCGAGCAACCCCACCGGCCCCGCCCCGAGCACCACGGCGCGATGATAAAGCCACTCGCGCCCGCCCGCGCTCGCGCCCGCCGGAATGCTCCCCTCCGGCGGCTGCGCGTCGCCCGGCGCAAACCACCACGGGAGACGCTTCTGCACCTGCCACACTTCGGCCAGAGCTTTCTCCGCAATCGTCAGAGGCTCGACCAGCACGCCGATCTCGCGCAAGTGCGCGGGCAGCGCGTTCATGTGTCGCTCGTCGTCAACGACGAACTCCGTCAGGTAGCCGTGCCGCTCCTTGATGCCGCGCTCGGTGAAGTCGCCCGTGACGCAAAAATCCTGTCGCCCCATCCGGCACGCGACGCACGTCTCGTGCGGGCACGGGCGACGCACCGAGGCGACGACGAGGTCGCCCGCTTTGAGTCTCGTCACGCCGTCGCCCGTCTCAACCACTTCGGAGAGCGATTCGTGGCCGAGCACGAGATAAGGCGAGTTCGGCGGCGGCATGCCGTATTCAAAGGCGCAAATCTCCTTGTCCGTGCCGCAGATGCCGACTTCGAGCACGCGCAGCTTAACCTCGGTCGGCGACGAAAGACGCGGCTCCTCGTGCTCGACGAGCTTGATTTCTTTCGTTTCGGGGAAGACGGCGACTGCTTTCATATGTTCATGCTCACACCAGACTCTGCCCGCTTGCGCTCGCACACGCGCGCATGCGCCTTATTCGCCGAGCGCGGCGTATTTGAAGATGCGGAACCTGTATTGCTGCTGCGCGCGGATGTTCGCTGCGACCGCGCCGTGCAGGTTCTCGTCCCACGTCGCGTATTGCTCGATGAAACGATCAGCCGCCGCCCTGTCGCCCGCCGACTGTACTTCGAGCACGCGCTTCAGGAGGTCGCCGACGGCGTCGTGGTATTTGCCGTAGTTGATCGAGAGCCGCTTGCTCTGCGGGTCGAAGCGCAGCACGCCGCGCTCCAAAAAGAAGTTCCACTGCATGAGTTGCATGGTGTTGTAGGGCTGCGTGCGGCGCGGGCGGTTGTTTTGCAGGACGCGCTGGATGCCGCTCGCGTAGAGCGAGCGCAGTTGCGCCTCGGTGTAATAACCGGATTTGCGCAACGCCTCGGCGACGTAGAGCGAAACGAGGTCGGCCTTCATCTCTTCGAGCAGGCTGGAGTTCGCTTCCAGGGCCGTGTCGAGGTCGCGCCCGTCGCGCGTCCGGTCTACGCCGAGGTAGTGCCCGACCTCGTGCCAGAGCGTGCGGTAGAAACTGCCGTCGAAGGTGAGTTCGCCCGCGTGCGCGGGGGCGACGGCCGCGCCCCACGCATTGCCGGAGCCTTTGAAAATTTCCGGGTGACGCATGATGTTGGCGCGCAGGAGGATGGTGCGCCCGTAGCGGCGCGCGAGGTAGCTCTCGTTCGGCAGGATGGTCGCCGTGTTGCCGCCGCGCGATTGGCCGAAGTCCGCGATCACGTCGTAGACGCCGACGGGGATGTCTTCGCGCACGCGCTTGTGGCGGTCGTAGGGCAGAGAGTCTTCGAGCGCCTGCAAGCCCTTCATCGCGCGACGCAACTCGTCCGTCTCCTGCCGCCGCGTGGCGAGCACGTTGAAAGCGTAGAAGGCTTTGACGCCGTAGAGTTCGTCGTCGTAAACCTCGTAAGAGCCGATCTGCGCGTTGAGGTTCTTGAAGCGGCCGGTGATCCAGGCGGCGTCGCCCGATTCGTAATCATCCGAGAGCAGGTCGCGGCCGCGATTGCGCAGGTAACGCGCGAATTCCTCGTCGTCTTTCTGCACGGCGTCGGCGGCCTCGTGCAGGAGCGCGTGCGAGCGAATCATCTCGTCGGCGTAAGCGACCGAATAAGGCACGGCGTATAACATCCTGGGATCGGGGCGCGCGGAGAGTTTGGTCAGATCGTTTTGCAGACCCGGATGCAGCGTCGAGAGCACGGGATACTGCCTGAGCTTGGCGAGGTCTTCCCGCAGATTTTGCGCGGTGGCGCGGCGGACGACCGTGCGCAGGTCAAGGAGCGAGTCTTTTCTTTCCGGGTGCGCGGCGAGAAACGCTTCGACTTCCGCTTTGGTGATGCCCCACGGGTAGACGTTGTGGCCGGGCGGCGTCATCTCCACGGGCAGGAACGGCTCGCGCTTGTTATCGAGCGTCGTCGTGATCGGCCCCTGATTCAGACGGTAGAGCGCGAGCAGGTTTTGCGTCGGCTCCGCGTTCGTGCGCCGGTCGAGCAGCGCGAGCGCGCGGCGCGCGGAGAGCGCGTCGCGGTGTCGCTGCCGCTCGTACACGTCCTGAAAAATTTGTCCCACTTCGAGCAGCTTGGCGACCGCCTTGCGCTCGCCCTCGCTCAGGTGCGAGATGTCCGGCGCGAGACGCACGGTTTGCGTCCTGGCGATGATCGCCCCGCTCCGCTCCGCCGACCAGTAACCGGCGGGCAGCGCGCCGCCGGAATTTCTGTTCGTCGCGGTCTGCGCCTGAGCGCACGCGCACGCGACGAGGATGACAGTTAAGCTCCGCAAGATTTTCATGGCTCACCTCTGCTGATTTTTGCTGCCGCCGATTTTACCGGATGCGCGTGCCGTTAAGATAGCAGCCGCGCCCGCCGCCCGCTCGCTCGCGCCGCCGCGCGCCCGCCCGGTGCGAGTTGCGCTCGCGCGCATGTATAATCGCGCCCCTCAAGCGTCAAGCGAAAGCGAATCAATCGAACCAGGCCGCCGGGCGGCGAGAATTAATCTTGGCTGAGAACAATCATCAACTGATCGCTCACCTGCGCCGAGCCGTGGAGGAGTTGGTTGCCCCGCTCGCCGGGAGCATTCAGATGGTCTGGCGTGGGGGCGAGGCTTCCACGCCCGACGCGCGCACGGTGTTGGAGAATCACCTGCGGCTGACCGCGCGGCAGTTCATCGACGCGAGAGCCGCGCCCGCCGCCGAGAAGCAAAGATTCTACGAAGACATCTGCCGCGCCTTTCGCCTGCGCGCCGAGGCGGACGCGTTTGCCAACGTCAACCCCGTTTACCGGTCGGAACCGCCCCTCGCAAAAAACTTCTACGACGCGCCCGTCAGCATCTCTTATCTCGAAACCTACGACGCGCGCCACGGCACGAGCTACGCGGACAAGACGCGCCACCTGCTCTTTCAGTTCGCCAATCTCGTCATCAAGTTCGACGGCCGCGTCACGCCCGGCGAGGAAGCCGCGCTCTCGGAGTTCAAAGAAATTCTCTACCCGGCGGGGAGCGGCGGAGCGGCGGTCGAGCATTCGCAGGCGGCCTCAGCGGCGGCGGCGGAGCAGTCGCCTTCGGCCGAGGCGGCGCGGGAAGAACCGCCGCGCCGGCTTGAAGACGTGCTCGCCGAGTTGGACGCGCTCGTCGGCCTTGAGCGCGTAAAGGCGGACGTGCGGCAATTGATCAACTTCCTCAAGGTGCAGAAGATGCGCGAGGAGCAAGGTCTGCGCGGGCTGACCACTTCGCGCCACCTCGTTTTTTACGGCAACCCCGGCACCGGCAAGACCACCATCGCGCGCCTGCTCGCGCAAGTCTATCGCGCGCTCGGCATCCTGCGGCGCGGCCACCTCGTCGAGACGGATCGCGCCGGGCTGGTCGCCGGGTACGTCGGGCAGACGGCTTTGAAAGTGCGCGAAGTGGTGGAGCGCGCGCTCGGCGGCGTGCTGTTCATAGACGAGGCTTACGCGCTCACTTCGGGCGGCGGGAACGACTTCGGGCAGGAGGCCGTCGAGACGCTGCTCAAGATGATGGAAGACCACCGCGACGATCTGATCGTGGTGGTCGCCGGTTACACGGAACAGATGGGCGACTTTCTCGACTCCAACCCGGGGCTGCGCTCGCGTTTCAGCAAGCACTTCCACTTCGACGACTACGACCCGCCGCAACTGACGCGCATCTTTCAAGCCTTCTGCCGCAAGGCCGACTTTCACCTGTCGCACGCGGCGGAAAAAGAACTCGCCGGGATTTTCGCCATCCTCTCCACGGCGCGCGACGAGACGTTCGGCAACGCACGCCTCGCGCGCAATCTCTTTGAAACGACCGTCAACAAACAGGCCAATCGCATCGTCTCGCTGCCCTTGATCGACAAAGCGACGCTGGCCGCCATCGAAGCGGCCGACATCCCCACCGCCGACGACCTGCGCGCGGGCGGCATCCTCGCCCGCACCGCTTGAAGCCGCGCGCGCGAGTCGCCCTCCGGTTCAACATCTCCAACTATCCGCAGTTGTCGCCGCGCTTGCCGTCCGAGCTTGCCGTTTGAATCCGTCCCGGCGCGAATCGTGGCGCGGCCGCTTGAAGTCGGCTAGAATGATCCGGCAATCACTGGCCGCCACAAACAATCTCTGAAAGCTCACGGAGGCGACAACAACGTGCGTCTGTTCCGCTCACTCGCAATTATCTTTACGCTCATTCAAGCGCCCGCGCTCGCGCAGCAACCCGCGCCGCCTCCCGTGCAAGCGCAACCACGCGCCGCCGAACCGAAGCCCGCGCCGAAGCCTCCGCCGCCGCGCGTCAAAATCGACGCCTACCGCGAGCGCGCCGCGCGCATCATCGGGGCGGCTTTGACGAGCGACCGCGCCTATCGCCGGCTCGCGCACCTGACCGACCGCATCGGCCACCGCCTGAGCGGTTCGACGAATCTGGAGCGCGCGATCGCGTGGGCGCTCTCCGAGATGAAGTCGGACGGGCTGGACAACGTGCGCGCCGAACGGGTCATGGTTCCGCATTGGGTGCGCGGCGCGGAGAGCCTTGAGTTGACGAGTCCGGCGACGCGCGAGTTGTCCATGCTCGGACTCGGCAACAGCGTGGGCACGCCCGCGGAAGGCATCGCGGCCGAGGCCGTCGTCGTGCGCAGCTTCGACGAACTCGACGCGCTCGGCGAACGCGTGCGCGGCAAGATCGTCGTCTACAACGTGCCCTTCACGACCTACGGCGCGACCGTGCAGTATCGCGGGGCGGGCGCGTCGCGGGCGGCGCGTTACGGGGCGGTGGCCGCGCTCGTCCGCTCGGTCACGCCCGTCAGCCTCCAGACGCCGCACACGGGCGCGATGAATTACGCCGCAGACCAACCGAAGATTCCCGTCGCCGCCATCACGATTGAAGGCGCGGAGCTTTTGCAGCGCATGTACGATCGCGGCGAGCGTCCCGCGCTGCGGCTCAGGATGGAAGCGAAGTTTCTGCCGGATGCGGAATCGGCGAACGTCGTGGCGGAGATCAAGGGGTCGGAGCGGCCGGACGAGGTGGTGCTCATCAGCGGCCACTTCGATTCGTGGGACGTGGGGCAGGGCGCGCACGACGACGGCGGCGGTTGCATCGTCGCCTGGGAGGCGGTGCGCCTGTTGAAAGAACTCGGCTTGAGGCCGCGCCGCACCATCCGCGCCGTGCTCTACACGAACGAGGAGAACGGCTTGCGCGGCGGCAACGCCTACCGCGACGCGCATCGCGCCGAGTTGGCGAAACACGTCCTCGCCATCGAATCGGATTCGGGCGTCTATCGCCCGGAAGGCTTCGGCCTCGCCGCGACGGCCGCGCCGCAAGTGCGCGCCGACATGGAAGAGATCGGGAAACTGCTCGGCGGCATCCGCGCCGGTCGCATCGCGGCGAACGGCGGCGGCGCGGACATCGGCCCCATCATGCGCGAGGGCGTCCCCGGCGCGAGCCTCGACGTGGACGGCACGCACTACTTCGACATCCACCACACGGCCGCCGACACGCTCGACAAAGTTGACCCGCAAGACCTCGCGCTCTGCGTCGCGGCGATGGCCGTCATGGCCTACACGGTCGCCGACATGCCGCACGCGTTGAACGCGCCCATCGCCGCTGCCGCCGTCACCAGATGATGATGAAAGCGATAATTCTCGCGTTGACCTCGATGCTCGCGCCCGCCTCTGTGCTGCCCGCGCAGCCACACGCGGGCGCGCCCCGTTGGGAGTCGCAAACGAGCGGCGCGAAGGTTCGTCTGCGCGGCGTGAGCGCGGTCAGCCCGTCGGTGGCGTGGGCGAGCGGCGAGCGCGGCACGTATGCGCGCACAATTGACGGCGGGCGCACGTGGGCGGCGGGCAGTGTGCCCGGCGCGGCCGAACTCGACTTCCGCGACGTTGACGCCTTCGACGCGGACACGGCCTACTTGCTTTCCATCGGCGAGGGCGAGAAGTCGAGAATTTATAAGACGACGGACGGCGGCGCGACGTGGAAGTTGCAATTCAAGAACGCCCGCGCGGCGGCCTTCTTCGACGCGATGGCCTTCTGGGATCGCGATCACGGCATCGCCATGAGCGACCCCGTGGACGGGCGTTTCCTCATCATCAGCACCGCGGACGGCGGCGCGACGTGGCGCGAGATGCCGCGCGAGGGGATGCCCCCGGCTCTCGCGGGCGAGGGCGGCTTCGCCGCGAGCGGCACTTGCATCACGGTCGAGGGCAAGCAGAACGTCTGGTTCGGCACGGGCGGCGCGACGGGCGCGCGGGTGTTTCGTTCAACCGACGCCGGGCGCACCTGGACGGCGACAAAGACGCCCATCATCCACGGCAAAAGCGCGGGCATCTTCTCCGTCGCCTTCCGCGATGCGAAGCGCGGCGTGATCGTCGGCGGCGATTACACGAAAGAGGGAGAGTCGAAAAACAACGCGGCCATCACGCGCGACGGCGGCTGGACGTGGACGCCCGTCAACGATGCTGCGCGCCCGCAAGGCTATCGTTCGGTCGTCGCCTACGTACGGCGCGGCACGAACGGCGCGCCGGTGTTCCTCGTCGCGGTCGGGCCTTCGGGTTCGGATTATTCGACGGACGAAGGCGCGAGTTGGCGAAGTTTCGGCGCGGAAGGTTTCCACACGGCGAGTTTCACGCGCACAGGCGCGGCGGGCTGGGCGGCCGGTGAACAGGGACGCGTCGCGAAATATCTGCCCGCCGCTCGGAAGTAATCCGCGCGCCGCAGCGGGAAGAAACGCGGAAGAAGAGACGCGGAACGATGCTGCAAAGCTGGAGCGGTCGGGCTGCACACCCATCTTCAAGGCGAGCGAACAAATACGCAGACCGGGTTTTTCACTTCTTACTTTCCAGATATTTCAAAGGACTTTCAACGTTATAAAAACCCGATTCTTTCGCAAACTGCGTGAGCAGCTTAGTGTGCCCCGCGCCGTAAATGACGAGCACGCGATCGGTCGGCGAATCGGTGAGCCTGACGATGTTGGTGAAGATCGTCAGATTCCTTCGATACCACCACGAAACATAATTTGCCCCGATATACTCTTTACCGCGCCCGAGCCGCGTGAAGTCGAAATACACCTGATGGTCTTTCTCCATCCGGGCGGGTTGATTGAGAAGAATAAGCTGGTCGATCACCGGCAGCGTAAATAGTTTTTCGTGCTCCGCCTCCACGTCTCTCTTTAGATTTCGATAAACTCCTTTGAGGAAACTATCCAACTCGGCATCTTGCGCGACATATTTTTCATAATTGATCGAAGGATCATCCCAGAAGTCGCTCCAATCAACACAGTAAACTTTTTTATGTCCGGCCTCTTTCGCCAGGCGAAAACCTATCTGATCGGTTTCGTTTTTCGAGAGTTGATAATTTCCCGATAAGTATCGAGCATAAATTTCCTGAGTCTTCGCGTCCTTCTCAAGGTCGCATTCGACGACGATCTTGGTCGGTTTGAATCTCTCCAGTTTTTCGACGAGTTTAACTATCTGCTTTTGCCGTTCGGGGCTGGTCACATCATCGACCTTGCCGTTCACCATATTATTTCCGGGAGTCCCCATGTGGTAAGTTCCCAGAATAACGAGCGCGGGTTTAACCCTGGCCTCCCTGTCAACAATGCCGATTTGAGCCTTCACGGCCAACGCCGGTAGAAAAAGAAAACAAAACCCGAACAGAAAAATATTGTGGCGCGATGTCATAACATATGCTCCTCGATCAAACCCGTCATTGACAAAACACCGGGAGCATTAGTTTTGTGGCAAAAAGATTAGCATCTGATTTGCCTTGACCACCTCGTTCCGCGCGAAGCCGTTCACGGCGACGAGGCGCAAGGCGCGCGTGAGAGGCAACGCGCGCCTACCCGGAAGAGAAACTCTCCTCGTGCGTCCGTCTCTCCTGTGAAATGGGAGCGCGCCGCCCGCGTCTCCAGCGCGCTCTAGTGCATGTTGAAGGGGCCGCCCGGCGGCTCCGGCTCTAAATCGGGGCGGGCGGAATCCTGTACGACCTCGTGCATCTCCAGGACGTTCGCCCTGGTGAAGGCTTCTTTCGGCAGCGTGCCCGATTGCGCGTGTCCCTTGACGAATGCGTCGGAGCGCACCCAGTTGAGAAAGTCCTGACGGCTGTTCCAGGTGGTGAAGACCACGTAAGGGTCGCCCTCGTTGACGGGGCGCAACACCTGGTTGGAGACGAAGCCCGGCATCTGGTCAACCAGCCCGGCGCGCTCGCGAAATCTCTGCTCGAAGGCCTCTCCGAATTCCCGATTAACGTAGATACGATTGGCGACTGTGATCATTTATGAAGCTCCCTTTATCTCATTACTCCGGGCGGCGGTGATGGTTTACCGCGCGCCGGTCGTCGCGGCCACCCGCACGAGTTGCTTGCCCGTATTCTCTCCCGCGAAGAGGCCGAGAAAAGCGCGCGGGGCTTGCTCGAAGCCCTCGATGATGTTCTCCGCGTTCTTCAGTTTCCCCTCGGCGAGCCAACGCCCCAATTGGCCGACTCCTTCGGGGAAGCGCGCCGCGTAATCCGAGACGATGAAGCCCTGCATCGAGGCGCTCCTGATCAGCAGAGGCAACTGCGCGCGCGGCCCCGTGTCCGGCCGCTCAAGATTGTAGAG
This sequence comes from Pyrinomonadaceae bacterium, assembly GCA_036386515.1. Taxonomy (GTDB): domain Bacteria; phylum Acidobacteriota; class Blastocatellia; order Pyrinomonadales; family Pyrinomonadaceae; genus JAIVJZ01. Next base: position 81,111 of record DASVVO010000052.1, read on the forward strand.
CGCGATCTGCCCGCAGATGACGATGCGCGCGCCGTGGTTGATCAAGGTCAACACGCTGTCGGATATTTCGCCGCCGACGTTATCGAAATACACGTCAACGCCGTTCGGGCAGACCTGCCTGAGCGAAGCCCTGAGGTCGCCCGCGGTCTTGTAATTGACGGCGGCGTCCACGCCGAGTTCGTCCGTCAGGTATCGGTTCTTCTCGTCCGAACCGGCGATGCCGACGACGCGGCAGCCCTTGATCCGCGCGAGTTGGCACACGACCAGGCCGACCGCGCCCGCCGCGCCGGAGACGACGACCGTCTCGCCCGTGGCGGGGCGGCCGATGTCGAGCAGGCCGAAATAGGCGGTCAGCCCCGGCATTCCCAGGAGGCCGAGCGCGGTCGTGATGGGCGCGAGCGCGGGGTCAACTTTGGTGAGCGGGGCGGCCGTCGCGCCGTCGCCCTTCGCCACCGCATAAAGCTCCCAGCCGAGACGACCCGCCACGATGTCGCCCACCTGAAAATTGCCGGAGCGCGATTCGACCACCTCGCTGATCACGCCTCCCGTGATTGTCTCGTTCAACTCGAACGGCGCGACGTAAGATTTGCCCTCGTTCATCCGCCCGCGCATGTACGGGTCAACCGAGAGATAGAGCGTCTTGAGCAACACCTCGCCCTCTCCCGGCCGGGGCATCTCCGCGTCCACGAGACGAAAGTTATCGACCGAAGGCAGGCCGATCGGGCGACTCGCGAGTATGATCTTCCTGTTCATTTGCTCCTCCGTGCGCGGCTCAACTCCCGACGCTCTCTTCCAACGCCTCGATCCGTCTTTTGATCTCGTCGGGCAGGGTGGCTTTTCGGAGCGCGCGATAATCGTAAGCGACGATCAAGCCCTCGCCCTCCGCCGCCGCCTTCGCGCGGGCGTGGCTGACCACCACGTACTTCATCACGAAGCGGTCGGCCTCGACGCCCGTAATTTTCGTGGCGACGGAGACGGTGTCCGGGTAGACGAGCGGCAGTTTGAATTTACAGGCGGTCGTGGCGAGGATGGGGCCGATGCCCGTCTCTTTCATGTAGTCCCAGATGTCGAGCCGGGTGAAGTAGGCCATGCGCGCGCTCTCGAAATAGCGGAAGTAGACGATGTTGTTGACGTGGCCGAGGGCGTCCATCTCGCCCCAGGCGACGGGCAGTTCAATCACCACCGGGTAAATTTTGTGCAACTCCTCGTGCATCCGACCTCTCCTCGCGCCCGAGCCACGTTTCGATGACCGCCAGAATATAACGCTTCTCCGCCGTTTCCAGCACGCGCCCTTTCGGGATGGCGTGCCACTTCTGCAAACAGCCGCGGCAGCAGGTGGCGGTCGCGTGCTGCGCGATGAAGACGGGATGATGCCGCATCGGCGTCTGCCGCCCGTCGTTCGCGGGCGCGGCCGGAGCTAAACGCTTTTCGATAAAATCGGCGGCGTGCTCCATAACGGTCGGCAACCCTTTGCGCCGCAGATACTCAAGCTCCGTGCCGCGCAGGCGGAAGCGACGCCGGAACGCCGACGCGGCGAGCGCGGCAAAAAGTTCATCGAGATCGAGTCGCATCACATTCCCGCCCGTCGCGTGTCAGACCCCGAACCGGAGCCTGATGGCGCGCACGATCTCGTCCGGCGTGGCGTCGATGTCGAGGTGCGATTCCCGCGCCGGTTCTTCGAGCGCGGCGAACTGGCTTTCGAGCATCGCGGCCGGCATGAAATGGCCGCGACGATGCGCCAGCCGCTTCTGAATGAGGTCGAAATTTCCTTTGAGGTAAACGAGTTTCACCCGCTCGTCGAGCAGCAGATGGGCGCGGTAAACGGCTTTCAGGGCGGAACAGGCGAGCACCGCGCTCTCGCCCCCGGCGAGCCGTTCGCGGACGAGGGCGCGCAGCGTCTCCAGCCAGGGCAGGCGGTCGGCGTCGTCCAGCGGCAGGCCGCGCTCCATCCTGGCGATGTTCGCGGGCGGGTGAAAGTCGTCGGCGTCGTAGAACTTCCAGCCGAGTTGCGCGGCGAGCGCGCGCCCGATGGTCGTCTTGCCCGAACCGGCCACTCCCATTAACACTATGAACGTCATTTCTGCGCCCCGGAGCGCGCCGACGATCTTGACCGCCGGGTTCACACGCTTGCCCGATGCCGTCTACAGGAGCGCGCGCAGCAGGCCGCTCGCGATGCCCGTCCGGTACGCATACCACAGGCCGAAGACGATGCTCGCCGCACCGGCCGCTGTTTGCAGGCCGTAGTGGAGACCGGAGACGCGGCGAGCGGCGAGCGCGAAGGGCAAACCGACGAGTCCCGACATCAACACCATGCCGGCGATCGAGCCGAGGCCAAAGAGCGCGAGGTAGAGCAGGCCGAGCGCGGTCGAGTTGATCTGCGCGAGCACGAGCAGCGTGAGCGCGGCCGAACCGGCCAACCCATGCACCGCGCCGACGACGAACGGCTTGAACCCGATGCGCGCGAGCGCGTGCGTGTGGACGGCGGCCGGAGCGAGAGCGGCGGCCGGAACGGCGGGCGCGGCGTGCTCGGTTTCGCGTTCGTGAAAGTGGATGTGGACGTGTGAGAGGCCGTCGTGGCGGTGGCGGTGAATGTGCGCGTCGGCGCGTTGGCGCAGGGCGCGTGCGAGCGCGCTCGCCCCCAGCCCGATGATCATCAACGCCACGCCGAACTCCAACCAGGTGGCGACTTGCTCCGGGATGGCGACGCGCAACGCCAGCACGACCACGCCCGCAAACACCAACGCCGCCGTGTGTCCCGCGCCCCAGAGCGCGCCGACCAGCATCGAGCGCGCGAGTTTCCGCTGTTCGCTGACGACCGCCGAGACGGCGACGATATGGTCAACTTCGGTGGCGTGCTTGAGTCCGAACACGAATCCGAGTCCGAGCAGAGCGAACGCGCCGAGCGATGTCGAAGTGGCTTCCGCTAACATATTCCCTGTAACTTTTCGCCGACGAGCATATCAACGATTCGCCTCTCGCCAAAGCGCACGCGCACGCACGGCGACGGACGTGGCGCGCATCGGATTCCAACTCGCCGCGCGAACTCGAAGGCCACGCTCGAATCTTCGCGCTCGTGTCGCCCGCGCCCGCTCATCTCAAAGCGCGACGCACCGCGCGCCGCACGACTTCCGCCGTCAGCCCGAAGACCAGATGCGAACCGACCGAGTAAGCGTGAATCGCGAGCGGGTATTCCGAGGGCGACTTCGAGAGACCGGCGGCGGGCACGATGCCCTCGTCCGCGACGAGCCAGACGGCGAGGCCGAAAGGCACGCCCGCGCCCGCCGTCGCGCCGGGAGCGAGTTCGGCGACCGCGCCGTAGAGCGCGCCCGAAGTTGCGCCCATCGCGTAGTGAAAAGCCGTGCCCGCCGCGTCCTTTTCGCGCCCGCTCAACTCGTGGTCGAAGACTTTCACGGAGATGGCGTTGGCGAGTCTTTCCGTCGCGTCGTCCGTCCGTTCATCTTTGCCCGCGGCGCGCAGTTCGCGCCCGACGCCCTGTTGCGGCGAGCCTTGCTGCAAGGATTGCGCCCCGTGCGAGCGTTCCACGCCCCCGGCCTGCCTGCTCAACAGGGCTTGAAACCGGTTCATCACGGCCGCCGCCGCCAAACCGCCGACGACGCCCGCCGCCAATCCCTTCCAGACGTTGGCCGCCGGGCGCACGCGTCTCCGTTCGTTGTGTTGTCGTTGTTGCCTGCTCATCACGTTTTGCCGCTCCTGTCATTGACGCCCGGTGCGCCTTTGCGGAGAAAGATGTGGCCGCCGTCGGCCGCGACGAGAGCGTGCGCCCCTGGCGGCGTGCTGCCTGTGCCTGACCCGCGCCCGCATGATGCCGATAACATAGCACGACGCCCCGCCGCCGGGTCAGGCTGCGGGGCGTCGGGTCGAAAGTTTTCGCGCGAGAATGGGGAGCGGAAAGTTCGGAGTTGATGCGTGCCACATGACGAGCGGGCTGCCGGGCGTGGCGACGGCGGAGTCGGGCTTGATCGCTCGGAGGCAGGCGGCTCAAACCGACGGGCGGAGCGATTCGCGGCCGTCCTTACCTGGGGCTGATCGCACCGCCGGCAGGCCAATCGGTGTCGCCCACGCGCTTGAGATTCATCTCGAAGAAGCGCACCGGCTCTTTGCCCGGCGCGATGCGGTCGCCGACCTCGCGCCATGCGCCGTCTTTGACGACGGCCGTGTAGCGGACGGTCATCGCTCCCATCGGTAACTCCCAGACATAGCCGTCGGCCGTGGGCGTGAAGGGGAAGTCGCCGACCTGACCCTGGGCGTAGGAGCGCAGCGTATAGGCGCGCGTGGCCGGGTTGTAAGAGATCGTGCCGAAGGCGTTGAACGTGACCTTGCCGTCCGCATTGTAGCCGCGCCCTTCGATCACCTTCACCGAACCGTCGAGGAACGGCCCGATGCGCTCGGTCTGCGTGATGGTGTGCTTCTCGCCCGAAGGCAGGACAGTCCACGCCGTCCCCCTCCAAACGCCGTCCATGAAGGCGAGCCGTTGCAGAGCCTCGCGCTGGCTGGCGATGAGTGTCGCCGGGTCGGGTCGCCCCTGTTGAGCCGAAGCGTCGAACGCCGCGCCGAGCGCGACGAGCAGCAACGCCCACGCCGCGATTCGCTGTCTGAACATTCCCTTCTCCTCCTTAAAAGAGCGTCCGCGCGTAAACGGAAGAATCGCAGAGACCGTGGACGGCTCTCGACGTTTAGCGCAATGCCTGTTCGATGGCCTGCGTGACTTTCGCGTCCTCCGGCTTGTCGGCGGAATCGAAACGGGACAGGATGCGGCCGTCGCGCCCGATTAGAAACTTGTTGAAGTTCCACTTGATCTCGCCCGCGAATTCCGGGTTGGTGGCGCGCTCCGTCAGGTATTGGTAGAGCGGGTGTTTGTCGTCGCCCTTGACCGAGATTTTCGAGAAGATGGGGAACGTCACGCCGTAGTTGATCCGGCAAAACTCTTGTATCTCCTCGTTCGTCCCCGGCTCCTGTGCGCCGAAGTTGTTGGCCGGGAAACCGAGGATGGTGAAGCCCTGCGCCCGGTAACGCTCGTAAATCTTTTGCAGCCCCTCGTATTGCGGCGTGTAGCCGCACCTGCTCGCCACGTTGACGAGCATCACGACCTGGCCGCGAAACTCTTCGAGTTTCACGTCCCGCCCCTTGGAATCTCGTAGCGTAAAGTTGTACACCGATTTTGCCGTTCCCTTTCCGGCGGCTTTCGAGTCCGCGTTCGCGTCCCTGGCCTGGACGAAGAGGAGAGCCAACGTCGAGACGGCGATGCCAACCGCCGCGCCGATTAAATTTCCAGTAATTAATATAGACGTGCGCGTCGTCGCCGGTCTGGATGATGCGCGCCTAAACGCCTGCGCGGCCGGGGGCGCGGCATCCTCCCTTCATCATCGAAACTTGTTGCAAGCCGACCTTGTCGCATTCAGCCGGGGCGCGACCTCCGTCCGCTCGTGGCCGTCGCAGGGCGCAAACAGGGAAAGTTAATAACTCGTGTTAATGGCTGGATGCCAGAGCCGTGCCCATGGCCGGACGTAGCTCTGTGGCCTCGTGCGGCTCTGTTAGTGAAGGGATGATGGTGCCGCACCCGCACTCGTGCGGATCGTGACCTCGTAGCGCGGCCGTCGCCCCGTGGAACTCACCTGCCCACGAGCATGATTGTACCTTCGCGCACTTCCAACCAATCGCATACTGTAGTTATTGAATGGAATTATAAGGATTCAAAGATGATATCAAAACCGTCCAAAATTTAAATGTACCAGGTCATAGAGAATTGTAACAATATATATTAGGGCTAAGATAAGTCCGACTAACACGGCCAATCCTACTAACAGAATGGATAAAAAAGATTGAAAACCGGGATTAGGATGGTTAGGCCATCTTTTGCCTTCAAATTTATCCCATAAATCCTTACGCAACTTTTCAGGATGACTTAGAACTAGCTGTTTATCCTCATCTGTAATTTCCAATGTGTTTATATAATATCTAAACTTCTCAAAATATACTTTCTTCCAATACCAAAGATGCATGTCTGGGACAACTACTACAAATATGAATCCTATAAACATGCCGGCAGCCAATGAAGTAACCAAAGTGATGAAGATTTTTAAAATTAGTCGCAAAGACGGAGGTAGCTTATTTACGCCACTTATAGATTCATTAGTCGCTGTACCAACGCTTCTTATGATTACATTCCCATCTACAACATCTCTTGTTTCTAAGTATGGAATGAGAGGAGATGACTGATTCATCTCTGAAGTAGCATATAAAGAAATACCTATCTGTTCACCACTTCTCCATTGCTCGAACTTTATTAAGAAGGTGTTTGGCGATACAGACTCAGCTTTTGCCGCGAAATCGCTGCCATATATCTCAGAATTGAGTATCTTAGTACTCTCTGGAAAATTAAATTGCAGACCATCTCTAAGTAAAGATGTGTGGTGTCCCGCTCCTATTAATGTTTCGTTTCCTGAATTAACCAAGTACATATCTATCTTCCAAAGATGGGCTACGTTAATGCCCTGATAAGTAAAGGCAGAAGATAGTCCTGGAACTTGAGATACAGAAGTCAACTCTGTACTTGAAACACTACAAGTTATCTCACGCGTTTTTGGGCGAAACTGCAACACTCCAAAAGTAATCGCAACTATTAAGGAAATGAGTGCAAGTATTGCACTAGTCCTTTCATTGAAGAGACTTTGCAGCGTTTTTTTCATAATCTCAAGAAGGCATCTGAACCTGAATGGCTATCAGATAAACAATTCCGTTGAGACATTGAAGAATACCGACAATCTCTTAATGTGGGTTTTGCTAAGACCCCTCTTGCCGTTCAGGACTTCTGAAGTAATGCCTTTCGAGCCAAATACAATCCACAAATCTTTTGCCATTAGCCCACGTGATTCCATTAGATGTTGCAGCATTTCAAGCGGCGACGGCTCTTTTATTGGATAGCGTTTATCTTCAAAGTCAGATATGAGATCAGACAACAGTTCTAACAGTTCGCCTTCTTCGGCCGTTAGGTTATCTCCCTTCTTCATCAATCCTTCGACAATCGCAAGCATCCGATTATTTTCATCCTCAGTTTTAATAACCGTTGGGCGCGCTTTAGCTACAAGCCTGCTATAGGTTTGCGGATTAATTTTTGATTGTGTAACGCTCATTGTTTCCACTTCCCTTTGTCATATTCTCGATGAGTCAAAATCTCTTTTATCAGCACTTCCCCGAACCGATAATTAACATAGGCAATTAATCTGTAATCATTTCCTTTAATATTGAACACTATCAAATCATCTACTAAATCAGCACTTGGATAATCCTCTTTTAGAGCGGTTTGTGATTGAACGTAAGGAGAGCAAGGAGTAGTATCCAACGATGGCTTACTCCATTGACCTCCGTGAAAAGATCGTTCGCGCCTATGACGAGCAACTCGGCTCGCAGCGTGCCATCGCTGAGTTGTTCGGCGTCTCCCGCTCGTTTGTCGAAAAGCTGCTCGCCCGTCGTCGCTCGACCGGCGAGATCGCCCCGCTGCCGCACGGCGGTGGTCGCCAACCGCACTGCGATGCTGAAGCTGTGACGCTCGTGCGCCACTACATCAAAGAGCAACCCGATGCCACGCTCTCAGAGGTGTGTCAGAGAGTCCACCGGGGGCATGGCGCTTCGGTCAGCTACTCGGCGATGAGCCGCCTGCTCAAGCGATTGGGACTGCCGCGTAAAAAAAGTCGCTCCACGCCTCCGAGCGAGACACGCCGCGAGTCCAAGCGGCGCGGCAAGAGTACCGCGAAGTGATCGAACCTCTCTCGTGGGAGCGCTTCAAGTTCATTGACGAATCGGGCACGAACATCGCCATGACGCGCCTGTATGGCCGCGCGCCGCGTGGCGAGAGGGTAACGGGCAGCACTCCGCGGAACTACGGGCAAAACATCACGCTGCTGGCGTCTTTGTCAGCCACGGGCGTCGGGGCCGTGATGACGGTCGAGGGCGCGGCCGACGGCGACGTGTTCCGCACCTATGTCGGCGAGGTGCTCGCGCCGACGCTCTCCGAAGGCGACATCGTAGTGCTGGACAACTTGGGCGCACACAAGGTCGCGGGCGTGCGCGAGGCGATTGAAGCGAGGGGCGCGCGTCTCATCTACTTGCCGCCCTACTCGCCCGACCTGAACCCGATAGAGCGGTGCTGGTCAAAGATCAAGACTGCTCTGCGCGCAGCCGAAGCGCGCACGCGCGAGGCACTGGAAGCGGCGATCAGGCAAGCCCTCGCCACCGTTACAGAATCGGATGCGCGAGCTTGGTTCAAACATTGTGGCTATGCCTTACGTTGATTCGCAAACCGCTCTAGTTCTGCTAAATGTTTCCATTCTGCTCTTTTAGTAACCTTGTACCATGCATTTAAGGACGACTCTGCGTCTCGGTGCATTTCTATAAATTCATATAGCCTTTGCCGACTAATAACATTCACGCCATTAAGTTCTCATATTGCGAACCTGATGGCAAATAAAAAAGGTAGAGCAGATCGGTATATTGACATGCCCTACCTTTACCCGACAAAACGAGGCTCACCGCCAAACATTCTATCAATGTGACGCCCCCCAACGCATCACATTGTCATCCATACGACATTAAAAATTTCTTCATTCCGTTTCCTTAGTAGGCCACACACACACTCCGACGCGCGCCGGGAGCGGGCGCGGGGATTTCAAGTGGCCGAATTCATCTCCACCCAGTTGATCGTCACCCCGGCGGCGGCGAGCGCGTCGTCGAGCCGTTGATCCTGACAGACGCGAATGAGGCGCGACGGCTGCGCGCGCACCCTGAAGCCCTCTTCGCGCAGGTGCAGTTCGAGAAACACTTCGCAATCGCCGGGGCTGTCGCGCAACGCCTGCGCGATGGCCGCGCACTTCTCGCCGATGTCCACGCCCGCCGGCAGTTCGATGACGAGCGAGCGGACGACGCTGCTGCTGCGCCCTCTTGCCGGGGCGGCTGCGGCCGCCGCCGCTGTTGTGGTTGCGGCGGGCATGGCCGCCGTGTTGCCGTTGCGGTTCAGCCAGGGGTTGTGCGCCGGGATGCGCGCCTTTTCCAACAGGTAGACTTCGTCGCAGACCACGGTCGAGGCGGTGTCGCTATCGTCGAGCCGCCCGGTCACGAGCAGCAGGGCATCGTTGCCCGCGTCCTTGCCTTTGCTCTTGAACGCTTCCGGCCAGAGCACGCACTTCACGGTCGCGCCCGACAAATCTTCCAGCCGGAAGTAAGCGTACTTGTCGCCCTTCTTCGTGTTGCGTACCGTGAAATCGGAGACGACGCCCGCGAGCCGGACGCGCGCCTCCGGCGCGGCCGAGGCCAGATCGGCCACCGTGCCGCATTTGAGTTGTTCGATCTTTTCGAGAAAGTCTTCGAGCGGATGACCCGACACGTAGAAGCCGATGGCCGCCTTCTCGTTGGCGAGCAGTTCCTTGTGCGGCCACGGCGAGGCGGTGTTGAGTTGCACCTCCGGCGCGGCATCCCCGTCGCAAGCGAGTCCGAAGGCCGAGCCGAACATGTCGCCCTGCCCGTTGTCGCGCTCGCGCCGCTTGCGCCCGCCGCGATCGAGCGCGCGCTCCACGGTCGCGTGCAGGCACGCCCGCCACTGGCACAAATCCTCGCCCGCCGGTTTGAACGAGTCGAACGCACCGGCACAGACGAGACTTTCGAGCACGCGCTTGCCCGCGCCCTTCTCGCCGACGCGTTCGGCGAAGTCGTAGATCGACGTGTAACGCCCCTCTTCCCGCGCCTGGAGGATCGGGGCGACGGCCGATTGGCCGATGCCCTTGATGGCCGCGAGGCCGAAGCGGATCGCGCCCTCGACCGGCGTGAAGCCTGAGCCGGACTCGTTCACGTCGGGCGGCAAGAGCTTGATGCCCTGCGAGCGGAGTTCCGAGCCGTACTTGAAAATCTTCGCCGCGTCGTCGGCCGTGTAGGTCATCACGGCGGCGTAGAAGTGTTCGGGGTATTGCGCCTTGAGGTAGGCCGTCTGGTAGGCAACGTGCGCGTAGGCGACCGAGTGCGAGCGGTTGAAACCGTAATCGGCGAACTGCGCCATGAGACGAAAAATATCTTTCGCCTTCTTCTTCGCGATCTTGTTCTTCACGCAGCCGTCCATAAACTTCTGTTCGTGGACGGCCATCTCCTCGCGGTTCTTCTTGCCCATCGCGCGGCGCATGAGGTCGGCCTCGCCGAGCGAGTAGCCGCCGAGCCGCTGCGCGAGCTGCATGATCTGTTCCTGGTAGACGAGGATGCCGTAGGTGTTCGAGAGAATCTCTTCCATCTCCGGCGTCTGGTATTCGACGGGCTTCTTGCCGTGGTAGCGGTCGATGTAGTCGTCCACCATGCCGCCGTCGAGCGGCCCCGGCCGGTAGAGCGCGTTCAAGGCCGAGAGGTCTTCGATCGACTTCGGCTTGAGCTTGCGGCAAATCTCCTGCATGCCCGTGGATTCAAACTGGAAGACCGCCTCCGTGCGACCGAGGCCGAACAACTTGTAAGTCTTCTCGTCGTCGAGCGGAATTTCCGACCAGACGATCTCGCGCCCGTGCATCTCGCGGATGGTCTTGCAGCACTGGTTGATGATCGAGAGCGTGGTCAGGCCGAGGAAGTCCATCTTGAGCATGCCCGTCTTTTCCAGATCGGACATTTCAAATTGGGTGGTGAACTCCTGCTTGTTGTTGACGGCGACGGGGATCAACTCTTCGAGCGGCTGCGGCGAGATGACGACGCCCGCCGCGTGTACCGACGAGTGGCGCGCGCAGCCTTCGAGGCGCAAGGCGATCTCGATCACCTTTTTCGTCTGCGGGTCGCGCTCGACGGCGGCCTTGAGTTCGGGCACGGATTCCAGAGCCTGCCCGATGGAGATGTTGCGCCCGCGCACGGGCGGCGGAATCAGTTTGGCGATCTTCTCCACGTCGGCGTAGGGCATGTCGAGCGCGCGCCCCACGTCTTTGATCGCGGCCTTGGAGGCCATCGTCCCGAACGTGATGATCTGGCAGACGGACTCGCGCCCGTAGAGTTGCGTCACGTGGTTGATGACTTCGGCGCGGCCGTGGACGCAGAAGTCGATGTCGATATCCGGCATCGAGACGCGTTCGGGATTGAGGAAACGCTCGAACAGCAGATCGTAATGGATCGGATCAACGTCCGTGATTTCGAGACAGTAGGCGATGAGCGAACCGGCGGCCGAACCGCGCCCCGGCCCGACGGGAATTTTCCTGTCCTTCGCAAACTTGATGAAGTCCCACACGATGAGGAAGTAGCTGGGGAAACCCATCTGCTTGATCATCGCGATCTCGCTCGACACGCGTTTCTGATATTCGTCGAGACCGTGCTTCAAACCGCCCTTCGAGCGCAGCGGCTCCCAGACCGTTTCGCGCCGTTTTTCGTAGCCCTCGCGCACGACCTTCTCGAAGTATTCGTCGATCGTGATGTCGCCCTCGGCGGCGGGGATGGGAAAGATCGGCAACTGGTTTTCGCCGAGCGGAAGTTTGAGGTCGCACATCTCGGCCACTTCCATCGTGCGCCGCACGGCATCCGGGATGTAGTGAAAAATCTGCGACATCTCTGCGGGCGAGCGGACGTACCACTCAGGCCCGCCGAAGCGCATCCGGTTTTCGTCGTTGACGGTTTTGCCGGTGCCGATGCAGAGCATCACGTCGTGCGCTTCGTAGTCTTCGCGAAAGAGGTAGTGGGCGTCGTTGGTGGCGACGAGCGGGATCGCGGTGCGTTTCGAGAGTTCGATCAGGTCTTTGTTGATCTTGATCTGGTCTTCGAGTTGATGATCCTGAATTTCGAGAAAGTAGTTGCCCTTCCCCAGAATATCCTCGAACTCCGTGGCCGAGCGCGCCGCCTCGTCGAACTTGCCGTTCTTCAGGTGCGCCTGCGGCACGCCCGACAAACACGCGGAGAGGCCGATGAGGCCGCCGCCGAACTGCGCGAGCAGTTCGCGATCGATCCTCGGCTTGCGATAGAAACCTTCCTTGAAGGCCTTCGAGGTGAGGCGCACGAGATTATGATAGCCCTCGCGATTCTTCGCGAGCAGGATCATGTGGTTGTAGGGCTTCTCGCCGCGCTTGGCCTCCGGCTTATCGAAGCGGCTGCCGGGAGCCATGTAAATCTCGCAGCCGATGAGCGGCTTCACGTCGTGCGCTTTCATCTCCTTGTAGAAGGAGACCGCGCCGTACATGTTGCCGTGGTCGGTCATGGCGCAGGCCGTCATGCCGAGTTCGCGGACGCGCTCGGCGAGCGGCTTGATCTGGATCGCGCCGTCGAGCAGTGAATAGTCTGTGTGCAGGTGGAGGTGTGCGAAATCGTGGTTCGACATAATTGACGGTCAGTAGATCGGCTGAAGCCGCAGGCCAGGGCTACAGCGCCCCGGAGCGGCCGGTGAAGTTTTAGGCTATCTACGCCGCCCTGTCAATTCAACGCCTCGACGGCCGCCCGAAGCGAGCGCGCAGGCGCGCCTCGACCCCTCCCGCCGCGCCCCGGCCAACCTCTCAGGTAGCCGCACGATGGGGCTGTCGCGTCTCGTCGGGTGTACAGTGTTCACGGCAGCGAGAGCGGCGCGCCAAACAGGCTCCGGCAAAGCGGCGGTGCGGCGAGCGACCGGACGCGAGGCGTGAGTAGTGCGTTGGCGGCTGAAACAATAGTACAACCGGCTGGATGATAAACATGAAGGTAGCGAAAAACGGAATCAGAGTGATCAAGCGCGAGGAACGCGAGCGGCAAGCGCAGCCGAACCCGGAGACGCCTGACACGGAGGCCGCCGCCGAACCCGGCGCGCACCCGGCGACGGAACGCGAACTCACCACTTCGGTGACGGAGTGGGTCAACGATTTTCTCCAGCGGCGACACGACGGCTTTCAAGCAGAGATCGGACAAATCCGCGCCACCTTCGACGTTAAGAATTAGGGCGCGACGCCTGCGCGCGACGCCTGCGCGCGACGCGTTCGAGCCAAATCTTTTTCATCTCCCGTTTCGCCTCGCGGCATCGCCCGACCGTTGCCTCGCCCGCCTCCGCCTCCGCGCCCTCCGACAATTTGCGCCGCCCGTCGTCGCGCCTGCCGCGAAATACCGTCCGCGCGGCGGTGGTTGAATGTGCGCCGTCTAACGGCTAGGAGCGATTTTGCCGCCGACGGGAATTTGTTAATTTGTTCTTCGCCCTCGAAGACAGGCATCGAGCAGGGGATGTATGACGCGCAAACGAATAAGCCTAGACGGTTCGTGGGAATTTCAGATTGACCCGGATCAATCCTTACAACCGGATACGCTCCGGGATGCGGGCACGCCGCGCAGCATTCGCGTGCCCGGCCCCTGGCAGGCGCAGTTTGAAGATTTGCGCGACGCCTTCGCCGACCTCACGCCCGAACACGTCATCACCGGCATCAGCCCGCGCGACTTCGCCGCCGACGTACACGCCGGATTGTTCGTCGGCTGGCTCCACCACATCGCCGCGCTCGTCGCTGAACTATCGCCCGCCGGGCGGCTGTTACGAAACCCGTCGCCGTCCGCGCGCCTGCGCGTCGTCCGGCAACTGCCATGACAGACCCCTTCCCGCCCGGCCATTCTCTTTTTCCGCCGACGCGGCGGCTAACCCAAAATCTGCTTTGTAGCGTACAGACGAGGCTGCGTCTGAAACGTTATATTCCACCCGTCAACTGAAATCGGCGTGCGTGCCGCCAGAGGCACGGAGATGAGGGCGCGGAAGCCTTCAAACAACACACGCCCGGCCGACTGCTCATCGAGCCAACGGACGACACTTGAGGGGAAACGGCGCGACTCGCCGACCAGCCCCGCCGTTTCATTCGACAGAATTGACCAACACCAAATCCGTCGCGGCGGCGCGACCGGGCGGTTCATGCCGCACTCTCCCATCATGATGTACAAAGCAGAAAATAACAGGCGCCCGGTAGTCTTGGTGGTCGAGGATCACGAGGACACGCGTTTCATGCTCAGAATTATTCTGGAGCACGAGGGGTACGCCATGCTGGAGGTCGGGAACGGGTTGGAGGCCGTCAAGATGGCCGGGCGCGAACGCCCCGACCTCGTGCTCATGGACGGCACCCTGCCGGGACTCGACGGCCTCTCCGCGACCCGCCGGATGCGTGAACAGGAGTCGCTGCGCGGCATGCCCATCGTCGTGCTCTCGGGGCACGCGACTCCTGAATTCAAGGCCGCGGCGCGCGCCGCCGGATGCGACGCATCCCTCACGAAGCCCCTCGACATCGCCGAGTTGAGAAGCATCCTCGCCCGGCTGCTGCCCACCTATTCACATGCCGCCTAGAGATGAGACGCGCGGTGCGTGCCGCTTCTCGTTGAGAGGGAAAGGCCGTGTCAGCGTTCGTAACATCTCTCACGATCGGAACATCCCTCACGGTCGGAACATCTCTGACTGACTCAAGCTCCCGTCGTTCAGCTTCGCGTTTCTCGCATACCCACGCGCCGCGCTCGCCTTTACTTCGGCGAAGTCTCTCCGCGAATCACCGCCTGCAATTCATTTGGGAGCGAGGAGAGAGCCTGCGCGGCGCGCCGGTTTGCCTCCTCCTCGCGTCCCGCGCTGAGGAGCATGGACGCCTCCCACAGGATCGCGCCGGAGTCTCGCCAGGTGAGTTGTTCGGGACTCAGCCGTGCGAGCGGCGAATTATTCACGGGGTGCGCGCGGACTCTCTCCATAAAGCGATACAAGCCCTCGCCGACGAAGCGAGACGAGGCGGCGCGCGGTGCGCCGGGACGCGCGCTCGGGCTTAACAGCTCGATCCACGGCTCGCTCTCACGGTTGCGCCTGGCGGTCGCAAACTGCGGGTCGGCGGGATCGAGCGCGCCCACGAGAAATAACCACAGCCCGCCCGGCGCGGCGAGCAGCGGGGTGCCGGGCGCGCTCCAGGGTTTGAGTTGTTGCGCCGTTTGATCCACGAGGCGAGCGTCGATTCCGTTCGGGGCGGTGTGGCCGATGAGGGCGAGCGCGGGCGCGTCGGGGAAGAAGTCGCCGCGCCAGAGCGTCGCCTGCGGGAAGACATCGAGGAAGGTGGCGACGATGATGCGGAGTTGTTCCTCGGACAGTTGATAGAGAGGAAGCCACTGGCAATAGATGCCGCCGGGCGCGAGCGCGTGGCGCGCCGTCTCGAAATGCTCGCGGGTGAAGAGAGACGACTCGCCGCTCCGCCAGGGCACCACCAGGTCGCCGACGATCACGTCGAACTTCTTTCCGCCGGCCTTCAGGTAGATGCGCGCGTCCTCGTTAATCACCTCCGCTTTGCGATCCGTCAGGAGGCCGAGGTTGGCTTCGGCGAAATAGTCCTTCGCCGTCGTCACGACTTCCGGCACGAGTTCGAGGGCGACCAAGTTGTCCACGGTCGGAAGCAGCGCGCCGCCCGCCGTGATGCCGGTTCCCAAACCCAGAAAAGCCACTTGACGCGGAGCCGGATGAAGCAGCAGCGGGATGCGCGCCTGCTGGCGTTCCTCGACGGCCGAGGCCGTCCCGCCGAGGGTGTAAAAATTGTTCAGCAGCATCCAACGATCATCGTGAGTCTCAAGGACGGCGACGATGCCGTGGCTGCCCTCCGCGAGGTGGATCAAACGTTCGTTGCCGTCTCTTTTGACCTGCGCGCGCGGCAGCGTGAAAGGGTTTCCGCCGAGGACGAGCGCGAGGAGCAGAAGGGCGGTCGCCGTGCGTCTGGCCGCGACGAATTTCGTCTCGAAGAGTCCGCGCAGAGCCGACTCCCCGGCCGCGATCATCAACACGCCCGCCGCCGCGATGCCGACCCACAAACCGAGCGCGGGCAAGACGGCGTAAGTGGCGACGAGCGGGCCGATGATCGCGCCCGCCGTGTTGAACGCCAACAGTCTTCCGAGCAAAGCTCCCGCCGCCCCCTTCCGCGTGTTCGCGATCATTTCCAACAGGAGGGGCAGAATCATTCCCGCGAGGCAGGTGGGCAGGAACATCACTGAGACGGCGAAGCCGAGCGTCACCAGGTTCGAGCGCGAGCCGAATTCATTGACGAAGCGCAGGCCATCGGTGAGGAAGTAAAAAAGGGGCGGCGAGCCGAAGACGCAAACTCCGGCTCCCACCCACGCCAGCCCCAGCAGCTTCTCCGGGTTCCAACCTCTGCGTATGAAGACGCGCGCGATCACCGCCCCGACCGCCAGACCCGCCAGAAACACCGCCAGCACGACGGCGAAAGAATAGATGGAGTTTTCGTGAACCTGCGCCAGCATGCGCGTCCATAAAACTTCCAACGCCAGCACGAGCGCGCCGGAGAGGAAAGCCAACGCGACGGGCGTCCGCGCGGGACTGGCGCGCACAGTTCCCTTCGCCGGTTGAGGCCGGAGTTCCGGTTCCGGTTCGACTCCGGCCGTCGCCCCCCGCGCGCTCCGGTCTAACCGGATTGCCAGCGCACCGATGAGGAAGTTGGCCGTCGCCGCCGCGAGATAGCTGCGGTTCGCTCCGAATGAGGGAAGCAGGTAAAAGGGGACGCTCAGTGCGCCAAGGGTCGCGCCGAAAGTGTTCGCCGCGTAGACGCCGCCGCCTATCTCGCCGAGCTTTCGCGGCGCGGACACGAATGCCTGCGCGAGCAGCGGGAGCGTGCCGCCCATCAAAAACGCGGGCATGAAGAGAGCCGCCGCCGCCAGGCACGTCTTCACCAGGACGAAGGCGACCGGGTAGGCGGAGAACCGCGCGTAAACCACCGGGTAGAGGTGTTCATAGAGGCCGAGCAGCGGGGCGACGAGCAGGACGGTCAGCCCGATGCCGATCTCCAGCATCCCGTAGATTCGCAGCGGCCGCCGCCAACGCGCCGAGCGGCTGCCGACGACGGCGTTTCCCACCGCGAAGCCGAGGAAGATGGCCGACAACGTGGCCGAGATGGCGGGCGTCGTCGCGCCGAAGAGAGAGATGAACTGTCGCGTCCAGAGCACCTCGTAGACGAGCGCGGTCGCGCCGGAGGCGAAGGCCAGAAAGTAGCCCGCCGCCACGACGCGCCCCTGAGATGCGGAGAGTAGGTTCGGCATAAGGGTGAAACGGACGGCCGCCGCGTCGCGGCAAGAAGACGGGCGGCGATGTTTCTCAAACGGGAACGATTCGAGGCTAAGGTATGATCCATCCACTGGCGGGATCAAGTCTGCCCGGCGCGCCGTCGGACAACTTGACGATGTAACTCCCCTTCGAGGCGAAACGTTGACCGGGGCCGAGGCTGAGGCGTGGGAAGACGCCGGGGTTCAAAGCGTTCTCGGTTTCGTGCTCGACGGTCTCGATGAAATAGTCTCTGGAAAAGTTACCGGCCAGTCTCATCAACGCATGATCGGCGACGGCGAGCGCGAAGTAGGCGTTGAGTTGGACGCGCTCGTGCAACCCTTTGACGCCCCTGGAACGAAGCCAAGCCCGGACGCGGTAGACGTGCGGCGTCTCGGCCTGCGGCAGCGCGTAAGGATAAGTGAGGTAAACCTGATCCCCGATACTCTGTAGCGAGCGCGGCGGCGCAGCATCTTGCAGCAGCCCGTAAGAGAGATAGATGCGAGGGGCTGTGCGCGCCGCGAGGGGCAGAGCATCGAGCGTTCGCAAGTCCTCAGCGTCGAGCCACAGGACGAGCGCGGTCGGACGCTCTCCCTCAAGGATGTTCTGCCAGAAGCCGGGCGTGAGCTTTTGCGCGCCCCTGATCACGCGCTCGCGCACGTCCGACGCTTTGCCCGCGCCGAACGCTCGCGCGAACGCACGCGCGAGCGCCAGCCCGCCCTCCTCGTCGCGGTACACCTGAACGATGCGCGGCCGCGCGCCAGCCCGCGCCTCTTCGAGCAAGTGGCGTGCGAGCGACTCGGCCTCGACCGTCAAGCCCTTCGTGAAATAGACCGCGTATGCGCCCTCGTTTGAGACGACCGGCCGGTCGGTCTGCGGAAACAGGCAGGGCACCTCGCTGCGCTCGCAGAAGTCGTGTACCGGCTGCCAGTCGCCTTCGCCGATGCCGCCGAGCAAGGCGAACACGGGCTGCGCGCGATAGAGCGCGTCGAGTTGCGCCGGCCACGTCTCGGCGCGGCCTTTCAGTTCCCAGACGTGCAATGCCCATTCGCGGTAGGTCTCATTCACATCCTCCTGATACCAGGCCGTCGGCGCGGGGCGACGGAGCAGGCGCGCCGTGTCGGCGTTCTTCCAGCGCACATAGGCGTGCATCACGTCGAGCAGGGCGCGACGCTTTCCCGGTTCGATGTTTTCCGGGACGACGGTGGCGAAGTGGATCGTCGTGCGCGAGACGCCGGGCGCGGGGGCGTCGGAGAGGGATTTCAAGTAAGCGATGAGATGCGCGGCGTCCTGTGCGCCGAGTCGGTAGCGCGGCATCAGCGGCTCGAGTTCGCGTCCCGTGGGGTCGAAGCCCCGGAGCGCGGCGGCGAGAGTTTCGTCCGTGTAGGCCGGACGCGGGCGCGGGTCTCGCACGCGCGCCCGGAAACGCTTCGGCTGGACTTCCTGAAAGAGCCGCCTGAACAGGTCGGCCGCGCGCGGTTCCTTCTCGCGGTAGAGCGCGGAACCCGTGACCGGCGGGACGAAGGCCGCGCCCTCGCTCGTCCCGAACCCGCTCCGGCGATGACACGTGGCGCAGTTGAACTGCGTTCCCTCCACCTCGACATCGCCCTGCACCGTGGCGCGCACAGACCCGCCGCCCGGTAGAACGCCCTCGCGGTAGATACGCTCGCCGAGCGCGGCATCGGGCGCGGGCGTTTGCGCTCTGGACGAAGTGCCGCAGGCGACGGCGCACACGAGCAGGGCGCAAGCCGGCAGAAGCGGCGAGACGCGCCGCGCCGGGCGACGGTGAAGCGGCGAGACGCGCCGCGCGGGGCGACGGCGACGCGGCTTCGGCGCGAGGGACAACAATGGTCGAATGATGTTCATTCCGTGATGAGTCGTTTGTATTCGGCGAGCAGTTGGGTCGCGCTCATCAGGCCGTCGAGCCGCACCCAGGGCTTGCCTGGCGAGAGACGGAGAAAGGTGAGCGGTTCGTGGCGCATCTTGTTGTTGCCGTAAGCGTCGAACGACTTGCGGACGGCCGCGATGTCGTCCGCCTCGCCCGTCAGGAAAAGCCACCGCGACCCGGCCTTGAACTTTCGCGCGTACTCGCGCAGACGCGGCGGCGTGTCCTGCTCCGGGTCAATCGAGATGGAGATCATCCGCACCTTCCCCGCCCCGGCGGCGAGCCGGTCTTGCGCCGCCGCGAAGGTCGCGCTCATCACGGGGCAGATGGTCGGGCAGGTGGTGAAGATAAACTGCAACATGATCGGCTCATCGCCGCCGAGCGCGGAGGCCAGCGCGACCTTCTCGCCGTTCATGTCGATGAGCATCACGTCCGGCGGCGCGTAGGACGCGACCGTGCGAACGAAACGCGCGGGCGCAGGCTCCGGCCGGTGCCGCGCGTGGTCGTCTTGAGCGGGCTGTGGCGGTTGCGGTTGCGCCAGCGGTTGCTGCGGCTGCTCCTGCTGCGCCGCCTCTGCCGCGTGAGCCGCCCGCGCGTCCGTGAGCGTGGGGGTCAGCGGCAGCAGCAGTAGTAGCGGCAAGAGGCAGAGCGCGAACGCAGTAGTGCGCCTGCGCCGCGCGTGGAGTGATGTGTGCGGATGCTTCATGTGGCTATGTCTCCGAAGCGGGAGTCGAACGGCGGGCGCGGCAGAGACAACTCGCCGGACGATTCCGCCGCGCTCCGTGCATGTGGGTCGAACGCCGGTCAGCTACTCTTTTCATCCGCCGCCCGTCCCGCCCCTCTGATCAGCAGGTAGGCGGGCAGCAACAACAACCAGAAGCCGTCCTTCGGCGTCAGCGAGGCCGCGACCAGACTGATCGCCGCCAGTTCCCAACCGAAATATGCCGGGGGGCGTTTCCCCTCTCTCGCCGCCCAGGAGATGAACTGACCCAGCAGGAACGTGAAGCCTCCCCACAGCAGCGACCAGAAAATCAACTCCCGATCCACATGTGAAGGAATCCGGCCGAGCGATGAATCGGCCTCGCCGAAAAACCCTTCGGCGAATATCCGCGCCAGCGGCGCACGGCCGACCCACGCCGCGCCGAGCACGTGCAGCGCGCCGATCGCCATGATCAATCTGGCCGCCTGCCTTTGCCGTAGATACAAGACGGCCAGCAGGCAGGCCAGAAAGAGGAGTCCCAGAATCAACCTGACGAGGTCGGCCTCAAGCATAGTCGCACGCGAGGCGACGGCCGGAAGGCTTCGGAGCCTTTCGGCGGCCGCGCCCGTCCCTTCTAGTGAATCGAGAAGATCGCCACGTCGTGATGGAGCGGGTCGAACTGGTAGAACCTGAGGCGGCGCGACGGCTCGTAGTTGAACGTGATGTTGACCTTGCGCATCGAGGGCTGGTAGGGGGCGGCCGTCGCCGCCGGGACAACCACGGCGAGGTCGCCGTTGGCGGTGTTCGGGATGTTCATCCACCAGTGGGCGCGGCCGAAAGTGAACCAGCAGCCGGAGCCGCCGACCTTGACGGACGACTTGAACTGATTCTCCCAACCGCGCGCGCCGCCGAAGTCCACGTTCTGGTAGCCGTGCTCGAAGTTGTCGCCGTTGTAGATGGTCACCTTGAGTTGCGTGCCGCGCATCTTCCAGCGGGTGAAGTCGATCCGCTGGGCGTCGTTGATGAACTCGCTGCGGTCGGCGAACTCGGCGTAGATGGTGTTGTTGACGTAGAGCAACGTGAGGTCTGAGTCTTTGTCCGCCGTCACGCGTTGCCTGCCCGCGCGCGGCAGACGGGTGCGGTTGCCCCAGTCGTCGAAGTGGCCGTCGGCCACCTTGTTGCCGCGTGCGTCGAAGGTGCCGTAGGCCTCGCGGACGCCGGCGAGCACGCGTGCATAGTCGCCGCGCCGTGCCGCCTCGCGCGCGGCGCGCAGCGCGTTCCACATCTGCTTCTCGGGCGCGAGGTCGCCGATTTTGGAGATCGCCCAACGCTTCGAGGCCTCGTTCAAGCTCGGCTTGCAAGGGACGACGCCGCCGGTTTGAGCGCGCGGGCAGAACACCGAACGCTCCCAATCGGGCAGCGACATGGGCTGGCCGCCGTTGATGCTCGCCATCTTCCTCGCGTTCTCGAAAACCTGCGCGCGCGGCGGGTGGACTCTCCATCCCCAGGTGTATGTGAGGTTGAGATATTTGCCTTGCGCCATCTTGATTTTGAAGACGGTGCGCGTGCCGTTCTCCATCGGAAAGAAACTCTGATCCATCCCGACGTGCGGCTTCGGCATCGGCTTGGGCGCACCCGGCGAGGGCGAGGGCGCGGGCGGATCCCAATACATCACGAAGGGAGAGAAATCGTCCTCGCCCCGGCTGAGCACGTCCACGGTGAAGGTCACAGTCCAGGGGACGTTCAGCACCGCGCTCGGGTCAACGAAGGCGGTATCGGATTCGATGTGGCTGTCGTACCAGACCTGGTGAATGTTGACGTTGCCGCCCACCACCGTCTTGCCCGTGTCGTCATAGATCGGCGTCACCTGCTTGATCTTCTCCGGCCCCATGTAGTGGAGCACGGGGATGCCGCTGTAGGCGCGGTCGGGGAGCGGGTTGCCTTCCAGAATGTCGATGCCCCGCTGGAGCGAGCGGTTGATGATCTCGACCTCGGCCGCTTCCCGGCCCGGCTGACCCGCCAGACGCATGACCTGCTCGAAGACGCCGCGCAGGTCGTCGGTGGGCGACGCGGGGTTGATCTCCGTCACGACCGGGTCGCCGTCGTGCAGGTTGTAAGGGTTCCTCGGCGTCGAGGGCAGGGTGTTCAACATCTCCTGGCCTTCGGAGTCGAACATGTTGGTGTAGATGGTCGGGAGGAAGTTCGTTCCCGGCGGCAGCGTGAAGGGGTCAACCTCCGGCTTCGGGAACACGCTCTCGATGGTTTCGACGTTGAGCACGTTGCCGACGGGCGAGGGCACGGGGGTCGCCACGGGGCGCGGCTGCGGGTAGGGGTGGCAATCGGGCGCGGCGGTGGGGGTGCCCTGATAAGGGCACGGCGGCGGCGTTTGCTGCGCGAGGGAAAGCGTGGGCATGAGCAGAGCCACTGCGAGCGTCGCCGCTTGAGCGACCGCGTATAGAGACTTCATCAAGGACTTCATCACAGACCTCCTCCTCCTGCTCAGAGCTACGAGCGTCGACCGACCTTGAGCGATGTTTTCGTCGCCCCGGAAGCAAACGGCCCGCCGCGGCGGAACTCGCCCGCCGCCGGCGCAGGCCGCGCCTCGACCCACGAGAGCCGCTTGACGATCCACTCCGGCTCCGCTTTGGACGGCACAGACCCCCACAGCCCGACCGCTTCGTTGCCGTAGCGGACGAGACCCATCGAGCTATCCTTCACGGGAGCGGAACCCGGCCGCGGGGGCGCGCCGGTGTGGGCAAAGAGCCTGCCGCGCACGGCCTGCACCGCTTCCGCGCCGGCCGAGAGAAAGAGCCAGCCCGCTCCCACCCCGTGCCGTTCGGCGAAGGCGCGCAGGGCGGCGGGCGTGTCGTTTTCCGAGTCAACGCCGAGCGAGTACATGAAAACGTCGCGCCCCATTCGCTCGCCGAGCAGCCTTTGCACTCTGACGAGGTTCGCCGTCACCGGATACAGGGCTTCGTTCCTGATGGACATGCAGTTGATGAGCACGGTGCGGCCGCGCAGCAGGTCTTGATAGAACAAAGCCTTCCGGCCGTCGTGCGTGTGGACGACGACGTTGGGGAAATAGTTCGCGTAGGCTCCCCCGCCCGCGGGGCGCACGCACGGCGCGTCTTTCCCGTCGGCGGCCGGGGAGGACGCCTCGTGCCCTTCGCCTTCGCGCGTCTTTTGCGCCGCCGCGCCGAAAGCGAGGGCGGGGATGGCGACGGCTCCCGCCGCCAGTTGCGCCAGCATGTTTCTTCGGTTCGTCATCAAGGGTTCCTCTCTCCGGTATCGGGCACCTATCACGCGCCGGGCAACTTGTCCCGGCGGCCTTCCGTCAGCTTCACTCCTCGTCGGGGATCACGCCGGGCGGACGTTCCTCCAGAAAGACGGGCGGCGCGCCCTCCATCCGCGGCCCGAGGAAGCCACGGCCAGGCTCGACGATGTCCCAGCGAATCATCATCGAATGGTCTTCGTGAATGACGTTGTGGCAGTGCATGACGTACTTGCCGAGGAAGTCTCGCCAGCGCATGAAGACCTTCACCTCGTCGCCGGGCAGCAGCGTCGCCACGTCGCGGCGCGGCCCGCCCATGAAGACCTTGAGCGGCGGCTCGGCGGCCGACGGCAACGCCCCGGCCAGGCGCGGCCGGTCTTCGCCGGGCGAGTGGGTGTTGAAGGACGGTTTGAGTTGCTCGTTGCGATCTTGAATGGCGTTGTAGGGGTAGGGCTTGCCGTTGATTTCGAGGATCAGAAACTCCGTGAAGTGGCTGTGAATGGGGTGCGCCCAGTCGTTGCCCGCGTTGCGAAACGTCCAGATTTCCGCCGTGTCCTGCTCGATCCCTGCGTCGATGCGGTTCGGGTCGAAGACGCGGCCGTTGATCGTCCACACGCCGCCGTCGTAGTCGAACTCCCAGGTGCGTTGGAACTTCACCTCGTCGAGGTTGATGTTCGGCAGGGGGCGGAAGGAATCGGGGATGCGGCTCGGGTCGGGGGCGGTCGCCGGGATGACATCGAAGCGCAGGATGCCGTCGCCGGGGTCGAGCAGGCGGCCGGTCGGCCCCCGCCCGTTGGTCTGCTCCAGCCGGTTGACGAGCATCACGGAATCGCCCACCTTGTAGTCGGTGAAGTCGATGATGATGTCCACGCGCTGCGACACGCTGAAGTAGATGCTCTCGGCGCGGACTGGCTCCGGCTGAAAGTTGCCGTCGCCGGAAACGATGGTGAAGGGCTTGCCCGAACTGAGAAAGAGTTGGTAGAAGCGCGACGGCCCGCCGTTGATGATGCGGAAGCGATACTTGCGCCGTTCGACCTTGAAGTGCGGGCGAATCCTCCGGTTGACGGTGACCATGTCGCCGAGCCACCCATCGGTCACGAAGGGATTGAAGGCGACTTGCGCCGAGCCGTCCGGCTGCGCCGCGAACAACACGTCGTGCAGGATGATCGGCACGTCGTATTTGCCGCTCGGCAAACGCCACGCCTTCGGGTTCGGATCGTTCTCGTTGTTCGAGTCCTCTTCGTCGAAGAGGAGATAGAAACCGGAGAGTCCGGCATAGACGTTGGCCGCGGTGAAGTCGATGCGGTGGTCGTGATACCAGAGCGTGGTCAGTTTCTCGCGCGGGTCGAAGCCCGAGGGGAAGTTGCAGTAGTGGTGATCCCAGAACTCTCCGGGGTTGATCCAGTCCTGCGGGTTGCCGTCCGACTCCGAGGCCGTGTGCGCGTTGTGGAGGTGGGTCGTCGTCGAGGGAGACGCGAAGGTGACTTTGCTCTCGCGCACCGGCGGCAGCGTGTTGTAGCGACGCACGAGGATCGGCTCGCCGTAGTACGCGTGGTAGATGGGGCCGGGCGTCACCCCGTCGAAGCCCCAAGACCAACTTCCCTTGTCGTAGGGCGGCTCCGGGTGATACTGCCAGTTGATCTCGGTCTCCCTGATCTCATAGAGCTTCTTCGGGGCGAACTCGGCGTAGCGTTGATGCGCGCTCGGGTCGGGCGGCGGGTTGAGATTCTTCACGGGCACTTTCACCGGAGGGATGAACAGCTCCGCCGCGAACGGACGGGCGGGCGGGCTGGGCTGCGAAAGCTGGTCGGGGAACCCGTCCGGCGGGCACAGGTATTTGAGCAGGTCTTTGCCCTTCTCCCGCGCGCCCTGCGCCGGTCTGCCGCCTCCTTGCGCCGACGCGCCGCCGGGCGCGAGTAGGCCAGCCCCGCCGGCGGCGAGTCCGAGTTTGATCACGTCTCTTCTTTTCATCAGGGTGTCTCTCCTGTCATTCGGCGCGGCGCGCGGGATGCGCCCCGGTGTGAGATGTGAGTCCGCCGCCGCTCCTGAAAGGCGCGCGGATTTTGAGAGCTTGCGTTACCGTCGCCGCCGCCCGCGCTTACCTGCGCGGCTCTCCGGCGAAGCTGTCGATAATATTTCCGACCAAGACCGCGAAGACCGTAATCGGCACCACGACCGGCGCGAACATCAAAGCCAACGCCGCCGCTCCCGGCTGGCTGCTGACGAAGGAGGCCATGCTGTTGACCTGTGCGCTTTCCCTTCTCCCCGTCTTGCACCAGACGGCGAAGTGCTCGCAGTTACTCATCAACGGGTCGAAGCCGCGCGCGCCCAGGCTGCCGAGGGCGCGTCTCAACACCCTGTCCGGCGCGTCGCAATCGACGTAGCTCCTCACCCTGATCGAACCGCCTTCCGCGAACTCCGCGAGCGACGTGCGCTTCACCGTTGAGCGGAGCGGCAGTTCGTCCGTCCAGTAGTGAATGACCGTTCCATCGCCGCAATCGATCCCGTGATGGCTGTAGATTCCGCCCAGACGGTCTACGTAGATGTGATCTCCGCGAGCCATACCCTCCCCGGACGCGCCTGAGACGCGCCCATCCCCTCTCCGTCAGCCTGTTCTAAGAGTTGTTCGCATCGGCGAGGTCTCTGTTCGCCGGGCCGTTGATGACGCGCCCGTAGCGGTCGAAGCGCGAGCCGTGGCAAGGACAGTCCCAACTCTTCTCCGTGGAATTCCAGGAGACCGGGCAGCCCGCGTGAGTGCAGGCGGCCTGACGCTGGTGCAGCACGCCGTCCTCGTCGCGGTAGGCGGCGATCTTCGAGAGGCCGCGCCGGATGATGCACCCCTCGCCCGGCTCGATCTCGCGCGCCGCGTCAACTTCGCCGCCCGTCAGCCAGTCGGTGTAATGCGCCAGCACGTTCAGGTTCTCGTTGACGAAATCCGAGGTGGCGACCGACCCGGAGCGCGAGGGGTTGTACAGCCCAGCCCAGTCGTTGCGCCGCCCTTGAATCAAGTCTGTGAGCAGGATGCCGGCGATGGTGCCGTGCGTCATGCCGTGGCCGGAATCGCCGGTGGCGATGAGGACGTTCGGCTGGTCGAGAGGCATGCGGCCGATGTAGGCCAAGCTGTCGGTCGGCTCCACGATCTGGCCTGACCATTGAAACTCGATCTTCCCGATCATAGGGAAGCGTCGCCGCGTCCAGCGATAGAGTTCGGCGAAGCGTTCGTCGCCGTCGTCGTGGTCGCCGACGCGCTCGTCCTCGCCGCCGACGATCAGCAGGTCGTGGGTGGGGTCGCCGTTATCGTCCGTCACCGTTTGGAGGCGCACGTAGTGATAGGGGTCGGGCGTGTCCCAGTAGAGCGCGCGCGTCACGGAATCGTGGGGCACGTGCGCGCCGATCACGTAGGTGCGGTACTTGCCTTCCCTGGTGCTCACGAGAAGCCGGTCGATGACGGGGGAATTGGTCGCCACGACGACCGCCCCGGCCGAGACCACACACCCGTCGCTCGTCGTGACGCGGGCGGGCGCGCCGCCGCGAATCTCCGAGGCGTGGGTTCCGGTGTAGATGCGCCCGCCGTCGCGCGTGACGCAGCGCGCCAGCCCCGTCAGATATTTGAGCGGGCTGAACTGCGCCTGCTGCGGAAAGCGGAGACAGCGACCCGTGTCGAAGTCTTTGATCGGCGCGCAGTCAACCCACTCGACATCGCTCAGACCGGCGCGATGCGCGGCGTCGATCTCCCATTGCAGTTCGTCCTGCGAGCAATCGGGCGGGGTGAAGAGGTAGCCGTCGAGCCGCTCGAAGTCGCAGTCGATCTCTTCCTCGCGGGCGATCCTCTCGATGCAATCGATGGCCGCCGTGTGGCTCTCGGCGGCGAGGCGCGCGCCCCGCTCGCCGAACATGCGTTCGAGGTCGTAGTAGCGGTCGTCGAGCGCGTTCGAGAGGTGGGCGGTGGTGCGGCCGGTCTCGCCGCCGCCCACCGTGCCGTCGTCCAGCACGATGACGGAACGCCCCTCGCGCGCGAGCATGTAAGCGGTCGTCATCCCCGCGATGCCCGCGCCGACTATCACCACGTCGGCGCGCGCGTGCGTGTCGAGCGGCGGGTATCGCGGCGTCTCGTCCCAGGCCATCCAGGGTGAAGTGGTTTCTCCCGAATCGTTTCCCATAATTCCTTCCTTGTCTTTCCCGAGACCGCCCCGTGGCAACAACCATCCGCGCTTCGCGCCGGGGGTTTAATAACTTGCGAAAGTCCCGCCCGAGACCTCAGACGCTCGACGCATAACCCGCGCCCGCCGCCCCCGCCGTTGCGGCCGACGCGCGCAACGCGGGCGATTGCCCGAAAGATTGCCCGGCCAGGCGCATCGCCCGCGCCGCCTCTTCCGTTCGCTCGTCGCGGACGAGCGGGCAGCGGCGTCCATACTCGGAGACGTAGATGTCCGCTTTCGGGATGAACCCGAGCAGCCGCGAGAGGAACGACGTGTGGGCGCGCCCGGCATCGAAGAGGAGCCAGGTGAAATCGTAAGGCAGCGGCGCGACGAACCGGCGGTGCGCTTCGAGCATCATCAACACGGGCACGTTTCTGCCGCGAAACAATTTGCTCACGGCGAGGTGCGTGAAGCGCGCGGCGCGCGTCCCCGGCTCGAAGCCGAGGTTGTGGTCTGCGTGCAGGCACGTGTCGCCGCTCGTGTCCGCCACGCTCAACGTGCCGACGGCCTGACCGCCCGGATAGACGCGCGCGATGAGATGAGAGAGTTGCCCGTCTCGCTCCGCCTCGTCGGGCGCGAGCCTGATCCCAAGCTCACGCTCGAAGACCTCCCGCCTTATCTCCCACATCGCCGCCTCGTCTTCCTTACTCAAAACTTCCTCGATAATAATTTCCACCGTGAGACTCCCTTCCCCCGACGCTTCGAGATTCATGCGACCGCGCGCACGGCCTCGGCGGCGAGCGACCTCTTCTTGCGCCGGCTCTGGAGACCGGCCAGCGAGAGCAGCGGCCCCGTCATAAATGTCGTGGTCAAAGCCATGATGACCATCATCGCAAACACCTTCGGGGTGAGGATGCCCAGGTCGTAGCCGAGGTTGAGCACGATCAATTCCATCAGGCCGCGCGTATTCATCAGCGCGCCGAGGGAGAAAGCATCGTTCCATCCCATGCGCGTCCAGCGGGCGGCCAGCATGCTCCCGCCCAGCTTGCCCAGGATGGCGACCGCGATCACCGCCAGGCAGATCAACCAACTCTGCCAATCGTCGAGCAGGCCGATCTGCGTGCGCAGACCCGTGTAGGCGAAGAAGAGCGGCATCAGGAACACCGAGCTGAAGGGTTCGAGCCGCTCCCGCAGGTAGCTACGCAAGCCCGCGTGCGCGGGCAGACACACGCCCGTCAGGAAAGCTCCGAACAGCGCGTGGATGCCGATGACCTCCGTGAACGTGGCCGACGTGAACATAAACACCAGCGCCAACGCCAGCGGCGTTTTTCCGGCCACAGTGTTTCCGAGCCTTCGTCCCACCAGTCGTTCGGCCTGCGGCTTGATCACGAACAGCATCGCGCCGATGAACAGCAGGGCTAAGGAGATGGTCAAGGCCGCGCCGCCCAACCCGTTCGCCTTCACGATGGCGACCACGATTGCCAGGATGCACCACGCCGTCACGTCATCCACCGCCGCGCAGGCGATGGCCGTGCTCCCCAGGTAAGTTTGGTGCAGCCCGCGCTCCTCGACGATGCGCGCCAGCACCGGAAACGCCGTGATGCTCATCGCCACGCCGATGAACAGGGCGAAGGCGTTGAAAGAGATGGCGGGCGGAGCCATCGAGGAATAGATGAACAGGGAGAGTGTGATGCCGAGGAAGAACGGCACGATGATACTGGCGTGACTAACGAGCAACGCCGCGTCCGCCTTCTGGCGCAGGTGCTGCATGTTCAGTTCCAGCCCCACGATGAACATAAACAGGATGACGCCGAGTTGACTGAGCAGCTTGAGGAAATCCAGCGAGGCCGTGGGGAACAGAAACGACTCCGCCGCCGGAAACAACATGCCGAGCAGCGAGGGGCCAAGCACGATCCCGGCCACCATCTCGCCGATCACCGAGGGCTGCCTCATCTTCAGGAAGAGGATGCCGAACAGCCTCGTCGCCAACAGGATCACGACCACTTGCAGGAGCAGGATGCTCAAGGGGTGCCGCAGGTTTTCGGCCAACGCTCTGACCGAACTGCTCGCCGCGGCCGGGCGATCGGGCTGCCGCGTCGCCGCACTGGCGGACGAAGACTCGATCGTCCGATCCGCGACGGGCGCGACGGGTTTGAGGCGCGCGCCGACATCCAACAGGAAGTAGATGCCGACCCCGAAGATCGAGAGCAGGGTGAAGTAAAAAAGAAGGTTCCTACGCATAGGGTTGGACTCCGTCGCAACTGGAATTTTTGGGAATCATCTTTCGGCCATCCTTTCGCCGCGCCGCCCGGCGTCATCGGCCGCGCCGGGCGCGATTGTTTTTCGACCCGGAGTTTGGACGGCCTTCGCCCCCGGCGTGAGATAGCCGCTCATAGCCAGGCGCAGCAGGTGGATTGGCGAGAAGAAATCGGCGACCGGCACGGAACCGGCGAGCGTGGCGAAGAGACGGTTCGTTTCCGGCTGGCTGCCGCGCAGGGACTGGAGCAAGCGCAGCCCGCCGGGCGGCACGAGGTGCGCCGCGAAGTAGCAGGTGAACCAGTACATCGCACGCACCGCGCGGTTGCGCCGCCGCTCGTAACCGGCGAGCGCGGCCTCCATCGGTTGCCGCCCGCCGAGGCCGTCGTCGATCGCCCCGGCGAGGAGTTCGGCGTCGCGGAAGGCGTCCGTGATGCCCTGCGCGGTGATGGGGTCGCGATGATAACCGGCGTCGCCCACCAAAGCCCAGCCCGCCCCGTAAGGTTTGCGGAAGAAGTTCGGCAGGTCGGCTGTGCCGCTGAACCGCTCGACGCGCCGCCCGTCGCGCACGCGCTCGCCAAGACCCGGCAGTTGGCTGATGGTGTCCCGGTAGTAAGCCTCCACGTCCGCGCGAAACTTCCCGAACTCGCTTCTCGGAGCGGCGACGTAGACGACCGTCAAACCGTCGTTCGTCGGCCACGCGCCGACAACGCGGCGCGGGCGCAGGTAGACCTCCGCATGTTCCAGGGGCACGCCGCTCCAGTAAGAGTAATAGGCGCAGGTGGCCGCCGGTTTGGCCTTGTAGACGGCGGCCTTGACGGAGCGCGCGACGACGGAGTGCAGGCCGTCCGCGCCGACGACGATGGGCGCGCGCTCCGTCACGGTCGCGCCGCTGCGGTCGCGCCCGCGCACGCCGGTCACGCGCGCGCCGTCCGTCAAAACATCTTCGACCGAGAAGTCCTGGCGGAGTTCCGCTCCGGCCTCCACGGCGGCAGCGGAGAGAATCCTGTCCAGCAGCGCGCGCCGTGGGGCGTAGGCGTCGCCGCCGCCGCCTGCCTCGGCGGTGGTCGAACCCGTGAGGACGAAAGAGCCTGCGTCGAGCTTCGCTTGAGAGATGGGCGGACAGTCTAAAGCGGCGACCCTGTCGAGCAGACCCCAGCGGGCGAGGCGCGCGATGCCCGGCTGGTGTATGTAGTGCGTGGACATCGTATCGCTCGGGAAGGCCGCGCGGTCTACGAGCAGCACCTTGTACCCTTTGCGCGCGAGCAGCATCGCCGTCGGCGAACCGGCGCAGCGTGCCCCCACGATGATTGCGTCAAAGCCCATGAGATACCTTAAGCCGACCTGCGAGTGCGCGGGCGCGATAGGATGGACGCAGTTCCGGCCTGCGCCCGCTGCGCTTGAGTTCTATCAGTCGGGCGAGTTGATCGCGGTTGAGCCGTTCGGCCAACAATACGTGATCCGGCACTTCGCCGACCGACCAGCCGCCACGGCGCCCCGGCGGGCGGTCGAACTCGCGCTGCGTGAGTTGGTCGGCGCGGGCGAGCGTGCGTTCGCGCGTCACGCGTAATTCCGCGAGCGCATCGTCGAGTCTGTCTGAGCGTGGGTCGGTCATCGCGGCACGGGTCTAGGGCATGGCGTCCTTGATGTTGGTCGGCTTCGTGTTGACGTTCGAGACGCGGCCGGAGTCCACCTGGATGCCGACGTAGGCGCGCGTGGTCGAGGCGGAGAACTGCGCCGACGCTTGCACCAGCGTGTCCACGCCGTCTTTGCTCCAGACGCCGAAACAGGTAAACGAAACCGTGTCGCAATCGCCCTCTTCCCGCGAGGCGGACGAGCGGCCGGAATTCTGCGAGTTGCCGAAGCCCACCCACGCCAGGCTGTGCATGCGAAACGTGCCCTGCTGGCTGTGGTTCTCATACTCGAACACGGCCGCTTCCTGCGACCCGCCGCCGGGGATGGCATAGCGATAGGAGAAACGCTCGCCCGTCGAGGAGAGGACATCGCTCGCCTCGCCACGTTCGACGCCGCGCCCCGCCGAACGCCCGTCCTGCAAGGCGTGCAGCCAGAGGAAGGGGTCGAGCCGCGAGTTCGCGCCGACGGGAAAGCCGGTCGTCAGGTTGGGCGTCGGGAAGAAGAAGCCCTCCGGGTAGGGGATGAACACGCCGCCCTGGAAACGGAAGATTGCGCCGCCGCCCGTGCCCCGCTCCAACGCCGCCGGGCCGCGGAAGAAGAAGGAATCTTTGGGCGTGCGCGGCTCGACGCGCAGCAGCGCGAAGATCAAGTCCTGGTTGATGAAGCCGCGATGCAGCAGTTCGTTGATGAACCTGCCCGTGCGGAGATTGACCGAGCCGACCGAGATATCGAACGGGTCGTCGATGATCGCCAGATCGTCGAGCGAATAAGTGCGCAGCGGGAAGCGCAGGAACTCGTCGAAGCCGACGGGGCCGGGATAGAGGCGGCCGGGGAAGACATCGACGATCGGCGAGGCGGCGAGTTCAGCCATCACGCCGCCGGGCACGACGCACGAGACGGCGACGGGCACGGAGTTGCCGGAGCGCGAGCCGAATTGCAGGAGGACGCGCCCGAGCAGGTGCGAGCGTCCCGTGGCCTGCCCGCCGAGTTGCGGCGCGTCGAGCGTGAAGGCGTCGCCGAAGCTGCTGTTGTGCGTAAAGAGCGTGAGTTCCTGAATCGTGTTGAAAGCGATGTCGGGACATTCGCCGCCGCGCGCCGGTTCTTTCGTGCTGAGGTGCAGGTGCGGGTGCATGACGGTGCCGCTGGCCGGGACGGTGGCGAACTGCCCCGAAGGGCCGACGAAGTTGAGCGGCCAGACGATGCCCGCCCCGAGCGGCGCGTAGGTCGAACCGTAGAAGGTGAAATCCAGGAAGCCGTCGGGACGCTGCTCGAAGCGCGCCCACGCCGAACCGTACTGCCCCGGAAACGTGATCGGCACGCGGGGAAAGGTCGGGTTGATGCCGACGAGGGCGAAGAGCGCGGTGCTGCTGTAGCCAGCGTAGAATTTCAGGTCGGACACCTCGCCGGTCGCGAGGTTCAGGTTGCCGGAGGAGACGAGGTCTGGCACTTCGTCAACGCGCGCCTGCCGGAACCACATCTTGAAGAACTGCGGCGTGGAGAGGACGGCATCGTCGCCGACCAGCCCGCCGGGCAGGGAGACCTCGAAGCGCGTCACGTCGTTCACCGGCTCGCTGAACCGCAGATGAAGGTTGCCGCTCAGGTGGCTGTCCACCAACGCCAGCCCGCCGAACAGCCAACTGCCGCAAGTTCCCCACTGGACGCCGCGCGCGTCGCGGCAGTTGACCGCGCCGATGCCGTCGCCGAAGTAGCTGGCGGCCTTGCTGAGCGGCAGCATCTGTTCCAGGTTGGGCGGGAGGCGGAGCATCGTCGGGGCTTCGCCCTGCGGCTGTCCGAGTTCTTCCCAACCCGAAGGCTGCTGCTCGACCGAACCGGAAGCGTCGCCCGAAGAATCGCCGAACGCGACCTCGTCCGCAGCTTCATCGAAGGCATCGGGGACGGGTTGCGGGCGCGGCAGATCGTCCATCGTCCAGCACGCCCCGGCGGCGCGGCGGTAGGCCACGACCGGGTCGCCCTGGCTCACCTCCCAGATGTCGGTCGGCGGGAAATCCGCGCCGTAGTTGACGTTCAAAAAGTCGAGCAGTTCGTTGGCGATGAGCGCGTGGCCGGTCGCGCCGGGGTAGAAGCCGTTGAGCGAGTAGAAGCCGCCCAGATAATCGGCCGTCATCAGCCGCGAGCCGGTGTGGTAGCCCTCGGACTTGACGCGGCGGAAGAGAGCCTGAAGGTCGTAGACGAGCGCGCCGTGCTCGCGCGCGACGGAGGCGATGGCGGAGTTCAACTCCGCGACGCGGTCGCTGATCCGGCGCGCGACTTCCGTTTTTACGGTCGCGTTCTCCGGCAGCGAGCCGACGGACTGGCCGAAGAGTTGAAAGCCGATCTCGTTGAGGCCGGGCACGGTGACGAGGTCGTCGCCGCCGAGGCCGTAAAGGTTGAGCAGGACGGCGGGTTCGACCATGAGGGTCTGCGCCGCCTCGTCGAGCGTCGAGAAGTAGGCGGTGTCGCACGGGTCGGGGATGTTGAGCGCGATGACCTGCGCGCCCGTCCCGCGGAGCGAGGCGAGGAGTTGCGCGTAGTCGGAGCGAAAGGAGTCTGTGTCGGGCAACAGTTCGGCGTCGCCGCTCGTGGCGGCGGCGAGGGCTTCCTGATAGCCGAGTTCGATGAGCGCGAAGGTGGGGCGGCAGCCGAGCGCGTATTCGAGTTGGGTCGGCCGCCCTTCCTCGCCGCGCGCGATGTGGAGCACGCCGAGGATGAGGTTGAGCGCGGTCAGCTTGTGGCTGTCGCGGCGAATGAGCGGTTCAGAGGGGCGCAGGTTGAGCGCGTCGGTCAGCCTGAAACCGGGGACGGAGAGATTATGCACGCGCGCGGGCGGGATGCGGTCGAAGACGGTGGTTTGCAGCGGCTGCGGGACGAGCACGGGGAGCCTGGCGAAACCGACCGGGTAGCCGATCCCCGGCGGTTGAATCAAAGGCTGCCGGAACTCGGTCTGCATCTGCCGCGCCATCTGCGCCGGGAAGCTCTCGCGCTGCGTGTCTTCGTTCAGGGTGAAATCGCCCATCCCGGCGGCCAGCCCCTCGCCGAGCACGACGAAGGAGGCCGTCTCAAGCCGCCCGCTCTCGACCCTGTAGGCGGGCGTCGAAGAGTGGCGGCGCGGCGACGCCCCGGCCGTGGCGTTGTCGGAGCGCGACGCCCCGGCCGACGTTTGACCGGCGGAGCGAGCGGGCTGTTGCTGCTCCCGCGCGCCCCGTGTCGCCTGCCTGCCGCGAAACGGGGAGAAGTTACCGCAGAGCATGTCTACCATTCCTCTCTGAGTTTGATCGCCGACCCGGAAGAAGTTTCTGACGGGTTCGTCCAACTGTGATTCGACGGCGCGCGCCACCGAGGTGAAAGAGGAGGTGGTGGTTCCCGGCGCGAGCACGCCCGCGAACTGCTTGAGGCCGAAGAGGGATGTCGCCCACGAGAAGCTGAACAATGATTTAACGAGTTCGCGCGTTCTGCCCGCGCGAGACTCCGACGCCCGCTCATCTCGTTGTCGCATAATCATTCGAGGTCTCCGGTCGCCGGCCTCGCCTCCGCATCGCGTGGTTGACTGCGGTCACCGGCCGTCAACTCCGCAGAATTTAAAAAAGTTTCCGCCCCGCCCTCGCCGCTTCAGGCGTGCGCCGGTTGCGGCACAAACGAGGCGTGGAAGCCGAGGTGAATCGGCGCGTCGAGCCGGAGCGTCGCCACCGGCCCGGCCGCCACGTCGAAAGCGTCGAAGATGACGAACGCGCTCTCCTCGCGCGCGGCGTCGAACAACTGGCAGATGACGACCCCGCGCACGCCCCCGCGTTCGCCGATGAAGATCGGTTCGCCGCCGAGATAATGAAACGGCGGGGTTTGGTAAACGTCCGCCGCGCCCGGCGCAGCCCAACTGGCGTGGACGAGTTGGTCGAAGAACTTGCGACCGCGACGGCCGGTGGCGGAGATGCCGAGCATCCAGAAGTCTTCGTAAGGCAGCGCGGCGCGGCGCGGGTCAATGGAAGGGAAATCCGGCGCGAGGCAATATTCGATCTCGCGCCGCTCGACCAGCGCGCCGTCCGCCGGGCGCAGCACGTAGCGCACGGGGTTGCCCTCGCACACGTCGGTGAAGAGGTCGGGCACGATCTGATACTGGTCGTAGATGGGACGTTCGAGTTCGAGCACGTCCACGTTGAGCAGGCCGTCTTCCTCGAAGCAGTTAATCAGGTGCAGGCAGGCGCGCGCGCCGACGGGAACGCGGATCGGGTCAGCCGTCGGCTCGTGCGGGACGATGAGCAGATTGCTGCCGCGCCCCGGCTCCCAGCACAGCGAGTCCATCAGCGTGCGGCCTTCGACGACGAGCGACTTCATCTCCAGCACGTAAGGGCTGAGATAGAAGACCGAATGGTTTCGGCTGAGGGCGAAATCGTGGAGCGAGCACGAGTAGTCGAGCGGGACGCGGCGGCGATGGAGGAGGACGCCCGCACGGTCGAAGCGATAGAGGTTCAAGAGCGGCCTGGTGGGCGAGAAAGAGATGCCGAAGTTGAACATCTCGCCCGTCGCGCCGTCGAACTTCGGGTGGGCGGCGAAAGGACTCACGTCGTTGAGCGCGCCGCCGAAGTTGAATTCGCCGCGCGTCTCAAGCGTGTGCGGGTCGAGTTCGATGGGCAAGCCCTGCTCTCCGAAGGCGAGCACCCTGCCCGCATAAGGATAGACGCTCACGTTGAGCGGCGACTCAAGCATGATCTTCCGCTTCAACTGGTCGGACTCGAAGGCCGTGCCGAAGGTGCGGAAGACGGGGCGACCGGCCGCCGCCTCGGCCGTGAGTTTCTCGCTTTGCACGAAGCGGCTCGTGAAGCGCACGCCGCCGCCCTCCTCGAAACGCAGCGAGCAGACCATCCCGTCGCCGTCGAGCCAGTGGCGATAGCTGAAGCCCGCGTAGGAGAACCGCGCGGGGCCGTTCAGGTAGTACGTCCCGCGCACGAAGTCCGGTACTTCGCCCTCGACGCGGCGGATGTGGTAGGAACCCTCCTCCGGCGTGGCGGCGAAGGCTCGCTCGATCAGCGGGGCGTAATCTTCGTTCATAGCGCAACTTCCTGTTCGGCGAGCGAGGCGGCGACAGCGGCGTCTTCCGCCGGGGGCGCGTGCAGCCCCGTCTCCGTCGCAGGCGTGTTGAAGCGTTGGAGCGAGCGCGGGTCGAAAGACCACTCGTACAAATCGTCGTCGCCTTCGCACGCCGCGTAACGCTCGCGTATCTGCTCGGGGTCGAAGGAGAGGCGGTCGAGTTCGATGCCTTCGACGAAGGTGCGATTGGTCAGCGCGCGCTCGTCGCCGAGCACCGACGCGCTCATGTGCGCCACGAAGAAGCGCGCCATCTCCCTGAGGTTCGAGAGTTGTTCGTCGAGGATGAGCCGGGCTTCTTCAACCGAGACGCCGACCCGGTAGAAAGTCTTCTCGGCCTCAAACAGCGCCGCCATCTCAGTGAAGTCGTTGTGGATCGTCTCGCGCGGCGCGGCGCGCGCGCTTTTCTTCCACTGAAAGTAGGCGCTGATAAACGCTTGCAGGTTCCGGTTGATGGGGCCGAGCTGCGAGAAGCGACTGACGAAGGCGGCGAGAAACCGCCGGTCGGTAAACAGGTCGTTGATGAAGGGGAAGACGTAGAAGGAGAAGTAAATCGCCAGTTCCCACGAATACTTCATGGTGAAGGCTTCCTGGTCGCCGAGCACGTCGTAGCTGACGGCGTAGGTCGGGACGTAAGCCTCGTAGACCGCCTTCATGAGTTGCTCGTAGAGACGGCACTTGTCGGCCAGTTCATCGTCGTTTTCGGTCTGGACGGCATCGGTGATGAAGGTGTTGTAGAGCGCGATGAGATCGCCGCCGGGACTGTAGAGCGGGTCGGTGAAGCGGCCTGCTTCGCCGGCGATCGCCCAGCGCGCGGGACTGATGGTCTGCGCGCAGTCGTGCGCGAAATCCTTGAGTGCCGAGTGATGGAGCACGCGGCGGTAGGGCAAGTCGCGGGCGAAGAGCGGGAACTCCTCGCACACCCACTCGATGAGCTTCTCAATCGTCAGGACGCGCGCGCGCGGGAAGGTCTGGTTGTCATAGACGAGGCCGAGGCTGGTCTTGCCGTGGAGCGGGATCGTCCAGAACCAGAGACCCTCGGCGCAGAAGTGGTTCGTCGCCTGCCATGCCGGGGTGTGACCAAGCTCGGCGCGGTCGGGGCGGAGGCGAATCTGCTGCGGCGAGAGATTGGTGAGCTTCTCGATGTCCACCAGCCCCTCGACCCAGAAGAAATGCGTGCCGTGGCGAATCTTGCCCTCGCGCGTCATCCCCAGTTTGCGGGCGAGAAACTTTCCGCGCCCCGACGTGTCCACGACCCAGCGCGCGCTGCCGCGCACCTCGCCGCCGTCGCCGCCCTTAAAGCTGAACGAGTGACGGCCGCCGTCTTCCGAGAGCGTCACGTCGAGGTCGGTCATTGGCGCGTGGAACGTGAAGTTCGGGTTCTCAAGGTTGACGCGCAGCATCTCGCCCTCAAACTTGTTGCGGTCGAGCTGATAGGTGTTGATGTTCGAGAGCTTGCGGATGTACGACTGGCTGTAGTGCTCGTAGCAGTCGTTCGGACGACCCTCGGTTTTCCAGTAGAAGCGGAGGTTGTATTTCAGGAAGTGCTCTTGCATGAGGTGCTCTTCGAAGTCGAGCACCCTCGCGTAGTAGTAGGCCGAGAGTTGCACGGTCGCCTCGCCGACCTTCTGCTTCGGCGGCGGGAACTCGCTCCGCCTGTCAACGAGCAGAATCTTCTGATCCGTGTTCAGCAGGAGTTGCCGCGCCAGCGACAGGCCGGCCAAGCCCGCGCCGATAATCAACACATCGTATCGCCCCTCAGTTTGCATGCGTCTCTGTCTCCTCGGTGATCGTCTGCCGCCCTCTTATTGTTCGTATTCGTACCGGTCGTCGGCATGCTTCTCCGACGCGCGCCCTCTGTCCGTCTCGCTCACCCTCCACTTGGGCGTCGCCCTGGGATTCGGCGACGGGGTATCGGGGAAGATGCAATGGCTTTTCTCGCAATCGTGATCGAGCGCATCGCGGTAGCCGCGTTCGATGAGGCTGGTGACGGCCTCCAGCCCGAAGTCCAGCATCCCGAGCATGCCGCCCAAATCTTCGTGCGGGTGATAGCGGTGAATCGTCAGTTTCTCGTAGTGCCGTCCTTTGCGCATGCGCTTCTCGATGGCCGCGGCCACGCGGGTGAAGGACGCGATCTCTTTGCCCGATAGCTCGTCGGCTCCCTCGCGCGACGCCCGTTCGAGGGTGTGCAGCCCCTGGTTGATCCAGGCGGCGGTGTCGATGTCTTCGTTGATCTTGGTGGCGAGCATGATGGTGTAGACGCGGTCGAAAGTGTCGATGGTGCTCATCAACCGGTGCAGCGGGATGTTGGCGACATCCGGGTCGAGGTAGATGACGTGCAGCGTGGTGGCGCCGGCCGTGATCGCGCAACTGAGCGGCGTGTTCATCACCGCCCCGCCGTCCACGAAAGGCACGCCGTTGATCTCAACGGACGGGAAGATGCCGGGGATCGCCGCCGAGGCCATAATCATCCGGTGACCCCACTGCCCCGCGATGTCGTTATTCGTAAAGACCTGAACGGCGCCCGTCTGCCAGTTCGTCGCCACGATCCGCAACTCTTTCTCCGAGTCGCAGATGGCCTCCAGCGGGATCACCCTCTCCAGCAGATCGCTCAAAGGCTCGACGGAGATGAACGCGCTGAAGTCTACGAATTGCAGCGCGCGGCCGGAGAGCGGGCCTTCGGTGAGCAGGAAGTTGACGCTGCGCTGGAACAGGCTCCGCGAATAGAAAGCGAGATCGTTGCTGAAATCGGCGAAGGGAGTGGCCGCGTTCGTGAGGCACTGCGGGTCGAGGTATCGCAGCGGGTTGCCGCGAATGCGAAAGACGCCGTTGCCGCACCCCTGGCCGTTGTCGGACATGTTGTTGACCCAGAGGCTTTCCAACCGTTCGACCGTCGGCGCGCAATGCGTGCCCGGCTCCGTCGTCATCACCGCGGCGTTGAACGCCCCCACGGAGGTGCCGGTGAAGATGCCGGGGTTGATGGGCACGTAGTCGCTGCCCGGCGACTCGCCGCTGAACAGAGCCTTCATTACGCCGACCTCGTAAGCTCCGTATGCGCCGCCGCCGGACAGGATCATGGCCGTCTTTTTTTCCAGTTCCGAACTCATTTATTTCGTCCCGTGATGACCGACTCGGGCAACCCGGCCGTGTCGAGCCAGTCGGGGATGCGACGCCACGTCAGCAACGCGCCGACGAGCATCTGGTAGTGCTGCATGAAGTGCTGCACGAGAAAGTTCTTCTCCAACTGCTCGCGCGAGATGCACAGCGAATCGGCGGCCTGCCCGCCCGTCAGTTGATTCGCCAGCGAGACGTATGCGCTGACGGGGTCGAAGCTAGCGAGCCGCAGGGGTTGGCGTTCGAGCGCGCGCCTGACCGGCGCGAAGAAGCGCGAGGTCAGGCCGAGGGACATGAGGTCGGCCACCCGGAAGCCCCAATCGACCGGGTCAATCGTCAGGTTCACGATGCGGTCGGGGCGATTGACGACGAAGACCAGGCGCGCGCGCACATCGCCGCTCTCCAGCACGTGGAAATGGATCAGTTCGATGGCGGCATCGAACTCGCCGGGGCCGTAAGCGAGCATGCCTTCCGAGACGTTCCTGATGAAGGCATAGCCGAAGCCGTATCGGCCGAGCACGCCCGGCTCGGGGTCGTCCTCGTCGAGCACGAACTCCGGGCTGACGACGAGATAGCTCTCCTCTTGCAGCGGGACGACCAGCCTCGCCTGAGCGGAGCCGGGCAGCCTGAAGCTCATGTTGAAGTTGAAGATGCGCACCTTGAGGACGATCCACTCGTACCTCTCGGCGATCTCGCGCAGGTCAACGATGGCGAACTCGTCGCGCCGGTGAAACTTGCCGATCAGGCCGGAGCCGCGCAGCTTGTAGTAGTGCTGCGAAAAACCGAAGCCGCTATCGCCCGGCTCGCGCCGCGGGCACCAACTGAGGCCGCTGCGGTAGTGCGAGTTCTCAGCCCGGTGCGAGTCGGTCATGGCCTCGGGCTGGCGATAGTCGCTGACCCGCATGAAGTAGCGCAGGACGAACTCGCGCATCTCATCGCGCATGAGTCGGCTCGCCGCCCGCTTCGGACGGTCGAAGAGCGAATCATCAACCGTGCCCATGACGGGCATCGTGTATCCGTCCACGTCGGCGCGGTCATAGAAGCCGAAGCTCTCGTCGGACTGGTTGAAGTCGCGCACGACCTCGAAGCGATCCGCGAAATCTCCGGCGGCGTCGGCCGCTTCGAACCAACGCTTGAGCGCGAGGCCGTCGGCGAGCGCCGACTCGACGCCGGAGAGGATGTCGTAGTCCTCTTCGCGCAAGATGGCGCTCCCTTCGCGGTCGAGGTTGTCGGAGATGGTACGCTCGTCAGGCAAGGCGATCCTTTCGGCCTAAAGATTTCGTGAGACGCGCGGGCGCGGCGCAGGTCGGTGACACGGCGGCGGACGATGACTCCGCCGCTCCGTCGCAACCGGCATCAGCCCGCCTCACTTATCGTCGCACTCGTGAATCTCGTCCCTGATCTGTTCAAGGACACGAATCTGCTGTTCTTCATACTTGAACTTCTCGCGCGGGTACCTGTCCATCACCTCGTAGTACACCCGCAAGTATTTCTTGTCGCTGTCCCTGAGTCCCAACAGCAACCCGTCGCGCACGTGCCCCCCGCCCGGATACCCCTTCTCCGCCCACTTGTGCGGCACCCGCATCTCTCCACGCCCCAGGACTTGAATGAACTCGGCCACCTTCCATGCGGTGAAGGCCGCCCCGTCCATGTTCTCCGAGACTAAATCTTCCTGTTCGGGGAAGGCGTGCTCGTATTCCCGTTTCACGAAGAGCACTTTGTATCTCACCAGCTTCAGCATGTCGTCCCGTAAATCCCTGTCCATCTCCGCCTCCTTTACCTGCTCTCCCGATTTATTTTCCGACGCCCGCCCGGCATCGCCTCCGGGCGTGGCCGGGGTCGTGGCAACCCCCGCCTCCGTCGGCTGACCGCTCGGCACGTTTGCCCACTGGCCGGAAGCCTCCGCGACTCCGCCCGCCCTCGCCTCGTTCGTGACATCGCCCCGTCGCCCCGTCGCCCCGTCGCGCGGCCGTGCGACACTGTCGGTCATCACGTCGAGGCCGTCGTCCGTGATGCTCTGAACCCCTTGCAGCGTTTGGACGAATAGCTCCATGCCATAGACGAAGACCGTCAGCGGCAGCATGAACATCTGACCGAAGAGGCGCGCCAGGTTCATCGAAGACTGATCGTTATCGTCGCGCCCCGTCTCTCTCCCCGGCCGCCTGTTCATCGAACCCTCTCCCGTCTCCACGGAGCGCATGTTCCCCTGTTGCGCGAACCCCTCGCGGCTCCGGCTTCTGCGTCGCATCTCGGTTCGCCTCTCTCCGGTCATCGCGCGCGCCCCGCAGCCCTGAGCAGGAATGCCCCGCAGGCGATAAAGACGAAGGCGTTGATCCGGTTCGCCCAGACCTCCGCGAACAGCGCGGCCGTGATGCGCGGCAGCGCGAGGGCGGCGGCGGCCAGAACGAGCAGCAGCGCGGTCGTGACGGCCGTAGAGTTTTTCTGCCGCTGGTGCGTGGCGGATTCCGGCACGTGCAATCTCACGCGCGCGTTCCCTTCGGAGGCGAGCGTCAACATCTGGTCGAATCTTTGCGGCATCCCCATCATCAGGGCGGCGTACTTATCCATCTGGTTGCCGAACTGCCGGAGGCTCATCATCTCGCGCACCTGCTCCAGGCTCGCCAGCAGGCGCGTGTCTTGCAGCCCTTCCCGCAAAGGGTCTCGCTCGGGGAAGAGTCGCTGCGCCGACTGCGTGACGGTGAAGAGTCCTCTGTAAAAAGAGGGCAGGTGCGGCAGCGGCACGTAGCCGCACTCGCCGCCCGCTCGCCAATGCACGACGAGGTGTTCGACGAGGTGATTGATGTCGTCGTCGCGATGCCATTCGCTATCGCGGAAGGGGACGACCTGGCGGAAGCGGTGCCGCAACTCCTCGTCGTTCGTCGTACCCTCGCTTCGCACTTCCCTGAGCAGGCAGGAGCACGCGATGTCGGGGTTCTCCGAGGCGGTCGCGCTCAGGTAGTTCTGGAGATTCGACTGCGACTCCGTAGGCAGGCTGGCGAAGAGTCCGCCCGTGAAGGCGATGCGCCTCTCGGAGAGGATGAAGACGTTTTCGGGAGACGGGTCAACCGGGAAGACGTGGCCGAGCAACGCCTGTCGCAGCCAGACCGAACAGATGAGGCGCGCGAGGCTCGTCCGGTCGAAACCGGCCGGGAGACCGCCGCGCCCACGCGCTCCCGCCGCTCCGGTGAAGCCTCCGGTCTTGTCCAGCCGGATGCCGATCATTTCCTCGACCGTCAACACCCCCGGCGCGCACATCCCGCGATACACTTCCGGCACGCGCAGCATCTCAAACTCTTCCGCGTCGCGCGCCAGCGTCTCGAAAGCCTTCGCCTCGTGGGTGAAGTCCAACTGCTGACCGAGCGCGACGGTGAAGTCGGCCAACGCGCCGCGGAAGGAGCCGCCGCCGCCGGGAGCCATGACGGCCAGCGCGCCTTCGAGCAGGGGCAGCAACTCAACGTCGAGCAGGAACGCCCGCTCCGTCTCCGGGCGAATGATCCTGACCTCGACGGGCGCGCCGTTCGGCAGGCTCGCGCGGTGCGCCTGGTAGAGCAGGCGCGACTCGAAAGGCCGCTCCTCAAAGACCGGGAAAGCCTCTCCGGGCGGCGACCCGAGTTCGCGCCTGAACACTTCGCGCGCGATGGCGGGCGCGGCGGGCGGCGCGCGGTCGGGGATGGCGGCGAGTTCGAGACAGTCGGAGGCGGGGAGCAGATCGACGCGCGTCGCCAGGTAGCGACCGAAAGCGGAGAAGACGGGGCCGAGACCTTCGAGGGCGAGGCGGAGTTTGCGGCCTTGAGATTCTTCGATGCCCACCACGCGCGCGACGCGGTGCGGCGCGCGCGCCAGCCCGCAGGCCGCGATCCGCGCCGACACTTCCTCGCGCCGCTTCTTCAGCGTCGAGCGGGTCGTCTTTGAAAATCCTTCCACTGCCATCGGCAAACTCATCCCTCCAGCGGCTTCCGCTTGCGCCGCTGCCCCCTGCGCCGGGCGTCGCGCGCGCGCGCCGCTCTAACGCTTAAGACCCTTGTTCGATCATCTTTAAGTCCGCTTCGAGCGATTCTTTACTGGCGTGGCCGCGGTAAATCTTGACGATGCGGTGCGAGCGGTCGAGCACCAGGGTGTAGGGGATGCCCACGCCGTTGAACTGCTGGAAAGTGTCCTGGTCGCCGACGAGCACCGGGTAGTTGATGCCCTGGCTCTCGGCGAAAGGCTTGATGGTTTCGAGTCCGGTCTCGTCGAGCGCGATCCCGACGACCTTCGCCTTCGTGTTCGCCGCCACCTGCTTCAACTCCGGAATTTCCGCCTTGCACTGCGTACACCACGATGCCCAGAAGTTCAGCACCACGGCCTCGCCCTTCAGCGAATCCTTGTCTATCGTCTGACC
Organism: Pyrinomonadaceae bacterium; assembly: GCA_036386515.1. GTDB lineage: Bacteria > Acidobacteriota > Blastocatellia > Pyrinomonadales > Pyrinomonadaceae > JAIVJZ01. The sequence goes on from DASVVO010000052.1 coordinate 124,582, forward strand.
GTTCAGCGACTCAAGGGAGAAATCGGGGATCGTGTTGCCGACGACAACGTCTTCCGGCTTGACGGCCGACGCGCTCGCGCAGCCCGAGAGGCCGACGGCCGAGAGACCCATGACGGCGATTATCAACAGCGTTCTCATCTGGTTGCTCCTCATACTTTTCATTCCTTCCGCCGCCCGGCCGCGGCCTCCATCTCCGGCGCGCGTCTAATGCCCCGACCGTGCGGTTTCTCTCTCCAGCCGCGCGGCGAAGTCCGACAGCGACGGGTGATACTGGAACACTTCGCCGAGACGTTCGTGTCGTTGCAGCGCCGGGTGGACGCGGTAGACGGCCTCCTGGCCGGGGCGTCGGACGAGCGCGTCCCACAATTCGTTCACGCGCCGGTCTGAAGGGTCAGGCCGGTGTTCGAGAAAGCGCGTGATGTAAACGTCGTCCGGGGTGATGTCGATGCCCATGATGAGCGTTGACATGACTCCGTTGACGAAGGCGGGGTTGCGCGCCATCTGCTCGCCCTGATTCCTGAGTAAGTTCTCCATTATCTCCGGCTGCCGGACGTTGACGATGGTGGTCGCCCAGGTCAGGCCGGCGATCATGTTGAGCCGCGCCAGTTCGTGCGGAGCTTCCCGCTCGACGGCCAGCCAGGCCGAGAGCAGGCCGGGCACGAAATAGATCGGCAGAAAATAGAGCGAGCGTCCGACGCCGTGCCAGAAGTAGCCGAGGGCGTGCGGCGCGATGTCGCGCAAGTGCGACTCCACCACCCCGACCATCTGCGCGTGCCAGAAGCGAGTCACCAGCCCGAGCGATTCGTAGGCCGCCCCTTCGTACCCGTCGCGCGAGTTGTCGTCCACGAGCGCGATGAACTCGGCGACCACGCGGCGGATTTCGCGTTCAGGCCGGTAGGGCGTGATCGTGTTCATCAGTTGTTGGGCGAAGCCCAGACCCATCCCGGCGTGCATCATCGTGAGACTCTTGGCGGGCAGCACGTCAGCCCTCTCGTCTCTCAGGATGCCGCGGATGGGACGCCCCTGGCCCCAGAACGTCAGCGCGTAGAGGTGGCCCAGCCCCTCGACCGCCCACAAGTCCGGGTACGCGCCGAGCGCGTAAGCCTCGTCCACGAGCCGCGCCAGGTCGAACTGCCGGTCGTCTTCCGAGACGTTCAGGAGCGAACTGACATGCTTGACGAGATTGAAGACCTCGTAATTGTTCCTGAGTTCCTGCCAGGCGAGACGCGCGTTCTCGCCAGAGGAGAAGAGGCGAAGCGTTTCCCGCGATTGCTCGGCGACATCCGAAGTCAGCCGGGAGATGTAGCCGGGGCTGAAGGCGCGCAGCGTGATGGCATCGAAGAAGAGGTTCGTGGCTCCGCGCTGCACCTCGTCGCCGATCTGGAACGCCCCGAAGATGAGATCGTCGAACTGATTCTGGGCGGCCTGCCTGACCGTGTAGAAAGCATCGTTCGCCCGGCGCGTCGGCTGTTCGGGATCGGGCGGCGCCAGCAGGTTGACCGCCTGCTGGACGCCGAACAGCGACATTGCCCACGTGTAGCTGAGCGTTGACTTGGTTAATTCACGCATGGCTCAACTTTCCTCGACCGTTCCACGCGACGCGCCCCGCCCGCGTATCACGCGGGCGACTAGCGGCCGCCTCACCTCCCCGACGAGCGTGACGGCTGCGAGGGCATCGGCCCCCAGCCTTGCGACTGTCCGCCGGACGCACCCGACGATGATGATGAGTCCCGGCGCGCGTCGTCGTCGTCGTTGTTGTCGCGTCGCGCGCCGGTGCGTGCGCCCTGCGTCGTGCGGTCGCCCTGCGTCGTGCGGTCGCCCGTCATCCGGTGACGAGAGTTGCGGTCGTCTCTCATCCGGTCGTCTCTCATCCGGTTGCCCCTTGAGCGGTCGCCGGTTGTCTGGTAGTCCGATGTCCGGTCGCCGCTACCGCCGCTACCGCCGCTACCGCCGCTGCCGCCGACGGCGTCCGCGGTGGCGTAGGCCGCGCCCTCTATCGTCTGCCCGACGGCGTCAGCCGCGCGTCCCATCGCGCGAATTCCCTGCTCGACGGCATCGCCCGTCTGTTGCCCCGCGTCATCCGTGGAGGCGTCGTACCTGTCTCCCCGGCCGTACCTGTCTCCGCGCCCGTACTGCTGCTGCTGGTCTCCGCGCCCGTACTGCCGATCTCCACGGTCGTGCTGGTTTCCACGACCGTACGGCCGGTCTCCGCGCTCGTATTGATCTCCACGGTCGTCATGGTCATCACGGCTGTATTGATCGCCACGGCTGTGCTGTTCGCCACGGCTGTATTGATCGCCGCGGTCATACTGGTTTCCACGGTCGGAGCGGTCTCTGCGGCCGTAGTTGTCGCCGCCGCCGCGTTGCGTCTGTGAACCCCAGCCGGCGGCTCCCTGGCGCACGCCGTCCGTGGCGGAGTAGGCCGTGCCCTGCGCCGCCTGCCCCACGGCGTCCGCCGTCTGACCCACCGCGCGCATCCCCTGCCTGAAGGCTTCCGCCGACTGTTGGCCGACATCCGAGGCCACTCTCGAACTGCCCCGGCCGCCGCCTCTGCCCCGGTTGCCGCCGCCACCGCCACCGCCGCCGCCGCGATTGGACATGCCGAAGGTGAAGAGACTGAAGGTCAGGTCAACCATCCCTTTTTGCAGGTTGTCGCCGGCGCGGAAGGCCGCCCTCAGCGCGTCGCCGAATTCCTCCTCGGTCGCCTCCGTGACGTTATCGAAGGACTCCGCCGCCTTCGACGGGCGGAAGACGTTGACCATCTGCTGGACGCCGAAGAGCGACATCGCCCACGAGTAGCTCATCATCGATTTAGTGAATTCACGCATGAGAAATCTCCTTGCTAAATTGCCCTGTCTCCCCCCCATGGCCTTGCGACTCCCGGCGGACGCCCCGCCGGAGGCTCGCTCAGGCCAGCCGGCGAATCGTCCGCAGCAGTTGCGCCCCTGCCGCACCGATCAACAACAGCTCCGCCGTGAGCAGGTTGATCCCGATCTGCAATCGCTCGCCCGTGACCGACATGGCGAGCGCAACCGTAAACACGACCGCGCCCAGTTGCACCGCCCTGCGCCGCAACGCGTCGTCCGCGTCGCCGCCTTCCCTGACGAGCGACGCCTGCGCCTCCAGTTCGCCCGCCGTCAACCGCTCGACAAAGTTGCCGGCGCGCAGCGGGCCGTCGCGCGCGATGCGCTCGCCGGAAATAGCCCAGTCCAGAATCGAGTCGTAGGTGAACATCTCCCGCCGTGCGCTCCAGCGCAGGTGGCTGTCGCACACGGCCTGGAGGTGGCGACCGAGATCGAAGGTCGGGGCGAAGCGCGTGATGAGGCCGTCGATGGCGATGGCCGAGCGGATGTACTTGACCACGTCGCGCTCCGGCCAGACCCCCGTGCGGCGCGAGAGCCGGAGCATGTCGAGCATCACGAGGGTGAAGTTCTTGCGCAGCCGACGCTCTTTCCCGACGGGTTCGTACCAGGTTTCGGAGAAGATTTTGAGACCTTCGCGGAAGCGCGCCGCGCTCGTCTCGGATTCGAGCACGGAAATTCTGAAGAACGCCTCGCACATGCCTTCGAGGTCGCCGCGCGTGTAGGCCAGCGTGAGCGCGACGAGGTTCTGGCGCGAGTACTGGCTGATGGTGCCGGTGATGCCGAAATCAATGTAGCCGACCGTGTTGCCCGGCAGGATGATGAGATTGGCCGGGTGCAGGTCGGCGTGGAACATGCCGTGGCGAAACACGTCGCCGAGGAAGTTGTCGATGATGTGGCGCGCCATCCGGTCAGGCTCGAAGTTCATCGCCCGCAAGTGTTCATAGACCGGCTCGTTGTCCGTCTCCAGCGCGCGCAGGTAGGCGAGCAGCGTCTCGCCTTCGAAGAACTCGCTGACGAGCGTGCGGCGCGTGGTGAATTGCCAGAGCACTTCGGGGATGCGCTCATGGGCGTTGTCGCGGGCGTTGCGGCGCAGCCGCTCCATGTAGCGCGCCTCGTAGCGATAGTCGAGTTCTTCGTGCGTCCACGTCAGGAACTCGCTCATCGGCTCGACCATCCAGTAGACGAAGCGCAGGCGCAGGGTCTTGATGATGCGGATCGTCGCCGCCATCAGGCGGATGTCGCCCGCGAAGTCTATCTGGACGTTCGGGCGTTGCACCTTGACGGCCAACTTCCGACCGCCGAGGCGACCGATGTGTACCTGGCCGATGGAGGCGGTGGCGAGCGGTTCGACTTCAAACGACTCGAACATCTCCGACGGCCGCGCCCCGAACTCTTCGACGAAGATGCGCTCGACTTCGGCGGAGGAGAAAGGCGTCACGCGGTCGAGCAGGTTGAACAGCGCGTTGCAGTATTCGAGCGAGATTATGTCGGGCTGGAGGGCGAGCATCTGGCCGAACTTGATGAACGTGCCGCCGATGTGTTCGAGCATCACGCGCAGACGCTCGGGGCCGCCGAGCCGCCCGGCGTTCAGCCGGAGCGCGAGCCACGGCCAGCAACGCCGCAGGCACGCGCCGACCGCATGCGCCAGCGCGTGCCTGATGAAGACGTGGATGATGAACGCCAGACGACGCAGGCTCAGCCAGAAGACCATCGTTTCACCCCCGGCCGACTCGCCTCTCCCCGGTACGCCAGCTTCTCTTCATATCTCGACTCCTCCGCGCTCGCGCCCGTCTCGCCGAAGATCGAGCCGTAGAAGATCGACTTGCGGCGGCGCAGCATCTCCGCGATGGCCTCTTCCATCCGCGCCCTCACTTCGCGGCTGACGGCGCGCACCACGGCCGGGTCGTCGGCCGCTTCGGGCGGGTACCTGTCTTCGACGTGAATCGGCGAGAGAAACTGCGTGTGCCACTTCGACGGGAGCGGCACGGGCGCGAGCGGCCACGTCGGCGTGATGGGGAAGAAAGGCCAGTCGGTGTGTCGCTTCCACCAGCCCCAGTTGAGCTTCCCGATGATCGGGAAAATCTCCGCGCTCCCGACGGTGACGAAGGGGATGATCGGCGCGCGATGGCGCAACGCCATCTTGACGAACTCGTCGCGCCCGAACTTGCCGAGCCGGTAGGCGTCGCGGTAGAGCGAGAACGCGCCGCGAATGCCCTCCGGGTAGATGGAGAGAATTTCGTCGCGTTCGAGCACGCGGTCGGCGTTCTCCTGGCAGGCGATGATGCCGCCGAGCTTCGTGTGAAAGTTGAAGAGGAAGGGAAACTTGATCAGCCCCGGATGGATCAGGAAGCGCGGGTAGCGTCCCAACTTGCGCGCGAGCAGGTGCAGCGTCATCACCGCATCCCACGGCATGAAGCCGCGATGGACGCCGACCATCACCGCCCGTCCCTTGACGGGGACGTGCTCCAACCCTTTGACCTCCACGCGCCAGTAGCGGTCGTGCAGGAATTTGAAGAGGGTGCGCCCGTAGGCGTCGATGTAGCCTTTGTCCATCCCGAAGTCGTCGAACTCTCCGGCCTGACGCGGCGACGACGACGACGACAACGCGCCGCCGTTTTGCGCCGAACGAAACTCACGCGCCACTTCCGCGCTCGTGCGCCGCGGCGCGAAGCCGAGTTCGCTTTTGATCTTCCGGTTCGAGACCGTCCACGAGTAGCGCACGTAATCGAGTTGTTCGATGGGATGGCAGAGACCGGCGCGCTTGATCGCGGCGCGCGCGAGACGCTGCAACGTGCGCGGGATGGGCAGGCGCGTCGCCCCCGCCAGGCGGAGCGCGCCGCGCAGCGAGACAACTCCGTCCGGCGCGACGTTATAGACGCCGCGCGCGTTCCCTTCCACGGCGCAGCGAACGGCCGAGGCGAGGTCTTCGGGGCTGAGCAGTTGCAGCGTCGGGTCGTGGCCGGGCAGCGTGACGGCCGCGCGCCCGCCGAGGAGGCGGCTGAAGTAGTCGCGGCCGCCCGGCCGGGGCGTCGCCGCCGGGCGCAGGATGACGAGCCGCATCTCCGGGTCGCCGGTCAGATAAAAGGCGGCGAGCGATTCCAGTTCGAGCCAGCGGTTCGAGGAGGCCGGTTTCTCCTGCCGCAGCAGCACGCGCGTCTCCTGTAGGAAACCGATGTTGTGGTGCGCCGCGCCGTAGACGGCCGCGCTCGATAGCAGGATGAAATGTTTGACGCCCGCGCGCGCGCATTCCTTGAAGACCGCTTCAGCGTCCGCCAGGTCGGGCACTTCGTGGCGACGCTTCAGCGGGGGCGGCGCGTAGACGACCGTGTCGATGTTCTGTTCGGCGAGGAGGGCGACGCGACCGCCGCTCATCAGACCGCCGAAGCCGTCTTCTCCCGGCGGCGCGGGCTGGCACGTCTCGACGACCGGGCTTTCGCGCAGCCGCTCGACCAGCAAGTCCGCCAGTTCCTCCCGCTCGTCAATGACGACCACTCTCACCATCGTCTCCTCCTCCCTGTCGGCTCAGACCTGCCGGCACACACACGGCCTAGCGCGCCGCGACGGATTGCCCGACGGCGGGTGCGGACTGCCTGGCGGGCAGCCCCACGGCTTCCGCGCCCGCGCCCTCCGAGATGCGTACCAGGCGGCGCGACCCGATGGCCTGCTCCCCGATCTTCTCGAACCGCTCGACGCGGCCGCTCGGCCAACGCACCACGAGCGCGCTCACCTGTTCGCGCTCTCCCAGTCCGAAGTAGAGACGCGCGGTGTGTTGCGAGGCGAAGCCGGAACCGGCTCCGAGGAGGCGCACCTGCTTGTCCGTGCCCGTCTCGACGGTGACGAGCGCGCCCACGGCGTCGCGGTTGCTACGCTTTCCGTCGCCGCGCAACTCGACGGCCAGCCAGTTGCGCTGCGCGCCGACGTTGTTCCTGAGCAGCGTCGCGCGCGCCTTCTCGGCCTGGCCGGAATCGCCGGGATTGTTGTTGGTCACGATGTCGAGGTCGCCGTCGTTGTCGAAGTCGGCCGTCGCCATGCCGCGCGCGTCCTTGATGTCGTCCGCGCCCGCCGCCATCGCCACGTCGTTGAAGCGCGGCGCGCCCGACGCGCCCACGCCGTCGTTGCGCAGCAGCACGTTATGCTCGTAGCCGTTCCAGGAGATGTCGCCGCGGAATTGGTCTTGGTAGAACTTGCCCTTCTTGTAGTCTTTGATGTGCGCGACCGCGCTCAAAATGTAGGGCAGTCAAAGGTCTTCCGTACTCTTGGCGGTGATCCAGCCGTTGGCAGCGTAGATGTCCTGGTCGCCGTCGTTGTCGTAATCGAACATGGTCGAAGACCAGTACCAACCGTAGGGGTTGGCGTTGGCCGCCTCGGAGACATCTTTAAACTTGCCTTGCCCGTCGTTCAGGTAGAGCGCGTTGCCCTTGACGGTCGTGTCGCCGTAGGAATTCCAGTTCCCTCCGACGTGGTCGTAGATTTCAAGATAGACCGGCAAGTCCTCGAAGATGGTTCCCTGCCGCACGCTCGTCAGCAGGTACTTGTGGAGCGTGGCGGCCTGCCCGTACCAGCGTTGGCCGGAATGCACGTCGGAGACGTAGATGTCGAGGTCGCCGTCGTTGTCTATGTCGCCCCAGGACGAACTCATGCCGTAGCCGGGGTCGAACGCGCCCGTCTCTTTCGACGCATCGACAAAGGTGCCGTCGCCGTTGTTTTTGAGCAGCGCGTCGCGCCCGAAGTCGTTGGCGACGTACATGTCGAGGTCGCCGTCGGTGTCGTAGTCGCCCCAGGCGACGCCGAGCGTGAGGCCGGTTTCGTCGATGCCCGCCTCTTTCGTCACGTCGGTGAAATGGAAGTTGCCGTCGTTGCGCAGGAGCGAATTGCCCTGCCCGTTGCGCGTGTAGAAGAGGGTGGTGGGGAGGTCTTTGCGCGGGTCGATGTAGCGACCGGCGTAGATGTCGAGGTCGCCGTCGTTGTCGTAGTCGCCGGCCGCCGCCACGACGACGAAATCGCCGTCGCCCTTCTTCGTGATGCCGGACGTGTCCGTCACCTCGACGAACCTGCGGCGCGCGGCGTCTTGCGGGTCGGCGACGTTTTTGAACAGGCGGCTGCGGTCGGTGAAGCAGCCGAAGAAGACATCTTTGTAGCCGTCGTTATCGTAGTCGGCGAAGATGCCGACGTTGACGCCGGGCATCGTCTCGGGCAGACCCGCCTGGGTCGTCACGTCGGTGAAGGAGCCGCCGCCCTGGTTGCGGTAGAGACGCGGGCGTTCGCCGTCGGCGAAGAAGATGTCGTACCAACCGTCGTTATCGTAGTCGGTGGTCGAAACGCCGGCCGGGCCATACTTGATGATCTCGAAAGTCTTCGGCTTCCAGGCGGCCGTGAAGAAGTTCGGGTTCATGCGGGAGACGAAATCGATTCCCGCGCTCGACGCCGCGCCGCCGCCTGCCGTCTCGGAGCCGAAGCTCTCGTGCCCCCACAGGTCTGTGAAGCCTTTTCGGTCGCCCGTCACGGTCGTGCCGCGGATCAACTCCTGCTTGCTGATCTTCCACACGCCGCCCTCCGCTTCGAGCCACATGCGAAACAACACCTGCGTCTCGAAGGTTTCCTCGCCGCGCGGTGCAGCCGCGCCCGTCGCCTTCTCCGCCGCGCCGCCGGTTTTGACCTGCGCCGCGTCGCCGCCGCTGCCGCCGCTGCTGCGCGCCTCGCGCGTCCCGCGCAGCCACAGGAAAGAGCGGATGACGTAAGACTCCGGGTCGTTAATTTTCTCGACGGTGTCGAGCTTGAATTTACTTTCTTCGACCTTGCCGAGCGTTTGCACGTAGCGCGCGACCTGCTCGCCCACCTCCCGCTTGCCGAACGGTTTGGCGTCGGCGAGCGTCCACTCGTAGACGCGCACGCCGTCGCGCTCCGATTGGAGGCGCTCCGTCCAGAAGCCCTCGCGGTCGCTGGCGTACTTGTCGTCGTAGCAGGCGAGGACTTTGGAGACATCCCCCTTCGCGACGCCCGCGCGATACTCGCCCAGCACCTTCTGCGCCGCCTGCCCCATCTGCGCGAGTTGCTGCGCGCTGGCCTCGATCTCGTTCAGCTTCACGCGCCCCACGAGCAAAATCACGAGCAGCATCACTAAAGGAGAACTGTAAAACACAAATCGTTTCTGTCTCTTCGACATAAGTCTTGCCTCCAAACTCTAACCGGCGCGGGGCGTATTTCCCGGCCTCGCCCTCTCCCGCCGAAACCTCAAACCCGAACGGCCAATGCGGCCGACAGGCATTCTTCCCTCAACGCTTCAATGAGGCGCGTTTGCGTCGCCGAAGCTCGTCAGGGCATCGCACCGTCGCCGCTTTTATGCGCCGCGCCCGCGAGCGTCGCGGGGCGAGTCAAGCGGCGCGTCGTCGCCGTCGCCGTCGCGGCCGCAGGCTCGCGGCCTTCCTCGATACGCACCAGGCGATTGACGCCGAGCGCGGCGTTCAGACGCTCGCCCTCGATGCGCTGCACCAGCCCGCTCGGCCAGTTGATCTCGACGGCCTCGATTTTGTCCGCGCCGCCGAGGCCGAAATGCACCGGCAGCATTGATTCCGAGGCGTAACCCGAACCGGCCTCAACCTGCCGCATCATCGTCTTGCCGCCGGCCGTCAGGCGCACGCGCGCGCCGATGGCGTCGCGGTTGCTGCGTGTCCCGACCAGTTTGAGTTCGACGGCGTTGCCCGACCTCCGCAGATTGTTGAGGTAGAGCATGGGCGTCTCGTTGTTGTTGTTGATGACCATGTCGAGGCGGCCGTCGCCGTTGAAGTCGGCCACGGCGACGCCGCGGCTATCCTTGACGCAGTCCGACCCGGTCGGCCGCGCCACGTCCATGAACTGGCCGCCGCCGACATTGGCGAACAGGCAGTTGTGCTCGTAGCCGTTCCAGGAGTTATCGCCGACGAACTCGTGACTGAAGAAGAAGCCCTGTTTGTACTTGTCGATGTGCGCGACCGCGCCACTCGTGAAGGGTAGTCAAAGATCGTCTTTGTTCTTGTTCGTGATCCAGCCGTTGGCGGCGTAGATGTCGAGGTCGGTGTCGTTGTCCATGTCGAAGAAGGCCACGCTCCAGCCCCACCCGGCGCGGTTCGTGTGGCTGTTCTTCAGTTCGGAGAACGTGCCGTCGTGGTTATTGCGGAACAGCGAGTTGCCCTCGCCGATCATCGTGCCGATCTCGCTCCACCCGGAGCCGACGAGGTCGTAGAACTTCTTGTACTCCGGCATGTCGAGCAGCAGCCACTTGGTGCGCGCGACGTTGCGAACGTACTGGCTGACGGTCATGTCCTCGCCGAACCAGCGTTGGTTCGAGTTGATGTTCGAGGTGTAGAGGTCGAGGTAGCCGTCGTCGTCGAAGTCGCCGAAGGTGAGTCCCATGCCGCCGCTGAAATCGAGCACGCCCGCCTCTTTGGCCGCGTCCGTGAAGGTGCCGTCGCCGTTGTTGCGAAACAGGCACTTGCGCCCGAAGTCGTTGGCGACGGCGAGGTCGGGGTCGCCGTCGCGGTCGTAGTCGCCCGCGCTGACGGCGAGCGCCCAGCCCGTGTCGCCCGTCGCGCTCGCCTCCGTCACGTCGCGGAAGCCGCGCCCGCGCTCGTTGTGGAAGAGGCGGTTCGGCCTGCCGTTCTGGGCGAAGAAGGGCAGGCGCGGAACCTCGTTGAAGGCGTCGCCGTAGGTGGCGACGTAGAGATCGACGAAGCCGTCGAGATCGTAGTCGAGGAAGGTGGCGGCCACGCTCGTCGAGTTGAGGTCGAGATTCATCTGCTGCGAGCGGTCGGCGAAGGTGCCGTCGCCGTTGTTGAGAAAGAACTTGTTCGGCGCGAGATAGCGGGCGACGAAGAGGTCGGAGTCTCCGTCGTTGTCCACGTCGGCGAAGATGCCCGCGTTGGCCTGATCGATGTGGTCGAGACCGGCCGCGCTCGTCACGTCAACGAACTTGACTTCGCCCGCCGCCTGCTCGCCCGTGTTTTGGTAGAGGCGGCTGCGCACGCCGTCGGGGAAGAAAATGTCGTGGCGGTCGTCGCCGTCGTAATCCGCCGCGCTCGCGCCGCCGGAGCCGTGCTCGATGATGTCGAACTTCATCCGCGCCGAGTGCTTAGTGGCGTCGAGTTTCGGGTCGCGCGCGTGCCGGAAGTCGATACCGGCCGCGGCCGGGCTGACTTCGCGGAAGCCGCCGCCGTCGCCCGCCACGCGCACGCCTTCGATCAACTCGTCTTTGACCACCTTCCATTCGATCTCCGCGCCCGTCGCGGATTCGTTCGCGAGCGTCCAGCGGTAGAAGTGCCGGTCTTGAAAGATCGCGCCCTGCGGGTCTGCGCCGTCGAGGATGAACTTGACGCGCACCACCACGCGCTTCTCCAGTTCGACTTCCTCGATCATGTCGATCTTCGTCCAGATGTTCTTGACCGAGGAGATGCTCTCGAAGTAGCGCGCGAACTCGCCGCCGAGGTCGGCCTTCGTATAATCGCGCTGGCCGTCGGCGACGACGCGCGAGACCGCCACGTCGCTCTCGTTCGCGTCGGGTCGCATCACCCAACTGCCGCGCGCGGGCGAGGCGAAGCGGTCTGAGTAGAGGCGCGCCACGGTCGCGGCGTCCTTCTTCTCGAAGCCTTCCTTGATGGCCTTGCTGTAGTCGCCCAGTAGTTTGTTGACCGCCCGGCCGGTGTTGTAGAACCTGGCGTGCTCTTTGTCCTTGCGCGCCATCAGGTAGACGGCGACGCTGATGACGAGGCCGATCAGAACGGCCAACACGGCGAAGGTCTTCAACAGGGTCTTGAGTATTTTCCTCTTCGACATAATTCTTCCTTGCTGTCTCAAAACTGCCGCGCGCCGCCCGCTCGCGTGGGCGCGCGGTTTCGACTTACGAAGTTTTCGCGTGAATCACGCCCGCGAGTTCGGGCGACGCCGACAACGGCGAAGACGCCGCCGCTGCCGTCGGCGTCTTCGCCGCGTTGGCCGATGCGAACTCGGTCGGCGCGAAGCCGCCCCCGGTGCGCTTGGCGATGGTTTCGGCCACCCGCATGGCGGAGACGATGACGGGCGTGATGCCGCCGCCGGGCTGCGTCCAGTGGCCGACGAAGTAGAGGTTCCTGACGAGGCCGTTGATGGCCGGGCGGTGCGCGCCGAGTTGGTCGGGCGACATCTGCCAGCCGAGCATCGCCCCGCGCCGGTTGAGCGTGTAGCGGTGCGAGGTGTGCGCCGACGCGCTCAGGCAAACCTCGACCTTCGCGGAAAAGCCCGGCATCACGCGCTCCAGGTTCGACAGGATGTAGCGTTCGACCGACGCCTTGTGCGCCGCCCAGTCCGTGACCGCATCGAAGTCCACGTCCGTCAGTTTTTGCACGATGACGATGTGCCCGCCGGGAGGGGCGAGCGACGGGTCGAACAGCGTGGGCACGAAGATTTTGAAGGCGGCGGTCGCCACGTCGTCCGAGTTCCAGGAAGACCAGTGATAGCCTTCCGCCTCGCGCAGCGTCTCGGTGGGCATCCCGCGCAGGCCGATGTGCGTGAGAAAGCAGGGGTGCGAGAGACGCAAGCCCCTCATCGCTTCGAGTTGTCCGGCCTCGACGTGTTCCGCGCCCACCATGCGTTCGAGCGTCAGCAGCAGGTCGGAGTTTGAGACGACCACGCCCGCGTTGACGCACGCGAGCCGCCGCGCGCCCTTTGCCCCCGTCTCGATCTCCACGCCCCGCGCCGTCTTGCCGCGCACCAGGATGCGGCGGACGGTCGAGTTCATCAGGATGTGGCCGCCGCGCTCCTCGAATTTCTGCGCCAACTCGTCGGCGAAAGCCTGCGAGCCGCCGCGCGGGTAGTAGTTGCCGAGGAAGTAGGAGAGGCGCAGCATCGAGTCGAAGACGAAGGAGGTGCGGGAGGGCGGCGCGCCCCAGTGGCCGCAATCGCCCGCGAGCAGCAGCTTGAGTTTCGGGTCGGTGAAATAGCGTTCGAGCGCCTCGCGCACCGTCATCGAGCGAAACGGGTCGAGCCGCGCGGTCGGCCGCCAGCGGAAGTATTCGAGCAGCCCGTGGAGATAGACCTCGCGCACGACGGCGAAGAAATCGTCGAGCGCGCGCGCCTCGGCGGGAAACTCCGCCTTGAGCTTCAACAGGTACTCGTCGAAATCGGCGGGCACGGAGAAACTCGAACCGTCCGGGAAGTGGAAATGATCCACCGGGTTCATCTTGACCCAGCCACCCGTCAGCCCCAGTTCGCGCATCAGCCGACCCGTGATCGTGGCCGCGTTGCCGAGCAGCGGGTAGAAGTGCGTGGCGGCGTCGAAGGTGTAGCCGCCGCGCCGGAAGGTGCTGCAATAACCGCCGACCATGTAGTGCTGTTCGACGAGCAGCACGCGCAGCCCGTCGCGCGCGAGCAGGTTCGCGCAGACCAGCCCGCCGATGCCCGCGCCGACGATGACGGCGTCGTAGGCTTCCGCCGGCGACTGATCTCGCAAACCTTTGAATGGCCTTTTCATTTTGTTAGCCGTCAGCTTTCAGACAGTCAACTTCCGTCGCCAAACTCGACGCGCGCGCGGACGAAAGCTGATCGCCGGAGGCCGCAGGCGGAACGCTTTCTTCCGGCCGGTTGCGCCCGTAGGTTTCGTGCGCCTGCACGAACTCTCCGCTGGCGATGGCCGCGCCCATCGAAATCTCCCCGGCGAGCAGGGTGGCGGCGACGATCTCTGCAAACTTGGCGGCGCGTCCCGTCCCGGCGCAGCCGAGCATCTCCAGGCACTCGCGGCTCGTGCCCAGCCCCGTGCCGCCGCCCACGGTGGCAACCGTCAAGGCGGGCAGCGTGACGCTGACGTAGCAATCGCCTTCGCTCGTCGTCTCGAAGTTGGTGATGCCGACCGACGAGTTGACGATGTTGGCGACATCCTGACCGCAGGCGATGAAGACGGCGGCCAGCCCGTTGGCATAGTGCCCGTTGTAGCCGATGGCGTTCGCCTGCACGTGACCGAGCATCGTTTGCCGCCACATGTCGGCGAGGCGTGCGGGGGTCGTGTGCAGGTATGCGCCGATCACCTTGGCGGGCAGGAGCGCGCCGGCCACCACCTTCTTGCCCTTGCCGCCCGCGAGCAGCGACCCCGTGGCGCGCTTCTCCGAACTGAAGCCGCTGAAGACGTGGAAGCGGCGCGCCCGGCTGTGGCGCATGATCCAACGGCACGCCGCCTCGGTCGCCTTCACGATCATGTTCATGCCCTGCGCGTCGGCCGTGTGGTAGCAGAAGTTGACGATACATTCGCGCCCGATGGGGTGGCATTCGAGCCGGAGCAGGCGGCCGTGGCGCGTGGTGGCTTCGGCCTCGGCGCGAATCGAATCGAACTGTGCATCGAGTGTCAGCGCGAAGTCGTGCGCTTCGCTCACGCCCTCGAAAGAGAAGATCGGGGAGACGCGGTTTTCGTCTGCGTGGATGCGTACCGTCGCGCCGCCGGAGCGCGCCAGCGCGGCCATGCCGCGTTCGTAAGAGCGGACGAGCGCGCCCTCGGTCGTTGCCAGTGGGACGTAGAACGCGCCGTTCGCGTGCTCGCCGTTGACGACGAGCGGCCCCGCCACGCCGAGCGGCATCTGCGCCGCCCCGATCGGGTTCTCGACGTTGCCGCGCATCTCCTCGCCGGGAACGGAGTGCGCGCCGACATGCACGAGGCGGCAGCCGGTCTTCTCCTCGACCCACGCGCGCCGCCGCTCGACGTGCTCCGGGGCATAGCCCTGCCCCTTCATCCTCGGCACGAGGGCGAGCGCGGCCGATTCGGCGTTGAGAGCGGTGGACATGAGACGCTTGACTCCCGGATACCGGCTCCGGCGCGGACTTCCCGCCGGGGCGAAAACGATCAGGACGGCTCGACGAGGACGACCTCGTAATCGAACCCCTTATCGCGTAAGAACATGATGATCCGCTCGAAGGCTTCGTACTTGTCCGCGCCCTTCGTGCGGAGCGTTATCTCGCCGCCGTCGCCCTGACAGACGATGCGAAAGCGCGGAAGTTTTCGTTGCCGCGCGCGGGTCGCGACCGCGGCGACGCGGGGGACTTCCGGCATGGTCACGGCATACATTGTGCGTTCGGACTCCTGACTCTCTGCGCCTGCTCGCTTCGGGGATTGGCCGGGCGGGACGTGCCCTGTCGAAAGACGAGGCGGAAGCTATCGCTTCAGTTAAACTCTTCGCGCCGTGTGAAGATGAGCGAGCAACAGTGGCCGTCTAACCCGACCGAGTTGAGGAGAGCGACGCTCACATCCGTGGTCTGACTGGCCGCGCCCGCCAGCGAGAGCGTGAAGTCCGTTTCAAACTCTTCCAGGCGCGGGATGCCGGGCAGCACGCCGCCGCTCATCGTTTCGAGCATGCTCGCCGCCTGCAACCCGCCGGACGCGCCGAGCGTCTCGCCGAGCATCGACTTGATCGCCGTGACGGGCATCATCCGTGCATGACCGCCGAAGAGTTTCGCGATGGCCTGCGCTTCGTGGCGGTCGCCGCGCGGGCTGCCGTTGGCCGATGCGCTCAGGCATTCCACCTGATAAGGCAACATCTCGGCGTCGAACAAGGCGAGGCGCATCGAGCGCGTGATGGCCTCCACGGATTTCTCCTCGTCTCTCCCGCGCGAACAGTCGTAAGCGCAGCCCGTTCCGCTCACCTCGGCGAGCACGCGCGCGCCGCGCTCGCGCGCCGACTCCGCATCCTCCAGCATCAGGAGCGCGGCGCCCTCGCCGAGAGCCGAGCCGTTGCGCCGCGCGTCGAACGGGATGGGGAAATGGTTCTCGTGATCGTTCGAGCGGCAGAGCAGCCCGGCGCGGTCGAACCCGTAGAAAGACTCGAAGCACAACTCTTCCGCGCCCCCCGCGAGCAAGGCGCGCTCGCGCCCGCAACGGATCAGGTCGGCGGCGTAGGCGATGGCTTGCAGCCCGGAAGTGACGCCGGTCGAGACCGTGGTATTCACGCCGCGCAGGTTGTGCATGATGGCGGTCTGGCCGGCGGCGGCGTTGATGACGGTGTTGGAGAAGTCCATCGGGCTGGCGTAGGAAGGCCCGGCGGTGAGCGCGCGGCGGTCGAACTCGGAAATGGTGTGGACGCTGCAAAACATCGTGCCCAGCACCAGCCCCACCTCTTGCTCCGCACGCATCTCTGCCGTGCAGCCGCTGTCGTCCAAGGCCAACTGCGCCGCCGAGGCCACGAGCCGCGAAGTGCGGTCGAGCGGGCGCAGATTCCGGCGGCCGAGATACTTCCGTGCGTCGAATTCCCTGACCTCGCCGCCGAGCGGGCAGCCGAGGAGCGCGGTGTCGAACAACTCGACCGGCCGGACGCCGCTGCGCCCCTCGCACAGCAGCGCGTGCATTGCGGCGGGCGTATCGCCCAGCGACGAGATGACACCCGCGCCTGTAATCACGACCCTTCTCATAAGGCTCACATCTTGTATTTCCTGAGGACGAGCGAAGCGTTGTTGCCGCCGAAGGCGTAGGCGTTATTCATCGCCACGTTGACCGTGTGCGCGCGTGCGTGGTTCGGCACGTAGTCGAGGTCGCACTCCGGGTCGGGCGCATCGAGGTTGATGGTTGGCGGGATGCGGTCGTCCTGGACGGCGAGCGCGCAAACCGCCGCTTCGATGGCCGAGGCCGCGCCCATCGTGTGGCCGAGCATGGATTTGACCGAACTCATCGGGATGCGATAAGCCTGCTCTTTAAAGAGACTCTTGACGGCAATGGTTTCGAGCCGGTCGTTGGTCGGCGTGCCCGTGCCGTGCGCGCTGATGTAGCTGACTTCTTCGGGGCGCACGCCGCTCTCATCGAGCGCCTGCCGCATGGCGCGCGCCGCGCCGTCTCCGGCGGGGTGCGCCGCCGTCATGTGGTGGGCGTCGCAGGACAGCCCGTAGCCGGCCACCTCCGCGTAGATGTGCGCGCCGCGCGCGACGGCGCGCTTGAGCGGTTCCAGCACGAGCACGCCCGCGCCCTCGCCGGGAATCATGCCCTTGCGGTTGCGGTCGAAGGGCTGGCAGATTTCCGGCGCGACCGCGCCGAGACGGGCGAAGCCCGTGTAGGTGATGCGTGAGAAAGAGTCGGAGCCACCGGCGAGCATCACGTCGGCGCGATTGCGGCGCAGCACGTCGAAGGCGTGGGCGATGGCGTAGTTGCCCGCCGCGCAGGCCGTCGGGATCATCATGTTGACGCCCGCGAAGCCCAACTCTTCGGCCACGTGCGCCGAGATCAGATGACACGGGTAGCGGCCGATGAACTCGCGGCCGACCTTGTCCAGTTCGTTATTCACGTATGAGTCGTCGAACCGTTCGACCTCGCGCGGCTCGCCGGAAGTCGTCCCGAGCGAGACGCCGACGCACGGAGGGTCGAGGGAGGCGGCATCGAGTCCGGCGTCGGTCAAAGCCAGCCGCGAGGCGGCGATGGCGAACTGCGAGGCGCGCCCCAGTTCCGACGCGTCGAGGTTGACGAGAAACTCCGCCGGGTTGAAATTTTTCACCTCCGTGCCGCGATGGACGCTGTAGCCGCTCGTGTCGAAAGATTCGACCACGGAGACGCCGCTCTGCCCCGCGAGCAGGTTCTCCCAGAACTGCTCGCGCCCGGTGCCGATGGAGGTCACGACCCCGATGCCCGTGATGACGATACGGCTTTGCATAGTTTAGGCTGCCGCGATGGCGGGCGCGGCCAGATGCCGCTGCACGATGCGGACGGTGTCGCCCACGGTCAGGATGTTCGAGAGTTCGTCGTCGGGAATCTTGACCTGGAATTTGTACTCGGCATCGACCGCGATTTCGAGGATGGTCAGTGAGTCGAGTTGCAGGTCGTCCTTGTAGGACGCATTGTCGCCGATGTCGCTCGCATCGAGGTTGGCGATGTTGGCGACCGATTGTTTGACGGCGGCTCTGATCTCGTCGGTATTCATGCGGGGATATTCCTCCGGTCTCTGGACTGGTTTCACCGTAGCCGGTGGGCGGCGCTCTTGTCCGGCAGGCAGGGTGCGCGCGGGGCGCGAGACTCTGAAGTCCGCTCGCACGCCTTGAGAACTTTTGACGCTTAATTGTTTCTCACGTCGGGGAGGCGGCGTCTATCGGCCTTGAGGGAAAAACGGCTCAGGGAATTCCCTGAGCCGTGAGGGGGTTTGCGGAAACTCACGGGCGGCCGACGCCCGGCCGCGCCCGTGGCTAGACTTCGCTCAACCAGCCGCGCCGCAGAGCGTAGCGGACGATGTCCGAGCGGCCGTTGAGGTCGAGCTTCTGCATGAGGTTCGTCTTGTGCGTCTCAACCGTTTTAACGCTCAGATTCAAGTGGCCGGCGACCTCCTTGTTGGTGTAGCCCCAGGCGACGAGACGCATCACCTCTTCCTCGCGTTCGCTCAACTCGCCGCTCGGCGCGCCGCCCTTCAGCTTCTTGCGGCCGACGTAATCGCTGACGATCTTGCCCGCCAGCGTCGGGTCGAGATAGACGCCCCCGGCGGCGGCCACGCGGATCGCCTTCACCAACTCTTCCGCCGCGGCCTTCTTGAGCACGTAGCCGGACGCCCCGGCTTCGAGCAGTTGGCGCAGGTAGCCCATGTCGTCGTAGGCGGTGAGCACCAGCACTTTCGTCTTCCGGCAGGAGTCTTTCATCCGCTCGGTGGCTTTAATCCCGCTCAACTCGGGCATGGAGACATCCATCACCACGACATCTGGCTGGAGTTCGCGCGCCTTCAACAGCACGGCGCGCCCGTTGTCGGCTTCGCCGACGACTTCCATATCCGGCTGCGCGTTGACGAGCGACTTGAGACCTTCGCGCATCATCACGTGGTCATCGGCCAGGACGATTCGTAGAATACTCACGCGGGAACACCTCCTTTTCCGTGGTGTTGGAGACCGGGACGCGGATGCGGACGGTGGTGCCCCCGCCCGGCGCGGACTCGATGTTGAGGGAGCCGCCGACGAGCGCGACCCGCTCCTGCATGCCCAGCAGCCCGAGGCCGCGATCCGCGCCCCACGAATGCGCCGCGCTCTCCAGGTCGAAGCCTTTGCCGTCGTCTTCGACGATGACGAGGACGTGTTCGCGGCGACGCTCGATGATGACGCTCACGCGGCGGGCTTCGGCGTGCTTGAGCACGTTGGTCAGAGCTTCCTGCACGATGCGGTAGACGGTGGTTTCGATCTCGTGTTGCAGCCGCTCGCGTTTGAGGCCGCCGGAGTGAAAGTCCACGACGATGCCGCTGCGCTCCGACCACTTCTCCGTGTAGTTCTGAAGCGCGGTCAGGAGGCCGAGATCGTCGAGCGCGGCGGGGCGCAACTCCCAGGCGAGATGATGCACCTCGTCCACCAACTGCCCGGTCAGTTCCTCCAAACTCCGCAGGTTGAGTCGCGCGGACTCCTGCCCCGCCGCCAGCGGTTGCAGCGTCTTGAGGCGCAGGATGATCGCGCTGAGATATTGCCCCATGTGATCGTGGAGTTCGCGCGAGATGCGCCGCCGCTCCTCCTCCTGCGCCGTGACGAGCCGCCTCAGCAGTTGCATGCGCGCGGCCTCGGCCTTCTTGTGTTCGCCCACCTCGGCCTGAAGCGTCCGGTTGACTCTCGACAACTCGGCCGTGCGCTCCCCGACCTTGATCTCCAGCCCGTCATGCGCCTGGCGCAGCGCGCCCTCGGCCTGCCTGCGCCCGGTATCCACGCGATGGAGCGTCCCGGCATTGCGGCAGATGAGCGCGCCGAGGATGATGATGCTCGTCAGCACGCAGAGCGACATCCCGAACGCCGTGTCGTAGAAACCCGCGCGCGCGCCGCGCTCGATCAAACCGCCGAGCACGATGGGCACGAGAATGGCCGCCGGCAGGAGGTGGCGCGCCATGTGGCCGCCGGTCGTGTCGCTCATCACGACCGACATCAGCCCGCTCTCCGGCCGGGTGAAAAGAATCCCCAGGCTGAGCAGGATGAAGGTGAGCGTCGTGTGCAGAGCCATGCCCGTGTAGGCGGTGATGCCGTAAAGGACGGAGACGCCGTAGATGTAGCCGACGAGCGCCATCAGAGCGATCAGGAATCCGGCGAGCGTCAGGAATTGCGCGAGGCCATGCGCCCGTCGGCGCGTCGAGGACAGGCAGAGCAGGGCTGAACCGACGAGGAGAAAACTCAAGGCCGTGTGCGGCGACGGCCGTCCGGGGAAAGACGCGCCGCCGCCCTCCAGGCTGCCCTGAAACAGCAGCGTGTCTATTCTCAAGTCGAGGCCGGAGAGGTATTCGCCGAGCGTCAGTAAACTCGTCAGCGTCACGACGGCCGCGCACGCGCGCGCGTAGAGGCGCAACCGCCCGGCGAAGCGTCCCGCCCGCAACAGCCAGAGCGAGAGACTGGCGAGGATGAAGGCGAGCGCGGTGTTCGGAACCATCCGGGGCTGTCCGGGAAGGACGTTTTTGAGCGCGCCGATGTCGAGCGTCCAGCCGAGCAGCACGAGGCACGGGACGATCAGCCCCAGCGCGATTGCGAACCGGGGCACAGAGGCCGGCGCAACGTTGCGTGAGACGGGCTGGAGAAGCAGCGGCAGCATCTCGACTCTTTCATTCATGGTCTTCCACCACCCGACTCGGTCGAGTCCTCCGGGGGCGCAGATGTGTGCTTAAAACCGGGTCTGCGGAGGGCTTTGAGGTTTGAGGGTTTCCGCCTGGTTGGAGACTGAATTTACGTTCCGCGCGCTTTCAGGTGTTCTTTGATCAATGCGTCCAGGTTCTGGTGGTCTGCGCCCGTATGCGAATAGATAACTTTGCCGTCAGCCCCGATAACGCAAACCGAGGGCAAGATCGTGACCCCGTACAAGGGGGCGACCTCTTCGCCCTTGAGGAGCAGCCCGTAGGTGCAGTTCTTCTTCTTCATCACGGCAGCGGGGTCGCCCGTCTCCCACGAACTGAGACCGAAGACGGCCACGCCCTGATCCTTATATTTCTGGTGCAGCTTCTCCATCCGGGGCATGACCCTGGCGCACGGGGCGCACCACGTCGCCCAGAAGTCGAGCACGACGACCTTGCCGCGATATTCGGACAGAGAGTGAGTGCGGCCGTTGGGGTCGCTGAGTTTCCAGTCGGGGGCGAGGTCGCCGACCGCCAGCAACCTCGCCCCGTCCCCGGGTTTCTCGCCGCCGCCGCCCGCGTTCCCCGGTGAAGGGTCGGCGACGGCGGCGATCAGGCAACAGAGAGCCAGTGCGATTCCGGCCACGTTCTTTTTCATCGTCACGCGTCCTGGTTCTTTTTCATCGTCACGCGTCCTAGAAGCGGCGCGAGTAGCCGGCGATGATGACGTAGTCGGCGAAGGCCGCGTCGCCGTGGCGATTGTCCATCATGTCGGTGATACTCCGGCGGCGGTTGCGCTGCACGGCCACGGGCACCGTCAACGACCATACGTCGCGCCCGTTGCGCATCAGGTAGTTGACGCCCGGCTCGACCGAGAGAGCGTAGCCCGGCCGCCGGAAGGCGTCGCTCTTGCCGAAGGCGTCTCTCACGGGCACGCCCTCGATGCGGCCGCCGAAGCTGCCCGTCAAGCCCCTCACCTTCGGGATGGGGACGATGACGCCCGCGCGCGCCAGGTATTGGTCGGACACCGACATGATCGCTTCGGAGGCGCGCCCGCGCCCCGTCCGCACGCCGTTGGTGTTGCGCGGATTGAAGAGATAGATGCCGGAGCCATAGGCCGTGACCGGCCCGAGCCGCTTGTACATGTCGGTGCTGAGGGAGAGACCCCAACCGCCGTCGCCCAACTGGATCGACTGGTCAACCACCACTTCGCGCAGCCCGGTGGCCGAATCGACGATGTCTCTCACGCCCTCGTTGCCCGTCGGAATTTTGAGGCTGACGCCGAAGGCGATGTTCTGTCTGGGTCGGTTTTCGCGCGCCGGGTCGAGCACCCAGATGCGCCCCCCGACGCTCATGTCGCCCGCCCCGATGCCGTGCGAGACGACTTTGGGCGAGGTCTGGATGCCGGCGGCGTTGAACCGCGCCGGACTCACCCTGGTCGCATGTTGAAACGGGATGCTCACAGACAGGCTGGAGCGCGCCGTCAGGTTATAGGTGAGGCCAACGTCCATCAGATAAACGTCGTTGACGATCTCCGTGCCCTGCTCCTCGCGCTCGTGCTGCTCGACGGTTCCGACGAAGTGCCGGTGCGAGCGTTGTTTGCGAAAGCCGACCGAGAGTTGCCAGCGTCCGAAGGGGGAGAGACCGTGGGAATCATCCGTCGCACAGGCCGCGCCTAACACGGGCGCGCTTTGGCGTGCGGCGATTCAACCCTGCGCCCAGGCGTGACGCGGGGAGACAAGCAGCAACAGCAGCAGGACGGCCGCCATGCCGAAAACGTGTGCGCCTTTGAGGGATTGTCTCATCGACTGTCTCCTTTAATAACTCATGGAACTGGCGCGGCGTGGGGCTGCGTCGTCCCGTCAAAGTAAAGCTGTGGTTCTCAGACCGGACACAGGCCGCGCGCGGACGTGCGCGCGAACCCGCTCAACTTCTAATTCGATTTCGTCGCGCCGCCGCAGCCAACCTTGCCCGCGCCGCCGCAGCCGGAGGCCAGCCCGCCGGCCTTGCCCGCCGTGCCGTTGAAGTAAGACTGTGTGATCGGCCAGAGGTAGTGCGCGACCTTTCGCCCCAAATCCAAGCCCGCGACGTTGTCGGCCTGAATGTGGTAGCCGCCGAGCACGCGCGAGATGCCCGCCATCTCGGCGGTGGCGGTGAAGGTCGGCAGTTTCAGCGTCACATCGCCGTTCAGCGCGACGCCCGCGTAGGGCTTGCCGTCGCTCGATTGCTTCAACTCGCAGGAGATGCCCGGCTCGGTCAGTTCGCCCGCGTGGCGCACTTCGGTCGCGCCGAAGTAATCGCTGCCGGTGAACAGTTCCAGCATCTTGGCGCTGGCCGCGCTCACCGCGCTGTGGCCGGAGACGTAGCCGGGGAAGGGCGGCGTGATGAACACGGCGGGCGAATATGGGTGCCACTCGGCGGCCTTGAGCGTGGCGAAGCCCTTGCCGGGGCCGCCCCACCCGCGCACTTCCTTGCCCGAATAGTAGTGGCGCACGAGCGTCCACGGGCGCGAACTATCGTAGTAGCGTTTCGTTTCCCACGCGGCGATGAAGGTGTCCATCGCCACGTTGCCGACGGCGAAGAACAACTTCACGTCGCGGTCTACGTCGTTCTTGTCGCGGCGCGAGACGGCCTGGGCGAAGCGCAGCCAGTGACCGGACTGCCCGGTGGAGCGCGGGCCGTCGCGCATGAACTCGACCGTCGCCTTCTGCTCCAGCGTCAGGCTGCCGTTCATGTTGACCACCTCTTCCACTTCCTTCTTCAACTGCTCGGAGCCGACTTTCGGCGGCGGCGGCGGACGGAACTGGTCGCTGCGCCCGAGCGCGAACGTCTTGACGCGATACCAGTGCGGCGTGAGAAAGCCGGGCGTCACCTTGCCGCCTTTGCCTTTGCCGTCGTCGAAAGCGATGGGCTGCCAGCAGTCGGGGTCGATGATCTTATCCGGCGGATTGATCGGCTTGTAGAAGGTGTAGTCGGAGTAGGGCTTGCCGTTCGAGCCGATCTCGTCGCCGCCCTGGTTCGAGCCGTCGCGGCGGCGGTACTCGATGAGCGCGGCGGCGGCGGTGTTGCCGATGCCCTGCGGCGTCGAGACATCCGTGGATTTGTCGTTCGGGTCGAAGCCGTACTTCCGCATCTGCTCGGACAACCACTGCTCATCTTCGGGGAAGAGGTAGAGCAGGGCGCGGTAGTTGGCGTAGGCGATGGCTTTCTTCTTGTTGGCCTCGGTGCGCTCGGCGACGGGGCGGCGCAGCGTGCCGCCGAGTTGCGTCCCGACCGCCTTCTCGTCGTAGGCAGCCCAGGCGTCGTACATGGCGGTCACGATGATGCCGAGCATGCGCGAGCCGACGGTGGGGCGGGGGCCGTTGCGCTCGTGCTCGCGCGCGGTGGCTTCGAGGGCGATGTCGAGACATTCGTAGGCGGAGGATTTAACGTGCTCTTGCGTTGCGGGCGACGATGCCGCCGGTTGCGCTTGCGCGGCGATAGTCAATCCGGCGCACAGTGAAAGAACGGCGCACATGGAGCGGAGGATGCGCAGCCACGCATGGGGCTGTAGACGACTTCTCATAAACATTTCTCACTTTCCCTGGAACTACGGCAGGTTCGCCGCTCATGACAGCCCCGGAACCTCACTCATGCGTATACGAGGGTGAGGCGGTCTCCGTTGGCGGGGTCAGTTGTCAGGCGAGAGGGGCATTTCGCGTCGCGGCGGCATCGCCGTCTGCGCCCTCCCGGACGGCGCAGAACAGGCCGCACCCGTTACCTGCCGGTTCGATCTATAGAGTTGCTATTTGGACTTCCACCGGTGAAGAGTTCCGACGTTGAGAACCGGCATTCGGGGGCTTGAAGAAGCAACCATCATACCAATGCGCCCGCGCCGTGTTTCAGGCATCGCGGCGGGGCAGGTATGTCATTCCCAGCCTACCGGCTATCTGTAAGTTGGAACAGAACCGCGGAAATCAATGAAACTGCACCTAAGCTGTTTTTGTCCTAGTGCGGGTGACCTGATAGCCTAGCGGCGATAGGGTACGGCAAGATTCCTCTCGCGGCAAGACTTTTGTAGACGAACCCTGCGCCTCTCCGACAGACGACGTTTGCTATCCCCGCACACCCGTCTAATAGACGACCCGGCCGCGTCTCGCGCATTGTAAAAATCCGCAATGCGCGAGACGCGAGGCGGACGGACGCGGCGGCAACTTCGCGCGCCTTCGCTCTCTTACGTCCGGGTCGGCGTCGCCCCGTCTCTTAGTCGCCGCCGACGCTCACGGGGGAAGCGGCCTGGTCGCGGTAAGTGAATTTCTTATCCACCGAGGCGAACGGCTTGCCCTTGCCCCGCGCCGCCTCGCACGTCGCTCAGGTTGCGTCCCCACTAGCCCTCGCCGCGAAAAGTCAGGAGGTGATGGAGCGGGAGAATGAAGTCGAGGTTGACGAGTTGGCTCCTGAATTCAGTGCGACCGGCGACGGGTCGCGCGGTCTTCAGGAATCCGTAGAAGCCGGACACGCCGAGGCTCGCGTCGCGTCCTTTGCCGAGCGGGTAAGAGTAGCCGACGCGACCCTGAAAGTTAGGGAGGGCGGATTCTTCCCCGTCGCGGAAGCCGTTGGCGTCGAGGTCTTGCGCGTCAATCGCGCCCGTCAAACCGGCGGCTCCGGCGAGCGAGAATTTGCCGCGACCGGCCTTCGGCTCGTAGGTGGCGCGAAGCTGCGGCCGACGGTCGCCGACGTTGCCCGCATTCCACATCAGCGAATCGTGGTTGACCACGGGGAAGAGGGGCGAGACGACATCCCAGGTCTGGCCGCCGAGCAGCGAAAAGTCTTTCCAGCCGAGGCGGAAATAGGCGTGGCGGATGCGTATGATCTGCCGCGACTCGGTGCCGCCGTTCTCGAAATCGGCCTCGAACTTTCCGGTCAGCCTGGCGTCCGCGAGCAGAGCGACGCGCGGCCCCGTGTAGTCAAGCCCGAAGCGCGTGAGGCGCGGGTGCATGGAGAAATCGCCGTTCCCGGTGCCGCCCAGACGCGCGTCCGGGGAGGTGATGAAGAAAGGGATTTGTGTGTTGTTGGGATGCTGGCTGTCGAAGTCGAGGTCGAGCCGGAGGAAGCCGTATAACTTGATCCGGTTGCCTTCGCCCAGGATTTCCGACCAGCGCACGGTGTCGTTCGGCGCGGCGGCGGTCGAAGACTGCGCGGCGGGAAGGGTTGAGGGCTGCGCGGCGAGAGTGGTCGAAGATTGCGCCGCGGAGGGAGCCGGGGGCGATGCGGTCGCGCTGTCTCTACCCGGCGCGACCGGGGCGGGGACGGCGGCGGCTGACTCCGGTCGCGCCATCGCGCCCAACTTCGCCTTGATCTCGATGAGCGTGAGGGCGAGCGCGCGGTTCTGATTTTCGAGTTCCTCGACGCGCCGCTTGAGGCTCTCGACCTCGACGGCGGTGTCGCCTGCGCTCGCGTCGGAAGCCTGATCTATTTTGAGAGAGGTGTCCGCCTGAATGATGGATGCGGCGGCGGTGGGTGTCGGTTGATTGTTTTGCGCGCGCGCGCTACTGACCGGAATGAGGGTGAGGGCGCACAGCGCGGCACAGGAAATATTCAGTCTCTTCATTGCGGGTGGCTCGCTTTCTACAAACCCGGGAAAGCGAGCCGCCCCGTCAATCGACGGTCAGACAGCTCCTCAGCGATCTCCTCCCGAGCCTGCTGGAATGTGATGTCTTAGAAGTCCCAGACCGGGACTCCACAGTCCCCGTTCAATTCCGTCGTCTCTCCTCCCGAAGGACGATGACGGTGAACGCGGCATGCATGTGGCTGTTGACTTTCATGTAACTTACTCTCCGTTTCGAGGCTTTGCACGAGCTTCAGCCCCCCTGCGGGGCATCCTTACTCGTTGCGCGACTCAAGCTGCATAACTTTACCGGCAGCAGCGGTGTTTTTACATCCCCGGACGCGCCGACGGCGACCGCCGTGCGGACGACGCCGAAGCGTTTCGATTGCTTAAAACGAAATCTCCATCCCGAGTTGTAGCTCGCGTCTCGTTGTGGCAGATGCCTTCATTGTGCCAGACAAAGACGTATTTACAAAGAGGCTTTTTCGCGCTTGCCGGGAGGCGCGCTGGGGGCGCGTGCGTCCGGCTCAATTGCGCGCGGCGTCGGAATTTTTGCGCCGGGCGAGCAGCGCCGATATTTCTTTCATTCTCCCGCGCCTGACCTTGTAGAAGGTGTGCATGTCGTTGCCGCTGCGCGCAATAACGAAGCCCCTGTCAACCAGCTCGGCCAGGGCTTCCTCGACAACGGCGAGGAGCGGCCTCACGGTCTGCTCCGCCAGCCACCAGGCCGAAATTCCTGCCAGAGTATCTTGTGCGTCAGGGTTTTTGGAGAGGTAAGTCAAGATGTCGTAAGCGACCGGCGGCATCGCGTCAGACATGCGCTTTACTTCGGTGGCGTCATGCATCGCGCGCGCTGAATGCAAGCTTCGCGCCACACGCACAATCGCTTGATTTTCCGCGCGGGCGGCGACTGTAACCAGGCTACCGGCGACCGCGCCGCGGCGTCGGAGCGCGGCTAAAGCTCGCCTTTAGAGCGGATCGGGATAGGTTGAATTCAGCCTACGGGAGACAGGCAAACGTCCATCCTTCAAGAGGCGTGCTGTTTGATATTGTTCACGTCTATCTGATGCTTGCGGATCAATTCCCAAAACGCCCGCCGGCTCTTTTGCGCCGCGCGCGCCGCCCGGCTGATGTTGCCCTGGCTGAGCAGCAACGCCCGCTCGATGTAGTCTTTCTCAAACTCGGCGATGATCTTAGTCTTCGCCCTCTGAAACGACTCCGGGAGCGACCCGGCAGAAGGGGGCGGCGTCAAGGGGATGTCAACGTCCCTGACGACGGCCTGCGTGGAGAGCACGACCGCGCGCACCACGACGTGCTCCAACTCGCGGACGTTGCCCGGCCACTCGTATGAGACGATCAGCCGGACGGCTTCCGGAGAAAAGTCGGTCACCTCTTTATCGAACTCGGCGGAGTATTTCGCTAAGAAATGGCGCGCCAGCGGCAGGATGTCGCGCCGCCGCTCGCGCAGGGGCGGCAAAATGATGGGAATGACGTTCAGCCGATAGTAGAGGTCTTGGCGCAGCTTTCCCGCCTTGACGGCCTCGGCGGGGTCTGTGTTCGTCGCGGCGATGATCCGCACGTCCGCCTTGCAGGTTTTGGTCGAGCCGAGCGGGCGATATTCTCTCTCCTGGAGAAAACGCAGGAGTTTGACCTGCGACAGGAGAGGCAGACAGTCGATCTCGTCGAGGAACAGCGTGCCCTCGTCGGCCTCCTGAATCAACCCGACCTGCGAGTCGCGCGCGCTGGTGTACGCGCCGCGCTCGTGCCCGAACAATTCGTTTTCCACCAACTCCGTGGGGATGGCTCCGCAGTTGATGGGAATGAAAGGTTTGTTCGCGCGCGCGCTGAGGTAGTGAATCGCACGGGCGCAGACCTCCTTGCCCGTGCCCGTCTCGCCCGAGATGAGGACGCTCACCTGACACTTAGCCAGCAGCGGAATTTTGTCGATCTCTTTGAGGAAGGCCGGGCTTTCGCCGACGACGAGTTTCGTCCCGAATTTCTCTCTGAGCAACTGCATCCGCCGCTCGTCGGGCGAATCGTCGGGCGCAGCCTGCTCCAGTATTTGATGAACGCGCGGGAGCACTTCGTCGGCCTGCAAGGCGGAGGGGATGAAATCCGTGGCGCCGTGGCTGAACCACTCGGGCATCTCGTTGGCCTCGGTCACGACGACCACGGGAACGGCCAGGTGATCGCGCCTGATGGCCTGGAGCAGCGCGCGGGCTTGGCGCAGCAGGCTCTCGCCGGGGATGAGGAAAACCATGTCCGGCCGGAAAGACGAAATGATCCGCAAAAGTTCGCCGTGGTCGAACGCCTCGCCGTCTCCCGCCACCACTTCCCGCCTGAGTTCGAGGCTGTCACGGCTGAAGCGCGACTCAAGAATTGCACCGAGCGCGCTACTTGAGTCGGCCGTCGGATGTAGGTCGATCAATAATATTTTTGCCGGTCTCACGGGCCGCACTCCCTCTTTAACCGGTGCTGCCCCCCAACCGGAGAGCACGGTGCTATGCTGCGTAAAATGACAAACGTTCGCGCCGACCGCGCGGCTTGCCGAGTTCAACCATCGCGCGGCGGCTGCTTCACCGAATGTAAGGTGGGGCGATCCGATGCCCCCGCCGCGCGAAAACTCCCTCCTTGATAATGAGTCTCGAAGTTGTAGCCTTACCGCCGAAGTCGCCGACGTAGCAGGCCGCGGTCACGGCCTTAGCCCGAGTCGCCTTGCGGAAACTCCGCGAGCCTATGATGGAAGCCCCGGAGTCTCTTCCTTCTCCACCTCTCACGCCGCATCACCGGAATCCCTGACAACGGAATTCCGCCGCGAGATGTACACAAGGCACGAAGTCGGATGCTTATCAACGCGTCACACAGTTGCCCGCCTTGATGAGACACTTATTTTAAGTTTAGAAATTTCCTGCTAGCGCGCTCGGGGACACATTGAGGGCAGTGTGAGAAGTCTAATCAAGCGGCGGCGATCATGCGTAGACCTCTAGCAGAGGCAGGGATTATATCCGGCGGCCGATTTAAGTCAAGCGATTTCTCGACGGGTGTTGCGGTGAGACATCGGGCGGCGGGCGGGTTACAGAGTGTGGGCGCGGGCTGTCGGTACGGGTCGGATCGTCTCCGCCTCTTAGTTCCTGCCGCCGCCTTTGCCGGCAGCTTCGGCGGCCTTTCTGATCTGTTCGCTCAACTTGATGATGTCCTCCAGGTCGCGCCTGGCTCGCGCCGAGTTTTGCACATCGACGACGCCGGACTGCTGAAAGACCGGATTCCACACGAAGCTCTTGACCAGACCTTCAAGAGCGGCGATGACGGGCAACAGGTCTGCCGTGGCGAACTCCCGGCCGCCTTTCTTTTGTTTCTGCTCTTTCTCAGGCTCCGGCAGCCGGAGCGTAGTCATCAACCGCGCGGCGCGCTTCCTGATCTCGGCGGACTCCGCTTGAATCCGGGTGTAATCGAGCGTGGGGGCTGCCGCGCCCGCCGCCCCGGAAAGGTTGTAACTACTCAACTGTAGTTGCTCGAAATCTTCCTTGACTTGCTGATAAGCGGGGCGCGCATCCCGTGCGCGGTCGGGCGGTCGGCGATTCGCGCGCTCCAGATTCCAGAGGTCTCTCTGGCGCGTCTCCATTTCAAGTCGCCGTGACTCGCGTGCGCCCTGAGCTTGCACCTCGCTGCGCCGGGCGTTCGGAGAGATGAGGATTAAAGTCGCGACGGCCGCCGAGATGATCGAGAGGCCGCGGGGGGCATATCTCATTCGGCTCGTGCGGCGTTGCATACATCCTCCAATCAACGTCTGTGGTGAACAACCGGAAGCGTTAGAACTCAAGTAGCCGGCGCGAATGACACGGGAGGGCGATAGGATATGAAGGCCGACGGGAGAAGTCAACAATTATTCCCCGCCCATTAGCGTCCCCCTGCGCGCTCGTTGGCGGAAGCGTCTCAACTTCGCTGCGCCCGCTCACGAAGAGTCAGCGCACCGGAACGGAAGTAGCGTTGCGTTGCTGTTCGCCCGACCGTAAATGAACGGGAAAAAATCTTGTCCGGCGTCAACAGGTCATTAAGAATTGCCGAAAGAACGCGGGAAGGGATTATACTTGGGAAGCTATTCCCGCAACCCCAAAGGCCGAGGCCGACTCGTATAACTTACCCTTCCGCCCACAACCCGACGACGTTGATTCCCGGCCTCGCAATCTCAAGGAGAGACAGGCACATGCCCCTTCGCCTTAAGCGATGCTTATCGTTTCTACTGGCTTTCTCTTTCACGCTCAATTCGGCCGCGGCGCAACGCCCGCAGCCGAAGCCGACGCCGCCCGACCTGACCACGCAACCGACGCTCTACGTGGTGGGCTACGCGCATCTCGACACGCAGTGGCGTTGGGAATATCCGCAGGTCATCAACGAATTTCTGCCGCGCACGATGCGCGACAACTTCGCGCTGTTCGAGAAGTATCCGAGTTACATCTTCAACTTCAGCGGGGCTAATCGCTATCGCATGATGAAAGAGTACTGGCCGGAGGATTACGCGCGCGTCAAGCGTTACGTCGCCGCCGGACGCTGGTTCCCCGCCGGTTCCTCGATGGAGGAAGGCGACCCGCTCGCGCCCTCCGCCGAGTCGATCATCCGGCAGATACTCTACGGCTCACACTACTTCCGCCGCGAGTTCGGCCGCACCAGCGCGGAGTATATGCTGCCCGATAGTTTCGGCTTCCCCGCCTCCTTCCCCTCCATCCTTTCGCACATGGGACTCAAAGGCTTCTCGACGCAGAAACTCTACTGGGGTTCGGCGGCCGATGTGGGCGGCGCAAACTCGCCCCAGCGGACGCCTCCCGGCGTTCCCTTCAACGTCGGCATCTGGGAAGGGCCGGACGGGCGCGGCATCGTCTCGGCCTTCAATCCGCGACCGTATGACAGCAACGTGCGCGAGGACTACAGCAAGAGTCCGCACGCGGGCGCGGCGAACCCGGCCGTCAACTACGCGCCCGTCGATTGGCCGCCGCGCATCCGCCGCAACGGCGAAGTGAGCGGCCTCTTCGCCGACTACACTTACTACGGCGCGTTCGGCGACATCGGTGGCGCGCCCCGCGAATTTTCCGTGAAGATGCTGGACGCGGTTGTGAACAAGCGGATGACGGTCATCCCGCCGCCGCCGCCCGCCCTGCCTTCGGCCGACATTCCCGGCACGCCCGTCAGGGTGGGCGACGGCGCGGTGCGCGTTCTCTCAGCCACGGCCGAGCAGATGTTCCTCGACATCAAGCCGGAATGGACGACCCGCCTGCCGCGCTATAAGGGCGAGTTCCTCTTGACCAATCACTCGGCCGGTTCCATCAACTCGCAGGCTTACCAGAAGCGTTGGAATCGCCGGAACGAACTGCTGGCCGACGCCGCCGAACGCGCTTCGGTCGCGGCCGCGTGGCTCGGCGCGCGCCCCTACCCGCTCGCCCGTCTGAACGACGCGTGGACGCTCGTGATGGGCGGCCAGTTTCACGACATCCTGCCGGGCACGGCCACGCCGAAGGCGTTCGAGTTCTCCTGGAACGACGAGGTGATCGCTTTGAACCAATTCGCCGGGGTGCTGACGAGCGCGACGGAGACCGTCGCCTCCGGTCTGGATACGCGCGGGCCGGGCACGCCCGTCGTCGTCTACAACCCGCTCAACATCGCGCGCGAGGACGTGGTCGAAGCGTCGGTCTCGTTCGCGGGTGGTGCCGCGCCGCGCGCCCTGCGCGTCTATGCGCCTGACGGGCGCGAGACGCCCGCGCAAGTGGTGGACGCGCGCGGCGGCGCGGCGCGTATTTTGTTCCTCGCCCGCGCGCCTTCCGTGGGCTATGCCGTCTACGACGTGCGCGCCGCCGACGCTGCTCCGGCCGACGCTCCCACGACCAACGACGCCGCGCTTAAAGTCACCGCCTCGTCCATGGAGAACGCGCGTTACCGCCTGACGGTGGATAAGAACGGCGACGTGTCGAGCATCTTCGACAAGTCGCTCGGACGCGAATTGCTCTCAGCCCCGGCGCGGCTCGCTTTCCAGACCGAGCGGCCGCGCGACTGGCCGGCGTGGAACATGGATTGGGCTGACCGACAGAAGCCGCCGCGCGGCTACGTCGGCGGGACGGCCAAAGTGCGCGTCGTGGAAAACGGCGCGGCGCGCGTCGCGCTCGAAGTCGAACGCGAGACGGAAGGGTCGAAGTTCGTGCAGACCATCCGCCTCTCGGCGGGCGACGCGGGCAACCGCATCGAGTTCGCCAACGTCATCGACTGGCACAGCCGCGAGGCCGCGCTCAAGGCCACCTTCCCGCTGACCGCCGCCAATTCGCGCGCGACTTACAACTGGGACGTGGGCACGATCGAGCGCGGCAACAACGACGAACGCAAGTTCGAAGTCCCGTCGCACCAGTGGTTCGACCTCACGGACAAGAGCGGCGGCTACGGCGTGACCGTGCTCTCCGATAGCAAGTACGGCTCGGACAAGCCCGACGACCGGACGCTGCGCCTGACGCTTCTCTACACGCCCGGCCTCGGCACGGGCAACAGCACATGGGAGTATCACGACCAGGCAACTCAGGACATGGGGCATCACGAGTTCGTCTACGGCCTCGCCGGGCACGCGGGCGATTGGCGGCGCGGGCAGACCGATTGGCAGGCGCAACGCCTCAACCAGCCGCTCATCGCCTTCGAGAGCGCGAAGCACGCGGGCGCGCTCGGCCGCAGCCTCTCCCTGCTCGACACGAACCACACGCGCGTGCGCGTGCTGGCCTTCAAGCGCGCCGAGGAGAGCGACGAATTCGTCGTGCGCCTCGTGGAACTCGACGGCAAGCGGGCGGAAAACGTGCGCCTCAAGTTCGCCGCGCCCGTCCTCGCTGCGCGCGAAATCGACGGGCAGGAGCAACCGCTCGGCGCGGCCACCTTGTCGCGCGGCGAACTCGTCACGAGTTTCAGCCCGTATCAACTTCGCACCTTCGCGCTCAAACTCGCGCCCGCCCCGACGCGCCTCGCCGCCCCGCGATCGCGCGCCGTCGCGCTGCCTTACGATTTAGCCACGGCCAGCCCGCACGGCGCGAAGCCGTCGGGCAATTTTGACCGCGCGGGGCGCACTCTCCCGGCCGAGATGCTGCCCGCCGAAATCTCTTACGCGGGCATCCGTTTTCGCCTCGCCCCCGTCGCCGCCGGACGGCCGAACGCACTCGTCCCGCGCGGCCAGACGATCAAACTGCCCGCCGGTCAATTCACGCGCCTCTACCTGCTGGCGGCTTCGGCCGACGGCGACCAGCGCGCCGTGTTTCGCGCGGGCAATCGTCCGGTGGAGTTGACGGTGCAACATTGGGGCGGCTTCATCGGCCAGTGGGACAACCGGCGTTGGGAGCAGGATGAGCGACAGGTGCCGCCCGGCGCGTCGCCCGAAGTGGCGGCGAAGATCAGGGAGCCGCAGTTTCGCATCGACCCTTACGCGCGGATGACCGGCATCACGCCGGGCTTCATCAAACGCGCCGACGTGGCCTGGTACGCCTCGCACCATCACAACGCCGCCGGGGTAAGCGAGCCTTACGCCTACTCTTATCTCTTCGCCTACGCGCTCGACCTGCCGCCCGGCGCGCGGACGCTGACGCTGCCGGACAACGACCGGATACGCATCATGGCCGTCACCGTCTCCGACGAAGGCCAGCCGGTGCGCCCCGCCCTCCCGCTCTACGACACGCTGGAGCGCGCCGCCCGCTAACGACCCAATCACAGCCGCGCGGCGCACACACCTCAGGCGCGAGGCGCGCACACCTCGCGCGCCGTCGCTTTAACTTTACGCCCCCGGCGAGAAGATGGGTTCTCGCCGGGGGCGCAAAAGATAAGACGTAAGGTGCGAAGGGTGTCGCGCGCAAGGTCGCGCGACTTGAGGCGCGACGGAGGCGCGTGGGCGTCTCACTTGCGGATGGTGTAGGAGTAGAGTTCGTCGCCGCCGTCGCCGAGGTGCCTGAAGGTCAACTCGCGCTCGTCGGCTTCGATGGTCGTGAAGCCGTTGGCCGAACGGGCGAACAGGGCGAGCGCGTCGCGTTCATCGACGGGATACGTGCCCGCCCCTCCGCCTCCCGTGGTGACGAAATGATCGCCCTCGGGCGCGCGCAGATGTTGGAGGCTGTGGTGGTGGCCGCTGACGTAGAGGTCGGCGCGTCCCTTGATGATCGGCCACAGGTGTTGCCGCATCTCGGCCGTGTAAGACGCTCCGTTCAAACTCGACACGAAGACCGGGTGGTGTCCGTAGACCACTTTCCAACGCGCACGGCTCCGCTCCAACTCATCCTGCAACCACAAGGCTTGAGCCTGCGATATCTCGTCCGTGTCCACGGCGAAAAACTGCACGGAGCCGGCGGTGAACGTGTAATAAGGCGCGGGCAGTCGCCAGCTTTCGCTCCGCCCGGTGTAGACGATCTCCGCGGCCGGGCTATCGAAGTTGACCCAGTCGTGATTGCCGAGCGTCGCGTAGAAACGGATGCCGAGCGGCGCGTACATCTCCTCCCACCACGTCTGCCAGCGCGGGTCGGAAGGGCTGTCCATCCCGCGCGGGTAAAAGTTGTCGCCCGTCGTGATGCCGAAATCGAAGGGGCGCGCCCGGTGCTCTCTGAGCATCGCGGCGGCCACACGCTTCTGCGCTTCCGTCCCCTGGCCGAAGTCGCCGAAGGCCGCCACCCTCACGCGCTGCCCGGCGGGCTTGAGCGAAAACGGCGGCGGCACAACTCGCATGAAGGCCGGGAGCGCGCTGCCGCGTTCCAAACTGAGCCAACGCTCATGCTCCGGCGCAAGGGCGCGCAGCAACTCGCGGTCGCCGCGCGCGCGGGCGGCCGCGAGTCGCTGCTCGAAGAGATTCCTGAGCGGCGATAGCTCAAAGCCGCGCAGCGTGTCGAGAGCCTGCTGAACGACCGCCGCGTCCGGGTCGGAGAGAACGAGACCCGTGAGCGTCGGGCGCACGCGGCGGTTCGTCCGAAAGTGCGGCACGTTGAGGACAGCCCGCGCGAGCGCGACGCGGTTGCGCGCCGACGGCTCGCGCGGCAGGAGCCGCAGCAGGAAGTCGGCGACGGCCGGGCGTTCGACGAGTCGGCCGAGCGTCGCGCTGCGTAAGGGTTCGGGCGCGAGCGCGAGCCAACGCGCCTGTTCCTCGGGTCTCAGGCGCAGGTGCGCGCGCGCCGCCTGGCGCAAGTCGGCGGGCAACCTGGCGACCAACTCCCGCGAGAGTTCCTGTTCCGTCGCGCCGACGCTTTGCGCGACGGCGACCACCGCGACGGGCGGCGCGGCGGAGACGATCAACAGGTTGAAGACGAGCGAAGCGACGAGAGATTTTCTGAGTCGTTGAATCATCAACTGGAATTACCCTTTGTCATAATGTAGCGCGGTAATAAATGTAACGCGCGGTTCGCAAACGCCGGGCGGCCACGCTTGCGCCGGTGCGCGGGATGATGCCCGCCGAAGCTGACAACTTACGCGCGGAAGACTTTGCGCGGGCGCACGGGGCGAATGATTTATCGTTTCGCCCCGCGCGCCGGGTTGAGAGTCCTGACGAGGATCGAGTTTGAAAGTTGACGCGCGCGCGCGCGCGCTACCGGCTCGCCGCCAACCCGCGCGCCGGGAGCAGGAGTTTGCCGCGCAGTTCGATCTGCGCGGACGAGCGGCCGACGGACACGTCGAACTCGCCCGGCTCGGCGCGCCAGCGTTTAGCCGCCACGTCGTAGTAAGCGAACGCGCGCCCGTCGAGCACCGCCGTCACGCGCTTCGTCTCGCCGGGTCGCAGGAAAACCTTCACGAAGCCTTTCAACTCCTTCGCCGGGCGAATCACTTTCGGCCGCGTCTCGCCGACGTAGATTTGCGCCACCTCCGCCCCGGCGCGCGCGCCCGTGTTCTTCACGTCGAACGAGACTTCAAACTTCGGGTCGGCGGCGCGGTCGCCCCCGCGTCTCTCGCCGACCGGACTGATTCCCAGGTGGCCGTACCTGAAAGTCGTATACGACAAACCGTGGCCGAACGGAAAGAGCGCGCGCCCGCCCGCCCGCTCATAGCCGCGATAGCCGACGAAGAGACCCTCCTGATAAACGACGCGATTCGTTCCCGCCTCCGGGTAATAACTGTGATACGTGGGGTTGTCTTCCCAACGGCGTTCGAGCGTGACGGGCAGCCTGCCGGAAGGGTTCACTTCGCCGAGGAGAATTTCGGCCAGCGCGATGCCGCCCTCCTGCCCCGGATACCAGGCGTGAACGAGCGCGGGCACGGCGTCGAGCCACGCGTTCATGTCCACGCCGCCGCCCGACATCAGGACGACGACCGTGTTCTTATTGGCCGCCGCCATCGCGCGGATCAACTCGTCCTGCCCGGCGGGCAGACGGAAGGTGCGATCCGCGCCCTCGCTCTCCGTGCCCGGCTCGAACCCGGCGGCCACCACCACCACGTCGGCCTGAGCCGCCAGCTTCTTCGCCTCTTCGCTCACCATCCGGCCGTGGGGCGCGATGCCCAGTTGCATCCGCGTGCCGAGCCGCGCGGCGCGTTTGTTCGGACGTTGTTCGAGCACGATCTTGTGCGGCGCGGCGTCGAGCGTGAGCGTCGCTAAACCGGCGAGCGCGTGCGCCGCGTTCCAACTGTCGAGGACGAGTTTGTCATCCACGTAGAGACGGTAGAAGCCGCCCTCCTCGCCGGTCGAAGAGGCGAAGACTTCATACTGCCCGGCCGCGGGCGCGACGTAATAGCCCGACCAGCGAGACGAAAGCGTCTGTTCCGGGAACGAGCGCGCCTGCCTGCCGAAGTTGACGTGCGGCTCCGTGCGAGTCACGGCCGGAGTCCCCTGCAACTCCGGGTTGTTGAAATACTCTGCGCGCAATCCCGCCTGCCCGCCCGTCGCGGCGGTCGTGAACCGCGTGGCCGCCGCCATCTCGGGCAACGTCTGGAGGCCGCGCGCGTAATAGACGGGCACGGCGGATGCTTCGAGGTGTCGGCTCAAGCCTTCCAACAAACTGACCGCCGCGAACGGTTCCGTCCTCCCGCTGCCGCCGCCGAGCGGCACGGCCGGATATGCGTTCGGGCCGATGACGGCGACTGATTTTGTTTTCCCCTTGACGAGCGGCAGCAACGCCCCCTCGTTCTTCAGGAGCACCGTGCCTTCGCGCGCGGCTTCGAGCGCAGCGCGGCGGCCTTGCGGATTGTAACGCGGAATCGAGAGGTCAATTTGTTCGCGGTCGAGCCAGCCGAAGCGCGCCGCCGTGCGCAGTATCCGGCGCACCTTGTCGTCGATCGTCGCAACTGAAAGTTTGCCGGCGGCGATGGCGGGCAGGAGCGTCTGTCGGTTCATGTGCGCGCCGGAAGGCATCTCCAGGTCAAGCCCGCCGTTGGCCGCGCCGAGGCCGTCGTAGGTGGCGTTCCAGTCGGACATCATGATGCCGTCGAATCCCCACTCGCGTTTCACCACGTCCGTGTTGAGATAGCCGTGCTGCGACATGTGGACGCCGTTGACGAGGTTATAAGCGTTCATCACCGCGCCGACGCGCGCCTCGCGGACGGCGGCCTCGAAGGCGGGCAGGTAAATCTCCCGCATCGTTCGTTCGTCGATGACGGAATCCGTGCGGTGGCGGTCGAACTCCGAGTTGTTCCCCAGCAGGTGCTTGACGGTGGCCGACACGCCCTGCGACTGGACGCCCCGGATGTAGCCGACCGCGGTGCGCGCGGCGAGGTAAGGGTCTTCGCCGAAGTACTCGAAGTTGCGTCCGTTCATCGGCGCGCGATAGATGTTGACGCCGGGGGCGAGCAGGAAGTGGACGCCTTTGGCGCGCGCGTCGCGCCCGATCTCCATGCCGATGCGTTCGACGAGCGCGGGGTTCCACGTCGCGGCCAGCGCGATGCCGCCGGGCATCGCCGTCGCGGGGCCGAAGTTGCGCACGCCCGCCGGGCCGTCGGCCATCTTCAGGGGCGGCAGCCCCAGCCGCTCGACGCCGCGAATGAAGAAATCATCGACGCCGCCGATGAGATCGATCTTTTCTTCGAGCGTCATCCGGCCGAGGAGCGATTCGGCGCGCCGCTCGATGTCGGGCAGAGAGTCGGGCGCGGGTGCGGGTGCGCGCCGCTGCTGTTGCTGCGCGGCGGACGGGACGGCCAACAGGAGAGACAGGGCGACGACCGCCGCCGCGCAAAATTTTCTCATGAGATCACCCTTCGGTCTGCTATAGATATTTTCTCGCGTTCGTTTTCCCTGTGCGCCCTGGCGAGAGAGACCGGTCTCGGCTCGATTAAGCTGGCTCACGCTAAAGGCGCACGGTAAGACAGGGGGCGACTTTAGAAACCACCCCTTATTTTTTAATGACACTTGATCAAATGACACTCGACTCAAACGGGAAAGTTGCCGCGATGGATAATTCGCTGTTGGAACAACTCTGCGAGACGGCCGATAGCCTCTTCGCGCGCGGGTATGCACACGGCTCGACCGGCAACCTCTCCGTCCGCCTCGGCGACGAGGTTTGGATCACGCCGACCGGCCAACGACTCGGCGGCCTGACCCGCGCGCGCCTCGCCCGCATCGATCTGGGCGGCAACCCCCTCAACGAAAACCGCCCCTCGAAAGAGCATCCCTTCCACACGGCGATCTATCGACGGAGGGAGGAAGCGCGCGCCATCGTCCACCTGCATTCGACCTACGCGGTCGCGCTCTCCTGCCTCGATCCTTTCGACCCCGAACACGACCTCGCGCCGCTCACGCCTTACTACTTCATGCGCGTCGCGCCGCTCGCCGTGCTGCCCTATTTCAAACCGGGCGCGCTCGATTTAGCGCACGCCATCGAGGGTGTCGCCGACGCGCACCACTCGATGCTGCTCCGCAATCACGGCCTCATCTGCGCGGGCGCGACCCTGTCCGAAGCGAGCGACCGCGCCGAGGAGTTGGAACAGACCGCACGCCTCCACTTCATCCTGCGCGGCGAGCGCGTGCGCCCGCTCTCGCCCGCCGACGTGGCCGCACTCCGTTGAGAGCCAGCCGACGTGGCCGCGCTCCGTTGAGAGCCAGCCGCGCTATCCGGCGAGGCGAGCGAGCCAGTCCATCCCGCCGCCCGCGTGCGTGTCCAGCGCGTCGAGAGCCTGTTCGAGTGTCCAGCCGTGATGGACGAGGCCGCCCGCCGCTTCGGCCGCCGCCAGCGGGTCGCCGTCGCCGGGAAAGAGCACGTTGCGACCGACGAGAGCGCCGCGCACGTTCGCCCCGGCACGGAGTCCGGCGGCGAGTTCGCCGAGGAACGGGCGCACGTCGCCCACCGGGTCGCCGCCGAGCAAGAGGATCGGCAGCGTCGTCGCGCGTGCGACCATCTCGTAGTTTTCGCAATAAGGAAGTTTTAACCAGAGGTAGCGGCTGCTGTCGCCGAGCGCGGCGGCAGCGCCCGCCGTGCGCGTCAGTTCCTCCGCTGTCTTGATGATCTTGTAGCCGCCTTCGACTTTCTCTACGGGCAGCGATTCGAGAAACATCGGCAGGGCGAGCGCGTTCTGCTCGCTGATGGCGCGCACGGTGGCGAGCAGGGTCTTGAGCGAGTCCCGCTCGGCGTCGCACAGGCGCAGCAAAACTTTCGTGCCGTCCAGACCCCACGCGGCGCAGGCCGCAGGGCTGGGGCCGCTCAT
This sequence comes from Pyrinomonadaceae bacterium, assembly GCA_036386515.1. Classification (GTDB taxonomy): domain Bacteria; phylum Acidobacteriota; class Blastocatellia; order Pyrinomonadales; family Pyrinomonadaceae; genus JAIVJZ01. The sequence goes on from DASVVO010000052.1 coordinate 164,151, forward strand.
CGGATCGTCGATCTCCCAACTGCTCCCCAACAGCCCGGCGCGGTTGAGACTGGCGATGAGCAGTTTGTCGTCGAGAAAGGCCGCGCCGCCAGCCCGCTTCAACAGGTCGTGGATGACGAGCAGGTCTTCGATGATGTCCATCGTGGCGAGCACGCCGTCCACCGTGTCGCTCTGCAAGACGCGCAGCGTGCGCGCCAGATACTCCTGCCGGTTCGCCATCCGGAACGCATCGCCGCCGACGCGCACCACGCGTCGCGCCGGGTGATCGGAAGCCAGTATGTTGAGCTTGCCTTTGGGGGCGAGACGTTCGCGCCGCTTTCGCTCGCGCGCAATGCGGAACGGGAGTTCCGGGTCGCTCACGCGCAGTTCCGTAACCTGTGCCAACACCGCCTGGGGAAGAAACTTCTGATAGTCGAATGACAAACTTTAAAACCCTCCTCTTTCCTGTATGAATGCTAATGCTTCCTGTTCGTAAGGCATGAAATTGGCGCAGCCGTGACGCGTGACGACGATTGCGCCGCAGGCGTTCCCTATCCGCGCCGATTGTTGCCAGTCCCAGCCTTTCAGATAACCGTAGAGGAAGCCGCCCGCGAAGGCGTCTCCCGCGCCGAGCACGTTCAGCACCTCGACTTTGAACGTCGCGGCCTCAATCGTCTCGCCGCCGCGCAAGGCGACGATCGTGCTGCGCGCGCCGCGCTTGACGACGACCGCCTCCGCTGATCCCGCGTCGAGCAATTCCCGAACGCCGCGCGCGACCGCGCCGCCGAAGGCGTCCGGCGACTCCACCTCTTTTGCCGCCGCCTGCGACGCCACCGCCGCCGCGCCGGTCTCAACGCCGTCTCGGATGGTGGTGGCGGCCGCCACTTCCTCAAGCGTGCCGATGACGACATCCGTGAGCGGCAGGATGGAGCGGACGGCGGCCGCATAGGCGCGCATGTCCGGCCAGAGTTCGGCGCGCACGTCGAGGTCGAGCAGGACGCGCGCGCCGCTCGCGCGTGCCGTCTCGGCCGCGAACAGGGTCGCGTCGCGGCTCGGTTGGCGGCTGAGGCCGGAACCCGTGACGAGCAGCGCGCGGCTCGCGGCGACGGGCGCAGCGCGCACGTCGTCGATCGTCAATTCCAGGTCGGCGCAGTTGTCGCGGTAGGGCACGATGGGGAATTTGTCGGGCGGCTGGATGGCGAGCATGAACGCGCTCGTGCGCCGTCCCGCCTTGCGCGGGCTGAACTCGACGGCGATGCCTTCGCGGCCGAGAAAGTTGAGCACGAAATCGCCGACCAGGTCTTCGCCGACGGCCGTCAGGAGCGCGGTACGCAGGCCGAGCCGCCGCGCGCCGACACAGATGTTGGTCGGCGAGCCGCCCACGTAAGCCGAGAAGGTCTTGATCTCCGTGAAGGGCACGCCGATCTCGTTGGCATAGAGATCAATCGAACTGCGCCCCATCGCTAACAGGTCGTAGCTGTGCTCCATCTGTTTCCGTTTAACTCTGACCCGATGCCCGTTTCAACTTGCCGAACGCCGTGCGGCAGTTTTCAGACGACCGGCGCGTCGGCCTCGGTAATGGCGGGCGCGGCGGCGTGTTCATCGTCGAGGGGTGTGCGCGGGTCGATGAAGAACCACATGATGACGCCGACGAAGAGAAAAGCGGCGGCGACGTAGAAGCCGGTCGTCCAGGAGTTCGGGTCTTTCGTGTTCAAGCCTTCGAGAATGTAGCCGAAGACGATGGGCGCGAGCGTGCCCGCCAAGTTGCCGAAGGTGTTGGTCGTGCCGCTCACGACCCCGGCGCGGTGGCGGCCGATGTCGAGGCAGGTGGCCCACACGGCCGGGGTCGTCAGGAACTGGAAGAAGAGAGCCAGCGCGATGAAGAGCGCGGCGGCGACCGAGTTGCCCGTCAAGCCGACGCCGACGAGCATCAGCGCGCTCATCGAGAGGCCGAACGCGCCCACGCCGCAGCGCGCGATTCTTTTGTTGCCGGTGCGCGTCACGAGATAGTCGGTCAGCGTGCCGCCGCACAGAAACGCCACCGCGCCGAACAGCCACGGCAGCGCGGAGAAGAAGCCGGCGGATGCCAGCGTGAAGCCGCGCGCTTCGAGCAGGTAGGTCGGCAGCCACGTGATGTAGAAATAGAGACTGTAGCCGTAGGCGAAGTACATCGCGCACAGGAAGAAGATGTTGCGGCTACGCAGAAACGTGCGCCACGGGATGGAGTGCGAACGCTCCGCGGCCGACGCGCCGCCGCCCGCCTGTATCAGTTCGGTCTCGGCCTCGTTGGCGGCCGGGTGTTCCTCCGGGGTGTCGCGAAACCACCAGTACCACGCGAGACACCACACGACGCCGAGCACGCCGAACTCGACGAACGTCCAACGCCAGCCCTGCCACCCGATCAACAGGAAGACGAGCGGCGGCGTGGCGGCCGCGCCGAGCGCGTGCCCGATGCAGACGCCGCTCATCGCGCGCCCGCGCTGCGAAGCCGGGAACCAGCGCGAAACCGTGGACGCGCTGTTCGGGATCGCCCCCGCTTCGCCCGCGCCGAACAGCAGGCGAATGACCAGCAGCGACCAGAAGCCCGCGGCGGCGGCCGTCAGCGCGGTAAAGGCCGACCACCAGATGACGATGCGCGTGAGCGTGCGGCGCGTGCCGAAGCGGTCGCCCATCCAGCCGGTGGGGATTTCAAAGAGCGCGTAGGTGAGCGTGAACGCGCTGAAGATGTAGCCCCGCTGCACCGGGCTGAGCGCAAACTCCTGCACGATGAAAGGCATCGCCGCCGAGATCGCCAGCCGGTCGAGATAGGTCAGCGAGGCGAGCGTGAACAGGAAGGCCAGCACCTTATAACGCACGCTCGTCGGGCGCGCCTGCGTCGCCAGCCCCGCGGCCAGAGCATCATTCACCGGGGGATTTATCTGCATCGTGAAATCATCCCTTCACTATCTCGTTCGGAATTGCCGGACTTAACCTGAGCCAAACGCTCTTTCAGTCGCGCTTCCTTCCGTCACGCTTCCGGCGCGCGCCTTCGCCCCGGTTCCCTCTTTGGCCTCCGACGGGCAGCAGCTTGAAAGTCAGAATTTGGCGCGGCGTCGGGTTGAAACTAAAACCGCCCACGCTGCCCGCCGCGCTCTGCGTCCCGTCGCAGTCTTCGACGGCGTTGCACACGCGCTTCAGGAAAGTCCCGAAGAGCGGGCTTGAGACTTGCACCTTGCGCCCGCCCGCGCCGCCGCCGAGTTCGATGAAGCGCAACACCGTGCCCTCGCCTTCCTCCGCGTGCTTCCACGCGCTCAACAGCACGGAGGGGTCGCTCGTCTCAAGGAAGCTCATGCGCGCGGCGGGCAGCGGGTTCGCGGTGGGCGCGGCCTTGTCCTGCGATTTGACGAGCGTGCGTTCGAGCGGCGTGGTCTGCTCCCAACCGAGGCGGCTCATGGCCGCGTCGTCGAGTTTGGGCGCGCTCGTCAAGGCGTAGCGGAAGACGAAGTCGCCGCCCTGCGCGGCGATGTAGTTCGTGCCCCAGTAGTTGTTCAACACGTAGGAGAAGACGGTCGAGCCTTTCGGCTTGAACTCGGTCGGCCACGTGCCGCGCACGATGTCGCCGAACGTCCAGAGGAATGAGTCCGTCGAGACGAGACCGACCTCCGCGCCCGCGTCGCCCGCCGACACCCAGTTCTGCGCCGAGAACCATTCCAGCCCCGCGCCCGGCATCATGTCGCGCGCCGGGCGCACGACGCCGTTCTGCACTTCATACTTGAACTCCGGCGCGCGCAGGGCGAGCGGGAAGGCGAAGTAGGCCGCCTCCTTTTTGTAGATCGTCTCCTTGCTGACGCGGTTGACGATCTCGATGCGCTTCTCGTTATCGAACAGGATGATCTCGCTCGTGATGCGCGGCGTGTTCAGGCCGCGACTTTCGAGCCGCGCGCTCGCGCCCGTCGGCGTTTTCGTGACGGACACGATGCGGCCGCCCGTCGCGGCGTGCGGCTCAAGCTGGGCGAAAGGCAGGTGGCGGCGGTAGGTGAGCAACTGCGTGAAGGTCGGCGGGTTGTCGCCGCCCGTCACGTAGACGTACTGGTTGAAGCGATAGGCGGCGGACTGATCCACCAGTTCGCGCCCCAACGCCTTATCGTAGATGCCGCGCACGCCGCCGCTCCTGGCGTCGAGCGTCACACGATAGAACCGATTCTCGATGACGTTCGTGCCCGGCGATGACGAGACGGCGGACGCGTTCGTCGGCGCATTCGTCGGCGCATTCGTTGGCGCGCTCGTCGGCGGCGCGGCCTTGTCCCTCACGTCGTAGCTTTTATACCCGACGGCGGGCACGCCGCGCGCGAGGAAGCGGATGCGCTGGTAGGCCGGGTGGTCTTCGAGCACGTCGAAGCCGATGACCTGGCCGTTCTCCAGGTCAACCAACTCGCGCGTCTTTTGCAGGTCGAACTCCACCCAGCCGTCGTGCGGCCAGTTGAGCGTGTTGAAAACGACGAGCGCGCGCGACGACGTTTTGATGCGTCCGGCGATAGCCGTCATCCCGCGCTCCAAGAGGTACTCCGTGCAGCCGCGCGCGCTCACTCCGTAGAACCGCTTGGTGGCGAGTTCGCGCGTCGTGTCTTCGCTGTGCGGCTCGGTGACGCTGCGCCCCCAGCCCCACGTGTGCTCATCCATCAAAGAGATGTTTTCCCACATACAGTCGAGCGCGCTCCGCGAGGGGCGGTAGCGCGGATCGACGAGCGAGGCGACGACGCCCAGCTTCTCGGCCGACACGGCGCGCCGCTCCGTCTCGCGCTCCATCGCCGCGTGGTAAGCATCCGAGGCGATGCCGTCTTCCCAGAAGGGGCCGCCGTCGCCTCGCACCACGGGCAGCTTGGCTCCGGCCTGTTCGGCCTCGCCGGATATTTTCTCCATCGCCTCGCCGAAGCCGGAGAAGCGTAGTTCGGGGTAAGCGAACAAACTGCTCCACTGCTTGACGAGCGCGGCCTGCTGCGGGTAGAGCGACGTGTTCTCCCACTGGCTGCCGTGAAGCATGACGCCGCGCGCCGGGTAGTCCGGGCGTTCGTAGACGCGCAGGAAACTCGCCAGACCTTCGTAGCCGTTTGCCACCTGCGTCGGCAGCCCGAACTGGCTTCCGATCTGGTGGTAGTGGCGCGAGTACCACATCAGCACGCGCGCGCCGTCCGGCCCCTCCCACCAGAAAGGCGAGCGGCGGTGCAGGTCGCCGAGCATGAGCGTCGGGCCGCGGTCGGCGTTCGCCGCCGCCGCGAAATACTTCAACCCCGAAGCCGCCAGAATCGAAGCGTAAGACCACGAGTAAGAAGGCACGTCCGTGATGTTGGCCGTGTCCCACGCGCCGCCCGCCTCGCGGTTCAAACGGCGCGAGCCGTAGAAGGAGCGGATGAGCGCCTCGCCCGTGGGGAAGCCGGTCAGGATCACGGAGTGCTGCGCGGGCACGGTGATTTTCCGTTCGCGCACCGCGCGATAGAATTTCTGCTTCTCGGCTTCGGAGCGGCCTTCGAGAAAGTGGCGCGCCTGCCAGTAACCGTCGAGCGTGAAACGAAACTCGGGGTGCTCGGCGTTCATGTCCAGAGCCTCGTTGATGATGCGGCTGTGGAGTTCGGCGAGTTTGGTCTGGAAGTCGGAATAGCCCACGTCGAGGTGTTCGTGGGGAACCATGTAGACCGTCCACTTGCGCGCGGGCGTGAGCATCTGCGCGACATCGTGGACGTGCCCGTTCGCCCTGACGGCCACTTTGACGTTCGTGCCAGCGGCAAACTCCGGGACGGTGAATTCGAGTCGCTGCTCGCCGAAGTCGCGCCCGGCCGGAGCGAGCGTCTGCGTGCGCGTCCAATCGCTGCCGGGCAGCGATAGCGTGACCGTGCCCTGCGGCACGAGTTCGCGCCAGGCGACGAGGACGGAGACGACTTCGGAGAGTCGGCCGCCCTCGCGCCGGTAGAAGACGGTCGGGGTCGCCCGCGCGCTCGTCACGCCGGGAGGGCGCGCCGCCGCCGCCGCCGGGGTGTTCACGAGTTCAAGCGCGTCATAGATGAGCACGGCGAGGTCGGTCGTTTCGCCGCCGGGCATGGCGGTCGAGAGTTCGTCCGTCACGGCCGTCAGAGCGATCTCGTTTTGCCCCGCGCGCAGGAACGAAGCGGGCACGTCGATGTTCAATTCGCCGATCGCGTACTGCGGGAGGATCGCGCCTTCGCTGTTTCCCTCCCTGTACGTTTCGAGGGGTTGATGAAACCACCCGCGATGCCCGTTCACCTCCACCTGCACGACGGGCGCGCGCGCCGTCTTCAAGATCAACCCGAGCCGCAGCCGGTAAGCTCCGGCGGGCGCGCCCTGGAGGGCAAACTGTATTTTACGAGCGGCATCGGCCGCGCCCGCCCTGGCGGGAACGACCGCCTGCTGCGTGCCAACCCACCGATTCGTCCCGCCCGTGGTGCCGACGACGTACACGACGGGCGCGCCCGTCGCCGCACCAAACTCCTCCGACGAGTTATCGAACGCGCCGATTTTGAAAACCGTGCGCTCCTGCTGCGCCGCGACGCTCACGCACCAGACGAGCGACAACAATATCCCCAAGACAGCGTATTTACGCATCAATGCTTCTCTCTCCACACAATTATTCTTTAGCTCTGTGAATACAGGCTTCGATGTTAAAGCTGCGAGTTGTCTACCGGGATTGTGGTTAGATATGCCCCGTCAAGACTCTGTCCGGCTTGCTTACTATCGCGGTCGGCCGCCCGGTGCCCCGCAATTAGCGGCGCACCGGGCTTGCGCTCCAGTCCCTTCGGTCGGACAGCCCGAGCAAGATCAACGTTTGAAAGAATCGAACGTGACAGCAAAATACTTCTTTACGATCGACGAGGTCAAACTATTTTTTGCCCGCCGCGAAATATGACCGTCCGGCGCGGCTCCGGCGCGATGTGGTATCGTTCGGACGCAAGGCATCTTTGTTCAATCCGTCGATCCCGGCAACTTCCCTAAGGAGTCCTGTTGCGATGCGTAGCCTGCTGCTGCTGGCAATACTTCTGCTGCCCGCCCCCGGCGCAAACGCCCTTGCGCCCGGCGCGCAATCACCCGCCCCGCTTCCCGCCAAACCGATCACGTCGGCTCAATTGCAGGCCGCGAGGACGAGCGGCGTCGCGGTGGTCGAAGTGGCCGACTACGTTTACGGCGGCTACGGCGGCGCGCTCGCGTCGCCCCCGCACGCCGACCTCAACCCGCGCAAGGCCTACGTCATCTTCTGGAAAGATTTCAACTACCGCTTCGTCTTCTCGCACGAGGCCAGCTATTGTCCCTGGTTCGAGCTGCCTTCCGGCGCGGCCGTCTCCTACCAGATGTTCGAGGGCAACGAGGGCTGGGCTGAACTCTTTAACGAGCAGGGGCGGCGCGAGCGCAACAGCTTCGTGGACGTGATCGAGAACACGCCCCGCAGAGTGTGGGTGCGCTGGACTTACTTCGGCGTGAACATGACTTCGGGCGCGGCGGCCTTTCGCGCGGTCGAGGATTTCTGGGCGTACCCGAACGGCCTCATCCTGCGTCGCCAGCGTTACCACACGCTCATGCCCGGCGATAACCACGGCTACGCGCGCGAACCCATCGAACTGATCGGCATGAGTCCGGTCGGGAAACTCTGGTACGACGTGTTGGCCGCCGCGCCCGCCACGGGCGAAAGCCGCGCCTTCGTCGGCGTGGACGCCTTCTCGCCCGCGCGCGTGGACATCTTCTGGAAGCGCAAGGACGACCCGAAAAAGATTTTCGCCGGCACGTCGCGCCGCACGGGTTCGCCGTGGCCGGCGATAGACGACGCGCGCGGCTTCGCAGGGTTGATCCCGCTCCGCGACGGCTCGCCGTTCTTCGCTGTCGGCGACGCTTCCGGGTTTCCCCACGCAGCGACGCGGCTCAAAGAACACTCCGACCGCAAGGGCACGGGCGGGTGGGGCTGGGGCACTCTGACGTGGGATCACTGGCCGGTCGGCTGGCTCAACAGCCAGGCGCACGACGCCGACGCCGAGACCTTCAAACTTTACCCGAGCCATTTCGCGCCCTTCGGTCTCGACCTGTGGAGCATGCCGAACGAAGCCACCGAGGCGAGAGACTTCTATTCGCTGCTCGGCGTCGGCGGCCAAAACGTCGAAGCGATCCGCGAACTGGCGAAAAACTGGCTCCGGGGCGGCGCGACCGACCCGGCGCGCGTCGCCTCACGCCGCCCGCTCCCTGACGCGCCGCGCCGTTGAATCTGTGCTGCCTTGTAGAAGCTGTTTGAACGAGTCCCGTCAGGGACGATTGCTAATAGCCCGGCGATTTATCGCCGGGGATCAGTTGCCGGATAATGTTCAAGTCCCGGAGGGACGATTGAATAGTGCGGAACATTCAATCGTCCCTCCGGGACTCTCTGTAGAAGACATTCACCATCTCAGCCATAAATGGCCGGGCTATGATCAAATGTCCCTGACGGGACAAGCACAGATTTACTTTTCACACGCTTCTTAGCGTCTCCGGCGCGGGATTTCTCTTTACTTCACGGGTGACAGGTGCGCCGCGTAGCCGCCGGAGGGCGCGAGCCGGAGCGTCAGCGTCTGGCCCGGCCTGACCGTTTTGGCGGTGGCGGAAATTTGTTCGGGGTCGGTCGCCGCGTCGCGCCCGTCGGCATACTCCGCGATCCGGTACGCGCCTCTTTTGAGAAAGCCGAGCGGCAGTTGCAGCGTGCGCCCCGTCTCGTTCGTCATCGCCCCGACGAACCACCGTTCGCCGCGACGGCGCGCGACGATGATGAACTCTCCGATGCTACCGGCGAGCACACGCGTCTCGTCCCAACTGGACGGGACGACGCGCAGGAAGTCCGCGCCGGGCGCGCCCCGGTATGCGCCGGGATAGTCCGCGACCATCTGCAAAGGGCTGTCATAAACGACGTACATCGCCAGTTGGTGCGCCCGCGTGGACATGACCAACGGCGCGCTGTCCTGCGGCTTGAAGTTCGCCTTCGTCACGTTGCGAAAACCGCCCGGCGTGTAGTCCATCGGCCCGGCGAGCATGCGCGTGAAGGGCAGCGTCAGGTTGTGCGTGGCGGTGATGCGCGCCGCCCATTTGTTGTACTCCGCGCCGAGCACGCCCTCTTGCGTGAGGTAGTTCGGGTAGGTGCGGATCAGCCCCGTCGGCTTGTACGCCCCGTGCAGGTCAACGAGCAGACGGTGCGCGGCGGCCTTCTGCAAGATACGGTGATAGAACCCGACCATCTCCTGATCGTCGCGATCCATGAAATCCACCTTGACGCCCTTGATGCCGAGCCGCTCATAAAAGGGAAAAGCCGTGTCCATCTGGTCGCGCGCCGCGAGCCAGTGGAGCCAGAGGATGAGGCCGACGCCCCGCGCGCGGGCATAGGCGACGAGGCCGGGCAGGTCGATCTCCGGGACAGACTTCGTGATGTCGGCCTTCGTGTCGGCGTCTTCGCCGTAAGCCTTCGGCGTGTACCAACCGGCGTCGATGAGCATGTATTCCAGTTTGAACTCGGCGGCGAAGTCGATGTAATGCTTCATGGTCGCATCGTTCATGCCGGTCTTGAACGAGACGCCCGCCGCCTGTTGCCCCGACCACCAATCCCACGCCGCCTTCCCCGGCTTGACCCAGGAAGGATCGCCGATGGCGTTCGGCTCGTTGAGATTGAGCAGCAGGGTGGATTCGATGAGGCGTCCCGGCGCATCGCCGACCATGATGGCGCGCCACGGCGAGGCGTGGGGCGCGCGGCCGCGCACGGCGGAACCCGTCTCCCGGCCGCCGAAGGGCGACAGCCGCGAGACGAGACCGTGCGGCGCGCCTTCCAACCCGTGCAGGTACATCCCGGCGTAATCCTTGAGGTTGGCCTCGGCGACGGCGAGCGTGAGTCCGCCCGCCGTTTGCACGACGAGCGGTAGCCCGATCTTCGCGCCGGGTTTGATCCGGCTCAAGGAAATCTTGTCGAACTCCTTCTCATAGTTCGAGTGGAAGGTTCTGAGTTGCATCGCCCAGCACGTGTGGTCGGCGGGAAAGCGAAACTCGCTTCTCTCCTCCGTGATCTCGAAATCCCTGAGCGCGTCTTGCGCGGGCAGAACATAGCGGAAGGCGACGCCGTCGTCGTAAGCGCGAAAGACGAGTTGCAACTTTCGCCGCGACCCGCCGACTTCCGCCAGGGCGACGGTCAACTCGCGGAAGCGGTCGCGCACCCGGCCAGTCTTCCCGACGACGAGTCGATACGAAGCGTCGTGCGCGCGACGGCGGGTGCCGGTGATCTTCATGCCGCCCGAGAGCGTTCCGCCCTGCTTGAGGTCGAGGCCGAGCGTGGAGGGAGCGACGAGAGCGCGCCCGTCATAATCAACGGCATAGGTGGGCGCGCCCGCCGGGTTCAGCGCGAAGTTGATTTCGAGCCGCCCGTCGGGCGAGCGCAGGCGGGAAGGCTCATGTTTGTTTTGCGCGAAGCCGGTCGCGGCAAGTGTCAGCAGCAGCAGGCAGACGGCGGCCGGATGCCAGGGTCTCTTCATCAAAGCTCCGTTCGAGTTGGGGGTTTATGATCGCTGCTCCGGCGGCGGGCTGTCCAGGGAGTTGGCCGCCACCTCTGCCGGGATGAACGGCGAACGCACCCGCGCGCGTTTCCCGCACCTCAGCCGATGGCATCTGATCCGAACGGGAGATTAGGTTGCGCCCCCGCATCAGTCAAGAAGGAATGCGATTCCGCCCACGTAGTTTGACAAAATAAAGCGAATCGCATACAAGCGAATTGCTACCCTACGTTCATTCAACGACAAATCCGAAATGACCAAGAACGCGATCGCGGCCATCGACATCGGCGGGACGAAAATTGCGCTCGGACTCGCCACCCTCGACGGCCAACTGCTACCTTTCCGCCGCTTCCCCACGCGGGTCGAACGCGGCGCGCGACCCATCATCGAAGAGGCATGTGATGAACTCGAACGCATGGCGGCGGAGGCGGGCGCGCGGCTCGTCGCCGTCGGCATCGGCTGCGGCGGGCCGCTGGATCGTCGTCGCGGGCTGATCCTCTCGCCTCCTAATCTTCCCGGCTGGGACGAGTTTCCGATCGTCCGTCTCGTCGAGGAACGGCTCGGCCTGCCCGTGCTGCTCGACAACGACGCCAACGCGGCCGCGCTCGCCGAGCACGAGCGCGGCGCGGGGCGCGGCCTGCGCGATCTGGTCTACATCACGATCTCGACCGGCATCGGCGGCGGCCTCATCATCAACCATCAACTCGTCCACGGCGTCGGCGACGGCGCGGGCGAAGTCGGGCACATGGTGGTGCAGCCCGGCGGCGCGCCCTGCGGTTGCGGCGCGCGCGGCTGCCTCGAAGCTCTCTGCTCGGGAACGAGCATCGCACGACGCGCCGCGGAACGGCTCGCGCGCGACGGGCGCGCTTCGACGTTGCGCGAAGGGGGCGCGGAAAACATCACCGCGCACGCCGTGGCCGAAGCGGCGCGCGCGGGCGACGCGGTGGCCTGCGAGGTGTGGGACGAAACCGTTCATTACCTCGCGCTCGGCCTGAGCAATATCATCGCCGCGCTCGCGCCGGAGGCCATCATCTTAGGCGGCGGCGTGTCGGCCACCGGCGAACAACTCCTGGCTCCCTTGCGGGCGCGCGTCCGCGAGTCGGTCAGGATCATGCCCGTCGAGCAGGTGCGGATACTGCAAGCGTCGCTCGGCGGCGACAGCGGAGTCTACGGCGCACTGATCATCGGGCGGCACGCGCTCGCCGCGCGGCAGTCACAAAGCGACGTGGCGGCGACCGGCCGGCTGGCCTGAGCGCGCCGTGCCCGTGAGCTAAAGAATCACACATCATCCGGCGCGGTCATCCGCGGCTCCAACCATTTCATGCCATGTCATGTTGAGGTTCAATCGCCAATGAAGCAGAACTCGCGGGCATCCATGCGCCCGTTCAACGTCGTCTTTCTCGCCGTGCTGACGGTCGTCTCCGCGCTGTTCAACCCGGCGGCGACGATGAACGCGGCGGCGCGGCAACCTTCACGCGCGCCCGGACAGAGCGCGCCGTCGCGCCGACCCGTCAAGGCCGCGCAGCCGGAATGGTGGAAGCGCGCCGTCTTCTACGAAATCTACCCGCGCAGTTTCAAAGACTCGAACGGCGACGGCGTCGGCGACCTGAACGGCATCACCTCGAAACTCGATCACCTGGCCGCGCTCGGCGTTGACGCCATCTGGATCACGCCCTTCTACCCATCGCCGCAGGTGGACTTCGGCTACGACGTGAGCGACTACGAGAACGTCGATCCGCAGTTCGGCACGCTCGCCGACTTCGACCGCCTCGTCGCCGCCGCCCACCGGCGCAAGATCAAAGTCGTCATCGACTTCGTGCTCAATCACACGTCCGACCAGCATCCCTTCTTCGTCGAATCGCGCTCCTCGCGCACGAATCCGAAGCGCGACTGGTACATCTGGAAAGACCCGAAGCCCGGCGGCGGGCGACCCAACAACTGGGCTTCCTCCTTCGGCCCCGTCGCCTGGACGCTCGACGAAAAGACCGGGCAGTATTACTACCACTACTTTTACACGCAGCAGCCAGAATTGAACTGGCGCAACCCGGAGGTTGAGCGGAGGATGCTTGAGACCGTGCGCTTCTGGCTCAAGCGCGGCGCGGACGGCTTTCGCCTCGACGCCGTCAACTACCTCTACGAAGACCCCGCCTGGCGCGACAATCCCGTCTTGCCGGAGTTGCGCTTCGGCAGCACGACCGAATACGAGCAGGAGAAGAAGTACAACCGCGACCTGCCGGAGGTGCAGGATGCGATGGTGCGCCTGCGCGCCTTCAACGACGGCGTCAACCCGGAGAGCGTGCTCATCGGCGAGGCATACGTGCCGAAGTGGGAGGAGCTGATGCGCTACTACGGCCCCTCGAACAACGGCGTCCACCTGCCCTTCAACTTCTTCCTCGTGATGGAACCGGCGCGCACGCAACTCAAGGCCACGGTCTTTCGCGACGTGATCGCCGCGAGCGAGCGCGCCCTCGCCGGACGCTGGACGACTTACGTGCTCTCCAACCACGACATCCCGCGCGCCTACGACCGCCTCGGCGACGGCCGCCACAACGATCAAATCGCCAAGCTGCTCGCCACGATGCTGCTCACCCTGCGCGGCTCGCCCTTCATCTACTACGGCGAGGAGATCGGCATGGTGACGACCGAACCGAAGACCGTCGAAGAGGTGCGCGACCCCGTCGGCCGACGCTACTGGCCGCTGCGCAAAGGGCGCGACGGCGAACGCACCCCGATGCAGTGGGACGCCGGTCGGCACGCCGGATTCACGACCAGCGCGCCGTGGCTGCCCGTCCCCCCGTCCGCCCGCACGAACCACGTCGTCGCGCAAACGGCCGACGACTCGTCGCTCCTCAACTTCTACAAAAAGATGATTCGCCTGCGCCGCCACAGCCCCGCCCTGCTCGACGGCGACTACCAGAGCGTAGGCAACGACCCGCACGTCTATGCCTACCTGCGCCGCGCCGCCGGGCAAACGATGCTCGTCGCCTTGAACATGTCGGCCGAGGCGCGCACCCTGCCGCTCGACGATGCGGCTCTCGGACGGAGTTCGACCCCGCGCGTGCGATTGAGCAATCAGCCGCGCACGGCGGCGGCGGCGACGATCAACGGCCGAACCTTATCGCTCGCGCCCTTCGAGTCGGTCGTGCTGGAGTTCGCGGCGAGATGAGCATGTGGGCATGAAATAGCTTGACGCAGGCGTCAAGTAATCGAGGTTGAGATAGAGCAGGAGAGAACGGATGACTTTTTCGCGCATTAAACTTTACACGCCGGTCAGGAAACAGTTGAGTCGTATCGCCGGGGCGTTGCTCGGCTGCGCCCTCGTCTTCCCTTTGAGTCTGTCGGCGACGGCGCAGGAGGCGCAAACGACGGCGGGCGGCGCGCGGCCTGATTATCTCAATCCGCAACTTCCGGTGGAGCGCAGGGTGGCCGATCTCGTCGGGCGCATGACGCTCGAAGAGAAGGTGGCGCAGATGATGAATAAGTCTCCGGCCATCGCGCGCCTCAATGTTCCCGACTACGATTGGTGGAACGAAGCCCTGCACGGCGTGGCCTACGCCGGTCATGCCACGGTCTTCCCGCAGTCCATCGGCCTCGGCGCGACGTGGAACCCCGCGCTCATGCAGCGGGTCGCCACGGCCATCTCGGACGAGGCGCGCGCCAAGTATCACGAGGCGGTCAGGCGCGATTTCAGAAAACGCTTTTACGGTCTCACCTTCTGGTCGCCGAACATCAACATCTTCCGCGACCCGCGCTGGGGACGCGGCCAGGAGACTTACGGCGAAGACCCCTTTCTCACCTCGCGTCTCGGCGTCGCCTTCGTGCGCGGGATGCAGGGCGACGACCCGCGTTACCTCAAAGTGATCGCCACGCCCAAACACTACGCCGTCCACAGCGGCCCCGAACCGGAACGCCACGTCTTCGACGCCGCCACCGATGAGCGAGACTTCCGCGAGACTTACCTGCCCGCGTTTCAGGCGGCCATCGTCGAGGGCAAGGCCGGGTCTGTGATGTGCGCTTACAATCGCGTCAACGGCGAACCGGCCTGCGCGTCGAAGCGTCTGATGACCGACATCCTGCGCACCGAATGGGGCTTCGACGGCTACGTCGTCTCGGATTGCGACGCCGTCCTCGACATCTACAAGCATCACAAGTTCGTGCGGACGGAGGAAGAGGGCGTCGCGCTCGCCGTCAAGGCCGGAACGGAGTTGACCTGCGGCTACGAATATCGCGCGCTCATCCCGGCCATCAAGGCCGGACACATCAGCGAGCGGGAGATCGACACGGCCGTCTCGCGCCTGTTCACCGCGCGCTTCCGGCTCGGCCTGTTCGACCCGCCGGAGATGGTCGCCTACACGCGCATCCCCTTCGAGGTGAACGACTCGGCCGCGCACCGCGAACTGGCGCGCGCCGCCGCGCGCGAATCGCTCGTGCTCCTGAAGAACGAAGGGCGGCAACTGCCGCTACGCAAAGACCTCAAGACAATCGCCGTCATCGGCCCCAACGCCGACTCGCTCGAAGTGCTCCTCGGCAACTATCACGGCATCCCTTCCGAGTGGGTCACGCCGCTCGAAGGCATCCGGCGCAAAGTCTCGCCCTCGACGCGCGTGCTCTACGCGCTCGGCACGACGCTCACGGGCGAACCGCTCCTGCCCGTGCCCGCCTCCGCCCTCTCGCAGGCCGACGGCCAGCCCGGACTCAAAGCGGAATACTTCGACAACAAAGACTTGCAGGGCGCGCCCGTCGCCACCCGCGTGGACGCGCAGATCAACTTCGACTGGTTCACCAACGCGCCCGTGCCGCAACTGCCGCTCGATAATTTTTCCGCGCGCTGGACGGGACAGATCACCGCGCCCGCCACCGGCTCCTACGAACTCGGCGTGCGCGCCGACGATGCCGCGCGCCTCTATCTCGACGACGAACTCTTTCTCGACGGCTGGCGCGACGGCAGCGCGAAGACCGTCAAGAAGCCGCTCCAGATGGAGGCGGGGCGCGCCTATAAAATTCGCGTCGAGTTTTACGACCGCTACGCCGCCGCCACGGCCAAGCTCCTCTGGGGAACGCCCAGGCTGGCCGAGTCGCTCTACGAGGACGCCATCCGCAAGGCCAGGGAGGCCGACGTGGTGGTGATGGCGCTCGGCCTCGCGCCGTCGGTCGAAGGCGAGGAGATGGACGTGAAGCTGGAAGGCTTTCGCGGCGGCGACCGCACCGAGTTGGATTTGCCGAAGGTGCAGGACGACTTGCTGCGCGCCGTTCATGCCACGGGGAAGCCCGTCGTGCTCCTGCTCTTTAGCGGCGGCGGCATCAGCGTCAACTGGGCGGACGCGAACGTGCCCGCCATCGTGCAGGCGTGGTATCCGGGCGAGGAGGGCGGGTCGGCCATCGCCGACGTTCTCTTCGGCGATTACAACCCTGCGGGGCGGCTGCCCATTACGTTCTACAAGTCGGCGTCGCAGTTGCCTCCCTTCGCGGACTATCGCATGCAGGGCAAGACCTATCGCTACTTCAAGGGCGACCCGCTCTACCCGTTCGGCCACGGCCTGAGCTACGCGAAATTCGAGTACGGCAAGTTGGAGCTGAAGGGGCGCGTGAAGGCCGGGGAGCCGGTGCGGGTGTCGGCCGAGGTGCGAAACGGCGGCACGGTCGCGGGCGACGAAGTGGTGCAGTTATACCTGACGGACACCGCCGCCTCCGCGCCCGTGCCGCTCAGGTCTTTGCGCGGCGTGCAGCGCGTGAGCCTCCGGCCGGGCGAGCGGCGGCGCGTCACGTTCACGCTCGCGCCGCGCGACCTGACGCTCATCGACGACGGCGGCAGACGCGTGCTCGAACCCGGCGCGTTCGCCGTCACGGTCGGGGGCAAACAGCCCGGCTTCAAGGGCAACGCCGACACCGCGACGACCGGCGTCGTCTCCGGCTCCTTCGTCGTCGAGGGAAAGAAGATCGAAATTCCTTAAGCGCGCGCGACGCCACGAAAATCTTCGCGCCGGTACTGTGCAAACGATGGCAGCAAGATGAACAGAAAATTTCAAACTACATTCGCCGCCCTAATCACGGCGGTCGTCTTTACGTTCAACGCGGCGGTTATTCCGTCGCGCGCTACTACTACTACTGTGCCCGCGCAGGCCGCGCCCGACCTCGCACAGTACGTCAACCCTTTCGTCGGGACGGGCAACTCGCCGCTGCCCGATTATCTCGGCGGCAACGCGAGCGGCAACACCTTTCCCGGCGCGACGCTGCCCTTCGGCATGGTGCAGTTCAGCCCCGACACCGAGAACAGCTTCGGCCCGAATGACCGCGGCAGCTACGCCCACCACGACACGGCCATCCGCGGCTTCAGCCTCACGCACCTGAGCGGCCCCGGCTGCCCCATCTTCGGCGACGTGCCCTTCATGCCCTTCCCCGGCCACGTCACGACCTCGCCCGCCACCACTCCGGGCGCATACGTCTCCAAATTTTCTCACGAGAAGGAGCTTGCCTCGCCCGGCTTCTACGAAGTCGCGCTCGACTCCGGCGTCAGGGTGAGCTTGAGCGCGACGCCGCGCACCGGCTTCGGCGTCTTCGCCTTTCCGCAGGGCAAGCCCGCGACGCTTCTCGTCAACGCCGGGCGCAACTCGACCGGCGTGCAGGAGGCCGAGTGGCAGCCTGACGGTGACAGGCGGATGAGCGGGTCGGTTTCGAGCGGCGGCTTCTGCGGCACGCGCAACCGTTATGTGCTCTATTTCGCCGCCGAGTTCGACCGCCCTTTCAGTTCGTTCGGCATCTGGGAGGGCGGACGCGTCACGCCCGGCGCGAGTCCGGTCAAGGGCAAACAGGCGGGCGGTTACGTCACGTTCAACGCGTCGTCGGAAAATGTCGTCCGCATGAAGGTCGGCGTC
The DNA here is from genome assembly GCA_036386515.1 of Pyrinomonadaceae bacterium. Taxonomy (GTDB): domain Bacteria; phylum Acidobacteriota; class Blastocatellia; order Pyrinomonadales; family Pyrinomonadaceae; genus JAIVJZ01. Next base: position 181,531 of record DASVVO010000052.1, read on the forward strand.
TCCTACGTGAGCGTCGAGAACGCGCGTCTGAATCTGCGCGCCGAGAACGCGGGCTGGGACTTGGCCGCCGTGCGCGCCCGCGCCCGCGCCCTCTGGAACGATGCGCTTGGCCGGATCAACGTCGGCGGCGGCACGCTCGCCGAACGGCAGGTCTTCTACACCGCGCTCTACCACACGCTGCTCCATCCCACCATCTTCAGCGACTCGAACGGCCAGTATCTCGGCTTCGACGACAAAGTCCACACTTCGCGCACGCACACGCAGTACACGAACTTCTCCGGCTGGGACATCTACCGCTCGCAGATGCCGCTCGTCGCGTTTCTCTTCCCCGAAGAGGCGAGCGACATGATGCAGTCGCTCACGAACGCCGCGCGCGAGGGCGGCGGACTTCCCATCTGGCCGGTCGCCAACGACGAGAGCGGCGCGATGTACGGCGACCCGGCGACCGCGAGCATCGCGAGCGCATACGCCTTCGGGGCGCGCCGCTTCGACACCCGCGCCGCGCTCGCCGCGATGATCAAAAACGCCACCGACCCCGAAACGAAATCCAGAACCTACCCGGCGCGCCCCGCGCTCGCAGACTATCTACGCTACGGCTACATCCCGATGGAGCAGAAAGGACTGCGCGGCAGCCCTTCGGTCGCGCTCGAATACGAGACGGCCGACTTCGCGCTCGCGCAGTTTGCCCGCGCCCACGGCGACACGCGCACGCACCGCGAGATGATGCGCCGCTCGCAGTTCTGGACGCGCCTCTTCGACCCCGAACACAAGTACATCCGCGGCCGCTGGCGCGACGGCTCATGGCTCCCCGGCTTCGACTTCAAGGCGATGCTCTACCAGCCGGAACTTCCGTGGCGGCCGGAGAGCCACAAGTCTTACGTCGAGGGCAACGCCGTGCAGTACACCTGGATGATCCCGCACAACATGCGCGCGCTCTTCGACCGCATCGGCGGCAACGAGGCGGCCGTGCGGCGGCTCGACGATTTCTTCAAAGAGTTCAACGCCGGCCCCGACCGCCCTTACTTCTTCATCGGCAACGAGCCGGTCTTTCCCGTGCCGTGGGCTTACAACTACGCGGGGCAACCGTGGAAGACGCAAGGCATCACGCGGCGCGTGCTGACCGAACTCTTCACCAGCACGCCGGGCGGCCTGCCCGGCAACGACGACCTCGGCGCCACCTCCTCCTGGATCGTCTTCGCCGCCATCGGCATGTACCCGGTGACGCCGGGAGTCGGCGGCTTCTCGCTCAACAGTCCCCTCTTTCCCGACATCAAGATCAGGATGGGACGCACGGGCGGCGGCCGGACGCTCCACATCATCGGCGCGGGAGCTTCGGCGCGCACGCCCTACGTGCAGGAACTACAACTGGACGGCAAGCCTTACGACCGCACGTGGCTGCCCTTCGAGCGCATCGAGCGCGGCGCGACGCTCCACTTCAAACTCGGCGCGACGCCGAATCAGAAATGGGCGATCGCCCCCGAAGCCGCCCCGCCCTCTTTCCCCGAAGGGACGGAAGGCGCGGCCGGGCAGTAGTAGTAGTAGTAGCGTTGGTGTTCGTGAATTGGTCTCTCCGCGCGCGGGCGGGCAATATGGGAAGGCGGGACGGTGAGGCCGTCCCGCCTTGCTTGTCTCAGGGAAGTTGTTTCTTTCGCGCCGCCGCCGCGCGGGCGTGGAATTCTTTCGCGCCGCCGCCGCGCGGGCGCGGAAGTTATTTCTTCTCGTCGGCGAGTTTCAAGACGCTCGCCTTCCAGTCGGCCGCCGTGAGCGATTTGAGTTGCGGCATCTCGGCGGCGGCGAAGATGAGTCTTCTCAGCGTCGGCAGGATGGAAAACTCAATTTCGCGGGGCGTCTTGGCAACGCGGTCGAGCAACGCCAGTTTCTCCTCGCGCCAGAGCACGGGCGGCGCGATGCCCGCCGACAAATACTGCAAGGCTTCCAGCCCGGCCGCGCTCATCTCCGATAAATCTGCGGCGAGCGGTTCGGCGTCGCGCATGACGGGCGAGCGGTCGGCCATCACGCGCACCGCAACGTACGCGCCGCGCCACTCGTTCAGCAGGCCGCGCACGCGCTCGCGCCGCGACTCGAAGCGGGGCGCGTCGTCCAAGAGCGCGTCCGTCGCCGCCGCGAACTCGCGCGCCGCGCGGCTGTCGGGCGCGGCGGCGTCCACGAGGCGGGTCAGCGGCGTCATCTGCGTGATGGGGCGCACGTGTTCGCGCGCGGAAAATTTCGGGGCGAGCGCGCCCATCAGCGTCTCCAGCGGTTCGACGCGCTCGCCGTTCGCCAGGCGGCGCATCATCTTCCCGGCGTAAGTGCGATGGGTCAGCCCCACTTCTTCGAGTTGCACGGAGACGGCTTCGAGGCGGCGATACATGTCGGGCACGTCTCTCGTCTCGCGCGGCGACCAGAGGCGTTCGGCGATGGCGGCGAGGCGCGGCCAGATGCGCGAGTCGATGTTCTCCGTCGAGACGTACTCAGCCCACATGCAGGCTTCGCCGCCGAGCACCCGCGCCGCTTCCGCTTCGGTCAGCCCGCTGTCGGGGCTGACGGGGTCAACGAGGTAGTGCTGACCGGCGGGAGACAGGTAGTCGAGGTAGTAACCGTTCGAGAGGATGCCCGCGTAGCCTCGCTTCGCCCCCTCGGCGAGCGATTGCTGGCCGCGCCACGATTGAATGACGATGTCGCGCGGCAGGTCGGGGTGCAGTATCTCGTCCCACCCCACGAGCCGCTTGCCGTGCTGCTGGAGAATCTTTGCGATGCGCCCGTTGAAGTAGGCTTGCAGCCCATGCTTGTCGCGCAAATTGTTGCGGGCGATGAAGGCTTGTATCTGCGGATTGAGCCGCCAGTGTTTGCCCGTCACCTCGTCGCCGCCGATGTGCATGTAGGCGTCGGGAAAGAGCGCGGCCATCTCGCCGAAAAATTTGTCTAAGAATTTATAGGTCTCCTCGCGCGTGGGGTTCATCGCCGCGTCGAGGACGCCGAAGCGACGCTCGATCTGATAGGGGCCGGGCGCGCTGGCGAGTTCCGGATGCCCGACGAGCCAACTCGTCGCATGTCCGGGCACGTCGAACTCGGGCACGACGCGGATGCCGCGCTCGCGCGCGTAGGCGATGATCTCGCGGATTTGCTCCTGCGTGTAGTAAAGGCCGTCTGAACCCATCCCGTGCAGCTTCGGGAAAGTCTTGCTTTCGATGCGGAAGCCTTGATCGTCCGTCAGGTGCAGGTGCAGGACGTTGAGTTTGACGGCGGCCATGCCGTCGAGATTGCGCTTGATCGCCTCGATGGGTTGCCAGTGGCGTCCCACGTCTATGAGCAGCCCGCGCCAGGGGAAACGCGGCTTGTCCCGGATGCGCGCCTCCGGGATGAAATAGCCGCTCGCGTCGCCGCTCAGGAGTTGGAGAAAGGTCTCCAACCCGCGCAGCGCGCCCACCGTCGTCGGGGCGTTGATCACCACCTGACGCTCCGACACTTCCAGCGTGTACGACTCGTCCTCTTCGAGCGCGGCGACCGTCGCCCCGCGCCCCGCCCCCTGACATTGGACGACGAGATTGGCCGCGCCGGGCACGCTCGCCAGTTCGCGCCCGAACTCCAGCCCCGTCCGGCTCTCCAATCTTCTGAGCGCGCGCGCGAGACCGGCGAGCAGGCGTTCGTCGCTATGGCCTTGAATCGCCGCGGTGAAAGAAGACTCGACCTTCATGCGCCCCCGCAACAGATTCACGGAGACGGGCACGGGCATCAGGCTGTGGGCGGCGGCGGAGGCGGGGGTCGTGGTCGTCGTCGTCGCCGGGCGCGGCTCCTGAGCGTTGCCGCCCACGGCAAGCAGTAGAAACAGGACGGGCGAGAGGTATCTGGCGTATCTCATTCCGGCTGGCATAAGTTGTAGATTCTTTCCTTCTCAGGATGACGGGATCACGCTTGCAGGACGTGCGTGGGTTTATAACATAACCTCCCCGCCCGGCGAATCCGGCCGCCCTCATCCGGGTCGTTTGACAACCTGCCGTGAACCTGTGTAAAGAGATCGAATGACGACACCACGCACGACACGACGACTCTTTATCTTATCCATCTTCCTGCTGCTCGCCCTCGGCAACAATTGGAATCTTCAGGCCGCGCCCGCGCGCCGCACGCGAAACGGCGAAGCCGCGCGCTCGCCCAATTCAACCGTCTCAACCGTCTTAACCGACTCAACCGACCCGGCCGACTCAACCGACCCCGTCAACGCCGCGCAACCCGACGCGCCGCTCGGCGTCGCCGCCGGCCGGGGCGCGCTCGCGTTGAAAGCGGGCGCGGCGGCGGTGGTCTCGAATTTGAGAATCCGCCTGCGCCACGGCGACGGCTCCGCCTCAACCCTCTATGAACTCGAACCCGCCGGGCAGGACGCGGGCGGCGGCGGCGACGATCAGGCCGGGCGTTTTGAACGCCTGCGCTACCGCTTGAAGCCCGCCGCGCCCGCGCCCGGCGCGCCGCCCGTCGCCGCCGCGCCGCCGGTCGAGGCTGTGCTCGAATTGCGCCGCTACCTGCGCCCGGAAGTCCTGGTCGCGTCGCTCGATTACAACGGCCCCGCCCTCGCCGCCCGCGACGGCGTCCAACTCGTCATGGGTCTCGACAACTTCGCGCGCGGGATGGCCGTCAAACGCTTCAAGCTCTACTGGACTGCGCCCGTCTTCGTCTCCGACCACCGTTTGCTGTCGCCCGCCAACGTGTTGCTGCTCTGGCAGCAAACCGTGGGAGACGCTTACCACCTGATGATCCCGCTCGCGGGCGGCGGGATGGTGTCCGAAGTCGGGGTCTCGGAGATCGAATACCGACCGGAGTTTCGCATCTCGGCTTCGAGCCACGACCCCGCCTTCGCCCCGCGCCGCGTGCCCCTCTTCGCCTACGCCACTTCGCGCGACCCCTACCAACTGCCCCGCGACGCCTACCAGACCGCCTTCGCCGCGACCGAACAATACGGGCGGCTGCGCTGGCAGAAAACTTTGCCGGAGCCTTTCGCCTGGCTCGGCTGGTGCTCCTGGAACGCCTACGAGCAGGGCGTGAACGAGGAGAAGATTCTGGCGAGCGCGCGCTCGCTCAGAGACCAACGGATTCCGGTCGGCTTCATGCTCATCGACGACGGCTGGCTCACGGTCAAGGGGCAAAAGCTCGCCGGGTTCGACGCCGACGCGGCCAAGTTTCCGCGCGGCCTCGGGGCGACCGCGCGCGCGCTCAGGGAGCAATACGGCATCCGGCACGTCGGCGTCTGGCACACGTTTCAAGGCTACTGGACGGGCGTTGACCCGGAATCCACGCTCGCGCGCGACTACAGACTTTTTCGCGGCCGCGAGGGCAACGCTCTGCCCGACCCGCGCGAAGGCCGGGGCGAGAGTTTCTACGCGGACTGGTACGGCAGGTTGAAGGGATGGGGCTTCGACTTCGTCAAGGTTGACGGGCAGGCGAACAACGTCAAATTCACCGACGGCCTGATGCCGCTCTTCGTCTCCGCCGGCGGCTCGCAGCGCAACCTGCAAACGGCCGCGCAGAAACATTTCAACTACGGCGGCGGCGACGGCGGCGGCGGGCGGCGCGCGAACGGCGTCGGCGTGATCAACTGCATGGAGATGACTCTGGAGAACGCCTATAACTGGAGCACGTCGAACGTCGCACGCAACAGCGACGACTACCTGCCCGAAGTCGCGCACAACTTCAAAGACCACATCTTCCAGAACGCCTACAACGCCTACTGGATGTCGAACTTCGCTTATCCCGATTGGGACATGTTCCAGTCGCACGATCCAAACGGCGAGTATCATGCCGTCGCGCGCGCCGTCAGCGGCGGCCCCGTCTATTTCACGGACGAACCGGGCAAGGAACGCGCCGAGCTATTGCGCCCGCTGGCCTTCGCCGACGGGCGACTCCCGATGCTCGACGAGCCGGGACAGGTGACGCGCGACCTGCTGTTCACGGACGTGTCTTTGCAACCCGTCGCGCTCAAGGTCTTCGGGCGCATCACGCGCCCCGGCCTCTCGGCCGGCGTGGTCGGCGCGTTCAACGCCAACAAGACCGCACGCCTCGTCCGGGGCGCGCTCAAACCCGACGACGTGGAAGGACTCGCGGCGGGCGCGGAGGGCCTGGCGGTTTACCGGCGCGGCGATGCGTCGGCCAATTTGTTGAAAGGCGGCAACGCGTCCACGGCCATCACGCTCGCCGCGAACAGCTTCGACCTGTACACGCTCTCGCCCGTGGGCGGGGGCATCGCCGTGTTCGGACTGTTGGACAAGTATCTCAGCCCGGCGGCGGTCGTCTCTCAAAGCCGTCAGGGGCGGCGCGTCGAAGTGCGCCTGCGCGAGGCGGGAGACTTCGGCGCGTGGTTGGAGCAGCCGCCCGCGCGCGTCGAACTCGACGGCCGAACGCTGCCCGCCTCGGCCTACAGCTACGAGCGCGGCCTGCTGCGCGTGCCGCGCGCCGCCTTCGGCGCACGGGGCGGCGAGCGGCGCATGCACATTCAACTCGCCGCGCGACGGTAGTAATCGCACATATTCAACTCGCCGCGCGGCGGTAGTAATCCTAGTAATTTTGCGCTCGCGGCGCGCGGCACGCGCATCTGGCGCGCGGGCGAAACGCGCGCCGCACCGTCGTAAATTGAAAAGGGCTGCCCGGAATCGGGCAGCCCTTTTCAGGTTAGGGTGAGACGGCTTTAGAAGTAGAACTTAAAGCCGAGTTGCACCTGGCGCGGGAAGTTTCTCTGACCGCGGGTGACGAAGCCGAAGTTGGTGCTGCTCGGATCGTTGTTGGGCGCGCCGAAGAGCGGGCTGTTGGCGACGTTGAAGGCCTCAGCCCTGAACTGCGCGCGGTAACGCTCCGAGAAGTTGAAGCTCTTGTTGAGCGACATGTCGAACTGCGGAACCGTGTGTTCCCTGATCCGCGCCGTGCGGAATGGCGTGGTGCGGAGCGTGTCCGCGCCGCGCACCGCCCACGTCGGGTTAGTGCATGGCTCGAAGCCGTTGCGCGCGGCGTTCGGCTGGCGGCTCGTGCCGTTCGTCTGCTGCACGCAGGTGTTGAACCAGCGGTCGAAGGTTCTGTCGCCGGGATCGATGCGCGGGTCGCCGATCAGATCGACGCCGCCCGGCAAACCGATGGGGAGGCCGGACTGGAATCTCGCGATCCAGTTGTACTCCCAACCGCCGAGGAGCATGTTCAGCCCCTTCCCGGCGTCGCTCGCGAAACGCTGTCCCTGCCCGAAGGGCAACTGGTAGACGCCGCTCAACACGAGCACGTGCGGGCGGTCGAAATCAGTCACGGAGCGGTTGGGTTCGGCGTCCTGATTGTTGAGGAAGCCGAGCGCGCCGAGGGTCTTCGAGAAGGTGTAGGAGGCGATCATCGTCAGCCCGCGCGTCATGCGTTTTTCCGCGCTCACTTGCAACGAGTTGTAATCGATCTCGCCGATGTTTTCGAGCGCCTGCGTGACCGAGCCGAACTGCGGGAACGGCAGCAGCAGTTGACGACGCGCCACCTGCGCCCCGTTCAGACTCGTGCCGGGCAGCAGCCCCGCGAAGGGGTTGGCGACCTGTTGGTTGTAGAAAGCGGGATTGGCGCGCGCGGCGGCCAGTTGCTCAGTGGTCAGCACGTTGATGTTGCGCGCGTTGCCGATGTTGAAGTCGTTGGTCAGGATGTCGCGGCTGCGGCTGCCCACGTAGGCGACATCGAGTTTGACGTTCCCCGGCAACTGACGCTGCACGCCGAAGGAGAACTGGTGGATTTTCGGTATCTCGCGCGACGGCAGACTGAAGGTGACGCCGGTGCCCGCCTGCGTCAATAATCCGAGCGTCGAACCCGTCGGCTGGAGCACGCCGTTCGGGAACGGATTGCTGAGCGTGTTGGCCGGGATGAAGGCCTGCGCGCCGCCGCCCGTCGTGCTGACGAACGGAGCCAAGACCGTGAAGCCGGTCGTGCCGCCGAACTCGGCCTGCGGGAAATAGTAGAGGCCGTAGCCGCCGCGCACCACCGTCTTTTCGTTCAACTGGTAGGCGACGCCGATGCGGGGCTGGATGTTATCGCGGTCGGGGTCGAAAGCCTCTTCGGGCTGGCCGCCGACTCCGGCAAAGAGCAGGCCGCCGCGCAGGTTCGAGCACGCCGGGCACTCGTTGATGCCCGGACGACCGGCGATCTGCGCCGAGAGCGGGCTGGTTTGATTGAAACCGAAGCCGCGGTTCTGCTGGTTGAAACGCTCGGTCGGAGCCGCCTCGTAATCGTAGCGCAAGCCCAGGTTGACAGAGAGGTTGCGGGTGACCTTGATGTCGTCCTGGAAATAGAGAGCGTAGTATTTCCAGCGGAAGCCCGCGCGCGAGAGGTTGTCCACCTGCCCGCCGCTCGGGTAGCCGAGCAACAGGGAGGCGATGGAACTGCCCTGCGTGCCGCTCGCCTGCTGCGTCGGGTCGAGTTGCGTGAAGTTGCGGTTGAAGGCGAACTGGCCGCCGCCCCAACTGAACGACGCGCCTCTCATGTTGATGCGGTTATCGCGCACCTCGCCGCCGATGCGGAAATTGTGCTGGCCGCGAATGAGCGCGAGATTGCTCTGGAGGGCGATCGTGTTGGTCGTGTTCTGGCTGGGGTTGCGCGGCCCGAAGGCGTTGTACTGTTCCGCCTCGAAGCGGGGCACGATCGATTCCGGCAGGCTGTTGGCGAAACTCTGCGGGAAGCCGAGCGAAGTCGGGTCGAAGGGCGAAGACCGCGTGCGGAAGGCCGCCTGCACGAAGCGCGTGTAGGTGGCGCGCGTGGTCAGCACGGAGTTTGAAGTCAGGCTGTTGACGTACTCGATGGCGACGCCGTCGTTGGCGCGCACGAGCGGGTCTTGCGCGTCGAGGCCGAGGCCGGGATAGTCCGCGCCGGAGAACTGGTTGCGCTTGTTGCGCACGTAGCGCATGAAGAGGTGCTGGTTATCGCCGATGTTCGCGTCGCCGCGCAGCACGAAGTTGTAGAACTTTTCGTTCTCCAGGTTCGGGCTGTTGATGAAGTTGTTGAAGCGCGCTCCGGCCGCGCCGGTGTTCGGCTGCGGGTAGGCGTTGGCGATGGCGACGCCGATCGGGTTCAGGCGGTTCGCCGGGATGATGTTGCCGGGGAACGGATCGCGGATGAACCGGTTCGGATTGTTGGGATCGACTCTCGTGGTGAGCGGGTCGTAGATCGTGATGCCCGACTGGGAGAAGTTGCCCTGCCGCTCCAGCATCGTGGGCACGGAGACGAGGCGCGGCGCGGGCAGGCGTTCGCGATAGCGTTCGTAGGCCGTGAAGAAGAAGGCGCGGTTGCGGCCGTTATAGACGCTCGGGCCGCCCTCGCCGAAGCGCGGCAGCACGATGGGGCCGCCGAGGTTCGCGCCGTACTGGTCGAGCACGCGGCCGCCGAGGTTTTCGCCCGTGACGGGATCGACGGCGTGACGCGGGCGGCGGGCGGCGTTGTTCTCAAACGTGTTCGCCTCCAACTGGTAGCGACGCAAAAACTCGTAGGCCGTGCCGTGGAATTCGTTGCCGCCCGACTTGGTGGTCACGTTGATGACGCCGCCGCCCGTGCGGCCGAACGAAGAGTCGTAGGAGTTGGTCTGCACCTTGAACTCCTGCGTGGCGTCTACCGGGGGGATGTAGGCGATGTTGTTGCTGCTGCGCGTGCGCACCGTGTCGGCATCGGTGACGGCGTTGTTCGGCGCGCCGTCGAGCAGAAATTCGTTGTGCCGCTGGACGCCGCCGTTGATCGAGAACTGCGCGTTGTCGCCGTTATCGAAGGGGCGTGTGAACTGCGGGTTGCCGTTGAACTGCACGCCCGGCGCGAGCGTGGCGAGCATGATCGGGTTACGGCCGTTGAGCGGCAGTTCCGTGATGCGGCGGTTTTCGATGACCTGCCCGCGCGTCGCCGTGTCGCTTTCCAGAAGCGGCGTGTCGCCCTCGTTCACCGTGACGACCTGATCCAGCGCGCCGACTTCGAGAGCCACGTCGATGGTGGCCTTGTCGGCCGTGTGGAGTTCGACGTTTTCGCTGACCTGCGTCTTGAAGCCCTGCGCTTCGACGGTCACGGTATAGCGGCCGGGCAAGAGCGAAGGCACGGTATAGCTGCCTTCGTCGCCGCTCGTGGCGACGGTTTCGTCGTTGGTCTGTAAGTTTTTGGCCGTGATCTTCGCGCCGACGATGGCCGCGCCCTGCGGGTCTGTGACATTTCCGGTCAGCGTGGCGCGAAACTCTTGAGCGAGAGCCGTGGGCGCCAATATTGACACAATAGCAATCAAGGCGAGAAATCGCCTAAGGGGATGAAACTTCATTGAGCCTCCTAGCAAAAAACGATTAGTCAGAAGAGATTTCGAGGATGGGTTTCCGGATTCAGGAGTGACACTGCTGCGTGTAGCCAGGCATCACGGGGCACGGATTCCAGGTCAAAGTCGGGCGATAGTAAAGGCGCGGGCGACAAAAAGCAAGCGTTTTTTTCCTTTGTTAAGCGATTACCTCGCCGCGCGGCGCGCGGGCGGCCTAGTCGATTTCGCTCTCGGCCAGAATCTTTCGGTAAACCCGGCGCGCCTGCTCGTAGGCTTTTTCGGCCGCGCCGCGCTCTTTGGCGGAAATTTGACGGGCTTTTTGCGTCCAACACTGATCCACGGCGCGCAGGCACCACTCCGCGCTGCGGCGCGAGGCGCGAACGGGGCGGTCGCCGACGAGGACGAAGACCGGGTTCGTGTGGGAAGACGGAAGGATGCGAAGCGCGACCCAACTGCTCCGCTCGATCTCGATCTCGAAGGCCACTTCACGGGCGACGCCGTCGGCGACGATGTGGCGGCGCGCCACGGGCTGCCCGTTGACGATCACCTCGACGGGCACTTCGCGCCCCTCCCCGACGCGCGCCCGCTCGATGTCCCAGTAAGGCGTCTGGTCGTGCGGCCGTGCGCGCAGGGCGGCGTCCGGTGCGACGTTGAGCAAGCCTGCGACGGTGGCGTTGACGCGCACGCGCCCGCCGCGTGCGAGCCGCACCTCGCTCCGCTCTGTGCCGACCGCGAGGTCGTTCACGCGGAAGTCCAACAGGTGGCTCCGCCCGTCGGAGACGTAGGAGCGGCCGTCGCGCAAGCCCTCGACCCACGCGCGATAATCCAGCGCGCCGTCGAGCCGGACGTAAGAGCGTCCCATGCCGAGGCGGTCGCCGTAGATGCAGGGGAAGTCCGTCTCGCCCGCGATGCGGGTGCGGAAGCCGCTGTTCAGCGTGTGATACCAGATGTTGAGTTCCCACACCGCCGGAGTATCGACCGCCGAGATGAAGTCCACGGCGTCGTGCGCCACGTCCACGATGTACTCGTTCGCGCCGATGCCGTCGAAGGGCGGCAGTTCGTAATTCGGCAGCTTGTCGGTCTTGACTTCGAGACCCCAGCCGGAATGTGCGAAGCCGACGATTGCGCCCTGCGCCCGCGCCCATTTGAGGATCGGCAAGCCCCACGTCGGCCAGTCCTCGATTTGTTTCGCGCCGGGGTAGTCCTGCTCGCGCAGGCCGAGCAGGTTGAGGTGGCCGACGTGGCTCGACGGGAAGCCGGAGACCTCCACGTCATAGCGCATGAGGTTGGCGGGCGTCGAAAGTTTATTCAACTTCGCCTCGAAGAACTGTTTCTGGAAGTAGTAGCAAGGCCCCCACGTGAGGACGTTGCCGACGTTGAGCGCCTCGCCCTTGATATGACGCATGATGTCTTCGGGAAAGACTCCCTGCGTCGGGGCTTCGTAGTGCGAGCAGCCGGCGGCATGGATGTGATGATCGCCCGAATACCAACCGCGCGCCGCCGGGTTGATCCAGCGTTTCAACTTCACGGCGAACGCCTGCGGCCGCGCCGCTGCCGTCACGCTCAACGTCTCGCGCTGCACGAGGTATTCGGGGCCGCGCGTGACATCGACGAGGTAGTCGCCGGGCGGGAGCCTGAGCCGTTCGCCGTCGGCGCGATAGACCTGCGGGTGGAAGGAAAAGTCGGGGGCGAGGCGTTTGGACTTGGCCGGGTAGATGCGTTGCTGGCGGTCGCGGATGAGGAAGGAGGCGACGGTGGGCGTGCCGTCCTCGTCGAGCACGCGCAGCGTCACGTCTTTTGAAGGGAGACAGTTGAAGAGGACGGACACGTCGTTGCGAAACCCGATGTCCTGCGACCCCTGACCGACGTTGAAACTCACCTGCGCTTCGCGCCGCCCGCGGTCGCGGCTGTAGAGTTGGATGATTCGATACTCGTGGAGCAACCCGGAAAGGCGCGGTTCGAGCGGCTGCCGGTCGAACATGGAGAGGTCGAGCCAGCGGTTCGCCACCTCGCTCGGCGTGATCTTCTGCGCCGGGCGCGGGTCGAGGCTGAAGCCGCCGGGGATGTCCGTGTTCTGCCCGCGCGCGTAGACGGCGAGGGCGTTCGGACTCGCGGCTTTGAGTTGCGCCGTGACGCCCGCCTCGTTTCGCACGCGGACGAGGAACGAACGCCAGCCCCGTTCGACGAGCGTGGCTTCCGCCCGCCCGCGCGTCACACGCACGCGGCTCTCCGGGCTGATCTCGACGAAGAAGAGGCTGCGCGCGTCGAGCACGGCGCGGAATCCGGCGAGCGCGAGCGCGGCGTCCTCCTGCGCGGAGGCGCGTTCGAGCGCGAGGCGGTCGGCCGCGCTGAACGGCTCGCCCAGGTATTCCAACGCCTCGACCAGACGCCTGACCTGCGCGGCGAGCGGCTGAACTTCGACTCCCGCATCCTGCGGCGCGCGCTTCACGCCGGCAAACGAAACGGACGCCGCGACGGCGTGAACGAGGGCGACGAGGATGAGCGCGCGCACGCCCGCCGAGAGACGCGTGCGCGCCGTTTCAATGCAGGTGTGGCCGGGATACTTCATGGCACTTCGTTGTTAACGTTCGAGAAGGTTGACTTCCCTCACCTGCGCCTTCGCGCCCCGCTCGCCCGCGAGCAGCAGCGTCTTGATCTCCCAGGGCTTGATCTGCATCTTGTGGCTGACGCCAAGGGGCGCGCTCTCAAGCGTGAACTCGGTGGCCTGTCCCGCGCGCTCCTGCACGCGGACGATTGTGCCCTCGCCCGTCTCCGCGCGTTTGAGGGAGAGCAGCGCGACGTTTCCCGGCGCGAGGCGGAAGAAGGAACGCTCCCACGGTTCGGTTCCCGCGTGCGCCGAGTCCATCACGTATTCGGCGGGCGTTTGCATCTCATCGGCGAGGCGGTCGAGTTGGAGCGCGGTGAAGGCTCCCCGCCCGCGCACGAGCCAGAAGCGACGCTCCTGCCTCCCCTGATCCTGCCACGCGCCGTTGTCGTTATGCGGCACCTGATGCGGGTCGTGGCGCGCGAAGGGAGCGGAACGGATGAGGATCGTGCGTAGCAACCCCTGCTTACAGTCGTAGCTGTAGGTGGAGTTATTGATCAGCCCGAGGGTGTGTTCGTCGCCGCCGAGACGCCCCCCGACGGCCACCCAATCCTGATACGGCTGCTCGTCGCCGTCGGGCGCACGCTCGACGGCCGCGCCCGGCACTTTGGCGAAGACGCGCGGCGCGGCGAAGACGGTCGGCACTTCGAGTTTCAAAATCTGCTCGCGCTCGCGCCAGTCGATGACGAAGCGGAGTTCGATGGCGTCAATCGCTTTGAACTGCGCGATGTCGAGCACGATCTCCGAGTTTCGCCAACGCGCCCGCTGGCGGATGACGCGCGTGACCGCGCCGTCCTCGATCTGCTGCGAAGAGACGAAGGTGGGACGCCCGGCCTCCGCGCGGTACTTGGTGGTGCCGTGCCCCCACGTATCGCTCGGGTCGCCGATGACGACGAGGCCGATTGGCGCGGAGAGCAACTCTTTGCCATCCGTTGATTTGAGCGAGGAGATGCCGAAGCCCTCTTCGTTGACGGAGAAGAAATTGTTGTAAGGCGCGGTGTCGGGCGGCGTGCCGTGAACGAGTTCGAAGACCTTGTAGCCGCAGGCGGGCAAGTCAACCCAGGCCGAGACGCGCGGGTAAACCTGCGTCATGCTGTCGGAGGGGCGAAACTGGAGCGGCACTTTCTGCCCGTCTTTCGTTTCCAGGTGCGTGACGGGGATGACGCCCGCCGGGACGGGAATCCACGGATTTCCTCCGGGGTTCCGCTCCGTGTGATATTCGACGAGACACTTGCGCGGCCACGGCAGCGGGTTGAAGGCGAAGACCGCGCCCTCCTTCACCGCGCGCATGTCCACGCGGCGCGCGATGGCTTCGAGCGATTCGACCGTGTTCGTGAGAGCCGTGTCGCAGGCCGCGCCCATTTGATCGCGCGCGTCGCGGTAGGCGGTGTATTGCGCGGTTCCCGCCATCAGGTCGTGAAACTGGTTGAAGAGAACTTTGCCCCACGCGGCCGCATACTCCTGCGCGGGGTAGCGATGGCCGACGCCGAGCGTGGCCGCGAGCGAGATCGTTTCGGCCTGACCGAGCCAGCGTTCCGCGCGGCGGTTGTGCTGCTTGATCTCGCCGTGCGCGGAATAGACGCCGCGCGAGTGGTATTGCAGTTCGGTGGAGACGACGGGCAGCGTCGCGGCGGCGGGCGACGCTTCGACCGCCTTGAAGAACTCCGCGACGGTGCTCCAGCGCAGTTCGGGCAGCGTCGGGTCTTGCTGCATCTCCGCCACCTGGCGAATCTGTTCCTTCGTCACCGAGCCGCCGTGATTGCCGACGCCGAGGAAGAAGGCGGCGTGGTCGAAGCCCTCTTGAAAGTTGTTCTCGGCGGCAAGGCGGAGGCGGTGTGACGGCTCGCTGTAGCCGCGCCGGATTCTGAGCGCGAGCACGCGCGAGCCGTCCGGCGACTCCCACCGGAACAGGAGCGGCAGTTTCATCTCGTGCTCTTGCGGGCGCATGAAGACGTAGTAGCGATAGCCCGCGCCGCTGAGCACGGAAGGCAGCCCGGCCGGGTGGCCGAACGAATCGGGGTTGAAGCCGATCTGCACGTCTACGCCGAAGGCGCGGCGGAAGTAGTTCTTGCCGTAGAGACAGTGGCGAATAAGGCTCTCGGTCGAGGGGATGTTGCAATCGGGTTCGACCGGCCAGCCGCCGACGAGTTCCCAACGCCCTTCGCGCACGCGCTCCTTGATCTCGGCGAACATCGGCGGGTCGGCGCGCTCGACCCACTCGTAATGCGCCGACGACGAATGGCTGTAACGAAAGCTCGGCGTCTCGCGCATGCGGTCGAGCGCGCTGCGCATCGTCGTGAGCACGGTGTTCGACCCGTCGCGCCAGGGCCACAGCCACGCGGCGTCGATGTGCGAGTGGCCGATGATGTGCAACACCTTGCGCCGCGCGCCCGCTTGCCCGCCACCCGCCGCCGCCGCTCCGGCGCGCGTCGCTTGCCCCCACGCCGGAAGATGCAGGGCGGCGACGCCTCCGAGAGCCGTCGCGCCGGTGAGCAAAAAACGCCTGCGTGAAAATCCCGCTTGCCGATCAGACTCGTCCGCCATCCTTAGTCTCTCTCTCCGCTTCTCGTCTAAGCTTCGACGCGCCCCAAAGCCTCGTCAATGTAAATGCACCAGACGTGCAGCAGCATCAGGTGAACTTCCTGCACGTGCGCCGTCCGGTCGCTCGGCACGGCGAGCACGTGGTCGGCCGCGCCGTCCACCAGCCCCGCCGCCCCGACGACGGCGACCGTCACCGCGCCGCGCCTCTGCGCCTCCGCAAGTCCGCGCCGCACGTTCTCCGAACGCCCGCTCGTCGTGAAGCCGAAGGCCACGTCGCCCGGTTCGGCGAGGGCGCGCACCTGTCGCTCGAACAGCACGTCGTAGCCGAAGTCGTTGGCGATGCAAGTCACCGTGCCCGCGTCGCTCGCGAGCGCGATGGCGGGGAAGGGCTGGCGGGTGGCGTCGAAGCGGCCGAGCAGTTCGCCGACGAGATGGCTCGCCTGCGCCGCGCTTCCGCCGTTGCCGAAAGCGATCACCTTGCGTCCCGCGCCGAGCGCGCGGATAAGGACGCGGGCGACCTCTTCGGCCGGTTCCGCCAGTTGCGCGACGCTCTCTTCGATCACGCGTTGATGCGAAGCGAAGTGCTCCGCGATGCGACCCGATTTCATCTCCATCTGCGCTTTCTCACTGACTCGAAATTCAGTCTGCGCCGGTTTCTCTTGCCGCCGGCCGCTTGAGGATTATTTTAATGAACTGTTGGTTGAGACCCGGTGGGAATGTGCTCGTCTCGGCACAATATACCAGAGCCGCGCGCCGCACAAACAACGAAAAGCGTTTCGCAGGGAAAACTCCCGGAACCCGGCCGCCGCTAGCGCGCCGCGCGCCGGCTCCATTTCTTCCACAGCGCGGCGTCTTCCAGCAGCTTGATGTAGACGCCGCCGACGACCGAGCGCGCCTGAAACCCGCGCTGCTTGCCGTCGAGCGTGCCGTACCAATCGGTGAGCGGCACGCGGTCGGGCGTCTCGTTGACGAATTTATAGAGCGGCGCGATGTATGACCTGAACTCTTCCTGCGACCCGGAGAGCGTCGCCGTCCAGACGATCCAATCCAGCTTCGTGTAGCTCTCGCGGCTGTCGAGCGGCAGGCCGTAGCGGTTCTGCTTGCGTTTGTAGAAGTCGAGTTCGCGGCGGGCGACGTGCGGCGGAAAGAGATTGAGGCCGAGCAGTTTGTCCCACACGAGATTATATTTCTGGCTCCACGTGCCGGGTTTGTCGAAAGCCAGGCGGTAATGGTCGCCGTCGTCCGCCATCTTGACCCAGCGGGCGGCCATCTCCTCGGCCACGCGGCGGTAGTTGGCGGCTTCCGCCCGTCGTCCCGTCAGGTCTGCGAGCAGGGCGTAGCTGCCGAGGGCGAGAATCGCTTTCAGCGAGAGGTTGGTGTTGTGCGCGAGATGACCGGCGAAGTCGTCGGTGCTCAACTGGTTCTCCGGGTCTAAGCCCTTCTCGCGCAGGTACTCAGCCCAGCGGGTAAGGAGCGGCCAGTAACGTTCGGCGAAGCGTGCGTGGCCGTCGGCGCGTGCGAGCGCGGCCGTGAGCAGCAGCATGTTGCCGCTCTCTTCGACGGGCATCTGATTCTCTTCGGAAGTTTCCCGGCCGCCGTAGGTCTGGCCGTTGGCGAGCGGGTAAGTGCCGAGGTCATGCGGCGCGAAGGGGAACCGCCAGCGCGTGGAAGCGGCGTAGTCGAAGACGGGTTTGAGTTGGGCTTCGAGCAGGCGCGGGTTGAAGAGAAGGAAGAAGGGCGCGGACGGGTAGGTCACGTCAACGGTGGCGATCGAGCCGTTGCTGAAGTTCTCTTTGGAGAAGAAGAGCGGCGTGCCGTCCCAATCGGCGGCGAGTTTGTGCGCGGCGATGGTCTGGCGGAAAGCAAGCGCGGCGACGCGCGCGTACTCTTCGCCCCCGGCGCGCCTGAGGTCTGCCATGAGTTCGGCGTCGAAGGCTTCGCTGCGGCGCTTCAACGCTTCGTAGTCGCGCGCCGCCGTCTGCAACATCGCATCGGCCTCGCCGCCCGCGCGCCGCCAGTAAGGCCGCAGGCGTCGCTGGAAATACTCGACCGAGTAGCCGTCGTCGTAGGCCAGCATCAAGTGGCGCGAGACGGGCGCGCCCGCAATCTCGCCGAGATCGAACGTCGTCGCCAACGCCGGCATCTCGTCGCGCGCCATGCGGGGCAGGCGCATGTCGTCCGAGTCGGGTAGCGCGCCGGTCGAGACGAAACTGTTTCGCGCCGTCTGATTCCACGCGATCACGTCCGAGCCGGTTGCGCCGCTCGCGCCGGAGGCGGGCACGGCCAGATGCAGGTAGCCCCAATCGATCCGCAGGTCGTCGCCCGCGCGCTCCAAGACCGGCTGCTCCTGCGAGCCGAAGGTGAGGACGCGCAAGCCGCCGACCTTCGGGCGCGACCAGACGACCTTCTCATACGTCGTGTTGACGACGAACTCCGCCGTGCAGTCGAAGTAGAGAGCGACACGATGCTTGCGCCCGTCCACCGCCCAGGCGTCCCACGTCAGGTAAGTGACGGGGCGCGCGAGCGTCTCCAAATCGTCGGGCAGGAGCGGACTCATAAACGTGAGCCGGAGGCGCACGCCGTCGGCCTCGAACTCGTAGACGGTGCGCGTCGGGAGCACTTCGAGACGCACCTGCCGCATCGGCGCGGGCAGAGGGCTGTAGGACTGACCCATGAAGCGGTGCGGCTTCCCGTCGATGCGAAGCATGCCGACCATCCCGTGCGCCGCGCCCGTCCAATGCTTGGTGCGGTCGTCGGCCAGCGAGTCGCTCGTAGACCAGACGCTGAAGTACGGGTCGTGCGTGACGAGCGGGACGGCGGGCGGGCGCAGCGGCAGCGATGACGGCGACGACGACGGAGGGAGGGATTGCGCTGCCGCTTGAACGATGAAGGCCGCGACGAGGCCGCAGGCGACGAGGGCGCGTCCGCGCGTTCGTTTAAACATGGGCTGAAACTTTCCGTGGAGACAACTGCGCCGGAAGCGCGCGAAAGAGAAGGGAGAGCATAGAGCGGCCAACGAGCATCAAGCGGCCGACGAGCATCAAGCGGCCGACGCTGCGACGGGTGCGTGCGAGCCGTGCGCGCATGTCGGGTGCGCGCATGTCGGGCGCGCTCATCGAGCGGCCTGCCCGCCCTGCGTCTTACCGGCTTGATCGGCGAGCACGGCCAGCAGCAGCACGACGCCGAGCGCGATCCGCTGCATGTACGGGTCAACCCCGGCCAGATTGAGGCCGTTGTTGAGGACGCCGATGAAGATTGCGCCCCACAGCGTGCCGATGACGCTGCCGCGCCCGCCCGTCAGCGAGGTGCCGCCGACGACGGTGGCCGCGATCACGTCCAACTCATACTGTAACCCCGCATTCGGCACGCCCGCGCCGAGCCGGGAGGCGAGCACCAGACCGGCCAGACCCACCAGCAGCCCGTTCAGCACGTAGGGCAGGAAGGTGATCAGTTTCGTGTTGACGCCCGCGTGGAAGGCGGCGCGCGGGTTGCCGCCGAGCGCGTAGACGTAACGCCCGAAGACGGTGCGCGTCAGCAAGACCCACCCGGCCGCAAAGACGACGAACATGATGATCACCGGCACGGGCAGCCCGAGCACGCGCTCGCGGCCGACGATGGCGAAGGCCGGTGGGAGGTTGCTGATCGAGCGGCCGCCCGTGATGGTGAAGACCAGCCCGCGGCAGATCGTCAGCATGGCGAGCGTCGCCACGAACGGCGGCACGCGAAACTGCGCGACGACGAAGCCGTTGAAAATTCCCACGGCCACGCCCACCGCCAGCGCGGCGGCCGAGCCGAGCAGGACGGAAGCCGTGCTTCCGCCGCCCGCCGCGATCATGGCCGCCACCACCCCGGCCAGCGCGACGACCGACCCGACCGAGAGATCGATGCCGCCCGTCAGGATCACCATCGTCATCCCCACGGCGAGGATGCCCGTGATGGCGATGCTCAGGGCGATATTGATCAGGTTCGGCACGGAGAAGAACTCCGGGCTGATGATCGCGAACGCCACCGACTCGATCAGGATGGCAAAGACGATCACATACTCCGTGACGCGCCTCCACTCAGAGATGCGCCCGCGCAGCCCGACGCCCTTCTCCGTTGTCACTTGGCTCATTTAAGGTTCGCTGTCCGCGTGGTTGGAAGATGTTCGGATGAAGCGCCGCGCCCGGCACGCTCGACGGACTCGCCGGATGCGCTATTGCCCGCCGGACGCTTTCAGCGATTCGGCGTCCACGATCTTGACGGGGACGGAGATGCTCGCGGGCGACTGTCCGCCGGCGAAATGGGTGCGAATCACTTCGATGGTCTTCGCGCCGAGGTCGCGCGGCTGTTGCGCCACGTCGGCCTTGAGTTGGCTGCCGCGCCGGATGGCTTCGACGGCTTCGGGCGTGGCGTCGTAGCCGACGATGACGAGGTCGGCGCGCCCGCGCGCTTCGGCGGCCGAGAGCGCGCCGAGCGCGCTGTCGTCGTTGATGCCGAAGATGGCCTTGAGGCCGGAGTTGCCCTGCAACATGTCCTCCGCCGCCTTGAGCGAGCGGTCGCGCACGCCCCCGCCGTTCAGCACGGCGACGACCTTGATGTTCGGATGTTTCGCCGCGAGTTCTTCCTTGAACCCGTTCTCACGATCCAGACCCGTCTGCACTTCCTGCTGCCCGATGATGCCGACGCTGCCCTGGCCGCCGATGGCGCGCGCGATGAAGTCGGCGGCGAGCCGCCCGCCCGCGAGATTGTCCGAGGCGACGTGCGAGACGACGCGCCCGCCCTGCGCCGCGATGTCGGCGGTGAAGACGGGGATGCCCGCGTTGTTGGCTTGTTCGATGGCCGGGCCGATGCCCTTCGAGTCGGCGGGGCAGACGATGATGGCGTCCATCTTCTGCACGACGAAGTTTTCGATCTGCGATTGCTGCTTGGCGAGGTCGAAGTCGCCGGAGGTCACGGTCAGTTGATAACCCTGGCGGTCGGCGGCATCCTTCAAGCCCGCTTCGAGGTCGCGGTAAAACTCGTGCTCGCGCGTCAGCAGCGTGACGCCGATGCGCTTACCCGTGGGCGACGAAGAAGTTGAGCCGCCGCCCTGTTCGGCGCGCTGGCAGCCGTTGATGAGAGCGAACGAAGCGATGAGCAGTGATAGACAAAAGAGACGGACGAACGATGTCATTATGCGTTAGGTAGACCTTTCAAGCAGGTTGGAAAGAGTCCATAGAAAATCATAAAGTCGTGGAGATGTCAAAACTAATCCGTGAACGGGCGCGACGCACGCTTCTCTCCCCTCCCCGCGCGCTCTCCGTTTCGTCATCCCTACCGGCGACACTTGCGAGGCGCGAGGGAGCGAGTATAATCCCGCGCCGCCCGTCCCGTGCGCGCGCCGCGGCCGGGAGTTGAATCTGTAACTCTCCGCGTCTCGCGCGCCCGTTGCCGTCGCGCTTCGCAGTTATGTCTATGAAGAAAAGAAAAATAGTTCTCATTCACACTTCGCCCGCCGCCATCGCTCCCCTGATGCGGTTCTACGGTGAGGCCGCGCCCGACCTGGAGATCACCAACCTGCTGGACGACGGCCTGCTGCGGCTGCTCGCCGCCGGCGAGCACGCGACCGTCTCGGCGCGGCTGGCGGAGATGCTCGGCGTCGGCGTCCGCACCTACGAGGCGGAACTCGTGATGGTCACCTGCTCGTCGGTCACGAAGGACATGGTTGAAAGACTCGCGCCGCAATTCGCGTTGCCGATTCTGAAGATCGACTACGCGATGGCGCGCGAGGCCGTCAGCGCGGGACGCCGCCGGATCGGCGTCGCGGCCACCTTCGCGCCCACCGTCGCGCCCACCTCGCAACTCATTTCGGAAGCGGCCGGGGAGGCGGGCGCGACGGTGGAGATCGTTCACGAAGTCGTGCCCGGCGCATACGACGCGCTGCTCTCAGGCGACGACGAAGCGCACGACGAACTTCTCTGCGCCGGGGTCGAACGGCTCGCCGCCCGCGACGTAGACGTGATCGTGCTCGCTCAGATTTCGATGGCGCGCGTGCTGCCCCGGCTCGCAGGGAAAATCGCCGTGCCGGTGCTCACAAGTTTGCACACCAGCCTGAACGCCATCCGGCGCGCGCTCAAATAGATGTCGAGCGATCCCCCGACAATTTCAACTCACCAGCCCTTGAACGAAACGGGGCGACTGGTGTTCGCGGCCGTGGCCGACGACGACACGGGCGCGAGCGATCTGGCCGGCATGCTGGCCGGGCAGGGCGTCCGCACGCTCCTGGTCTTAGACCTGCCCGCGCCCGCGCAGTTTGCGGAATGGACGCGCGGCTACGAGGCCGTGGTGATGGCGGAAGGCACGCGCAACCTCTCGCCCGCGCTGGCCTACGAGCGCACGCGCGCGGCCATCCGGCTATTGCAGGCGCGCCGCCCGCGTCTCTTTCAACTCAAGTATTGCAGCACCTTCGATTCCACTCCCGAAGGAAACATCGGCGCGTCAATCGACGCCGCGCTCGACGAACTCGCCGAAGACTTCACCGTCGCGCTGCCCGCCCTGCCGGTCAACGGCCGCACCACTTATCAGGGTTATCACTTCGTTCACCAACAACTGCTCAGCGACTCTTCCATGCGCGGGCACCCGCTCACGCCGATGACGAACCCGAACCTGGTCGAACTCCTCGCCCAACAGACGCGGCGACGCGTCGGACTCGCCCCTTATCAAGTGGTGCGTGCGGGCGCGGCGGAGTTGGAAAGTCACCTCCGCGAGTTGCGCGCGGGCGGCGTCCACATCGCGTTGGTTGATTGTCTTGACGACGAACATCTGGAAAACATCTGCCGCGCCGTGGCCGACCTGCGACTCGTTACCGGAAGTTCCGCCTTCGGCATGAAGCTGCCCGCCATCTGGCGCGAGCGCGGCTTGCTCGGCGGCCAGGCAACGCCCGCCCCGCCCGCGTCGAACACGGCGTCGGCGAACACGACGACGGCCGCCGCCGCTGGCTGCCTGCTCGTCGCCGGTAGCTGCTCGGCGGCCACCCTGCGCCAAAACGCCTGGGCGGCGGAGCAAGGCATCCTGGTGCGGCGCATCGACCCGCCGCGCCTGCTCAAACGCGAACTCGACCGCGCGGAGATCATCGCGGAGGCGCGCCGCGAGTTGGGCGCGGGCAGACACTACCTGATGACCACTTCGGGCGCGGGCGAAGAGGTGCGCGGGGTGCAGGCGTGGGCGGCGGCGCGGGGTCTGTCCGTTCCCGCGCTCGGCGACGCGCTGGCCGCCGCGCTGGCGGAACTCGTGCTCGAAGTGATCGAAGGGCACGCGGTCGGCGGCCTGATCGTGGCGGGCGGGGAAACTTCCGGGGCGGTGTGCCGCCGACTCGAACTCGGCGCGATGCGGGTGGGGCGCAACATCGAACCGGGCGTGCCCCTCTGTTATTCACTCGGGCGATTCCGCCTGCCCTTAACGCTCAAGTCGGGCAATTTCGGGAGTCCCGATTTTTATGGGAAGGCCGCCCACGCCATAGCGCACGCGGGCGAGTATTTGACGCTCTGACTTGCGCGCGCTGAGTCTCCCGGCGACGCGCCGCATGCGCGCTCTCTCCGCACGCGTCGCGTCGCCGGGAGACTCAGCGCGCTAACGAGCCGAGAATTTGTAAATGGTGGTCGAGTTGAAACGTCCGCCCCGGCGCAGCACGGTCGAGGGGAAGGTCGGCCGGTTCGGCGAATCGGGAAAGTGCTGCGTCTCCAGACAGAAGCCGTGGCGTTGACCGTAAGCCCGGCCGCCCTTGCCCACCATCGTGCTCTCAAGATAATTGCCGGTGTAGAGTTGCATGCCGGGTTCGGTCGTCCACACTTCCATCACCCGCCCGGTCGTCGCCTCGCTCGCCGTGGCCGCGCGCCGGAGCGTTCCCGCCCGCCCGTCGATCACGAAAGTGTGATCGTAACCACGGCCGAACTTCAACTGCTCGTCGTCCTGCTCGATGCGCGCGCCGATGGCCGTGGCGCGGCGGAAGTCGAAGGGCGTTCCCGCCACAGGGCGCAACTCGCCAATCGGGATAGATTTTTCGTCCGCCGGGATGAAGCGGTCGGCGTTGATCAGCAGGGTGTGTTTGAGGATGTCTCCGCTGCCCTGCCCGGCGAGATTGAAGTAAGCGTGATTGGTAAGGTTGACGACTGTGTCGCGGTCGGTGGTCGCCGAGTAGTCGATCCTCAGTTCGTTTCTCTCGGTCAGCGTGTACAGGACTCGCACCGAGAGGTTGCCGGGATAGCCTTCCTCGCCGTCGCGGCTGAGATAGGTCAGTTCGAGCGACGCGCCGCTCTGCGTCGGCACGGGGCGCGCCCGCCAGACCGCCTTGTCGAAGCCCTTGAGGCCGCCGTGCAGGTGGTTCTCGCCGTTGTTGACCGCCAGTTTGTACTCCTTGCCCTGCAACGCGAACCGCCCTCTGGCGATGCGGTTGGCGTAGCGGCCGATGACCGACCCCACGTAAAAGGTGGATTGCCGGTAGCCTGCGAGCGTGTCGTAGCCGAGCACGACATCGTCGAACCGGCCGTTGCGGTCGGGCACTTTGAGCGACACCACGGTCGCGCCGTAGTTGGTGATCTGCGCCGTGGCTCCGCGACGGTTCGTGAGCGTGTAGAGCGACACCGGCCGCCCGTCCGCCTCGCCGAACGGCTGCGCCCGCACCGGCTCCGGCCGCCGCTGGAATCCGCACAGCAGCGCGACGGCGGATGCCAGCATCAATATAGTTATCCCTTTGCGCTTCATCTTGATTTGCTTGTCTCCTCAACGAATGACGATTTGATTACGCGTTCAAGGCCGGAGGCCGGAAGTTCGCGCGGGTCTGTGAATCCGGGGAACCGGGCGTGGCCGCACATCATAACCGAGTTCGATCAGACTCGCCAAAGCGCCGGAGCGCGAGGCGCACAGGCCGGGCGGCGACGATATTTCGCGCTCGACTTTGCGGGGGAAGGTTTCCGTATGAGAGTATACGCGTCAATCATGGCCGGGTGGAGGGTTCGCACTTGATGAAGTATCGCGCGTTCGGTCGAACGGGATGGAATGTTTCTGAAATAAGTTTGGGCACGTGGCAACTCGGCGGAGCGGAATGGGGCGCGGTGGACGAACGCGCCGCGCTCGACACGCTCGCGGCGGCCGTCGAGCACGGCGTCAATTTCTTCGACACCGCCGACGTGTACGGCCTCGGCCGCAGCGAAAGCATCATCGGCAAGTTTCTCCGCGGTTGCGACCGGGAGATCATCGTCGCCTCTAAACTGGGTCGTTTCCCAGAGCCGGGGTGGCCGGAAAACTTTTCGCTCAAGTCGCTGCGCGCGCACACCGAAAACTCGCTCGCGCGCCTCGGCGTGGAAGCCCTCGACCTGACGCAACTCCACTGTATTCCGACCGACGTGCTGCGCGAAGGCGAGGTTTTCGAATCCCTGCGCACGCTGCGGCGCGAGGGCAAGATCAAGCACTTCGGCGTCAGCGTGGAATCGGACGAGGAAGCGCGTCTGTGTCTCGAACAGGAGGGCGTGGCTTCGCTCCAGATCATTTTCAACCTTTTCCGCCGGAAGCCGATTGAGCTTTTCGACGCCGCGCGCGAGAAGGGCGTCGCGCTCATCGTCAGGCTGCCGCTGGCGAGCGGGCTGCTCTCGGGCAAGTTCACGCGAGAGACGACCTTTCCCGAAACCGATCACCGGAACTTCAACCGCGACGGCCGGCAGTTCAACGTCGGCGAGACGTTCGCCGGGCTGCCGTTCGTCGCCGGAGTCGAACTAACCGATGCGTTGAAGCCGTCCGTGCCGGAGGGCATAACGATGGCGCAGATGTCGCTGCGGTGGATTCTCGACTTCGCGGCGGTGAGCACGGTGATCCCCGGCGCGAGCAAGGCGTCGCAGGTCGAACGCAACGTGGCGGCCAGCGCGCTGCCTCCTCTGAGCGAAGACTTGCACCTGCGTCTCAAGGAGTTCTATCACGCTCGCGTCGCCGACCTGATTCGCGGCCCGTATTAAAGTTTCGCCGCAACCTGCGGTCGCACCCGGTCGCCGGGCGCGTGAAGATTTTCAGGCCGACCCGCGCGCTATCCGTCGCCGGGTGATATTATCGGCGGCGCATTGAAGCGGCGCGCGCCGAGAGCGCAATCGCGGCGATTATCTATTCAGCCGCCACAACGCGCCCCATCCCGTCAAAAGTCATACCGCAATTTAACAACTTAATTAGGAGACGCACATGAAACTGAGCACCCGCACGGCACTTATTACTTTGACCCTCCTGCTGATCCTTTCGGCCTGCCAACAGAACGGCACGCAGACCGGAGGCGGCGGCGGCGGTCAGGCGACCGGGCAAGCCGCCAAGAAGTTCGCCTTCGTCACCAACAACGCTTCCGACTTCTGGACGATCGCGCGCCGCGGAACCGAGAAGGCCGACGAAGAGTTGACGGACGTGTCCGTCGAGTTTCGTATGCCCCCCGACGGCACGGCCGCCGATCAAAAGCGCATCGTGGACGACCTGCTGGCGAAGGGCATCGACGCCATCGCCATCTCGCCCGTAGACCCGGCCAACCAGACGCAACTGATCAACGATACGGCCAGGCAGGCGCTCGTCTTCACCCAGGATTCGGACGCGCCGCAGAGCGAGCGCGCCGCCTACGTCGGCACGGACAACGTCGCCGCCGGTCGGCAGGCCGGGACGCTCATCAGAGAGGCCATTCCCGAAGGCGGACGCATCATGCTGTTCGTCGGCAAGTCCGATGCGCGCAACGCGCAGGAGCGCACGCAGGGCATCAGGGAGGCGTTGCAAGGCTCCAACGTCGAGATCATCGACGTACGCACGGACGATACAGACCGCGTGCGCGCGAAGTCCAACGTCTCCGACACGCTCGTCCGCTACCCGGAAGTGAAAGGTCTCGTGGGCTTGTGGAGCTATAACGGCCCGGCCATCGTGAACGCCGTGAAAGAGTCCGGGAAGACCGGCCAGATCAAGATCGTCGCCTTCGACGAAGAGGACGAGACGCTCGCCGGGGTGCGCGACGGTTCGATCTACGCCACCGTGGTGCAGCAGCCTTACGAGTTCGGCTATCAGGCCATCAAGATGATGGCGCAGGCGGTGCGGGGCGACCGCAGCGCGATTCCGGCCGATAAGAAAGTCATCGTGCCCACGCTCGTCATCAAGCGCGACGGCATCGAGGAGTTTCAACGCAAGATCAACGGGCTGCGCGGCAGAAGTTAATCATGACCTGAGAGAGAGAGGCGCGTTGCGGGGTTGCGCGCGCGCTCTCTCTACTGCGGGCGCGCCGCCCGTCGCCCCGGCGCACACGTCGGAGACCGGGCACACGGATTTTCACTATGACTCAGATTCTCAAAATGCAGGGCATCGAGAAACGCTTCGGGGGCGTGCATGCTTTGAGGGGCGTGGATTTCGACATCTCGGCGGGCGAAGCGGTCGCGCTCGTCGGCGAAAACGGCGCGGGCAAATCGACGCTCATGAAGATTCTCGGCGGCGTGCATCAACCCGACGCCGGGACGATCTCCATTGACGGCGCGCCCGCTCACATTCAGTCCGTCTCGGACGCCATCAAGCACGGCATCGCCTTCATCCACCAGGAACTGAACGTGCTGGACAACCTCGACGTGGCGGCGAACGTCTTTCTCGGCCGCGAGCCGGTGCGCGGCGGCTTTCTCAATTTGATCGACCGCAAACGCATGCGCGCCGAGACGCGCACCTATCTGGGGCGTCTGGGCTTGAACGTGCCGCCCGACACGCTGCTCGGCAAACTCTCCATCGCGCAGCAGCAGTTGGTCGAAATCGCTAAGGCACTATCGCTCAACGCGCGCCTGCTCATCATGGACGAGCCGACTTCCAGTTTGACGCTGACGGAGACGGCGCGCCTGCTCGCGCTCGTCAAGGAGTTGAAAGCGCAGGGCGTCGCGATCATCTACATCTCGCACCGCCTGAGCGAGGTGGAAGAGATTTCGGATCGCGCCGTCGTCTTGCGCGACGGCGCAAACGCCGGGCAACTCGCGCGCGAAGAGATCACGCATGAGCGGATGGTCAAGCTCATGGTCGGGCGCAATCTCGATAATTTCTACCACCAGCCGACCGGCGCGGTGGGCGCGGATTACCTACAGGTCGAAGGTCTGCGCACGAGCCGTTACCCGCAGCAGGAAGTCTCCTTCTCCGTCGGCCGGGGCGAGATACTCGGCCTGGCCGGACTGGTCGGTTCGGGACGCACCGAGGTGGCCGAAACGATCTTCGGCGTTGACGGCGCGAGCGATTCGCGGATCACGCTCGACGGCCGCCCGCTCCGCGTGCGCTCGCCGCGCGACGCCATCCGGCACGGCATCTATCTCATTCCCGAAGACCGCCGCCACGCCGGGCTGATCACCGACATGATGATCCGTGAGAACGTCACCCTGCCCGCGCTCAAACGCTACGCTTCGGCCGGACTCGTCTCGCGCGAGCGCGAGCGCACGGCGGCCACCGACATCTGCAAAAAACTGAACGTCAAAACGCCGTCGGTCGAGGTGGCCGCCGGAAACCTGAGCGGCGGCAACCAGCAAAAAGTCGTGTTGGCGAAATGGCTCTCGCTGAGTCCGAAGGTCTTGATCTTCGACGAGCCGACGCGCGGGGTGGACGTGGGCGCGAAGGCGGAGATTTACGAACTGATGCGGAAGTTGGCCGAGGCGGGCGTCGCGCTGCTGATGATCTCGTCCGACATGGAAGAGATTTTGAACGTGAGCGATCGCATCGCCGTGATGCACGAAGGCAAGCTGACCGGCATCCTCCCGCGCGCGGAATGCACGGAGGAGAACGTCATGCGCCTGGCCGTCGCCGCCGCTTGACGGTCGGCGCGAACTACTTTCCGTCAATCTCCGTCAAGTATCCAACTATGTGCTCTGCCGCTTCGCGGAAAAGTTAGTGTTATGAATATAGGCGAAACAAACATCAACAGGCAGGAACTTGTGCGAAAGACGGACGCTCCAAGTACGACGCACCGCTTCGCCAGGATATGGGTGATGCGTTGTTCCGACTGCGGCATTGAGTACGGCAGCAACGGCTGTGACGCACACAGGCGGCAGTGCCCTCGTTGCTCGCCCTCGGCGGCGAAAAGTGAACCCATATAAACTGCGCGCGGCATCAACTCGCCATTAAGTCATCCCTCTGAAAAAATGAAAAAAGAACTCGGAACATTCCTGCTGCTCGTCGTCCTGTGCATCGTCGTCGCGATCCTGAACCCGCGCTTCCTCGCCGGGGCGAACTTGCAGAACATGGCGCGCCTCGTCGGGGCTTACGGCATCTTCAGCATCGGGTTGGGACTCGTCATCATCACGGGCGGCATCGATCTCTCGGTCGGCTCGGTCTTCGCCCTGCTCGGCGTGCTGCTCTCGCTGATGCTCACGAAAGCGGGCTGGCCGGGGGCGGTCGCCGTCGTGGCGATCATCGCCGTCGCGGCGGCCTTAGGCGCGCTGCACGGCTTGCTCATCACGAAGCTCAATTTGCAGCCCTTCATCGTCACGCTCTGCGGGCTGCTGTTCTACCGTGGGCTGGCGCGCTTCGTCGCCAACGACGAGACGATGGGCTTCGGCAACGCCGCCGGGTTCGAGACGCTGCGCGACATCGCGACGGGCAGCCTCTTCGGCGTGCCGACGCCGTTCATCATCCTCATCATCGTCAGCGTCGTCATGTGGTTCGTGCTGCACCGCTCGGCCTACGGGCGATACCTGTTCGCCGTCGGGCGCAACGAGACGGCGGCGCGCTACTCCGGCATCAACTCCCGCAAGATCATCGCCAGCGCATACGTCATCAACGGCGTGCTCGTCGGCATCGCCGGGATCATCTTCGCTTTTTACACCAACTCGATCTCGCCTTCGTCGCACGGCAACTTCTTCGAGTTGTACGGCATCGCGGCGGCCGTCCTCGGCGGCTGTAGTTTGCGCGGCGGCGAAGGCTCGATCATCGGCATCCTGATCGGGACGGCTCTCCTGCAAGTTTTGCAGAATCTCGTCAACCTGCTCGGCATCCCTTCCTCGCTCAACTTCGCCGTGATGGGCGGCGTGATCCTCGTCGGCGTCATCGCCGATCAAATGCTGCAACGGCGCACGGCGAGAGCCTGAGCGACGCGACGCGGAGCGTGAGAGAAAAACCGGGATGAAATTTCTGGGGATCGATGTGGGCACGGGCGGGACGCGCGCCGTCGTCGTTGACGAGACGGGGCGCGTCGTGGCGGCGGCGACGAGCGAGCACGCGGCCTTCGCGTCGCCGCAGGCGGGCTGGGCGGAGCAGGACGCGCGCGACTGGTGGCGGGCGGCGAGCGAGGCCGTGCGCGCCGCGCTCGCGGGCGGCGCGGTGGGCGCGGACGAGATCGACTGCATCGGCTTATCGGGGCAGATGCACGGCGCGACCCTGCTCGACGAACGCGACGAAGTGTTGCGCCCCTCGATCATCTGGTGCGACGTGCGCACCGACGAACAGTGTCGCGCGCTCACCGAGCAAGTGGGCGAGGCGCGTCTCATCGAACTCGTCCTGAACCCCGCGCTCGCCAATTTCACGCTCCCCAAAATGCTCTGGGTGCGCGAACACGAGCCGCGCCTCTGGGAGCGCGTGCGGACGGTGTTGCTGCCGAAGGATTACGTGCGGCTGCGTTTGACGGGCGAGCGCGCGACGGACGTGGCCGACGCTTCGGGAACGCTGCTGTTCGCCGTCGGCGAGCGCGCGTGGTCGCACGAAATACTCGCGCGCACCGGCATCGAGCGGAGCCTGCTGCCCGCCGTCTACGAATCGCCGGAAGTGTGCGGGCGCGTGTCGGCGGAAGGAGCGGGGGCGACGGGGTTGCGCGCGGGCACGCCGGTGGTGGCGGGGGCGGGCGATCAGGCGGCGGGCGCGGTGGGGCTGGGCGTGGTGCGTCCCGGTTCGGTCAGCGCAACCATCGGCACTTCGGGCGTCGTGTTCGCCGCCACCGACCGACCCGCGCTCGACCGCCGTGGGCGCGTCCACACTTTCTGCCATGCCGTGCCGGGGCGTTGGCACGTGATGGGCGTGACGCAGGCGGCCGGACTCTCCCTGCGCTGGTTTCGCGACCGCTTCGGCGCGGGCGTGGAAGGCGCGGCGGCGGCGGACGACGCGCGCGACGCTTACGAAATATTGTGTGCGGAGGCGGCCGGTGCGCCGCCGGGAGCGGACGGCCTGCTCTGGACGCCTTACCTGATGGGCGAGCGCACGCCGCACCTCGACCCGCGCGCCCGCGCCGCGCTCGTCGGCCTGACGATGAGCCACACGCGCGCGCACATCGTCCGCGCCATTCTCGAAGGCGTCGCCTTCTCTCTGCGCGATACGCTGACGATTTTCGCGGAGATGGAGGTGCCCGTTCGTGCGATCAAACTCGGCGGCGGCGGCGCGCGCTCAAGTTTGTGGCGGCAGATTCAGGCCGACGTTTACGGGCAGACGGTTGAGCTGCCCGCGGCCGAAGAAGGCGCGGCCTACGGCGCGGCTCTGCTCGCGGGGGTGGGCGGCGGCGCGTGGTCAACCGTTGACGAAGCGTGCGCGGCGACCGTGCGCGTGCGCGCGCGCATCGAGCCAGATGCGGCCTCCGCGCGCATGATGAACGAACGCTACAGGGTTTATCGAGCGGTCTACCCGGCTCTGCGCGATGTGTTGTAAAGTTCGCGCTTCGCTGGTCTCGAATTGATTAAAGCTGGTCTCGAATTGATTAAATTTACCGACATGATAGGTGGGAACATGACTCAAGATACATACGCGCCGCGCCCGGAACATAAATTCACCTTCGGCCTGTGGACGGTCGGCAACCGCGGGCGCGACCCGTTCGGCGACGCCGTCCGCGACGCGCTCGCGCCCGTCGAGGCCGTGCGCCTGCTGGCCGAGGCGGGAGCCTACGGCGTCAACTTCCACGACAACGATCTCGTGCCCATCGACGCCACCGCCGCCGAGCGCGACCGCATCGTCGCCGAGTTTCGCGCGGCCTGCGAGACGCACGGGCTGAAAGTGCCGATGGCGACCGTGAATCTCTTTTACGATGCCGCCTTCCGCGACGGCGCGTTTACGGCCAACGACGCGGCGGTGCGCGCCTACGCTTTGCAAAAGACGTGTCGCGCGATGGATTTGGGCGCGGAGTTCGGCGCGCAGATTTTCGTGCTGTGGGGCGGGCGCGAGGGCACGGAGACGGATGCGTGCCGCAACCCGGCCGACGCCGTCAAGCGTTTCCGCGAGGCGTTGAACTACCTGTGCGAGTATTCCATCGCGCAGGGCTACGGTTACAAGTTCGCGCTCGAAGCCAAGCCGAACGAGCCGCGCGGCGACATCTACTTTCCCACGACGGGAGCCTATCTCGCGCTCATCGAAACGCTCGACCACCGCGAACTCGTCGGCGTCAATCCCGAGTTCGCGCACGAGACGATGGCGGGCTTGAACGTCACTCACGCCGTGGCGCAGGCCTGGGAGGCGGGCAAACTCTTTCACATCGATCTCAACGATCAGATACCCGGCCGTTACGATCAGGATTTCCGTTTCGGTTCCGCCAGCCCGCGTCAGGCGTTCTATCTCGTCAAGTTTCTGGAGGATGTCGGCTACGAAGGGATGCGGCATTTCGATTCCCACGCCTACCGCACCGAAGACTACGAGGGCGTCAGAGACTTCACGCGCGGCAGCATGCGCACCTATCTCATCTTGAAAGAGAAGGCGCGCCGCTGGAACGAGGACGCGGAAATTCAGTCGTTGCTCGCAGAGATCAACGAGGGCGCGCCCGGCATCCCGGCGACCGGCAAGTTCGACCCGGAGCAGCACGCGCGCCTCGATGCACACGCCTTCGACCGCCGCGCGCTCGCCGCCAAACGCCTGCCCTACGAACGGCTCGATCAACTGACGCTGGAGATTCTGCTCGGCGTTCGCTGACTCGCCCGCCGCGCGCTCGCCGGGGAAGAAAATCAACGGGCGCGGCGTCCGCGCTGGGGATGAGCGACTGAGGCGGGGCGCGCGCTTCGGTGCCTTCCCCGTCCCTGAGCGAATCCGGCCAACTATTAGTTTCACTATCGTCGTCCGGCTTGACCAGCATTTTGCCCGAGATGGACAATCACATACGAGAGCTGGCGCGGAAGCTCTGGCGATTCCATCGCCTGAACCATCAACTCGAACGGGCGGACGCCATCCTCGTGCTGTGCAGCTACGACGTGAGGGTGGCGGAGCGCGGCGCGCAGTTGTTTCTGGAAGGCTTCGCCCCGTGGCTGATCTTTTCGGGCGGGCTGGGGGCGATTACCGGAAAGATGTGGAGCGAGCCGGAGGCCGACCAGTTTGCGCGGATCGCCGTGAGCCTGGGCGTGCCGCCGGAGTGCATCTTGGTCGAGAACCGCTCGACGAACACGGGCGAGAACATCATCCTGACCAAGGCTCTGCTGGCCGAGCGGGGTCTCGACCCCGGCAAGTTTATCCTCGTGCAAAAGCCCTACATGGAGCGCAGAAGCTATGCCACGTTCAGAAAGTTCTGGCCTGAAAAAGAAGTCCTCGTCACCTCGGCGCAAGTGTCGTTTGAAGAGTACCTGGAGCAATATACGAACCGGGAGTTATCGAGCGACGACGTAGTCGGCATCATGGTGGGAGATTTGCAACGGATCAAAGTGTACCCGGAGCGGGGCTATCAGATTCACCAGGACATCCCGGACGACGTGTGGGCGGCCTACGAAGAGTTGGTCGCCGCCGGGTATCGACGCTATCTCGTCAGCCCTTAAACTTATAACTTTCGCGCCCGCTTTCCTTAACGCTAAAAATCATGATGAAGAATATCCGCGCCGCGTCCGTGCAGTTTCAACATTCGCCGGGCGACAAGACGGCCAACCTTGAGAAGATACGGGGGTTCGTCGAGCAGGCGGCCGCCCGGCAGGTAGAGTTGATCGCGTTTCCCGAAATGTGCATCACCGGCTACTGGCACGTTCGCAACCTCTCGCGTGAAGAAGTTGACGGCCTCGCGGAGGCGGTGCCCACGGGAGCGTCAACCGGGTTCTTGCTCTCGCTCGCGGCGCAGCATGGGATGACGATCGGCGCGGGGCTGATCGAGCGGGCGGAGGACAGGTCGCTGTACAACAGCTATGTCGTGGCGATGCCGGACGGCCGCACCGCGTGTCATCGCAAGCTCCACGCCTTTGAAGGTGAGTACATGAAGTCGGGCGACGCCTACACCGTCTTCGACCTGCCGCAAGGGTGCCGGGTCGGCGTGCTCATCTGTTACGACAACAACATCATCGAGAACGCGCGGATGACCGCGCTGGCGGGCGCGGAAATTCTGCTCGCCCCGCACCAGACCGGCGGTTGCCGCTCGCGCAGCCCGCGTGCGATGGGCGCGATCGACCCCGAACTCTGGGAGCGGCGCAAGAGCGACCCGGAGGCCATCGAGGCCGAACTGCGCGGGCCGAAAGGGCGCGGGTGGCTGATGCGCTGGCTGCCCTCGCGGGCGCACGACAACGGGATGTTTCTGCTGTTCAGCAACGGCGTCGGCACGGACGACGACGAGGTGCGGACGGGCAACGCCATGATCCTCGACCCTTACGGCGAGATTTTAGCGGAGACGGGCAAAGCCGACGACGACATGGTGATCGCCGACCTCGACGCTGAGGTGCTCCAAACCTCTTCGGGGCGACGTTGGATGCAGGCGCGGCGGCCGGAGCTATACGCGCCGCTCTCCGTCCCGACCGGCAAGGAGCGCGACACGCGTTCCGTCCGGTTCGAGGGCTGAAGATTTGTGGAGCCGGCGGTGAAGCATCAAATCGGCGTGGGGTTGATCGGCTACGGCATGGCGGGACGCGTCTTCCACGCGCCCGTCATCACTTCGCTCCCCGCCCTTCGATTGAAGACAGTGGTCGAGCGGCGCGGCATTGCATCCCGCGAGCGTTACCCGTGGGTCGAAGTCGTGACGGACGCCGAAGCCCTCTGGGCGGATGAAGAGATCGCGCTCGTCGTCGTCGCCACGCCGAACAGTTCTCACTTCGAGTTAGCCCGCCAAGCCCTCTCGGCCGGTAAGCACGTCGTCGTCGAGAAACCTTTCACCGACACTTCGGAGCAGGCGCAACAACTGATCGACCTCGCGTTCGAGCGCAAACGTCTCATCAGCGTCCATCAGAATCGTCGTTGGGACGGCGATTTTCTGACGGTCAGGCAGCTATTGAGCGCGCAGCATCTCGGACGACTCGTGGCGTATGAGTCTCGTTTCGATCGTTTCAGAAACTACCGGCGGCCGAACGCCTGGCGCGAGCAGGAGGGCGTGGGCAACGGGATTCTCTACGACCTCGGTTCGCACCTCATCGATCAGGCGTTAGTCCTGTTCGGCCTGCCGCAGTCGGTCACGGCCGATGTCAGGATACAGAGAGAGTGGGCGCGGGCGGCCGACGATTTCGAGTTGACGTTGCATTACGAGAACTTGAAAGTGACGCTCGGGGCGGGGATGCTGGCGCGGGAGCCGGGGGCGCGTTTCAGCCTGCACGGCACGGAAGGCTCTTTCGTCAAATACGGCACAGACCCGCAGGAAGACGCGCTCAAGCATGGCCGCACGCCCGCGGAACCGGATTGGGGAACGGAACCCGAAGCGATGTGGGGCAAGCTCAACACCGGACTCGGCGGCTTACATTTCACCGGGCGCCTCGAAACCTTACC
Organism: Pyrinomonadaceae bacterium; assembly: GCA_036386515.1. GTDB lineage: Bacteria > Acidobacteriota > Blastocatellia > Pyrinomonadales > Pyrinomonadaceae > JAIVJZ01. The sequence goes on from DASVVO010000052.1 coordinate 216,549, forward strand.
GGGTTCCTACCAGTCTTACTATCAAAACATCGCGGGGGTGATTGCCGGGCGGGAGGAACTGGCCGTGAAGCCCGCCGAGGCGAAAAACACGATCCGCATTATCGAACTCGCGCTGCAAAGCAACGAACAAAAACGCACCGTCTCGTTCGACTGACGAGCCGGACGGCACGCAATGCCGCGAGCGGCGGGGAAACGCCTCGCGGCAATCGCTAACCCGTGTTGCGCAGCCCCGCCGAGATGCCGTTGATGGTCGCGGCGAGCGCGTAGTTCAACTCTTCGCTCTCCTCGCCGCCGCGCTTGCGGCGCAGCAGTTCAATCTGAATCAAGCTCATCGGATCGACGTAAGGATTGCGCAGACGAATCGAGCGGGTGAGGACGGGGTTGTTCTCCAGCAACTCTCTCTGGCCGGTGATGAGCAGGATCATCTCGCGCGTGCGCTCGAACTCCGCCGCGATCATCCGCCACACGCGCGCTCTCAATGCTTCGTCCTCGACCAGCAGACTGTAGCGGCGCGCGATCGAGAGGTCGGCTTTCGCCAGCCCGTTTTCGACGTTGCTGATGAGGTCGTGAAAGAGCGGAAACTTTCCCATCATCGTGCGGAGCAAATCCTCGCCGTCGTCGTGCGCCAGACAATAGCGCGTGAGCGCGTGGCCGACGCCGAACCACGCGGGCAGCACGTGGCGACTCTGCATCCAGCCGAAGACCCACGGGATCGCGCGCAGGGAAGCGATCTCCTGTCGCGGGTCGCTCATCGCCTTTCCTTCCGCCCCGCGCCGGCTCGGGCGCGAACCGCTCTTTGCCAGTTCGAATTCCCGCACCGGGGTCGCCTCTTGAAAGTAGCGCAGCGTCTCCGCGCTTTCCACCACCGACGCGCGGTAAAAGGCGAACGCCTCGGCCGACATCTCCTCCATCGCCGCCGTCCACTCCGCTTCGACCGGGAACGCGCCGGGGCGCGCGAGGGCATCGAGCGAGGCGGCGACCATCAACTCGAAACTGCGTTCGGCGAGCACGGCGTCGGCGTATTTGAAGTTCAAGACCTCGCCCTGCTCCGTGATCCTGATCCTGCCGGTGAAGGCTCCGGGCGGCTGGGCGGCGATGGCGCGATGCGTGGGGCCGCCGCCGCGCCCGACCGTGCCGCCGCGCCCGTGAAAGAGACTGAGCCGAACGCCGCACTCGCGCGCCACGCGGTGCAATTCGTCGTGCGCTTTGTAAATTTCCCAGGTGCTCGTGATCATCCCGCCGTCTTTGTTCGAGTCGGAATAGCCGAGCATGATCTCCTGCGCGCGTCCCCACGAATCGAGGTAAGGCGCGTAGAGAGCGGAAGTCCAGAGGCGGCGGCAAACTTCCGGCGCGCCGCGTAAATCCTCAATCGACTCGAAGAGGGGCACGGGCATCACGCCCGGATCATTCTTGCGCTCGCTCGCGGCCGCCGCCCGCACGCCGCAGAGTTCCATGAGCCACAGGAGCGACAGCACATCGTCTCCGGTGGCCGCGCCGCTGATGACGTAGGCGCGTATGGCCTGCGGCGAAAACGTGCGCTTCAATTCCGCGACCTCGCGCAGGCTATCGAGGAGCGCGGCCGTCTCCGTCGAAACGGCGGGAATGCGCTCGGGCGAGTTGTCGCGGGCGGGCGCGTTCGCGTCCGCCGGGGGGTCGAACCGCAGGCCGCCCGCGAGTTCTCGCACGGCGTGGGCGTGGACGCGCGCGTGCTGCCGGATGTCGAGCGTGTGGAGATGAAAGCCGAACGTCTCGGCCTGGCGCAGGAGCGGATCGAGCAGCCCTTCGGCCAACTCGCCGCCCACATGCTCGACGAGACTATCGCGGATGATGAGCAGGTCTTCGATGAAAGCCGCGGCCTCCGCGTATCCGTCAACTCCGGCCGGGGCTTCGCGCGTCGCGCGCAGGCGGTGGAGCACGTCGGCGAGAAAACGCCGGTAGATTTCGGCGGGCGGGTGGCTGCCGACTTCCGCCTGCGCTCCCGCCAGCGTCTCGCCGTAACTTTCAAACTTCGCTTGCAGACGCGTCGAGACTTCGACCTGATGCGTCGAGAGACTGAGTTGTTCCTGCAAGTGATCGAGGGCGTCGAGGTAGTAGTCGAGAATCGTGTGGCGGGCGAGCCGCAGAGCCTCGCGGGTCGTGGCGGCGGTGACGTAAGGGTTGCCGTCGCGGTCGCCGCCGATCCAGGAAGCAAAACTGATCACGCACGGCAAGGCGTGCGGCTCAAGGCGGGCGTCGTACACCTGCGCGAAACCGCTCGCCATCTCCGCGTAGACATCAGGCAGCGTGCGAATCAACACCGATGGGTAATAGTCGAGACCCATCATGATCTCGTCGGCGACGGTGGGTTGGCGGCGGCGGATGTCGTCGGTTTGCCAGAGCGCGGTGATCTCGCGCTCGATGGTTTCCTGCGCGGCGGCGGCCTCCGCGTCCGAGAGCGGCAGGCGGCTCAGGCGTTCAAGCCCTTCGGCGATGCGGCGACGTTTGAAGAGAATCGTCCGGCGCGCCACTTCCGTCGGGTGCGCGGTGAAGACGGGCGTGACGGTGATGCGGCGCAACGCTTCGAGCGCGTCTTGCCAACCAATGCCCGCCTCCCTCAGACGCTCCAGCGTGCCGCGAAACGTGCCGGGCAGAGCCGGAAGGTTCGCGGCCAGCGTGCGCGCGCGCCGACGCTGCTTGCGGTGATTGGTTTCGGCGAGGTTGGTGAGTTCGAAGTAGATGGCGAAGGCTTTGGTCAGTTGATATGCCTCGACGACGTTCAAGCCGGCGACGACCTCTTCGGCGCGCGCCATCGGATCAACTTCGGCGGGCGGCGCGTCCGGCGCGACGGCGTCGGACGCCGCGAGTTCGGCCTTCGCGCCGCGATGCTCGCCCGTCAAACCGCGCAGCAACTCGACGTTGTTGTAGAGTTCTTCGCCGACCTGCCGCTTGAGCGTGCGGCCGAGCAGGAGGCCGAGCGAGCGCACGTCGCGCCGCAGGGGAAGTTCCTTCACGGCCGGGTCGCCGCTCGTCAATTCGGCCAGCCGCGCCGCCTGATCCTCCGCCTGCCACAAGGAATTCGCCACTGTTCGCACCCGCCCCGCCGCCGTTTGATTTTCGCCTCTGCTAATACCTGGGAACCGTCGGGTCAACTTCGTTAGACCACGCCGTGATTCCTCCCGTCAAGTTGAGCAAGCGTCCTTTGAAGCCCGCCCGCCGGAGCGCGTCTATCGCCTTCGCGCTGCGCCCGCCGAGTTTGCAATGCACGATTGTCTCGCGCGCGGCGTCAAGCTCGTCCATCCGGTTCACCACTTGCCCGAGCGGGATGAGCGTCGCGCCGGGCAGGCGCGCGATCTCGTATTCGTTCGGCTCGCGCACGTCTATGATCCGGAGGTCGTCGCCCCTGTCCAGACGTTCCTTGAGTTCGGTCGCGGTGATCTCTTGTATCCCCTGCGCGTCCGCTTCCGCCTGCTCCTGCGCGGGAGGCTTGAGACCGCAGAACGCTTCGTAGTCGATCAACGCGGTGATGGTCGGGTGTTCGCCGCAGATCGGGCACTGCGGGTCTTTCCTCAACTTCAACTCGCGGAAGCGCATCCGCCACGCGTCGAACAGGAGCAGCCGGTTGATGAGCGGGCTGCTTCCGCTCTCCGCGCCCAGAATAAGTTTGATCGTCTCGTTGGCCTGAATCGCGCCGACGATGCCGGGCAGCACGCCGAGCACGCCGCCCTCCGCGCACGAAGGCACGAGGCCGGGCGGCGGCGGCTCCGGGTACAGACAGCGATAGCACGCGCCGCGCCCGCCCTCGCCCTGTGCCCAGAAGACGCTCGCCTGTCCCTCGAACCGGAAGATCGAGCCGTAGACGTTCGGCTTGCCCAGGAGCACGCACGCGTCGTTGACGAGATAGCGCGTCGGGAAGTTGTCCGTCCCGTCAACGATGATGTCGTAGTCGTGAAACAGGGCGAGAGCGTTCTCGCTAGACAGCCGCGTCTCGTGCGTTTCGATGTGGACGTGCGGGTTGATGTTCGAGAGGCGGTCGCGCGCCGAAGCGACTTTCGGACGCCCGACATCGCTCGTGCCGTGGATGATCTGTCGTTGCAGGTTCGACTCGTCAACCACGTCGAAGTCCACGATGCCGAGCCGCCCGACGCCCGCCGCCGCCAGGTACATGCCGAGCGGCGCGCCGAGTCCGCCCGTGCCGATCATCAACACGCTCGCGGCCTTCAACCGCCGCTGCCCCTCCATGCCGACCTCCGGCATGATGAGATGACGACTGTAACGCGCGATCTCGTCGTTCGAGAGCGTCGGTAGAGTTTCCTCTTCCGCCGCCGCAGCAGCGGCAACAGGCGCAGCGTCCTCCTTTTCCGCGGTCGGCGCGCCGCCCGCGATCGCGGGCACGATCAAGATCGCGTCGCCTTCCTTGAGCGGCGTCTCCAACCCGCGCGCGTGCCGCACGTCTTCGTCGTTCACGTACACGTTGACGAAGTTCCTGAGCGTGCCCTGCTCGCTATAGAGATGCTGTCGCAGTTCCGGGTGCGTCGTCGTAAGACGCTCCAAGGCCGCGCCCGCCGTCCCTGCCTCGACTTCAAGTTCCGCCTGCCCCCCGGCATACTGCCGGAGCGCGGTCGGGATTGAGATGGTGACTGTCATAAAATCAACTTCCTTTCAAAATTTCCTCTTCATCGAAGCGCGAACGATCCGCGCGCATCTCCCACGAACGCAGGTCGCGCGCGCGGCCTGCGCTCACCGCGACGATGATGTATGACCACGTCGGCCACGCGTGCGCGAGGTCGAACGCGGACGGCTCGGCCGGGTGATCCGGGTGCGAGTGGTAATTCCCCACCACCTCCAAACCGCGCGCGCGCGCCTCACGCTCGCCGCGCACGTACTCGCCGGGCAGGATCAGCGAGCGGTGATGGCGCGCCTCGTCCTCGCGCGCGTTGGAGACGGGATAAACTTCCACGACCGTCTTTTGCCGCCCTCCATCCGCCTCGATGCGCCCGAGGAGCAGGCCGCAGCACTCCTCCGGATACTCGGCCTCGCCGTGCCGTCGGATCGCTTCCTCCTGCTCCCGTTCGAGCACAATCATTTAAGACTTCTCCTCCCAGAAGTTTTCGCTCAGGTACTTGCCGCCCCCGTCGCACAGGATGGTGACGACGACCGCGCCGGGCGCGAGCCTCTGCGCCAGACGCAGCGCGGCGAAGACGTTCGCGCCCGAACTGACGCCGACCAGCAAGCCCTCCTCGCGCGCGAGCCTGCGCGTCATCTCCTGCGCGTCTTCCGTCCGCACCTCGACGTTTTCATCCGCGACCGCCGGGTCGTAAATGCCGGGCACGAGCGCGGACGCCATGTGCTTCATCCCTTCGAGGCCGTGAAAGGGCGAATCGGGCTGCATCGAGACGGCGCGAATGTTTTCGTTCAACTCTTTCAAGCGGCGCGCCGTGCCGACGAAGGTGCCCGACGTTCCGAGACCGGCGAGAAAATGGGTGATGCGCCCGCCCGTCTGCTCCCAGATTTCCGGGGCGGTGCCGTCGTAATGCGCGCGCCAGTTGGCCTCGTTGTTATATTGATCCGGGTAGAAATATTTTTCCGGTTCGGCCTCGGCCAGCGCGCGCGCACGCCGCTGCGCGCCGTCGGTCGCTTCCGCCGGATCGGTCTCGACGAGGTGCGCGCCGTAGAGACGCAAAGTTCGCTTGCGCTCGAAATTGGCGTTCCGCGGCAGGCACAGCGTGACCGGATAGCCGCGCGCCGCGCCGAGCATGGCGTAGGCGATGCCGGTGTTGCCGCTCGTCGCGTCGAGGATGGTCTTGCCCGGCCTGAGCAGACCGGCGCGTTCGCCCGCGAGCAACATGGCGCGCGCCGCGCGGTCTTTAACCGAACCGCCCGGATGCAGATGCTCCGCCTTCGCGTAGACCTCGACGCCCGCCGGAACCTCCCGCGCCACGCGGCCGAGACGCACGAGCGGCGTGCGCCCGATGCTCGACATGAGATCGACGCCCGTCTGAGCGGAGTCGTGTGCTGCGATTGGTGACATAGTCTTCATTGGATGCTAACGCCGCGCGGGCTGGCCTCAAGTTCACCCAAAACAAAACGACCGCTCGATGCGAGCGGCCGGTAGGTAAATGCACATAAAATGGCGACTGTTTATGTCATGCACCTGCCCCGCTCGACGGACGGAAACAACAACAACACGGACACGCGCACGCGTGAACACGCGCGCGCGCCGGGGCGTTCGCGGCGGCGTTCGCATAGAAAGTGTTTGTCTCGCCGGAGTTCATCATCTGTCGTCAAACTCTAGGTGTCGCTCAAGAGGTTGTCAAGCAGAGGTCTGCCGTCCGACGCCGCCGCCGGGCTTGAGCGGCAGGCGCACCTGAAAGCACGTATCGCCCGGCCTGGTCTCAAACCTTATGTCGCCGCGATGCTTGAGCACGATCCGCCTCGAAGTGTCGAGGCCGAGACCTGTCCCTTCGCCGACGGCCTTGGTGGTGAAAAAAGGCTCGAAGATGTGAGACTGGATTTCCGCCGGGATGCCGCCGCCGTTGTCGCGGATTTCCACCATCACATCCGCCGGCTCGCGTTTCGTCCTGACCTTGAGCGTCCCGCCTTCGGGCATCGCATCGATCGCATTGTCGATGAGGTTCGTCCACACCTGATTGAGCGCGCTGCCGAAAGCCGTGAGGCGCGGCACGTCTTCGCCGTAGTCTCTGACGACGTTGATGTTCTTCTTCCTCAGTTTGTGCTTGAGGATGATGAGCGTGTTCTCAAGGCCTCGATGCAGATCGATTTCCTGCACGGGAACCTGATCCATGTAGGAATACTCTTTAATTGCGCCGACCAGATCGGAGATGCGCGCGCTCCCGGCCTCGATGTCGTTCACCAGGCGCGCCATCCTGAGTTGCGCCGCCACGCGCGCGAGCACATCGCCGGTGGCTGCCGCGCCGAGTTGGGACATGATTGTCTCAAGCGATGACAGGGTGATGCCACCCTCTACGAGGTGCGCCGCCGCCTTCCATCCTTCCGGGATGCCCTGTTCCGCCAACCACGCGCCGAGCGCGTCTTCGCGGTCGCTCAGTTCCAATGCGCCGAGCGGCGGGGCGTCGCGCTGCCGCGTGATCGCTTCATGTTCAAACCCGGTGATCAAGGCGCGCTGCTCGGCCGAGAAGTTGTGGCGGCAGAGACGCAGGTCTGCGACCCTCACTTCGCCGAGCGCGTCGAGCAAGTCGGCCGCCGCGCGGCGGACGGCCGCCGCCGGGTTGTTCAGTTCGTGCGCCAGCCCGGCCGAGAGTCGGCCGAGCGCCATCAGCTTATCGCGCTGCACGTCCGCCTTCATCGTCTCGCGGACGCGGTCGCTCATCACGCCGACCAGTCTTTGACCGAGCGCCGGCATGCGTTCGAGCATTTCGGGGAACAGCCGGGCGGGAAAGAGGAGCACGCGCGTGGGCAGAACGGCGCGCGTGGTGCCGGGATTTTCCGTCATCCGTGAATAAGGCAGCAGCCCCGAAACTTCGGTCGCCGGATCGCCCGCGCGTGCGATGTAGATGTAGCCGTCGGAAATGCTCTCGTCGCGCACCGACTGCACTTCTCCTTCGAGGTACACGATCATCCATTCCGGCTTCTGGCCGCGCACGGAGAGGATTTCGCCGACCGCGAGGCGTCGCTCCGTCGCCCGCGCCGCGAACCATTCGAGCTGTTCCTCCGGCAGGTCTGCGAATACGCTCACGCGGCGCAGCGCATCGACGCGCGCGCGCAGTTCCGCCGGGGAGAGCGAGCCGCCGTCCGACGCCTCGCCGCGCGCCGCTCGATTCGGGTCGGAGTTCTGCATAGTCAGATCACTTTGCTCAGGTACTGGTGAACGAAAGAGATGGCGACCGAGCCTTCGCCCACGCCGGAGGCGACGCGTTTGATCGAGCCTTTGCGCACGTCGCCGACGGCGAAGATGCCCGGCACGCTGGTTTCCAACAGGTAAGGGTCGCGCTCCAATTCCCAGCCGCGCGGCCGCTTGCCCGCGCGCATGAGATCGGGGCCGGTCAGGATAAAGCCCTTCGGGTCGCGCTCGATCAATCCTCCGAGCCATTCCGTATGCGGGCGCGCGCCGATCAGGATGAACAGGTAGTTGGCCGCCACCCGGTTCGTCTCGTTGCTTTCAGAGCAGAAGACGGAGACCTCTTCGAGATGTCCTGCGCCGTGTACCTCCGCGACCGAAGAATTATGTTCGACGCGTATGTTCGGCGTCTGCCTGATCTGATCGACGAGATACTGCGACATCCCCCCTTCGAGCGACCGCCCCCGCACCAGCATGACCACCCGCCGCGCGTACTGCGAAAAATGCATCGCGGCCTGACCCGCGGAGTTTGCGCCGCCGACGATGTAGACATCTTCGTTGCGGCAGGAGACGGCCTCGGTCATCGTCGCCCCGTAATAGACGCCCGCGCCCGTCAGGTTTTCCACCCCCGGCACGTCGAGTTTGCGCCATTGCACTCCGCTCGCGATCAGCAGCGAGTGGCAACTGATCTCCGTGTTGTCGGCGAAACGCACGAAGCGGTACGCCCCTTCGGCGCGCGCGCCCGTCGCCTCCTGCGGCGAGAGTATCTCGACGCCGAAACGCCGCGCCTGCGCCACACCGCGCCGCGCCAAGTCAGCCCCGGAGAGGCCGGACGGGAACCCCAGGTAATTCTCGATCCTGGCACTCATCCCGGCCTGACCGCCCGGCGCATCGCGCTCGATCATCACCGTGCGCAACCCCTCGCTCGCACCGTAGACGGCGGCGGCCAGCCCGGCCGGGCCACCGCCGATGATCGCCAGATCGTAGAACTCCGCATCCGCATGGCGGCGCAGCCCGATGCGCTCGGCGACCTCGGCCGTGGACGGCTCCCCAAGCCGCTCGCCGTCGGAGAAGATGACGAGCGGCAGGCGCTTCAATTCCCCGGCCGGGAGAGATTCCGTCAACCGGCGAACTTCCACGTCCGTCTCCACGGCCGCCACGTCGAACCAACGATAGGGCACCTGGTTGCGCGCGAGAAAATCTTTAATTTCGTGCGCCTTGGGCGACCAGCGATTACCGACGACCCTGACGCCCTCGAACGGCGGGCGAAAGGTTCCGCGCCAGTCGTCGAGCAGATCATCCAGCACCGGGTAGAGGTTCTGTTCGGGCGGATCCCACGGCTTGAGCAAATAGTGGTTGAGGTTGGCTTCGTTGATCGCCTTGATCGCCGCGTCCGTGTCGGCGTAGGCGGTCAACAGCACGCGTTTCGCGTCAGGGTAGAGTTCACGAGCCTGTTTGATAAACTCGACGCCGGAGATGCCGGGCATGCGTTGGTCTACCAGAAGCAGCGCGACCGCGTCGTTCCGCACCTTCAAATCACGCAGAATATTGAGCGCGGATTGGCCGGAGTCAGCCCTGAGCACGCGGTAGTGTTCCGCGTACTTCCGTCGCAGGTCGCGCTCGATGGCGCGCAGCACCTCGCGGTCATCGTCCACAGTTATGATCGTCGGTTTGGACATTCGTAGTTCCCCAAATTCGCAGGCAACGCCTCAGCGTCGTAACGGTCGGGCGCGTTGCGGAAGAGGGCTTCACGGGCGTCGAAAGCGGCGTCACGGCTGGGGCGGTTGTTGCCTACAATTTACGGAGCGGCGCGCGATAAAGCAAGGGAGCTATGCCGGTCGAGCAACCGACCGGCCACGCGCGCCGGTCGCCGCCACCGGAGCTTTGCCGCGAAACTTAACCCGCACGATATTTGACTACCCGAAAGGCTCGACGGCAAACTACCAGCCGTTAATCGAACGCGCAGGAAATGAGGGAGACGGGCAGATGGTCACAAAGAAGCGGCAGGGCGGGCAGGCGGGGCGCGACGGCTTCGCTTACGATCCGGCGGAGGCCATGGGCAGGCTCGCCTCCGCCGATGCCATCCTCGCCCGCCTGATGCGGCGCGCCGGCCCCTTCGCCATGGAGATACGCAAGCTGCACGACCCGTTCGAGGCGCTCGCGCGAAACATCGTCTTCCAGCAGTTGCACGGCAACGCCGCCACGGCCATTCACAACCGGGTGCTGGCTCTCTTCGGGGGCGGCAAGCTCCGCCCCGCAGATATTCTCGACGCGCCGGAGGAGGCTTTGCGCGGAGCGGGGCTGTCAGGCGCGAAACTGGCCGCCCTCAAAGACCTCGCCGCCAAAACCATCGACGGCACGGTTCCGACCCTCGCGCGCCTGCGGCGTATGACGGACGACGAGATCATCGAGCGACTGACCGCGGTGCGCGGCATCGGGCGTTGGACGGTCGAGATGCTGCTGATGTTTCGCCTCGGCAGACCCGACGTGTTGCCCGTCGGCGACTTCGCCGTGCGCAAGGGTTTCGCGCTCGCCTACGGGCTGGCGGAATCGCCGAAGCCGAAGGAACTGACAGCCTATGGAGAGCGGTGGCGGCCTTACAGGTCGGTGGCGAGTTGGTACATGTGGCGCGCGGCCGAGCTACCGCCGGAAGAACTCCGTTAAAGAACCTTACCTGTCACGAGGAAGTTGATGGCGCGCGGCCGCCCCGGTTCGGTCTGTTCCGGTCGGAGAGGACTGCCTGCCTAGTAAATTTCCTCCATCCTGCTATACTGCGGCCTCAATAAATTGTAGTTACATTCCGTTGAGGAGATTCGACATGGGACTTTTTGAAAATCAAACACCCGGTAAGACCGACGCCGGAACCGCGACCCCGGCCGGCAACCAGGAGCAAATCCGAGCTTTGCTGGCAAGCTACGAAGACGCTACGGTTCAGGCTATTGAAGATGCGGAGAACGCCGCTCGCGCGGGCGATCCCAATCTGCAACAGACCATCATGCTCTCAGCCATCGCTTACTCGAACGCTGCCCTGATGCTTCAGAACAAACTCAAGGGAGGCTTTTAACCCGCCATGAAGAGACTTTCAGCTTCGGCTCTTTTAATGGTCGGCATCCTGACGGCAGCCTGTGGCGGTGGAGCAGGCGGTGGCGCCTCTTCCCGTCAAAATCCGCCTGTCAATCCTCCCGCGCCCGTTCAGGCTCAACCATCCGCCACCCCGCCGGCGGCGCAATCAACCACAACCATCAACAATAGGAACGATAGCGGGCAGAGCCAAAACGCAGGGACGAACGGCGGCTATGTGCCGCGCGCCCGACAAACACAGCCCGCAGCAGCAGCAACCCCTGCGAGAACCGGCGGCTATGTGCCCGGCGCGCGTCAGCCCACACCGGCGGCTACGGCGACACCTAACCGCCCGAACAACGGCGGTTATATTCCACGGAAGCGCAACGGAGAGCAGTAAGCGGATTAATCGCCCGTGACGATGTCAATGCGGGCGAGATCGTGTGACATCGTCAGTTCTCGGATCAGATGGCTCTAAACATCATGTGACCCCGTCATTAGATGTTTAGAGCCTCGCCGATCTCATTGATGGTCGCGATCTCGCTGCCGCTGATTTGCTCGCCTCCGAAGCCGAAGAGTCCGCCTTCTTTAACTGCCGCCGCGACTTTTTCGGCCACGACTAAGACCCACCGCTTGTATTCATACGCCTCTTCGGCGCCGACCTTCGTCTCAAGCGCGGCGGCCGCAGCCCGGCACGTGTCCAGCGCGCGGCCTCTGACCTCGTCGAGAGATAGTTTCTCGGTCTGGCCGCTTTTGCCGTCATCGGCATTGGCGTAAATGTCGGCGATAACGGCCGCGAGCACGGAATCTTTCGTCGCCCGGCCTTCGCCTTCGATGACGCCTTCGGCGACCGCCCCCATCTCCCGCACGAACTCATCCTGCTTGCTCGGCGCAGCCCCGGCCACCGCATAGGCCGCCAGCATCGGCGCTTTGAGCAAACTCTTCCACTCGTCGGGCGTAAATTTGTCTTTGACACTCATCTACACAATCTCCCTCCTCGCATATCGTTGCACCCCTCGTCTATCTATTAATGGCGCATTTCGGCCATTCTATCATGGCCTGCCGGAGCACACCGGCAGGAGAAGGAAGTGGCACGCAATCTGCTATCCCCCTCGCCGTGCAAGTATTCTTCGCATCGAAACCGCACATTAACGAAATGCTCGACGAGCACATGGCCGCACACCGTTGAGTAAATAAAGTGTCGCGCCGCCGGCCGGAGGGATGCCTCTACCCGGACATCCGGCGTCTGTGCGACAAAGGTATTTCGCGGCCGTTACCTTAGAGTCTTACATAACTATGACAATCGGGGCGGCGGAATTCCTCCCGGCAGCACATCAAAATACACACACTCGGAGTTCAAGGGCGAGAGGGTTGAATGCGCAACGAAAAGATCACGAATATTCAAAGCCGAACCGGCATCAATTGGGCGACCTCCATCACGATGGTCGTTTTTCACATCGGCGCGGTGGCCGCGCTGTTCATGTTCACCTGGCAGGCGTTGGTCGTAAGTTTGTTGCTTTGGTGGGTGGCGGGAAGCCTCGGCGTCGGCATGGGCTATCACCGGCTGTTGACGCACCGTGGCTTTAAAACGCCGAAAGCGGTTGAATATTTTCTCACCTTCTGCGGCCTGCTGGCTCTCGAATCCGGGCCTATCGCGTGGGTCGTCACGCATCGCATCCACCACGCGCACACGGACGCGCCGGGCGATCCGCATACGCCGCGCGACGGTAGCTGGTGGGCGCACATGGGCTGGATTCTCAAGGGCACGGCGCAGCGGTACGACGACTCGGTGCGGGCGCGCTACGCCCCCGATTTGATGAAAGACCCCGTGCATCGCCTGTTCGAGAAATACTATTACGTGCCGCTCATCGTGCTCGGCGGCGCGCTCCTCGCGCTCGGCGGCTGGCCGATGCTGTTCTGGGGCATCTTCCTGCGCGTGACCTTCAATTTCCACACGACCTGGCTCGTCAACTCGGCGACGCACCTGTGGGGCACGCGCCGTTTCGAGACGACGGACGATTCGCGCAACAGTTGGTGGGTGGCGTTGCTGACGTGGGGCGAAGGCTGGCACAACAATCACCACGCGCACCCGTCGGCCGCCAAGCACGGACTCGCCTGGTATGAAATTGACGTGAACTGGGCGGGCATCCGCACGCTTCAATGGCTCGGGCTGGCGAAGGACATCAAGTTGATCGACATCTCCGGTAAAGCGAAAGAGGCGGAATCACCGAAAGCGGAACTCGAAGCGGCGGCTTAAGTCGGCACCACTGAAACTGACGAGTAACGTCGCCGGCAGAAGCCGCAACTTCTGTTTCCCGATTGATCGGCGGCGACTTAAAGTTTCCGTATATTCGTGGCGGTGCATCTTCGTGAGGCACGCGGCGGATGCGCGGCGCGATAAGGTAAAAGCAACGTAACAGTAAACCGCGATGAGGCTCAGCCTGTGCGCAGCCGCCCGGCGAGGTTTGCCACGACGGCCACCAGTTCCGCCGGCTCGATGGGCTTGGGCACATGCAATTGGAAACCGGCCAGAAGCACCTTGGTGCGGTCTTCCGCCCTGACGTATGCGGTGATGGCGGCGGCCGGAATTTGTCCGCCCTGCTCCGCCGGTAAAGCCCTCACTTTGGCGATCAGCGAATAGCCGTCGTCTTCCGGCATCCCCAAGTCGCTGATTAAAACGTCGGGGCGAAACTGAACCAGCGACTCCAACGCCTCGGAGGCCGACCCGGCGGTGATAACTTCTATTTTGCAATGTTCGAGAACCGCCCGCAGCATGTCGCGCGTGTCGGCCTCGTCTTCCACGACCAGCACTCGTATGCCCTGGAGAGAAGCCGGGCAGTCGATCCTGATGTGAGAATTGACGGAGTGGAGCAGTCGTTCAGCCCGCTCCGGTTCTCCCTTCAGCGCGGCCGTGGGCAGGCTCACCACGAAAGTTGAACCCTTCCCTTCACCCTCGCTCTCAGCCCTCACTGTGCCGCCGTGCAGGTCAACGAGTTGGCGGACGATGGACAATCCCAGCCCCATCCCTCCGTGTACCCGGTTGGCGCTCGGATCGGCCTGACGGAAGCGGTCGAATATGTGCGGCAGGAAGTCCGGGTTGATCCCGATCCCGGAATCCTCCACGGTGATCTCCGCTCTCGCCCCGACGCTTTCCAATCTCACTATTATCTGCCCGCCCCGAAGTGTGAACTTGATGGCGTTCGTAATCAGGTTCCAGACCACTTGTTGGAGACGCGCCGGGTCTCCGTTGATCGGATGGACTTGTTGGTTGAGCGACGAGGTGAGAGTGATGCCCTTCGCCTCCGCCGCGGGACGCGTCGCCTCAAGGGCGGCTTCGACGATGGCGGGGAGTTCGACCGCGCGCAGGTCGAGCCGCAGCTTGCCGCTGATGATGCGCGACACATCCAGCAGGTCGCTGATCAACTGGTTCTGCGCCTGCGCGTTCCGGTGAATCGTTTCGAGGGCGCGGTTATGCGCTTCGCTGCCGAGGCTGCCGGTCAGCAGCATGTCCGACCAGCCGAGGATCGCCGTCAGGGGCGTGCGTAACTCGTGCGAGACGGTGGCGAGGAACTCGTCTTTGAGGTGGTTGGCCTCTTCCGCCTCTTCGCGCGCCGCCTTCTCCCGCGCCAACGCCTGCGTGCGGGCGACGATCTGCTCCTGCAGTTCCGCCTCGCGGGCGACGCGCTCGGTGACATCGTCGATGATGGTCACGGTGCCGATGACGCAGCCGCCGTCATCGACCAGCGGCGAGATGCGCGCCGTCTGCTGCATCTCCGTAAAGCCGCTCAGGCTGGCGTCCGTCGGCAGCGGCAACAGGTAACTGTGGAGCCGCTGCGAAAGTATCCGCGTCTGCCCTTCCAGAACCCATTTGTAGTGTCGATCCATACGTCTCTTTTCCAACTCCGTATAGACCTCCAGGAGGTTTCGGCCGAGCACCTGCGCCTCGCCCAGTCCGCTGTGATCTTCGAGCCAGCGATTCCATGCGCGAATGTTCAATTCAGCGTCCGTGATCAATATGCCGTGCCCCGCGAGGTCGTTCATCCAACGCAGCAGAGCCGTGCCGAACAGGTTCTCTTGTGTGGGGTCAGTTTGTGTCATGGATTCAACTTTCGGGGCTTCGAGTGGGAACCGAAGCCTTAAGCTTGTCCCTGCCGTTCCTCCCAGGCGTCAACCTCCTGAATCAGCCGGTCGAGCGAAGTGACGCTCAAGACCATCACGAGAAAACCCCGCACCGCGCTGTCGCGTATCTGGAAGGCCGTGTAGATCACCAGGGCGTACTGCTGCTCGACCTTGCCCAGCGTGAGAGATTCGAGCAATTCGTCGAGCGTCTCCAGATGGAGGCGCGGGACGGAGAAGGAGACGTGTACGTCCAGGAGGTTGCCGAACATGCCCAGGCACGCGTTCAGCAGAATGTTCCCCACCTCGGTCAGCACTTCTCGCGCCGACTCGTCGAGCCGCCGCGACGGCGACTGTTCGTCCGTCAGCAGATCGGTCAGTTGCAGCGCGCCGTCGTGATTGAGTAAAAGCAGGGCGTCCCCGGCCACCGGCCCGGCGAAGACCTGGTGGATGGAGGCGATTTCGCCGGGGATGAACTTGGCGAGCGCGCCCGGCAACTCGGTCGTCGGATGAACGGAAACCTCCGGCGCGTTGAGGATGACCCTCTGCCCGGTCAGTTCGGAGAGCGCCGCGCCCGTGCGCGAGAAGGCGATGTTGATCAATTCCGAAAGCGCGTCGCGCTGGCGTTCAGTCAATTCCATTCCTTTACTCTCCCCCCAGAACCGAAGTAACGGCGCCGAGCACGTTTTCCGCGCCGAACGGCTTGTTGATGAAGGCGCTGGCGCCTCCCTCTTCGACCATCGCCCGCGTGGAACGCTGGATGTCCGCACTGGCGACGATCACGCGCGCCCCGGCGTCCATCTCGCGCAGCTTGGCTAGCACGTCCAGGCCGTCCATTCCCTTCATCACCAAATCGAGGAAGACCAGATCGGGCTTCTCGACGAAATAGAGTTCCAGCGCGGTCATGCCTTCTTCCGCCTCGACGACCGTGTACCCGGCGGTTTCGAGAATGCGTCGCAGAGTTCTGCGGGATAAGGCCGAATCGTCCACCACCATTATTTTTTCGTTCATACTGCCTCCCGTATCGCCTGCGCCATCTGGTCGAGCCGCACGCTCCGGTCGCTCAAACCGGCCTCAACCACGGATGAAGGCATGCCGTACACCACGCACGTCTCTTCGTCTTCGGTATAAACGAGGCCGCCCTGAGCTTTAATCCACGCCGCGCCCGCGCGGCCGTCGGAACCCATCCCCGTCATCACCACCGCCAGAACTCTCCGCCCGTAAACCTCCGCCGCGGACTGGAACAGCACGTCCACCGACGGCCGGTGCGGCATCTCGAAAGGTCTCGCATCCAGATGAGCGACCACCGCCCCGCCCTCCTCGCGGCGAAACGTCAGATGCCGCCCCGCCGGTGCCAGCAACGCCACGCCCGCGCGCAACGCATCGCCTTCGCGCGCCTCGCGCACCTCCAGCGGAGAATGCTCGTCCAGCCTGCGCGCGTACATTTCGGTGTATCCGACGGGCATGTGCATCACCATCACGACCGGAACGGGGAAATCAGAAGGCAGTTGCGGGATCAACTGTCTCAACGCCTGCGGGCCGCCGGTAGAAATTCCGATGACCACGAGGTCAACCAACGCTTTGCCCGCGACCGTGCTTGTCGGAAGCGACGCTCCTTCACGGGCGACCGGCGCGGGGGCGTTGAGACGCCCCATGGGGATGTTCGCCGCGGCTTTGACCTTCTCGATCAACTCGTCGCTCACTTCAAAAATTTTCTCGGTCGCCAGAGCGGTCGGCTTCTGCACGAAATCAACTGCCCCCGCGTCGAGCGCGGTGAGGGCGGCCTCGCCCGCCTCGTTCGCGATGCTCATGATGATGATCGGCAGAGGCCGCCGCCCCATCTGTTCGCGCACGAACCCGACCCCGTCCAGTTCGGGCATGTTGAGATCACAGGTGACGACATCGGGTTCGAGTTGCGCCACCATCTCCAGGGCTTCTCTGCCGTCGCGCGCCGCCCCGACCACTTCGAGGAAGGGGCTGCGCGAAAGCATCTGCTTGACGACTTTCCGCACATACGCGGAATCATCCACCACCAGCACTTTTAAAACTCGATCCATCATAGCCCTCGAAGCGGGAGGCGATAGTTAATCCGCGCCCGGCCGCTTCACGTAGACGAATGCGTCACCAATCTCTTGCAGGTCGAAATCCGCCGCCAGCCTGAGCAGGGATTCCGAGGCGGCAATGAATAAATAACCGGGCGGCCGGATGTGCGCGGCGAACGAGCGCACGGTGCGGCCGATGGTCTGGTCGGAGAAATAGATGAATACGTTGCGGCAAAAGATCACATTCGCCGACGCTAAAGACGCGATCTCCGGCTCGACCATCAAATTAGCCACTTTCCACTCGACCGCGCCGTGCAGCCTAGCATCAATGCGCCACGTTTGTGTCGCGCCCGCTTGCGTGAAGTATTTGGCGCGCAACTCCGGCGACAGGTTTCGAAACGACCGTTCGCGATAAATCCCGCGCCGCGCTTTTTCGACGGCCGAGACGCTAGCGTCGCTGGCGTGAATTTCAATCGGAACCCGCCCCAGCCAACCGGCCTCCGCGAGCGCCATCGCGATCGTCAACGGCTCCTCTCCGGTGGCGCACGCCGCGCACCAAATCTTCAACGACCCCGCGCCGCGTGCGGCGAACCACTGCGGCACGATGGTCTCGACCAGCGCGCGTATCTGATCCATCTCGCGCCAGAAGTAGGTCTCGGGAACGGAGAGGGCGTCCATCACGGCCAGCCATTCATCCTGACCCGCCTCGTCGTATTTCAACAGGTAGTAGTAATCCAGCAGCGACGTGAACCCGCGCTCGATCACCAGCGGCGACAATTTATCCGCGAGCAGGTCGGCTTTCCCGTCGCCGAAAAACACCCCCGTGCGCTCATGTATCAGGTCGCGCAGCAGCTTGTCAACGCCGCCCGTAACACCTAAATTACCGCTTTTGAAGCCCATTGTTCTACAGCCCGCGCCGCCCGGCCGCCGGGCACGTCGCCCTCAGCTAAATCTTTCCGGCCGCCTGCCGAAGGCCGACCTCAGATACTCTTCCGCCGCCCTGCGCACAGAGGCGTCGGAGTCGTCGAACGCCCCGCTTAACAACTCCGAGGCGCGCTGACTTTTAGCCCGCCCTAGAGCCTCGACGACGGCGCGCCGCACCGCGATTGGCTGCCGTGGCAAAAGTCCGCGTGCGACCTCGCCCAGCAGTTCCTCTCTCGTCTGCGCGAGCGCGGCCACGGCCGGTTCACGGCGCGCGCCGTCTGCCGTGAGCGACACCAGACCGTCTATCGCTTCCGGCGTCCCTAAGTGTCTGAGCGCGTCAATCGCCGTCTCGAAAACCCGCGCTTCGGCGTCCGTCGCGGCCACACGCCGCAGATGCTCCACAGCCTCTGCGCCGCCGCGCTCCGAGAGGGAGGCAACGACCGCCGCCCTGATGTCGGCGTCCGGCGAAAGAAGGACTTCCAGGAGCGTTTGTTGCGCGCCGGGGTGCCGTATCCTGCCGAGCGCGGCGACGGCTGCTCGCACCAAGTCGGGTTCGTCCGACTCGACGAGCGGAGCCACCGACAGAGCGGCCGCCTCCCCGCCGATGTGCCCGAGCGCTTCGATGGCCGCAATGCGGACGTGATTCGCTTTATCCGCACGCGCCAGTGTTGCCAATGCGTCCGTGCCTTCCGCGATCTTCCGTCGGCCTAGCGACCGGGCGGCAAAATATCGCACCCAGGAGTCTTCGTCCGCGAGCGCGTCTGACAAATGCGCCGCGACCTCCGTGTCCTCAACCTGTGCCAACGCGGCCGCCGCCGCTGCGCGCACCTTCGGCGTGTCGCGACGCAACGCGCGAACGAGCGTCGCGGTGGCGCGCTCATCTTCAAAATAGGGAAGGTGCTCGATCGCCGCGCGGCGCACGCGCTCGTCGTCGTCGCCGCATCGTTCCAACAACAAGTCCGCGCATTCGGGGTAGCCGAAGTACCCGGCGATCTTCACCGCCGATTCGCGCACGTTCGGGTCTGGGTCGTCGAGCAGGGGCAACACACGCCCCGGCATCGCGGGCGAGCCGAGCGAATTCAGCGCGCCGATGACGGCCTGCCTGACGGCCGCGCTTCGATCCCCGACGAGAGCTAGTAGCGGGTCGAAAGCGCGCTGGTCGCCGATCTGCGCGAGCGCGTTCGCCGTGTCGATGATCAACTCCGCATCCTCGTCGAGAGTTTTGATGAGAGCCGGCGCGGCGCGTGCGTCACCTATTCGGCCGAGGGCGACCACCGCGGATTTTCTGATTTCGAGGTCTTCCGAGGCTAACTGTTCGACCAATAAATCCGTGACGCGCGCGCCGTGCCGAACTAAAGCCTCGACTATCTCGCCGCGAGCGTCCGCCTGTCCGAGCAGGCGGGTCAGAGCGCGTTCCACCGCAACGCCTTCCAACCACCCGACGACCAACGCGAGCGGGCGCAGTTCGGCGGGACTCGACTCGTTGAGCGCGGCGAGTAAGTTCTGCGCGCCTGCCGGATCGATCGCGTCGCGGCTCAAAGCGGCGACGTGCGCTCCTTCCCCGTACAGTTTCGCGTAGCGGTCATGCAACGCGGCGAGCGCGTGTGCGACGGCCAGCGTCGGCGCGTTCGGCCGGTTCAGCAGCGCGGCGAGCGGTGCAATAGTCTCCTCACCCCCGAGGCGTCCGAGCGCGTCAACGGCGGCCTCGCACAAAAGCTCGTCTTCGAGCAGGGGCACGATGCGCGGCGCGACGCTCGCCTCGCCGATGCGCGTCAACGCATCGAGCGCGGGGAAGGCCAGAAAGAAATCGCGCGTCTCGACGATCCCGGCGAGCGCATCGACGGCCTCGACCGCGCGCAGCTTACCGAGGGCTTCGATGGCGTGATAACGCACGTTGATGTCCGCGTCGCCGAGCGCGTGGAGAAGTGCGGGAGCGGCGCGTTCGTCGCGCTGCTCTCCGAGGGCGAGCGCGGCCTGCATGCGCAGGTCGGCATCGCCGTCCTGCAAAAACTCTACGAGCGGCGAGAGCGTGTCCACGTCGCTCATCGCGAGCACCTGAAGCGCGCTGTTGAGCAGGCTCAGATTGTGATGGTTCTCGCGCACCGAAGCCAGGAGCGCGGCGATGGCGTCCGGCGCGGCGCGGCGCGCCAATCCTTCCACGGCCACGCGCCGCACGCGCCAACTCTTATCTTCCAGCGCGCCTAAGAGCGGGCGGGCGGGTTCGAGCGATTCGTCTCCCGCCAGTGCGCCGGCTGCGCTGAGGCGCGCGGCTTCGTCGGCGTGTGCGAGTTGTTCGGAGAGTTCGCGCTCGCGTTCGATGCGCGCCGTCACGTCTTCCACCGTGACGAGCGCGCCGATGGTTCGGTCTTCCTCGCGCAGCGGCGCGATGGTGACGCGCTGCCGCATCCGGTCGAAATATTTCGAGGGAGACAGCGGAGGACACGGAATCAAATAGTGATGAAAGGCGGGCGCGAGCACTTCCACCGTGCCCTCGTCCAGCACCAGGCGAAAACGCGCGAGCAGCCGACTCTCGGCGAGGTGTGGGAGCAGCACGACGAGTGGTTTTCCGCAGGCCGCGTCGGCGGGGATGCCGGTCAGGCGCGCGAGGGCTGCGTCCCAGATTTGAATAACGAGGCTCGCGTCGGTGGTAAATACGCCGATTGAATTATCTGAAGAAGTCAGGTTCCCCATCTCCGTTCGCACCAACTGCCACGGCCATCCGTCTGCTTATGCGGTCGCCGAAACTTTCTTTACTGCCCGTCGTCCGGCTCGCCCGTCGCGCCCGTTCCAATCGCTTCGCCGGGCGACTTTGCACGCTTCGTGCGTCGCGGTTTCCCGTTCGGACGCGATTCCGGGCTGGGGAGACGCGCGCCGTTTTCGGCGGGCTGATCGGGGCTTGCGTCGCCCGCGGATTCGGCGAGTTGTTCCGCCCGCTCGATCAAACCGGCCGCGCTCGACAGCGTGGCTTCGACTCCCCGCGCGTTGCGCTCGGTGATTTGACGGATGTCGTCCAGCACGCCGATGACCTGTTCCGAGGAGGCCAGGTGCTGGCGGTTCGAGCGCGTGATGAGACCGATCTCCTTGGAAATGCTCTGGGTGGCGGTGGTCATATCGCGGGCGGCGCGGGCTTGCTCATTCATGGCCTTGGCGACCTGCTCGGATTGCCGTCGCATGTCCTGCGCGGCCGTGGTGATCTGCGTGGCCGCGATCGCCTGTTCTCCCATCGCGCGGCTGACGCCGGAGACGACGCGCGCCAAACGCTCCGACTCCTGGGACACCTGTCCGCCCGCCGTGGCCTGCTCCTCAAGCGCGCGTGCGGTGGTGGCCGCGCCGCGCCGCATCGATTCGACGGCCTGCGCAACCTGCCTGACCGCCGCCGCCTGCTCGCCGGAGGCTCTGCGCACCTGCGCGGCCACCGTGGTCGTCCCTTGCGCGGCCTTGATGATCTCGCGCGCGGCGCGCCCCTGCTCGCCCATCGCCTGGCTCACTTCCTTCGCGGTCTTGCGCATCTGCACCGCCGCCCTGACGATCTCCTGAGCGGCCTTGGCCTGCTCGGCCGTGGCGACGGCGGCCTGTTTAGCCTGCGTCGCCGTCGTCTCCACCGCCCGCACGACGTGCTGTCCGGCGTTCAGTTGTTCGTCGGTGGCGCGCGCGATCCGGCCGACGATCTGGGCTGTCTCGTTGATGCCGGAGAGGATTCTTTGCAGCCCTTCCGACCCCTCCTCGGCGAGACGACCACTTTCGTCCGCGATGCGTACCCCTTCGGCGGACGCCGCGACTGCTTCCTGCACCACATCCTGCAAGGCCTTGATGATGGCGGCGATGTCGGCGGTCGCCTGCGCCGAGCGATCGGCGAGGTTGCGAATCTCCTCTGCGACGACCGCGAAGCCGCGTCCCGCTTCCCCGGCGCGCGCCGCTTCGATCGAGGCGTTGAGCGAAAGCATGTTCGTGCGTTCGGAGATGACGTTGATGGTGTTGACGATGCCGCCGATCTCGTTCGAGCGTTTGCCCATTTCGCGGATCACAACCGCCGACTGCTCCATCGAGGTGCGGACGCGCCCCAGACCTTGAATCGACTTCTGCGCCGCCGCGCCGCCCGACTCCGCCTCGCGCGACACGCGGCTGGCAACCTCTTCGGCGCTCCTGGTCATCGCGGCCACCGAGCGCAACGAGCGATCCATCTCGGTTGCGCTCGTCGCCGCTCCGGTCGCCGCCTCGGTGATGTTTTCGGTGTTCTGCGCGACCCCCTGGATGGAACGCGCCATCTCCTCCATCGAGGTCGAGACTTCTTCGACGGTCGAGGCGAGATTTTCAGACATCGCCGAGACCTCTTCGATGGAGGCGGCCATCTCGTTAATGGACGAGGCCGTCTGCTCGGCGGACACGTTCAGATCGTCGGCGTTGCCCGCCAGGCTCTCTATCGACCGCGACATCTCCTCGATGCTGACGGCCGTTTCGTTGACCGAGGCGGAGAGCGCTTCCGTGTCGTCGCTGACGCTTTTGATGGAGGCGGCGATCTCGTTCATCGCGCCCGTCACCTCTTCGGCCGATGTCGCCATCTCCTGCGTGCTGGCGTTGACGCTCTCGATCGAGCGGGCGGTCTCCTCGATGGCGGCGGCGGTCTCGTTGATCGAGGCGGCGAGTCCTGACGCGTTGGCGCTGACCTGCTCGATGGAGGCCGCCATTTCATTGACGGATGAAACGAGTTCTTCGGTCGAAGTCGCAATGGACTCGGCTTGGGTGGTCGTCTCGCCGAGCGAGGCCGTCATCTCGTTAGCGAGACTGGCGGCCGCGTCGAGCGAGCGTAATTGCTCGCCCGCCCCACCCGAGGTTTCATCCGCGATCCGCGCGATCTCGTGCGCCGCGTCCGCCACCTGCCCCGCCTGTTCGCGCACGCGCCCGCCGCTCATCTCGCTGCGCCCGTCCGGCGCGTTGTTCATCTGTGTTGCCATGTCCGTCTCCTGTCCACGGTCGTCAAATTCAGGGCGTCAACTTAACATGTCCACCCATTGCCGCGCTTTCAACTCAGCCCTTCGTATCATGCCGGTTCCGGCTGATCGGCTGCCGCCGCCTGCTGCTCGCCGAGGTCGATCACTTCATCGAGATCGAGAATTAGAATCATCCGCTCCTTGATCGTCGCGATGCCTTCCAGATACTTCCCGCTCAATCCGGTGATCGCTTCCGGCGGAGGCTCGATGGCCGCTTGAGGGATGTGGATGAACTCACGCGACACGTCCACGATCAGGCCGAGCGTGCGCGCGCCGCGGCTGACGACTATCAGGCGAGAACGCAAATCGTGAGGAACCGTCTCAAAGCCGAAGCGCACCCGCAGGTTGAGAGCCGGGATGACCTGCCCGCGCGCGAGCACGACACCCTCGACGGCCGGGAGCGCATTCGGCACCGGCGTGATGTGCCCGATCAACTCCACCTGCTGCACGAACCGGCTGCGAACGCCGTAAGTGGTTCCGGCCAGTTCGAAGAGGACGAAGGGTTCTGTGTCGTTCTGAATATTCGACATGATGGTTCGAGTCAGCCGCCCCGCAACCGGCGGGCGGAATCCGTTTCGCGCCGTCTCACACTCTTTCGCGCTGACGGTGTCGCCGCCCGCCTCCGGCCACGGGTTCTCGGCCGGGCGCGGAGTGCTTCAGAGCGGCCACGTCGAGGATGAGCACGAGCCGCCCGTCGCCGAGGTCGGTCGCGCCCGCGATGCCGGGAACCTTCACCAGGGGGTCGTTCATGCCGCGCACCACGATCTCCCTCAGCCCGATGATGTGGTCAACCGCCAACCCTAACGCGTGCGCCCCGCTGCCGATCACGAAGACGTGGAATGCCCGCCCCGCCTTCTCTCCCAGACCGAAAAGACGCGACAGTCGCACCAGCGGCAACACCCCGCCGCGATACGGAATTATCTCGTTGTTCTCCAACACCCTGACCGCAGAAGTTTCCACTTCCAAGACCTCGCGCACAGACGACTGCGGGAGGGCGAATCTCTGGCCGCCCGCGCTGCCGATGAGCGCGTCGGCAATGGCGAGCGTGAGGGGCAAGCCGATCCTGAAGTGCGTCCCGCGATGCTTCTCGGTCGTGAGCGCGAGCGCGCCGCCGAGTTCCTCGATGGCGCTGTTGACCACGTCCATCCCGACCCCGCGCCCGCTGGCGCGATCCGCCTCGTCGCGCGTGGAAAAACCCGGCGTGCAAATTAATTTCAATAACAACGCCTCGTCAAGTTCCACCTCGCCGCCGATCAAGCCGCGCGCACGTGCGCGCTGTGCGACGCGTTCCGCATCGATGCCGCGCCCGTCGTCGGCGATCTCGATCAGCACGTTATCGCCCGCGGTGGCGGCGCGCAGAGTGATAGTGCCCTCCGGCGGCTTCCCCAGCGCGACGCGCTCCTCCACCGTCTCCAGCCCGTGGCTGACGGCATTGCGCACGAGATGCAGGAGCGGATCCATCATACGCTCGACGAGGAACTTGTCTATCTCCGTTCCCTGACCGAGCAGTTCGAGCTTGATCTCCTTGCCGCTCTGGCGCGCCAGATCGCGCACGACAAACTTCATGCGCTCGAAAATCTCCCCCACCTGTACCATCCGCACGCGCATGACGCCCTCGCGCAGGTCGCGCAACTGGCGCGCCATCGCCAGGTTCGTCTCCTGTAACGCCCGCCACTCGGCCGGGGCGACATCCCGCTGCAAAGCCTTCAGGGCATCATCCAAACTCGCGCGGCTCGTGACCAACTCGCCGATGAATCGCATGAGTTCATCCAGACGCGCCAGATCGACCCGCACGAAGTTGGCCGGAGAAAGCATCGACGCTTCCGACGCCGGTAAGGTCGGGGCATCCTCATCCGCCGCCCGCCGCGCGAAGTCGGGCGTCTCGACCGGCGGCGTCCGCGTCGTCTCATCCGCGACGGTTTCCGCGAAGAGGGTGTAAGTCAGGTTATCTTCCTGCCAACCGGCGAAGGCGGACTCTTCCGTCTCGGTGGCGACGATAAATTCAAAAACGATCCCGCCCCCTTCCTTGACGTGCGGCGTGGCTCGCAGCAACTCCCCCGTCTCTTGCAGACGGGCGCGGATGCTGTTGACGTTGATGCCGCGCTCGGAGAGGGCTGGCGTCGGCACGAACTCGAATCGCCATTGACGTATATTTACCGGGACGGACTCGCCTCCGGGCGGCCGGGCGAGGCTCGTCCCTGACGATCTGCTCGCGGCTTCAGTGGCCGTGGCTTCAGTGGCGTCGGCTTCAGTGGCGGCGATGCCGGGTGCGGGATCGGAGACCAGTGCGTGCAGGCGCGCGACGGTGGCATCAATCGCGGGCGCGGGTTCCTTTTTGCGGAAGGCGGCGATAACCTGCTCAAGCTCCGTCGTGCCCGACATCAACGCTTCCACGCCCGCCCCGCCGAGCCGCGCCTCCCCGTGCCGCAACGCACGCAGGTAACTCTCCATGTGGTGGGCGAGTTGTTCGGCCTCGCCCAGACCGACCATGCCCGAAATGCCCTTGAGCGTGTGGAAACTACGGAACAGTTCGTCGAGGATGGACGGGTCGATGACGGGTCGCCCCACCTGCCCTTCCAGTTCCAGCAGGTGACGCCGGATGAGCGTCAGGTGCTCGTCGCATTCGGCGAAATAATCGTCGAGGAATTGCGCGAAAAACTCGCTGTTGCCGTCGGGATTGGGGTCGGACACTAGGCGCTCTCCGGCTGAGAATTTAGCAGGGCGCGCGCCTGCGCGGAGAGTTCCTGCGGCCCGAACGGCTTGGTCAGGTAGAGAGACGCGCCGGCGGCCAGCGCGTCGGCGCGGCTCGCCTCGTCGCCCCTGGTCGTGAGGACGATGACGGGGATGCGGCTGTAAGCCTGATGGCGACGCAGGAAATCCAACACCTCGATGCCGTGCATGTCCGGCATGTTCAAGTCGAGAATCATCAGGTCAACGGGCGCCAAGCCCAAACGCTCGATAGCCTCCAGCCCGCTGCTCGCTTCGCCGAAGCTGACGCCGGGCAGACCGCGCAGTGAGGCCATGACCATCCGTCGCATGGTCGGCGAATCATCGACAATCAGAATATTGTTCATACGGCGGACGGTTGCCCGGCTTTAGGAGATCGATTTACTACCGTTATGGGGGCTGCGGCGGCCAATCATAACAGCCGTGCCTTTATCAAGCTACTGATTTTAACGCCCTCCCTGTTCCTCTGCGTCCGCGCCGCTTCGGGTATCGACGCGCGATCTACGGCTTTCGATGCCGTGACTATATCTCTATCTGTTCGTAACCTCCACGCAAACTAGGATTCATCAAATTCCTTTCATCGAAACGCCCCCGAGGGCGCGACAAGGGGGTAAAAATGCCGGTATTGCCTGAATCAGGCCACGTCATCGAGACGGATAGGGGGACGCGGGGGCTTGGATCGTTCCCCCAGGTGGAACTCCCGCACGGGGAGGCGGGGGAAGTCTGGCTTCAGATATTGGAGCACAAGTGGTACCTGAGCGAGCGTTGCGGGCGCGACGTGGGCGTCAGGGTCGCCGCCGTCCACTACTTTGAAAACGTCCGCAAAGTACGCAAGCGGGATCAGGTGCGCGACACTCCGCCGCCGACTCTCCCCTACATGCGGCCGCTCGGCTACAGGTAAGATTCCTGCGCTTGAAGCGCAATCGACGCCCCGGCGTCAAAATCACGGATAACGATTTATCCGGCAGTTAAACGAGTGAGGAAAAGGTAGTGATAAAAGCAGTGATATTCGATGTTGACGGCACGCTCGTCGATTCCAACCACCTCCACGTAGAGGCCTGGCGGGAGGCCTTCAGGGGTCGCGGCAAAGAGGTGGCCTACGAAGAGTTGCACGAACAGATGGGCAAGGGCGGCGACCAGTTGATGCCGGTCTTCTGTTCCCCGGAAGAGTTGGACGAGTTCGGCGAGGAGTTGGAGCGGAGCCGCACGGAGTTGTTCGCGCGTGAGTACCTGCCGCGCGTGCGGCCGTTCCCGAAGGTGCGCGAACTCTTCGAGCGCATCAAGGCGGACGGGCTGGCGCTGGCGCTGGCCTCCTCGGCCAAAGAGGAGGAGTTGGAACAGCATAAGCGGAGTCTCCGCATCGAAGACCTGCTGGAGGCGGCGACCTCCGCCGACGACGCCGAAAGGTCGAAGCCGCACCCGGACATCTTTCAAGCCGCGCTCGAAGGCATCGGCGGCGTCCGGCCTGCCGAGGCCATCGTCGTCGGCGACACGCCCTACGACGCCATCGCCGCCGCGAAGGCGGGCATGCGAACCGTCGGTTTGCTCAGCGGCGGCTTTACCGCGGAGGCTTTACGCGCGGCGGGAGCCGTCGAAATATACAAAGACGTGGCCGACCTGTTGGAGCATTACGATGTCTCATTACTTGCGACCGGGTCAGGAGCCGTCGCGGTCGGCGGGTAAAGACGCATTGGCCGGTTATGAAGATGTCTGGCTGACAAAGGGGGAGGTTGATCGAGATGGATATGACTGTAGGGTTGGGGCTTCTGGCGGGCGGTTTGACGACCGCCTCGTTCGTGCCGCAGGTGGCGAAGATATGGAAGACCAAATCGGCCGAGGACGTGTCGCTCACGATGTTCGTGGCCTTTTGCCTCGGGGTGGCGCTGTGGCTCGCATACGGCGTGATCAAGAAGGACTGGGCGATCCTCGTCACCAACGGCGTCACGCTCCTGCTCGGACTGGCGATCCTGGTGATGAAGATCAAGTACAGGTAGAGCCGTGAGGATGAGCCATATTTCCGGCGGCATCAACACCTCGCGCTCACCCCGGCAATTTCTCTTCCAGCGCGCTCACCAACTTGTCTACGTTAGTCTCTTCCAGCAGCAGATGTGCCTCTTCTTTGACAGTATCCACTTCCACCCCGAAGTGCTCGCAGAGCCGCCGCTGCATGCGAAGCATCAGGGTCATCTCCTGCTCGCTGAGCATGTTGACCTGCAAGTCTAGGTGGGCGCGTTTATCCGACTGTCGCGCCATGCGGTTCTGGCTGATTAAGATGAAGATGGCGAGGAAGACGCCTTCGGACGAAACAATCAGCGTCAGGATGCCGAAGGGGAACGGGTCGAACGGGGCGACGCCGGGGATCGCGTTCAGGTTGACCATGAACCAGACCGCGAACCCTACGACGTGGAAGACGAGGAAGGGCATGCTGCCCATGAGTGAGACGAAGAAGTCGCTCACCTTTTCCCCCGACGAGCGGCGGTGCAATTCCTCGTGTTCGAGTTTGGCTATCGCCTCCACGTTATACGCCATCGGGTCGG
Organism: Pyrinomonadaceae bacterium; assembly: GCA_036386515.1. Taxonomy (GTDB): domain Bacteria; phylum Acidobacteriota; class Blastocatellia; order Pyrinomonadales; family Pyrinomonadaceae; genus JAIVJZ01. The sequence goes on from DASVVO010000052.1 coordinate 244,738, forward strand.
CGGTGGCGACGGAACTTCCTTTGACAGGCTCGCCCATTTTTACTCTCCCCTGGTTCTTTTAGCCGGTGCGCTTCATTCCCACATCGCTCCCGCGATCCGACGCCGGAGACGGCCTTCGCGTAACCGAACATGATGCTCGAATGCAGAGCGAACCCGTGCCGCGTCTTCGACCTTTAACCTCAAAGGCGAGGACGCGGCACGGGTTCGCGGACAGCGTCGGGTCGGCGTTGACGAAGCGTCACCCTAGCCCCGCGTAAGCGGCAAAGCTCAACGCCGGGTTCGTCTGGCGCGGCTTTTCTTCTCCGCGGGAGAATCATCCTTGCCGCTGCGGAGATAAACAACGGCGGCGGTGGTGATCGCCGCTCCCACGAGCACCCGCGTCACCAGGCTTTTCCGGTTGTGTTTCCACTCCGCCTTCCAACCGCGTTCCGCGAAGATGTTGGGGACACGACCATGCGTGAGGTCTTCCAAAACCCCTTCGGCCACGCCCACCCGGTCGGCCAGCATGAGCGGCAGCCAGTGGCCGTAGCTGGATTCGCTATACTTGAAAGCGTAGCGGCGGATCATGCCGCTCAAGCCCGCGGGCGGCGTGGATGTCCCAAAGACGGCCGAGACGTTCGGCCGCTCGTTGGAATGCAGAATTTCCACGTCGGTCTGCTGCTGAGGCGGACGCTCCCAGCTATAGCCCTCGTGTTCCCCGTTATTGCGGTTCTTCATCGGGTACGTCGGGTCGTTATCCGGGTCGGCGTCAACGCCCCACCCCTTGATCTGAGAGGGGTCTTTAATCCTTCTTTCCATATCTTCAGTTGTATTTTCCATGACGGTTCCTCCCTAGCTTCTGGCTGACGGCGGGATCAGCACCGGCTTGATGCAGTTATCGAGCTTCGCCGAAAAAATCCGGTACGCATCCGAAACTTCCTCCAGGGGGATGCGGTGCGTGATCAACGCCTTCGGGTCGAGGACGCCGTTTTGCACGTGCTCGATCAAGCGCGGCAACAGCCGCTTCACGGACGCCTGATTACCCCGGATAGTGAGACCTTTATTCACCACGTTCCCGATCGGAACGAGCGTATCGATCGGGCCGTAGACGCCGACGATGGAGACGATTCCGCCCTTTTTCACGGAGTTGATCGCCCAGTGCAGCGCGGTGCCCGACCCTCCCTCCATCAGCAACTTCCGGCCGAGGAGCGTCTGCATCACACGGCCTGCGGCCTCGGCTCCCACGGCATCGATCACGACATCGGCTCCCATCCAGTCGGTGGTTCGTTTGAGGAAGACCACGACATCTCCGATCGACTTGAAATTATAGGCCTCGCACGGGGCATAGTTCTTCACGAACTCAAGCCGGTAATCGACGTGGTCGATCACGATCACGCGTCCCGCCCCGAACAGCCAGGCGCATCTGGCCGCCATGATGCCCACCGGCCCCGCCCCGAACACCACGACCGTATCGCCGGGTTGAATCCCCGCCATCTCCGCGGCCTGATAGCCTGTCGGCACCACGTCGGTGAGCATCACCGCATCGTCGGGATCCATGTCTTCGGGAATGACGGTCGGGCCGACATCGGCGTAAGGGACGCGAACGTACTCGGCCTGTCCCCCGTCGTAGCCGCCCCCGGTATGCGAATAGCCGAAAATGCCGCCCACCGCCGTGGCCTGAGAATTGGACTCGTGGCAGTTGCCGTAAAGTTCCTGCTGGCAGAAGACACACTTGCCGCAGGCGATATTGAAAGGCACCAGAACGTGATCACCGATCTTCAGTTTCTCAACGTCCGCCCCGAGTTGTTCCACCACGCCCGTGACCTCGTGGCCGAACGTCATGCCCACGCGGGTGTCCGGCACGGAACCGTTGTACAAATGCAAATCCGATCCGCAGATACAGGATCGCGTCACCCGGACGATGGCGTCCTGCGGATGCAAAATTTCGGGCATGGGTTTGTGGTCGATGCGAACCCGCATGGGGCCACGGAAATTCATTGCTAGCATAAAACAGACTCCTTTTCTCTGTACCTTCTGTTGCTTTCCCTGCCGCCAACCAAACCAAAAAGATTAGACGAAAAGATTAGACGAACGGGCGTGGCGATTCGTAGCCGCTGCCGCCGATAGCTTGCAGCCACGGTTCGCCCAGGCCGAATCGCTGGAATGTATCCGGCCGCCCCTGCACGAGTTTTCATAAGGAATCTTTTAACAGCGATGCCGCCGACGTTAATGTCAATTCCGTAAAGTATTCATCACAGATACTTGGTGCCATCGTCATGCAAGCTAAAATATTTATTCTGTTGACCTATAGCCGCGCCGCCCCGGAGGGAGCGTCCGGTTCGATCAGAGGTCGGGAATCTGCCACTCGATCTCCGCCTGACCCGTCTTTCGCAAGGCTTTGTTGATCGCCGAAAACGGACGGCTGCCGAAGAACCCGTTGCGCGCGGAGAGCGGCGACGGGTGGGCGGACTCGACGACGAAGTGACGCTTCGTGTCAATCAGGCTCAGCTTCTTTCGGGCGTAGGCTCCCCAGAGCACGAAGACGACCGGCTCCTGCCTTTCGCTGACCCGGCTGATGATGGTGTCGGTAAAGATTTCCCAGCCTTTCCCCTGGTGTGAGTTCGGCTCGCCCGCCCGCACGGTCAGCGTCGCGTTGAGCAGCAGAATTCCCTGCCGCGCCCAGGGCGCGAGGTAGCCGTTGTTCGGGATGCGAAAACCGACATCCTCCTGCAATTCTTTATAGATGTTTCTCAGAGAGGCGGGAGGCTTGACGCCGGGCTTGACGGAAAAACTCAACCCGTGAGCATGGCCTGCGCCGGGGTAAGGGTCTTGACCGAGCAGCAGCACTTTCACCTCTTCGTAGGGTGTCAGTTTCAACGCTAAGAAGATGTCTTTTTCAGGCGGATAAATGGTGTGAGATTGCGCTTCTTTTTCCAGGAACTGCGCCAGCTTAAGAAAGTACGGTTTGCGTAGTTCGTCGGCCAGCGGAGGCCGCCACGAAAGAGGGAGATGAGGAAGCATAAACAGAGGTTTCCGTCGGTTATTTGGTCTTGGTTTTTTTCGCGCCTCTCTGCTGCGCGAACATCTCTGCGATCTCCGACGTGGTGGTCGCGTCTTCGGCTGATTTATCCTCACGCACGAATCCGACGACTCGCGGGAACCGCAACGCCAGTCCACGCCCGCGCTCATCCTGCCCCGCCGTATGGACGGGCGAGCGTGTAATCTCGTCGGCCAGTACGGCGACGACGTGGCGGGGTTCGATCCACACGTCGGGCGCGAGACGCGAATCCACGCGCGCGGGCTTTTCACCGACCCGCGCTTCGTCGAGTAACTTTCGTAGTTTGATCCAGTTCTCTTCGCTCAACCCGCTGCCGATCTTACCGATGGTTTTGAATGTGTCGGTCGGAGCGTCGTAGACCGCGCCGAGCAGAGAACCGATGCCGAGCCGCGCCCGCGCCCCGCGCCCGCGCAGGTAGCCGATTAACACCACGTCCACGGTGTCGCTCAGTTCGCTGCGGTAAGCACGCTTCAGCTTGATCCAGTTATAGTTTCTCGCCCCCGGTTCATAACCGGAGTTGAGACGCTTCGCCACGATCCCTTCATGCCCCTGCTCCACCTCGCGGTCGAAGAAGGTTTGCAACTCCCCGACCGTGTCGGTGACGACCGCGTCGGACAGCCGTATGCGCCCGCCGCGAGTTAGTATTTTCTGCAAGCGGGTGCGGCGCGCGTCGTAACCGACGCCGGTTAAATCTTTCCCGTCCACGGACAGCAAATCGAAGGCGACGAGGACGAGCGGAAACTCCTCGGCCATCTCCGTCACTTTATGTTTGCGCTTGCGCTGGACGGTCACCTGAAAGGGATGAAACTCTCCCGTCTCTTCGTTAACGGCCAACGCCTCGCCGTCTATGATCGCGCTCTTCGCCTTGATCTCTTTCTTAACGGCGGCGGCGAGATCGGGAAACATCTCCGTCGTTCGTTCGAGGTTACGGGAAAACATCTCGACCCGACCGCCTTTGAGATGCACCTGGCAGCGAAACCCGTCGAGCTTCGCTTCCACCGCGCACCGCCCGATCTTTTCGATGATCGCGTCTGCCGAAGGCAGCCGCTCGGCCAGCATCGGGCGCACGGGATTACCGACCCGAACTTTGAAGGCGGCCAAGGCGTCCAGTCCGTGCTCTCGCAGGGTGGAGAGAACCAGCCCGATGTCGGAGCAGAGGTTAAAGGCGCGCTCGATAATTTGTCGCGCCTGCGCGGGATGCTCCTGGGTTCGGGCGACCGACTCGATGATGGTCGGGGCGGCCACCCCGAGGCGCAAACGCCCCCCGGTGAAGCGAACGATGTAGCGAGCCTCGATCGGCGTCGCCAGTCGGAGGAGCGCGGCTAATTGCTCCCGCTTCAACTCACCGCTCCCCTTGCCGCTCGTGCGTGCGAGCCGAAGCAGCGACTCGTAAACATCGGAGACGGCCAGCCGCCCGCGCCGGGTTTTGCTCGAAAGGCTTTCGGCGACCAGTCCCAGGTCGCCCGATTCGTGTGATGCGAGCGTCACTTCTTCGACGGTGCGTTTCGAGGCCGCCGCTATGGCCGCCGCGATCGTGATTTCGCCCATCCCCGTCTCAACGCCCGCGAAGGCGGGAAGCAAACGCCCCTCGCACAGATACGCGAGTTGCGCCGTTTCCTCGGCGTCCGCTTTCTGAAACAGGTCGCCGAGCAGGCGGTACATTTCAATTCGCCCGGAAGTGTTTTCCAGAGCCTCCAGGTATTTGGCGAAGACTTTGAAGAACATAATGTGCCGCTCACAGAGTCTCGCCGCGAGGACGAGACTTCTCGTATAGGATTGCCGCATCTACCGGATTGAGGGAGAAAATTAAGACTCGAAGCTTATCACGCGAAGAGAGATTTGCGCCAAATGGCGTTCGGCTTCAGCATCTTGTTGGCCGCCGACGGACGGCGGAATTACTTTCAAAGTTACCGCTGCCTGCGCGAGAACTGATAGGGACTCAACTCGCGTCTCGGATGAGTGTGGCACAAGAACCGCACGCTCCACTCGCCGTAATCGTCCTGCCCCACCGAGAGCGTCACTTCAAACTCACCGCCGGCGACGCGCTGATCGCCCGGCTCCCATCGCACTCGCAACGACTGTAGTCTCCAAGACCCTCTGTAGAACCCGCCGCCGTCGCCCACGAACCCGCGCAGGTAGGCGTCCGCTGCGTTCTCGACCGCCTCCAGCATCGGCAGAACGATCTCCGCCAGTTGGACGAATCGCGCATCGGGCGTCTGCTCGTCACCGTCGATCCTGAGTTCGATTTGTTTGTCGCGGTGCGGCCACAGCCCCGCCCAACCCGCAGGCGACCCGACGTACTGGAGTTGTGCCCCGTCCAACGATGCACGCTCGCCGTCTTCCGCGAAAGGAATCTCAGTCATGGCCGGGACTCACTGCCGCCGGTTAATCACAGGCGGCGAACTCCTTAAATAGTTTTCCTGTCCTCGCGTTCGCACAACACACTTTAGGCGACTAACGCCCCGCCTCACCCGCCACGCGCACACCTTGATTTAGCGACAAGTCTTGCGGATGAAAACGACGCTCATCTCCGGTTGGGTGGATGCCGTCGTTATGCGTCAGCGAAATGGGGCGTCAAGGTTTGGCTTCGTAGACGATGTTGAAAGGCGTCTCGGCAGCGCGGCGGAACTGGCCGAAGCCCCCGCCGGTGACAACCTCACGGAGACGTGCCTCGCCGGCCTGCGCCCCTAACGCAAGTCCCACTTCCTGCGACTTGGAGGCCGGGGTGCAAAGCAGCGTCGAGGCCGAGTAGTAGATGCGCCCGACCGGATTCAGATTATCTTCGACCTTGTCACCGGCGAAAGGCTCGACGACCATCCAGGTGCCGTCGGGCGCGAGCGATTCGCGGACGTGCGCCGCTGCGCCGCGCGGGTCGCCCATATCGTGCAGGCAGTCGAAGAAGGCCACGAAGTCGTAGCCTGTGCCGGGGTAGTCTTTCGCGCGGGCGACCTCGAACTTCACGCGGTCGGAAACCCCCGCCTCCTCCGCCCTCTGGCGTGCCATCTCGATGGAGCCGTCGTGGTAGTCGTACCCGATAAAGGTGGAGGAGGGATAAGTTTGAGCCATCAGGATGGTGGACGCCCCAAGTCCGCAGCCCACGTCGGCCACCTTCGCCCCCGACTTCAGCTTCGCCTCGACGCCGTCGAGCGAAGGTATCCAGGAGCTGGTGAGGTTGGCCGCGTAGCCCGGCCGGAAGAAGAGTTCGGTGCCGCGAAACAGGCCGTGGTCGTGCTCATGCCAGCCGAAGCCCTCGCCGGTGCGGAACCTCTCGGTTATCTGCGGCACAGCCCTCAGCGCGGAGACCGCAAGTAGGAACGCGCCGGGCAGATATGCCGGGCTTTTCTCATCCGCGAGGGCGAACGCCTGCTCCTCGGAGAGCGAATAACGGCCGGTTGGCGGGTCGTACTGCACGTACTCTCCGGCAGCCTGCGAGTTGAGCCACTCTCGGACGTAGCGCTCGTCGGTGCCCGTGCGTTCGGCCAACTCGGCGGAGGTCATCGCCCCTGCGGCCAACGCCTTGTATAACCCTAGTCTCTCCCCGATGACGACCAGGCCGGCGTGGAACGCGGCGCCGAAGTCGGCGACAAATTTCCCCAGCAACTGATTGAGCTTCTCCTCGTTGATAGCCATAAGCCTTTTACACTCCAATTAATTAGGATGGATATTGCGCGAGAGGTGGCATACATAAACACCGTGGGCGGCAAGATAGACCAATTACCGATAGGATTCAATGTGATTCATTCTTTTTCAGGCAAGGCGCGCATAACGCCGGACTCCAACGCCTCTTTGCCCCGCGCAACCGCGAACGATGAAACCGTCGTGGGATAAAGAGTCCGCGGCCAGGACTTGTTGGGCGGCGCGTGGCTGGAACATGCTGTTCGACATTTATTTCGAGCCGGGCCTGGAGGCGGCGCGGTCGGCTTGCGCGCCTCGCCGGGCACGCTGCACCAGCCGGCGGATACCTAACAACACGACCGCCGCCAAAAAAGAGCCGCCGGCCATGACACCATAAACCGCCACACTTTGCTCGTGATAGTTAACCACGCCGTCAAAGTAGTTGCCTTCGCTGTTGTAGGGGAGCATGCTGCGCCGCACCGTAAGGGTGAGAAAGATGAGACCGACACCGAAAAAAAAGGCGGCGAGCCATGATAGCAACTTCGATGAAAGCGACCGACTCATTGGTGCAAGCATTTCTCTTAGACTAAAACACACGACACTACCCTGACCGGGCAACTCACTTATCCTTATCGGTCTCCGTCACTTTCTTTGTGAAAATGAAACCCTTGTCCTTAACGCGAGTAGTGGTCTTTGATCCGTCGGCCTCATTACGCGTTTCGGTAGCGCGCTTGGGGAAGATGATTCCCCGTTCGATGTCCTTGGTGCGATGTGTCCTCTCGCGAGTCTCATGGTGGTAGGTATCGGCAGTCCTATGCTGGAAGAGAATGCCTTCCGTGCCGTCTTTGGTCTTGGAGAACTTCTCTTTTGTCTTCGGATCGTAAGCAACAGCCACCCTATTGACGGTGAAGAACCCTTCCTCACTCATTTTTACTTCAGCGACGACATCCCCTGTCCTCTTACTTTTGACGACCGCTACTTTGTCCGTAAATATCAAGCCACGCTGTTCGATTGTCGTTTCGAGTGCGAAGGGAAACTGGTCGTGGAGCGCGCTTTCAATTAACCGTGTATTGCAGGGCGAGTCCTTCGAGCGTCATATTAGCGGCAATGGCGACGTGCGGGATCAGGAGATACTTCCAGGGCTTGCCGCCATACGTGAGAGCATGTTGGCTGGCTTGCCTGCACCACTTCACGGCCGCATCGCGCTTGGAGATCACTTCCGCGTCCGTCATTTGATTGGCGGCTTTCGGTTCAAGCATGTAAATGAGATTGCCCGTCTCGGCGACGAAATCGGGTTGATATTCGGGATGTTCCGCACCCCGCTTGTAGTAGATTTGAAACTGGCCTTTGGCCGGCCTGAACCATTTCAAACTTTCGCGCTCCAGAATCACGGCCAACTTGCGTTCCGGGTCGGATTGAAATTTTTGCAGTGGATACAAACAACGCTCGAAGCCGCCGAAGAGATACTTCGCCATGTTGCTCTTGTCGGGGGGCGCGACCCGGTAATCGCGCGGCGGCTCCGTAGCCGACGCCGTGTAAGCGCTCGGCTTCAATTCCGTGAAGCCTTTGCTGACGACCACTTCATAGTCCACGGCCTCTTCCCAGAAATGCTCCTGCATCTGCGCGTGTATGTAGCGGGCGATTTCTCGCTGGTGCAGGCGCAGCGTTCTTCTCGCGTCGTCTTCCGACAGGTAGCCCCTGAAATGCTGCACGGCCTGCCCTGCGAGGTCGTACAACAGGTCGGCGTGATCGTCGTAAGATATGTCGTCGAAATCAACCAGGCCGCTGACGATGTAATCTTCCGGCCTCGACTCCTCGCCGCCTTCCTCCCCAAGCCCCAAGACTTCCTGCTCGCCCGTCCTGAGAAACTGAATCCACAATTCATCGGAGGGGGCGGGATAATTGAGCGTGCCGAGTTCGAGCGTGAACGGGCGGAATCCGGATTGCACGAAGCCCTTCGGCACGACGAGGATGCGTGGGATGTCTATCGTCTGCTCGATGACGAGTTCCGACGTTCTCGCGATCACGGCGGCGATGTCCGGCTGTTTCGAGACGCCTTCAAACTCCATCTGCGCGGGGCGGTATTGCGCTCTGACCTCTTTCAAAATCTCCGCCTGCACTTCCGGCTTTTGCAGAAAGCTCACGCCCGGCAATGTCTGCGGCCTGTTCTCGAACCGGCGGATCACGTCATAGGTAATCCGCGCCACTTTCCGTTCTTCCGGCGTCTGAAAGACTGGCGGCTCGCCGGCGGGCACAAGCGGCGCGTTCGGATTGGCGGAGTGCGCCGTTTGAATGCCGAGTTTCGTGGCAAGCTGCGATTGAGAAACCACCGTCACGGTCTGCTCAAGCTGCTCCGTGTCCAGAATTACCTGTTGCAGGCGAATTTGCGAGTCCGGTTTATTGGCCTCTTCTATGATCTCCTGAAACTTGTCGTGCGCGATGATGTTCAGGCGGTCAACGGAAGCGACGCCGGTGCGCTTGCCGTACGGCAGACGCAGACCGCGCCCGATGGATTGCTCGATCAGGATGCGCGCATTGGCCGCGCGAAGCGGAACGATGGTGTAGAGGTTGGTTACGTCCCAGCCTTCCTTGAGCATGTTGACGTGGATGACGATCTCCGTCGGATCGTCCGCGTGCTCGACCTTCAAGAGGTCTTCCACCATCTTGTCCTCTTCCGCGCCCGTTCTGCTCGAATCCACTTGCAGCACCTTCTCCTTGTAACGCCCGTCAAAGAAAGCATCGGATTGAATGAGCTGCTTCAACCCGCTCGCGTGCGTCGTATCGCGTGCGATGACCAGGAGAAACGGTTTGACTATCTCGCTGCCGGTTTCGCGCGCGTAAGTCTCCAAGTCCACCCTCACACGTTCGTGCAGGCGAACGCCGTCTTCCAGCTTCAATTTTTCCAACTCGTCAACGGCCATTCCGGCGGGGTTGAAATTTTTGCGCGTGACGACGGCGGGTTCTTTGACGAAGCCGTCGGCCATGGCTTTGCCGAGCGGGTAATCGAGGATGACGTTCCTGAACGGGACTGTGCCCCGGCTCGTCTCGACGAAGGGGGTGGCGGTCAGTTCCAAGCCCATGACGGGTTTCAGTTCGTTGATGGCGCGCACTCCGGCGGAGGCGCGGTAGCGGTGCGATTCGTCCATCAGGATGACCAGATCATTCATCCCGGCCAGGTAGTCGAAGTAACTTTCGCCGATGTATTCCGACAGGCGCTTGATGCGCGGGGAGCGGCCACCGCGCACTTCGGAGTTGATCTTCGAGATGTTGAAGATGTTGATTTTGCAGCGCAGCATCATGTCGAAGAGCGTGCCCGCGCTCTGTTCGTAGTTGTCGCCGGTGATGATGGCCGGGGCGTCCGTGGCAAATTCCGCGATGCCCTTGAAGACGTACTTCCGCGTGTTGGGCGTGAAGTCCGCGATCAGTTTGTTGTAGATGGTCAGGTTCGGCGCGAGGACGAAGAAGTTGTTCAGGCCGTGCGCGAGGTGCAGGTAGCTGATGAACGCGCCCATCAAGCGCGTTTTGCCGACGCCCGTCGCCAGCGCGAAACAGAGTGAGGGAAACTCGCGCTCGAAATCCGTGACGGTCGGGAACTCGCTGTGAATGGCCGCGAGCGCGGCTTCGAGGTCAACGCCTTTGCGGGGCGGGACGATTTCCGTGATGCGGTCGAGGATTTCAAGCGAACGGCGTTGGGGCGGGCGCAAAGAGAGGCGTCCGGCGATGGAGTTGACGAGACGGTTCAACGGCCACCTCCGTCGCCGTTCCCGTTGAAGAGTGGCTGTTGGCCGGGCTTCGGCGGCGCCTGGGGGAGATTTTCCATCTTCAGGCTGTAATCGTCGTGTCCCCACTCGCAGCGTGAAAGCACCTGTTTGGGAATCTTCTTCACCGTCAGGTTAGGCCAGCGTTCGGGATTGCCGCGAAAGGAGAAACAGAGGAGGAGCAGGCTTCTCTCCGCCCCGACCTCTTCGTTCAACCCGTCGAGTTGCGCCGCGCTCAGGCTTTGCGTCGTGACGTAGATAAAGTCGCGCTCGGTCGAATAGCCGTGCTGCCAGTAGATCGCATCGTTCGGCTGGTAGGTGAAGCCTTCGAGCTTGCACAGGGCTTCGGAGAGCATCGCGGGGTTATATTTCTCGTTGATGACCCAGTTGCCCCACCTGTCTTTTTCGAGCAGCGACGGCGCGAGATTGAAGTAGCGAAAGCCGCCGCCGCCCTGCCAGCCCGTCGCCGCCGTGACGCCGCCCGCGTCCGTGCCGTCAATAACTTTTCTGAGGCGCGGGACGATGTGCGTGTGGCAATGCTCGCCGTTCTCAATCAAAATCCAACGCCGCTTCATCTTGTGCGCGACCGCGCCAGTCGTGCCTGAGCCAGCGAAAGAATCGAGAACAAGGTCGCCGGGATTCGTAGATAATTCGATGATTCTTTTCAGCAAGGCTTCTGGCTTTTGACCATTGAAGTCAAGTCGCTCTTTGGACATTGAATTGATAACTTTTATATCTGTCCAAAGGTTTGAAATTGGTTGCCCCTTGTATTCATCCAGATATATTTTTCTGTAAATACGTTGAGACTTATCTTCCGGGAAATAAAGTTTCCCCTCCGCGTCCCACTGTTCCATGAGTTCCCGCGAGATTGACCAGCCGTTTGGTGGTGGAGCAAACCCGTTGTATTCGTACATCAAATTCGGGCGCGGATTAGGGCTGTTTATTGAAGTTTTGTAGTATCGCCTTCCGTTCTCGTCAACGCTGTTGAAGCGTTCGGCTATGTATTGTTGTGTGTTGTCATCGTCTAGTGAAAGTATAGGATAGATTTCACTTCCCTCGTTTTTTGCGTACCAAAGGATAAAGTCAGTTACGTTGTTAAGACGATTGTTAGGGTTTGCGCTTCCCCCACGCCTTTTCCAAACAATATCATTGATGAAATTATTCCTGCCAAAAACTTCATCCATTAACACCCTAAGATAAGCCATTTCATTATTATCAATTTGGGCAAAAATGAAGCCATCTTCACACAGCAAACTACGAAGCAAGGCAAGCCTATCGCGTATCAACGACAGCCACAGCGAATGCTCTACGCTATCGTCGTAATGCTCAAATGCGCTCCCCGTGTTGTAAGGCGGGTCAATGTAGATGCACTTCACCTTGCCCGCGAACTCCTGTTCCAGAGCCTTCAGAGCCAGCAGGTTGTCGCCGCAAATTACACGGTTGTCGAAGATGTCGTCCGCGCTCACACGATGCGGCGCGTGGTAAGAGAGCGTGGCGTCTTCCAACAAGATGCGCGGCTCAAGGCGCGGGCGCACTTCCTTGTTAATCCAGGTCAGTTCGAGCTTCGGTTTCCTTGCCATAGTTATATTGTAGACGTTGTCGGCGGCGTTCCCGAACCGGCATTCGTAGAAGTCGCAGAAGCATTCCGCTGCGCGAGTCTTGCCAGTACGCCGTCGGCAAGCGGCTGTGCGTACAGCATATTACTGAAAATGGCGCGATAGCCTTTGACCTCACGCAGGGGTTCGGATTCGGCATAGATTAGCTCGGAAAGCTCGTTCGTCAATCTGGAAAGTATTTTCGTATCCCCATCCGAAAGCAGCACCTCAGGTTGCCGAACAATGCTCGGCGCTCTGTGCGCGACGAACGCCATAACGAAATAACGACCGTGCCTGAAAAACATGCGACGCTGATATTCACTCTCCGCCTGTTCGCTCGCCGCCAGAATTCCATCTATAAAGCGATAGACACTGACCATCCGATACATCCGCAGACCGGATAAAGTCCCGGCGAAGAGCTTTTTGTAAAGCGCGCTTTCACTGTCCCACAACCTTCCGACTTCCTTCTTCGCCGCGACCGTAAAGCTAATGGCATTATCAGGATTTCTGTAAGCCTCCCGCCCGACCTCAATACCGCTTAAGACCGGGAAAGAAAAACAGGCCAAAGCCATCGCCGCTTCTTCGAGCTTGAAGACATTAGCATGCGTCGTTAATGCTTCAACTGAGGGGCGGTAATGGTATTTGATGCCGGCGACTGCCAACTCCTTACGCAATCGTTCCTGTCTCGGATCAAGTCCGGCGAAATCAATGCCGCGCACAATATTCTGGTGATTGCGCGCATCGGTGACGCGAAAGGCGAAGTCATTCTCGTCCACGCCGATCTCAATCACGGTGATGAGCACTCTGGCGTCGGGCGAAATCTCACCTGAGATGGATGCGTTGGCGATAGCCCCCGCCGTCTGTGCGCCGTTGACGATGGAGACATTTCTCAGCACAAACCCGCAACGTTCACGCGTGCCCGTCGCGTCGATGATTTCATCAGCCACGGCCGTCAGACCGTTGTTCAGATAAAAGAAGTCGGCCGGTCTGCCTCTGACCGTCCTTTCAATGGCGGCGTTCACCCCGACGGAACCTAAATAGTGGCGCACGTTTCGTTCAAACAGGGCAGTCCCATACGTGGAGACAAGTTCGGCGAGAGCGGCGGCACGTATCTGTCCGTACACCGCTTTCCGCGGCGACTTTACCAACCCCCAGTTTTCTAAATTGACATTAATATTAACCGTCCCCGGTTGCTGTTCCGCCAGCAGCCAGTCGTAGATTTGCGAGATACCCGCCGGACGCCACGACATGCGTTCAGTCACGACGTTCATTTCAGTTTGCAGCCCATTTAGAGCATCCATAACATGGCGATGAAGTCCCTCGCCCAGAAAAGCCAACACCACTTCTATTTTTAAGCCGGGCGTGTCCAACGCTTCCTCAATCTCTTCAATACGATCTTGAAACGCTTGATTGAATTCTCCGAAACTCCGATTTTTCAAAGCCCTGATGCCATTAATGTATTTAAGACATTCGTCCAGAGAAAAAGAAGTTCCGGCGCGTTTGAACTTTGCCTGCACTATCAGAAGCCTGTTCCCGGCACGGTCAAGATAGAACGCATCAATGCCGCCATCGTTTGAGCCGTCCGTCAACGCACTGACCGCTGCCGCATCTTCAATATGGCAAGAGCCGACTAAAACATAGGCGGCTAAGCATCTGGAAAAGCGGTCGGTGTCGTGCTGATCTTCACGCCATCCCGCCCTGCTCTGAGTTTCGACTTTAAGCACGTGGGGAAAGAAGCGCTCGCGAAAAGCCGCCTCCAGCGCCGCGACCCGTTCATCAGGTACGCTCATAAAGCTATGCCAGCCTCCATCGGATGGTGAATAAGGAATGGAGTTCGCTCTTTTGAGACAGCTTCCCTTCGATTTCGGTAATCAATGCTCCGCGCTGCCGGTCTACTTCGTCTTGCGCGTCGAACAGCGTGCGGCGTTTCTGATTACGCAAAGATTCGAGGGCTTTAACCTGTTTCTGTCCGGCCAGTTTCTCTTCCAGCGTCAGCGCGGTTGTCGCCGCTCGTCGTGCTTCCTTGATCTGCCGGTCAATCTCCTTGATCTCGCGTTCCAGACCGAGCTTCAAGTCGTCCGCCCAGCCGTCGAGTTTGGCGGCCTCGGCCTCGAAATATTGCGCGTTGCGCTCGGACACCGAGCGTTGTATCGCCTGCTGCCGCTGCCGCGTGAGCGTCTCCAGCCGACCTGATACTTCGCCGGAAACCGCCGCCGCCGCTGCTCCGCTCTTTCCTGAAAGGGTAAACAGGCGGGAGGCTATCTCGGCATCCAGCGTTTGCCCCCCATCCGTCACGGCGGCAAACAGAAGATGGTCTTCCGTCTGCTCGAATGATTCGATGGTAAAGAGCGAGAGCGAAAGCCAGCCGGAGTTGCCCAAGAACGGCTCAAGAATGGTGATCTTCCCCGCGTGGTCTTTGTAATTGAACGATACCTCCGCGGGCGCAAGCGCGCGTGCGCGAGCCTGTGCCAACACCGCTTCAGCCAGCGGATGCTGCAAGCGATACAGGTGCGCCTCACCGCTGCGCCGCGGAAGTTCATACAAGCCTGACGGGATAGCGGCATCGAACTCCGGGAACGGGTTGGACAGCAAACGAAACGCGCCGTCGCCGGGAAATTCGGCATTGCCGTTTAGTTCATGCCGGGTCAGTTCCATCAACAGTTGCTCGAAGCGACTGAGATTCGCTTTGGCAGCCGCGTCCCGTATTTTCAGCTTTTCACGCACTTCATCGTCGAAGTTTTCCAGTAAATTCTGACGAGTCCGTGTCATCGCCTCGCTGATCTCCTGACTCAACTCAAGCTGAAGCTGGTCGAAGGCGATCTGAATATCTTCATGTTGACGGCATCGTTGATAGATGTCTGCGATGCGCTTTTCAAAATCCACGCCGGAGCCGATCGCGCCCAGCACCTCATCGCTCGCGCCGAAGACGCCCTCGAAGAGTTTGAACTTTTCCGATAGCAGGTCAAACACCCGCTGGTCGGCTTCGTTCTTGCGGTTAAGGAAGTTGACGACGACGACATCATGCTGCTGCCCGTAACGATGACAGCGCCCGATGCGCTGTTCGATGCGTTGCGGGTTCCAGGGCAAGTCATAGTTCACCACCAGCGAGCAGAATTGCAGATTGATGCCTTCCGCGCCCGCTTCGGTGGCGATCATGATGCGCCCTTCCTCGCGGAAGTAATCCACTAAGGCCGAACGCATATCCGCCGTGCGCGAGCCGGTGAGGCGATCCGTGCCCTGGTGCCGACTGAGCCACGCCGCGTAAATCTTCTTTGAGCCTTCGTCCGTGTTAGAGCCGTTGAAGAGGACTATGCCCTCGGCATACGCACTATCGGCGAGCAGTCGTAACAGGTAGCTCTGTGTTCGCCGCGATTCGGTAAAGATGATGGCTTTCTGCGCCGCGCCGAGTTGTGAAGCCTTGGCAAACGCGATGCCGAGCGCCTTGAGCAGAGCGACGCCCTTGGCGTTGTGCTCAATAGAAGTGGCAAGCCGGGTGAACTCATCCAGGTCGGCAATCTCCGCTTCGAGGGTGGCGCGGTTTGTATCGGAGAGCGGCACGAAGTCGGTCTCCTCATCCGTCCATTCTTCCGCCATTTCATCCAGAGCTTCGTAATCCTCGTCAAGCTCATCTTCAAGCGACTTTGTCGGCGTTTGCAGACGCAGCCGCTCTTTCAGACGATTGGAAATGGAGGTGAGCGCGCCCGCGATGGCGAATGTCGAGGAAGCGAGCAGTTTGCGCAGAACAAGCGTCATCAATGAACGCTGACTGGCCGGGAGCGCCTGCAAGTTGTCCCGTTGCAAATACTCGGAGACCAGTGTGTACAAACGGTCTTCACTGGTGCCGGGCGTAAATTCTTCAACGAGCGGATGCCGTGCGGTAAACGGCACATAAGCCGTAACCTGTCGCCGCAGCGTGCGATGACAGATAGGCTTCAAACGATTTTTCAGCGTTTGAAAGGCTTGCTCCTGGCTCAGGCTGGCGAACTGCTCGCGGAAGCTTTTCACGTCGCCGAAGGTGTGCTCGTCAATAAAACTTACAAGGCCATAAAGTTCCAGCAACGAATTCTGGAGCGGAGTCGCCGTCAACAATAGTTTGTGCTTATCTTCGAGCGCGCGCTTGAGCGTGTTTGCAATGACGTTTGAAGGTTTATAGACATTGCGTAGCCTGTGAGCTTCATCGATGACCACCAAATCCCACGGCGTGGCGTGAACGTCCTGCGCCTTGCTGCGCGCAAACTGGTAAGAGCAGATGACGACCGCATCTCCGATAGCAAAGGGGCGCGCGATTCCCTGCTTGACGGATTCTTTGTACGAGCGCGACTCAAGGATGGTGCAGGGGAGGAAAAATTTCTCGGTCAGTTCCTGATGCCACTGCTTGCGAAGATTTGAAGGCACGATGACCAGGGTTCGCCGCTTCCGCTCAGCCCATTTTTGAGAAATGACGAGTCCGGCCTCGATGGTCTTGCCCAGACCAACCTCGTCCGCCAGTAACGCCCCTTTGGACAAAGGAGAGTTGAAGGCAAACAGCGCGGCGTCCACCTGATGCGGATTGAGATCAACCTGCGCGCTGGCAATCGCGCCCGCAAGCTTTTCAGCGCTGTTTGAGGCGTGGCGTTTGGTTAGCTCGTAGGCGAAGTATTTCGCATGGAAGTCGGTCAAATCCATCAGATACTAAATCCTTCCGTGGGCGACAAAGGATAAAGTGAAGCGTATCTGTTATCCCTTTTTGAAGCTTCTCAGGTCAGATATTGTTCCACGGCTGCGGCGGCAACCGGTCTGCCGCTTCGCTTTCCCTGAATCGGCGAAACAGTTTCTCCAGCCGTTCGCTTTGTCCCTTATTGAGTCCGGGCTTGTATTACTCCGTCATCGGTTTCCTCCCGGACGCCGAAGTAATGAGGCCAGGCCGCCTTACTTCTATGATCTCTCTTCAACGGACTGAGAGCTTATGCATCTCCAATCAATTTAATTCGATACCATTTGCGACTCCACAGGTCAAGATTCACCGAAGCGCCTCTTAATGTCCAGGCAGCTATCTCGTTGTGACAACCATTGCCACTCTGGCAGCGGCTATCAAACCCCACCGGGCAGTGACTTGATTCGGACAGATTAGCTGAAAGCAGAATTGGAGTCGGAGACATAAGTACGTGGGCGGGATCATTGCGGTAGATGAACCACACAATAAAAAAGCCCGTGCCGGTGTTCAACACGCGCATGGGCTTTTTGCTTCAGAGTGAACTGTTCCACAGGCCGCGTTCGCCTGTTCGTCAACCCATTCGGCTCTCTCGTCGTCCTGACTGGCGGTATCACGCTAGCGACTCTGCCAGACCTTGATGTGCGGTATGACAAAAATGAATAACTTCTATTTTTTGCCATTTACGACGACGCTGAATGGTCTGGTAGTTTTGTTTAAAACTGGCACTTGTATAAAGTCCGATTGGCTATAAAGTAGTTCACGATTCTGGTTACCGCACAGAGAAAGCGCTTAGGTATATGGCCCGGAATGTACCAATCAAAACCAGGATTCCGCAAAATCTTGTCATTGATTAATAGAGCGTTTAATTATCATTAAATACAAACTAAACCCCATGAAAAATCTAATCTACATCTTGTTATTTCTCATGGTCACTTTCATTCCGACAGCAACATTTTCTCAAGGGAATGATGCGGCGCAAAATCTCAATGTGAATCAAAATATAAAAGTAATCGAACTTCGTAATTACCTTGTCAGGCAAGGGCGACGCGACGAGTTTATCAAGTTGTTTGAAGATAATTTCGTCCAATCGCAAAACATACTCGGCGGGTATATTTTAGGCCAATACCGGGTCAAAGGCGCGGACGATAATTTCTTTTGGGTTCGCGGTTTTAGGGATATGCCCGCCAGGTATAAATTCTTAAACGATTTTTACTCCGGCTCGCCTGACTGGAAGCAGCACAAAAGCGAAGCCAATTCGATGCTGCTTAATAACGACAATGTTTATCTGCTGAAACCTCTGAATCTGAAGGATGGTTCAAACGACGCTGAACCGAGTTTTAATACCAATTGGTTCGGGCAGGAGAAAGGCATCGCGGTAGTTGATTTTTATACTTCCAATACCAAGCGGGATAAGTTGATTGATTTTGTCAAAAAGAAATACGCCGCGATATTAAACGCTTCAAAAATAGAGAACGCTTCATTCTGGACGAGCGAAACGACTCCGAATGACTTTACGGGTTTGCCCGTTTTTCAGGATAAAAATCTTCTGGTACAGATAACTTTTTATAGAAATGAATTGGAATACCAAAACAAGATGAAGGATGTGGTTTCCAATATGAACGATGAATTAAAAAGCGAGTGGGCTGATCTGGTCACGATAAAAAACACGCTCATCATTCATCCAACCAGGAGGTCTTTTTCACTCAAGAAAAAATAAGAAAATCGTTAGGACAATTCCAAACAAATAATCATGACAAAAACATTTTCATTGAAGACTTCGTTCGCGCTCCTGGCCGGCGCGCTGGCAATTATTTTATTGCCCTCCGGCGCAATCGCCCAGCAAAAATCAGACGCGTCAAAAACCACGCCTCAAATTTCAAACTCGCCACGGGACGGACAACATGATTTCGACTTTGAAATCGGAACCTGGAAGACCAGCTTAAAGCGTCTGCTGAATCCCTTAACCGGCTCGACCAAATGGGTCGAATATGAAGGGACAACAATTGTCAGAAAGGTCTGGGAGGGGAATGCCAATCTGGTGGAACTCGATGTTTCCGGTTCGGCGGGGAACATCAAAGCGTTAAGTCTGCGCTTATATAATCCCGAATCTCGCCAGTGGAGTCTCAATTTTGCCAACATCAAAGGCGGCGTGATGGCCGTGCCGACAGTCGGCGAGTTCAAAAACGGGCGCGGCGAGTTTTACAATCAGGAGACATTAAACGGGCGAGCCATTCTGGTTCGATTTGTTATCTTCGACATCACTCCGAACTCCTGCCGGTTCGAACAGGCTTTCTCGGCTGACGGCGGCAAAACATGGGAAGTGAACTGGATTGCGACGGACACGCGTGTGAAAGATTAATAAGAATTCAAACGGCCTCGCATTGGCGGCAATATCTTTTTTCAAATTAAGTCAACCTTTATCAAAAAACAATTAATGGCAGCCGAATTTACGAGCTGCCATTAATTGTTTTTGAGTGGACATAAATTTTCTATGTATCGTCGTTAATTCCTAACGAGTTTTGAATTTGGAATGTGCAGCGATAAATTCGGCATCCTGTGGATGGTCAACTTCGACAAGAAATAAAAACCTTTTAAATAAGGAGAGATAACAATGATAAAGACAATTTGGCTCAATCTGCCGGTCAAAAGTTTAACTAAATCAAAAGAGTTTTTCGCTAAACTCGGTTTTTCTTTCGATACGGAACACGGAAACAGCGACCGTTCGGGTTGCTTTACGGTCGGCGAGGATAAGTTCCACGTGCTGCTTTTCCCTGAGAATACTTTCAAAGACTTTACGAAAAGCGAACTCACCGACACCGCAAAAACGACGGAAGTTTTGATCTCCTTAGGCGCGGAAAGCCGCGAAGAAGTTGATGAGATGGCGAGAAAAGCGTTTGAGGCGGGAGGCACGGTATATGGCGCGCCGAGAGAATCCGAAGGGTGGATGTATGGCTGCGCTTTCGCCGACCCGGACGGCCATCGCTGGAACGTGCTGTATATGGATTTCAGCAAAATGCCGCAGTAGTAGTAGTAAATAAAATATCCCGTCGGCAATCCGGCGGGATATTTAGTCCAAAGTGAATTTAAGCTGAAAGTTCGAATAGGAGAGGATATGAAAATCGCAGTAATTGTCGTTCGCACATTAATCGGATTAATGTTTCTTTTTGCATCAGTGACTTATTTTCTGAACCTCGTTCCACAGCCGGAGTTGACCGGCAACGTCAAAATTTTCACGGACGGAATAACCGCATCGGGCTATATTATGCCGATCGCCAAAGCGTTTGAATTTCTCTGTGGTCTGGCTTTCGTTTCGGGAAGATTCGTCACCCTGGCGGTCGTTTTAATATTTCCGATTGCGCTCAACATTTTATTAATCAACGCATTTTTAATGCCGAGCGGTTTGCCGATTGTGATTCCACTTTTTCTGGGGATTTTGTTTTTGGCGTATGCGCATCGGGAAAAGTATAAATCGCTTTTTGTCGCAAATTCCACGACGATGAACAGTTCGTCCGAGTGAGGGTGATAGTGCCGGCGATACTCCCCGTCGAAAACCGCGCGCCTTAGGCAGTTACGGTTTACGCGGTTGATGATCATGTTACGGTATGGGTCAGCGACCTTTGCGCCTTCCTCTTTCATGGTCGCCCAAACTAATAATTTATTCTTTGGCAACGCCGGTATTCGAGTAGATTTTCCACGCGCCGCGTTTTGATGGTCTTTTCCAAATTGTAAAATATCGCCGCTCCAGCGTTTGCGGTCGATTATCAACCGTAAATTCATAAACCGCCGTGCCTGTTTCGTAAGCAGTGTTGCCGTCGAGCCAAACGTCCGTCGTAGTAACGGTAAGTTTCGCTCGCCCGCCGCGCTTTTGCATTGAATCGCGCATGAGGGCGAGAATTTGTTTGTGTCCCTTATAAACTTTGCCGCCCGCGACGAGTTCTTTTCCGTCGGTAGTAAAAGTGTCGGGAAGCATCGTCGCGTTCCCCTTAGCCCACGCTTCCACCCAGACAGCGTTTCCGGCATCAATCGCCCGCCGCACTTTCGTCATTTCCGACTCGGAGTCTTGCGTCGTCGCGTTCGGTAATAAAATGCCGGAGTTTTGCGATGAACCGAAAGAACCGGACAAAATTATGATTTCCGCCGCGCCGACTTGTATCGGGTATGTCAGCAGCGCGGGAGCAGACGTAAAACGCACTTCGACGCGCTGATTTAATTTGAGCGCGTCAATCTGAAGCGGCGTGCGTTTCTCTTTATCCGCTTGCGCGAAAATGCGAGTCTCGTTAGTGATTTTGAGATCGGCTTTATCGTGTCCGCCGCTTCCATTCCGGTCTCGTTCAACCAAGATTGACCCCGGCAATTTACCCGACCGCGATTGAGAATCGGGACGGCTCAGTTTTGTTATGGTGCCGCGTATATCGGGATTGCTCTGATTGTGGGCGGTTATCGCGCCGCAAACGCAAAGTAAGATGAGCAAAGCGAAAAACGATTTATTTAACTCAGAGAGGGTCATAGCATTTCCATTCCAAGAATTTTTTTACAGACGGATATTTCCGAGATTGCCCTGCGTTAATCTCTTCGGAATTAGAAAATTGGCACTTGCTCGATCTCGATTCTCTTTTAGAATAATTACTTGGCTCAAAGCATTTGAGAGAACCAGTAGGCCGTGCCGCTGTCGCCTTTGTGTTCCGTTTGTTCAACCTGCGACCAGTCTATGGTGGTGAAAGGGATACCTGAAATTTGCATGATTAACTTTTTAACGACGGCAATAACGAGTTCGTTGGTTTCGCGTGTCCGGCGACCTTAGGGCGCATCGCCTTCGATTTGCCAGAAATGCGGATAGCTCGTCACGAAGCCCGTCTCGTTGACTTCGAGGTCGGCGACGAATCTTCCTCCGTCGCTTTCGTAACGATAAGTTGTCGCGTCGATTCGGTAATAACTTTGTTCGAGCCGTTCGATTTGAAAGCTCGGAAACTTGAGCCACGCCGCCCTGACTTCCGCCTTCTCTCCAATGTTGAGATTCAAGCGGCGAATCGGAAGCGTATTTGTCAGTGGGCTGAAATTTAAATCGAGGTCGATGCAGCCGGCCGCCTGAGCGCATTCTCGACCGTTAAGACGCCAACGGCGATTCGGCTCAACTGATATTTCGATTTCGATTCCCTTTTCTCCAACCCACCCCGAAACTCGTCCCGATAAAGTTTCCCACTCCGAATTGCATTCCACCCGGTAATCAAGACGGCAAGGCTGTGTGTCGTGAACAAAAACCGCCGTCCCGTTTAAGTGCCAGCGGGAATTATCGAAAAACACACGGGCAAATTCGTGTCCCGGCGTATCCAATCTGCCCCAGAGAACGAATCGCTCCGACATCATTTCTCTTGATAAACCGGTCAGGGATTATTTACCTGCCGGGTTAATCCTTGCGCTTTGAGCCGGTAATAAAACTGCTCGATCCAACGGTCGCTGCTCGTGCCTTGCTTTTAAAAAACAGCAACTAAAGTCCCGTCTTGCCTCGACATTATTTTTTAACCATTAGTTTTCCGCGATAGGAGATCGTTTCGCCCGGCTTCATTTCGTAAAAAGGTATTTTCAGCCGTTTAAGTTCGGCGTCGAAATTGTCGGCGTTTACGCTGATGCCGGGAAACGTCGCGTAGTGCTGAGGAATCGCCACGCGCGCGCCGACCGATTGCGCAGCCTTCGCTGCCATTCGCGGCTCCATTCCGAAATGCCCGCCGATGTTAAGAAGCGCCACGTCAATTTTGTATTGCTCGCCGACCGTTTCCATATCTTTGAAATAAGCCGTGTCGCCCGAATGATAGACGGTCGGGCCATTCCTGATTATCAAGACAAACCCGGCAGGGTTTCCGCCGTAAGCGCGTTCGGCTTCGGTGGCAGTTGCTTTCGGATTAAAAACGCTGCTCGAATGAACCGCCGGAGTCATCGCTATGGTTACTTCGCCGTCGGCGATTTGGATTTCACCGCCGATGCCCATGATCGCATCCGTTTGCGCCTGCTTTTCCGGGAAGTCCGCGAGCTTGACTAAGTTTCCGGCCAGCTCCGGGTTGCAAATCAAAGCCGCTCCGGTCTTTTTCGCGATCTCGACCGCGTCGCCGACGTGGTCGCGGTGTCCGTGCGTCAGCAGAATGTAGTCAACTTTCGGAACGGCCGTTAGAGGGTCTTTACCGTCTTTAGCTTCCGGGTTCAAAGGATTGTTGAGCCACGGGTCAATAAGCAGAACTTTGCCCTTCGGCGTCGTAATCGAAAACGCCGCGTGTCCGTGCCATTTTATTTTCGTTTCCTGCGCCGAAACCTGGTGAGCAGAGCCAAGCACAATTAACACCATCAGGAATCCGATCAACTTCATCATAAACTCCTCAAAAAATCAGTAGCCGCGTGTTTGTTTTTATGCCCATTCATCGCTTGTCTGATCGCCTGAAGGCGATGGGACTTTAAGCCGCGCGATCTGCCCGCATCTATCCGATCAATGCCATCAGCCGCGAGCGCGAGATATTGCGACCTGTAATCGTCGCGGCGACTTTGCGACCTGATAACTGTTCAGGATTTTGCAGCAGAGTCGCAACCGCGGCCGCACCCGACGGTTCGACGACGTGCTGATGATCGAGCATCCATTTCATCGCATCAACTAACTCCTGCTCGGAAACCGTCACTACCCTGTCCACGACCTGGCGGAAGATACTCTACAAACTAAATCCGTCGAAACCCGAATCAACTCCAGATGAAGTTTAATTTGCCTCCGCTAGCGTTTGACTGCCGGCTTAAATAATGCACGAAAGGCTTTCAGCGCGGCCGGATGATAAATCGTAGAATGTTTCTCATCCGGCATTTTCTCGAAATGCCATCGAACACCCGCGGGCGCGTTTTTGGTGAGAACGCCCGCGAATCGCTGCGCGACTCCTTCGACCCCTTCCTCGCTGCTATGGGCAAAATAAAACGTCTTCGTCAGTTTCGGATTCGCTCGCAAACGACCGGCGGCATCGTCAACTAATTTTTGATTGTTCCACCAAAGGCTCGGGTCAAAAGCGATATAAGTGTCGAACAAATCCGGTTCAAGCAGAAAAGTCTCAACCACAAACAGACCGGCGAGCGATTCGCCGACAATCGCCGTTTCATCGGTCGTGCGATAGCGAGTTTTTATTTGCGGCATCAACTCACTGCGAATGAACTTTCTAAACGCCGCAGAGCCGCCGACGCGCGGCGCGATTTTTTTGTCATTTTCATTTTCGGTCGGGCTGGTCATATCGCGCCGCCGCTCCGTATTCTCAATGCCGACCAGCAAAAACGGGCGCATCGTTTCATTGCCGACCGAGACCTGAACCAGACCGGCAACGTGCAGAAAATCTTCCGCCAACCCGCCGTCCGGCATATAGAGAACCGGCAGGCGAGAGTTGGGAGATGCGTTGTAGCCGGGCGGCAGATAGACATTGATGCGCCGCGTTTCATTGAGCAATTCGGAATCGATGGTGAAAGTCTCGCCGATGACCAGCGGCGACGCCTTTTGCTCAACCGGCGGGCGAAGCGTTTGACTGTGTGCCAAGGTTGCAAACGCTAAGACGAAACATACGACACATGAAATTTTGATTTTCTGCATGGATTTTAGCTGTGCGTAAAGCTTAAAAGACCGGTTAATTCTTCTTTCTCCACCTGGAACCAAGCTCATAAATATCCCATCAGGTTTAGAGGATGCGTCTGTCTCAGGAAAATAGACGTGGCGGCATTCCGGTATTCAGTGACGATGTCCGAGTCGTCGAACTATGCGGTCTGCAAAGACCCGGCGACCTTGTAACTACTGAGGATGACGCCGGACGGAAATGCTTTTGTGCTGACGAGATCGAACAAGCGTGCCGGGGTTCCCTCCGCAAAGAAGCGCTTCCCCCTGCCCAACAACACCGGATAGACGACCAGCAGGACTTCATCCGCCAGCCCATGTTCGAGCAGCGTCGAGGTCAGCGTGGAGCTGCCCGAGAGGATCAGGTCTGGGGCGTCCTGCGACTTGAGGCGGCGAACGCCCTCGACAATGTCCGCCCCCAAGTCCTCGAACGGACTCCATTCAAGACTTTCCGGACGGTGGGTAGCGATGAATTTGGTTGCCGCATTGAGGCCGTCCGCCATCGGGCTGCTCGGCGCGTTAGGCCAAAAGCCCGACCAGAGATCGTAGGTGCGACGGCCAAGCAGCAGATCGAAGTTCTCGCCATAGGCGGCCATGATCGCGTCCCGGCCGGCGGGAGTGCGATAGGGCGCAGTCCAGTCGGCGTAGGGGAAGTCGTCGTCATCGGCGGAGTGTTGGATCACGCCGTCCAGCGAGATGTGTTCGATGATTTTGAGCTTTCTCATGTGAGTCTCCGTGTTCCGGGGTGTCAACACCCGGGAAAATCGAAGCAGTCTCCCCACACCGGGTATTTATGAGACTGCTTCTGGTATTTTCGGTATCGATTGAACGATTGAAATAAAGAAATTATCAAATAAAGTCTCCGGCAAATTTATATATTAGGAGAAATTCACAACCGAACAAGTGCCAATTTTCGACTAATTTCTTAGTCCAATTTACAGAGAGGGTCACACAATTTTCCGGCTCTCCGGTTTGGTCGCGCCAGAGGGAAAATATCTCCCAGGGTCTGACTAAATCGAGTTCTTCCAAATCGGGGAAAAGCAAAAACCCGAAATTTTTTATTCTCTTGTTCATAATCTGAATCCGCCGGCGCTTATAAAATAAATCGGATTTTTATTTACTTTCGCGCGACACCGGGCGACGGTAATTTGTGATGTAATCGGGTCGGACGATTTCCCGGCTCATCAGCGGGTCGAGCAATGGCTCGCCGGCTTTTATTTCGAGCGGAATCACGCCCGCCCAAACGTCGAGCGCGTAATCTTCCGGCTCGTCAACCGGATGACCCGTGCGAATTTTTGCCGACGCTTCCGTGAGCGGCAGAGATAACACGGTCGTCGCTTTTAATTCATCTGTGGTCGGAAGCCTGACTTCCCGCCAACGACCGGGAACGACGTGTTCGGTAAAGAGGCGGAGAGCTTCGATTTTGTCATTTTCATCTTTGATCATCTTCGCCGCGCCGAACGCCACGACCGAGCGATAATTCATCGAATGATGAAAAGCCGAGCGCGCCAAAACCAGCCCATCAAGTAAAAGCACCCCACCGCAAGCGGTGGGGCTTTCGAGTGATTTAGTCGAATAGACCTATTTGCGTATCTTCGACCTCTTTGTGACGTTGGATGTATTTCCGAATCACTTCCGCCGTCACTTTATCACCCACCGTTCTGG
>DASVVO010000053.1:0-30255 GCA_036386515.1 Pyrinomonadaceae bacterium
CACTTGAATTATGATTAGTCCTGAAGTTATCTCCGCACACAATCTGACCGGGGAAGAATATGCGCGCATCGTGGAATTGATGGGGCGCGAGTTGACGTTTGTGGAACTCGGCATCTTCTCGGTGATGTGGTCGGAGCACTGCTCGTACAAGTCTTCGCGGACGCACCTGCGGCGGCTGCCGACGGAGGGGGAGCGCGTCATCGTCCCGCCGGGCGAGAACGCCGGCGTCGTGGACGTGGGCGACGGCTGGTGCGCCGCCTTCAAGGTCGAGTCGCACAACCACCCCTCGTTCATCGAGCCGTTTCAGGGCGCGGCCACCGGCGTCGGCGGCATCCTGCGCGACATCTTCACGATGGGCGCGCGCCCCGTCGCCGCGATGAACAGCATCCGCTTCGGCTCGCTCGACCACCCGGAGCACGGCCGCCGCAACCGCGCGCTGCTCGCCGGGGTCGTCACCGGCATCGCCCACTACGGCAACTGTTTCGGCGTCGCGACCGTGGGCGGCGAGGTCATGTTCGACGACGCCTACGCCTTCAACCCCTTAGTCAACGCCTTCGCCCTCGGCCTCGTCCGCCACGACCAGATTTTCTACGGCCGCGCCGAAGGCACGGACAACCCCGTCCTCTACGTCGGCGCGAAGACCGGGAGGGACGGCATCCACGGCGCGACGATGGCCTCGGCCGAGTTCGACGACGAGGCGCTGGAGAAACGCCCGACCGTGCAGGTGGGCGATCCGTTCCTCGAAAAACTGCTGCTCGAAGCGTGCCTCGAAGTGATGCGCAGCGGCGCGGTCGCCGGGATTCAGGACATGGGCGCGGCGGGTCTCACTTCGTCTTCGTGCGAGATGGCGGCGCGCGCCGGAACGGGACTCGAAATCGATCTCACGCTCGTGCCGCAACGCGAGCAGGGCATGTCGGCCTACGAGATCATGTTGTCCGAGTCGCAGGAGCGCATGCTCATCGTGGCGCACAAGGGACGCGAGCGGCAGGTGGTGGACATCTTCAAGCACTGGGAACTCGACGCCGTGGTCATCGGTCGCGTGACGGACACGGGAAACGTCCAACTGATGTATCACGAAGGGACGGTCGCCGACATCCCCGTCGTCTATCTCACGGACGAAGCCCCCGTCTATGAACGACCGATGCGCGCGCCCGAATCAAGGGATGAAGGCGGCGAATCAAGGGATGAGGGCGGAGGGATGAGGGATGAAGAAGCCGCCTCTGTCGATGAAGGTGTCTCTGTTGATGCAGGTGTCTCCGTTGATGAGGCCGGGGGCGTTTCGCGTGGGGGGGGAACTCCTTCGTTGAGCGAGACGGTTGAGGGTTCGGAGGAACTCGACTCGATCCTGTCGGCGTCGGAGTCGAACGTCTCTGCGCTGGATGTGAAGTCGAACGTCTCGGCTGCCGGTGCGGATCACAACGAGTCGTTTTTGAAGTTGCTGGCCGCGCCGAACATCGCTTCGAAGGAATGGGTCTACCGGCAGTACGACCACATGGTGCGGACGAACACGGCCGTCTTGCCCGGCGCGGACGCGGCCATCGTGCGTATCAAGGAGACGCGCCGCGCGCTCGCCATGTGTCTCGACGGCAACGGCCGCTACTCGGCCTCAGACCCGCGCGAGGGCGCGCGCCAGATCGTCGCCGAGGCGGCGCGCAACGTCGTGTGCGTCGGCGCACGGCCGCTCGCCGTCACCAACTGTCTCAACTTCCCCTCGCCCGAACGCCCCGAAGTGATGTGGGCGTTCTCCGAGACGATCGACGGCATGGCGGAAGCCTGCCGCGCCTTCGACACGCCCGTCATCTCCGGCAACGTCTCCTTCTACAACGAGACCGAAGGGCGCGGCATCCTGCCCACGCCCGTCATCGGCATGGTCGGCATCATCGAAGACGTGCGCCGCATCATCCAACCGGGCTTCAAAACCGAAGGCGACCTGATCGCGCTCCTCGGCGAGACGCACGACGACCTGAGCATCAGCGAATACGCCGCCACCGTCGAAGGGCGCGCCACCGTCGAGATGCTGCAAGCCGGACGCCTCGCCACGCTCGATCTCAAACTCGAACAGGCCGTGCAGGCCGCTTGCCTTCAAGCCTCAGACGAAGGCTTGCTCCGCTCCGCGCACGACGCCTCCGACGGCGGCCTCTCCATCGCGCTCGCCGAAAGCTGCTTCTCCACTCTTAACCGTCCCTCCATCGGCGCGACGATTGAACTCTCGGGCGCGCTCCCCGTCGCCGCCCAACTCTTCGCCGAAACGCCCTCGCGCATCGTCGTCAGCTTCCACGAAACGGCGCGGGCGCGCGTCGAAGAGATCGCCGCCGCACACGGTTGCCCGCTCTCGCTAATCGGGCGCGTCGGCGGCGCGGAGCTTCGCATCGACGTGAACGCGCAGCCCGCCGTCTCGCAAAACGTCAACGACCTCGAAACACACTGGCGCGCCGCGCTCGGCCGGAAACTTCAAGCCGAAGCGTTGGCCGCGGCCGCAGAATGAAGAAGCGAAAAATCTTAGAGAAGGTTTTAGCCGGGTCGAAGAATGTTCGATTCAATGAAATGACGACGCTAGTGGAAGCCTTCGGCTTTCGCCTGTCACGCGTCAGCGGTAGCCATCACATCTTTATTCATTCAGAGGTTCGAGAGATGGTCAATCTGCAAGAGGTAAATGGCAAAGCCAAGCCGTATCAGATTCAGCAGTTCCTTCATCTTGTTGAGAGGTATAATTTGGAGTTGGGAGACGAGCCATGAAGGATTACCACATCAACATTTTTTACAGCGAAGAAGACGGCGGGTACATTGCGGACATCCCCGATCTCGAATATTGTTCAGCGTTCGGTGTGACCCCGGCTGAAGCGTTGGCGGAGGTCGAGATCGCGAAATCACTCTGGCTCGAAGCGGCGCGCGCCGAAGGCAAGCCTATCCCCCCGCCGAAATATCGCCCGGCCATTTATCAACTCGCCTCTTGAGCAGTGGACAGAGTTGCCGCCCTTGTTGTGAGTTTGTGCGATGCGTGACGCGAACAACATCACGATGCGGCCGGCGGCAACAGTCCTTGAATTATCATTCACAGCCGACGAACTCCTGCGCGCGTTACTCGCGCTCGCGCCGGGGCGGCGCGTGCAGATTCTCGATAGCGGCGGGGCGCGGGACGCGGACGAGGCGCGTTTTTTGATCGCCGGTTTCGACCCTTTCGAGACGATCGAAGCGCGCGGCGACGAACTGCTCATCCGGCGACGCGGTGAAACTTCGGCGGGCGTCGAACGCGGCTCGCTCCTGTCGCAACTCGATGAACGGCTCGCGCGTTACCGCGTGCGAACGGCGACGCACGCGTCTCAACTGCCCGTCGCCGGTGGGGCGTGCATCGCCAGTTTCTCCTATGATCTCGCGCGCGGATTTCAACGCCTGCGCAGCCGTGCGCCCGCAAGTCTCGCCGCGCCCGAGGACGACGCCGCGCTCGCCTTCTACGACACGCTCGTCGTCCACGATTACGCGCGCGGATTCACCTATCTCACGAGCGTCGGCGGGGAGCAACAACTGGCGCGCGCCCGCGCCGCGCTCGACGAAGCGCGCCAAGCCACCGCAGGCCGCGACGACGCTGAGACAGACGGCGACCATCACCGACGCGAGCGGCCGACCGTGGCCGCGTCGAACTTCACGCGCGCCGACTACGCGGCGGCCGTCCGCCGCATCAAGCGTCACATCTACGCGGGCGACATTTACCAGGCGAACCTGACCCAACAATTCACCTGCCCTTTGTCCGCGGGCGATAGCGCGGAGCGCGTCTTTTTGCGTCTCAGGCGCGAGCACCCGGCCTCTTTCGCGGCCTTCCTGCGTCGCCGTGAAGACACCGTCGTCAGCGCGTCGCCCGAACGCTTCCTGCGCGTCTCGCCCGACGTGGGAGAGGAGGCCGCGCGGCGTGTGGAGGCCTGGCCGATTAAGGGGACGCGCGCGCGCGGGCGCGAGGCGGCGGAAGACGCGCGGCTCAGGGAGGAGTTGCGGCGCAGCGCGAAGGATGCGGCGGAGAACGTGATGATCGTCGATCTGTTGCGGAACGACCTGGGGCGCGTGTGTCGCTACGGGACAATCGAAGTCGCCGCGCTCTGCGAGGTGCAGGAGCACCCGACGCTCTTTCACCTCGTCTCGAAAGTGCGCGGCCAATTGCGCGCCGGGGTGACGGCGGGCGAACTTTTGCGCGCCACTTTCCCCTGCGGCTCGATCACGGGCGCGCCGAAACTGCGCGCCATGGAGATCATCGACGACTGTGAACGCGCGCCGCGCGGCCTCTCGATGGGAGCCGTCGGCTACTTCTCTTTCGACGGCCGCATCGATCTGAGCGTGGCGATCCGCACGTTGACCGTGCGCGCGCAGACGGCGCGCTTCAACGTCGGCGGCGGCATCGTGGCGGAGAGCGACCCGGAAGCGGAATATGAAGAGTCGCTCGTCAAGGCGCGCGCCCTGCTCAGTGCGCTCGGCGCGCGGGTGGGTGGGCGGGCGGGTAAAATTTAGCGCGACGCGCGGCCGTTTTCATGTATCCTCGCGCCTCACGTCTCGCTGCCGGCTTTATACTCCGACGCGCGCGTGAGGCGCGCAATCCCGTTTGAGCGAAACATGCACGCACGAATTATTCATAACGAACGCCTGCTCGAATTGGCGAAGGCGCGGCTGCCCGCGCTCTCTTCCGCGATGCTCTACGGGCGCGGCGTCTTCACCACCCTCGCCGTGTATCGCGGCCAGCCGTTCCTCTGGCCTGAACACTGGGCGCGCCTCACGGCGCACGCCGGGCGATGCGGCGTGCGCTGCGATGATTTCGACGAGGAGACGACCGGGCGCGCCCTCGGCCGCCTGATCAAAGAGAACGAAGTGCGAGACGGGCGCGCGCGCGTGACGCTGTTGACGCGCGCTCTGCGCGGCGTGTGGAAAGACCACGACCACGGCGCGGGCGGGATCGAAACAGACCTGATAATCATGACGGGCGACGCGCGACCCGCGCCCGAAGAAGGCCTGGCGTTGACGCTCTCGCCCTATCGCCAGAACACGCTCTCGCCGCTCACCGGCATCAAGAGCGTCAATTATCTCGAACGCATCATGGCGTGGGAAGAGGCGCACGCGCGCGATTTTCACGAGGCCGTCGTCTTGAACGAGCGCGGCGAGATCACCGCGACGACGATGGCGAACATCTTCTGGGTGATGCGCGGCACGATTCACACGCCCGCCCTCGC
The DNA here is from genome assembly GCA_036386515.1 of Pyrinomonadaceae bacterium. Classification (GTDB taxonomy): domain Bacteria; phylum Acidobacteriota; class Blastocatellia; order Pyrinomonadales; family Pyrinomonadaceae; genus JAIVJZ01. The sequence goes on from DASVVO010000053.1 coordinate 5,208, forward strand.
CACCGGCGCGCTCGCCGGTACGACGCGCGCCCGCGTTATCGCCCTCGCCGAAGAACTCGCCTTCCCCCTCGTCGAAGGCATGTACGACACTTCACACCTCAGCGACGCCGACGAAATATTTCTCACGTCCTCCGCGCACGGCGTCGGGCTGGTGACGACCTACGACTTCCACCGCTACACGGTCTCGGCCGGGAGCGTCGCCCTCCGGCTGCGCGAAGCCTTTCGCCAACTCACGCTACGCGGCGAGTCTGAAATATAGACGAACGACGACGGACGATAGCCTTCGCGCGCGTCGCGTCGGGTTCGTAGAGGCCGCGCCGTCGTGTGTTATAATTTGCGCTTCTTTGTCCGCACTATCCGGCGGAATTCAGTGCGTTTATATTTCCCTCTAGGAGGATTGGAGTCTATGGCGACCGAACTCAAACGCGAAGGCGCATCCGGCGGTAGCAGCATCGAAGAACTGCTCGGCGCGGACGCACGCACGCTGCTCGAACATACCTCGCAGACCATCCCTAAAGATCAACTGCAACTGCCCGGCCCCGATTTCGTGGATCGCGTCTGGGCGTCGTCCGACCGCAGCCCGCGCGTCCTGCGTTCGCTCCAGACGCTCTTTGACAACGGCCGTCTGGCGGGCACGGGCTACCTCTCGATCCTGCCCGTGGATCAGGGCATCGAGCATTCCGCCGGTTCCAGCTTCGCGCCCAATCCCATGTACTTCGACCCCGAAAACATCGTGCGCCTCGGCATCGAGGGCGGCTGCAACGCCGTCGCCTCGACGTTCGGCGTGCTCGGCGCGGTGTCGCGTCGTTACGCGCACAAGATTCCGTTCATCGTCAAGATCAACCACAACGAACTGCTGACCTACCCGAACCGCTTCGACCAGGTTCTCTTCGGCACGGTGGATCAGGCGCACGACATGGGCGCGGTCGCCATCGGCGCGACCATCTATTTCGCCTCGGAAGAATCCACGCGCCAGATCACGGAGATCAGCGAAGCCTTCGCCTACGCGCACGAACTCGGCATGGCGACCATCCTCTGGTGCTACCTGCGCAACAACAAATTCAAGACCGACGGCGGCGACATGCACACGGCGGCAGACCTGACCGGGCAGGCCAACCACCTCGGCGTCACCATTCAGGCCGACATCATCAAGCAGAAGCTGCCCGAACGTAACGGCGGCTACAACGTGCTCAACATGGAAGGCTCGACCTACGGCAAGACGAGCAAGAAAATTTACGAGGAACTCACCACCGACAACCCCATCGACCTCGTGCGCTATCAGGTCGCCAACTGCTACATGGGACGTTGCGGCCTGATCAATTCGGGCGGCGAGTCGAAAGGCCAGACCGATCTGCAAGAGGCCGTGCGGACGGCCGTCGTCAACAAGCGCGGCGGCGGCATGGGGCTGATCTCCGGCCGCAAAGCCTTCCAACGCCCCTTCGCGGAAGGCGCGGCGCTCTTGAACGCGATTCAGGACGTGTATCTCTCCGAGGAGATCACGGTCGCCTAAGTTAGCGACGGAGCAGGAAGCGGAGGTCGGAAGGCGGCGGACACCATGCGCCGATCTTCCTTCCGACTTCCGGCTGCTGCGTCCCGGCTCTTGCTGTCAGTCGTCGTCGTTCCACACTTTCCCGTCTAAGCGTTGATGGTCGAAGCAGTCCCGCAAAAAACGGTTCCCGACGCGGAACTTCTCCACGCCGTCGCGCGCGGGGATGAATCCGCGCTCGCCGCACTCTACGACCGTTATCATTCCATCCTCTTAGGTCTCCTGCTCCGTATATTGCACAGTCGCGTCGAGGCGGAAGACGTTTTACAGGAAGTCTTCCTCCAAATCTGGCAGCGCGCCGCCAATTTCGACGAGACGCGCGGGCGCGCTTTTACGTGGATGGTGACGCTCGCGCGCAGCCGCGCCATCGACCGCCTGCGCTCGCTCCAATCGCGCCAGCGCGCCGACGACACGGCCTTGCGCGATACGCCCCCGGCGGTTGGCGACGCCACGGACGACGTGTATCACTCCGAGCAGCGCGAGATCGTGCGCGGCGCGCTCGCGGAGATTCCGGAGGAACAACGTCGCGCTCTCTTGCTCGCTTACTTTGAAGGATTGACTCAAGCGGAAATCGCCGCGCGGCTCGATCAGCCGCTCGGCACGGTGAAGACGCGGATGCGCAGCGGCATGAGCAAGCTGCGCGATCTGCTGGACGGGAAATTTGGACGCGGGGCGGGCTTAAGTTTTTAAACTTCGCCGCAGCTAAAGTTTTCGATGAAGCACGAAGACTACAAAGAGTTGATCGCGCTCGACGCGCTCGATGTTCTCGAAGGGGGCGACGAGTCGCGGCGCGCCCTCGAAGCGCATCTCGCCGCCTGCGCCGATTGCCGCGCGGAGTCGAATGCTCTGCGCGATGCGGCGGCCTCTCTCGTCTACGCCGCCGCCGCGCCGCCAGTCGCCGCCGCGCCCGAACTCCGCGCCCGCATCCTGTCGGCCATCAAATCACTCCCGCAGGAGGACGCGCGCCCCGCGCCCGTGAGCGGCGATGCGGCTGCGACGGCGGCGGCGCACGCCTCCAACGTCAGTTCGTTCGACGAATTCGCGCGGCGGCGCGAGACGCGCGAGGTCAGGGTCGGGCGTCGTCTCCTGGTGTTCGGTTCGCTGGCCGCCTCCCTCGCCCTCGCCGCGCTGCTCATTACGCTCGCGCTCGCCTGGCAGCGCAACGCGCGGCTGCAAAACGAACTCGCCCAACTCTCCGAAACCGTCAACCGCACGCAGCAGGAACTCGCGCGCACGCGCGCCGACCGCGAACTGCTCGCCGCCCCCGCCGCCCGCACCGCCGCGCTCGCCGGCACGAAAGTGGCCGAACGCGCGCACGCGCGCCTCACCTTCGACGTGCAGACGGGTCGCGCCATGCTGACGGCCGCCGACCTGCCCCCCGCGCCCGCCGGTAAAGCCTACCAACTCTGGTTCATCGCCGAAGGCCGGCCGCCGATGCCCGGCAGCGTCTTCCAGCCCGATGCGAGCGGCCACGCCGAAATGCACGAGACCATCCCGCCCGCCGGACGCACCGCCGCGATCTTCGCCGTCACGCTCGAACCCGCGGGCGGCACGAGCGCGCCGACCGGCGAGATGTACCTGAAAAGTTCCGCCTCTTAAACCCGCGCGCCGCCCGTGGTCGGGCGTCGCAAAATCAACTCCGCGCGAAAAACTTGGTATAGTGTTTCCGGTTGCGCAGGCGCGCGAAATTTCAAGGGATGAGAGGAATGGACGAGTGGCTGACAAAAAACGCAGTGACAACGACGCCGTGATGAACACGATTACCGACGAGACCGGACAATTCGACGCGCGCTTTCTCCTCTGGCGCACCTTCTGCGCCGAACACGACGTGCCCGTCGAAACGCTCCCCAGCGACCTCACCGGCGACATCCGCGACAAGTGGAACGAACTCAAAGACAGCAAGCTGAAGTGACAGGTGACAGGTGATAGGTGACAGGTGACGGGTGACAAGTTAAATCAGAGTGCCTTTCTAACCTGTCACCTGTCACCCGTCACCCGTCACGGTTTTTAGAAGTTTCTGCCTGCCGATTAGCCTCCGAATTGCATCTAAAAGAAGTATCGAACGCCCCCTCCGAAAATCCGTTAACAGACCATTTTTAGCAGAGGTTTTAAGGACTCATGCCACTGGGACAGAAATCAACTTCGCTCGCCGGGGTGCTCGACGAGTTGACGGCCGAAGCCGCGCCGGAGTTGACCGAACATTTAGAGAATAACGACCTGCGCTGCTACGCCTGCGGCCACCGCTGCCTGATCCGCGAGGGCAAGCGCGGCATCTGCAAAGTGCGTTTCAACGAAGCGGGGCGTCTGCTCGCGCCCGCCAACTACGTCGCCGCGCTCGCCTGCGACCCCACGGAGAAGAAGCCCTTCTTCCACGCCCTGCCCGGCTCCGACACCCTCACCTTCGGCATGCTCGGCTGCGACCTCCACTGCGGCTACTGCCAGAACTGGCTGACGAGCCAAGCCCTGCGCGACGACGCGGCCGGGACGCAGCCGCAGGTCGTCTCGGCTGATCGTCTGGTCGCGCTGGCGAAGGCTTACGGGGCTTCGATGGTTGGGTCGAGTTACAACGAGCCGCTGATCACGCCCGAGTGGGCGGTGGAAGTTTTCAAGCGGGCGAAGCCCGCCGGGTTCAAGACGGCCTTCATCTCGAACGGCAACGCGACGCCGCAGGTGTTGGACTATCTGCGCCCGTGGACGGATTGCTACAAGATCGATTTGAAGTCCATGAGCGACCGCAACTACCGGCAACTCGGCGGCGTGGTGGACAACATTCTGGACACCGTGCGGATGGTCAACGAGCGCGGCTTCTGGTCTGAGATCGTGACGCTCCTCATCCCCGGCTTCAACGATTCGGAGGACGAGATCAAACGCGCGGCCGATTTCATCGCGGGCGTCTCGCCGGACATCCCCTGGCACGTAACGGCGTTTCACCAGGACTACCGCATGCAGGACAACGCCAACACGACCGCCGACCAACTCGTCCGCGCCTGCGAAACGGGGCGCGCGGCGGGCTTGCGTTTCGTCTACGCGGGAAATTTGGCGGGGCGCGTCGGCCGCTACGAGAACACTTACTGCCCCGCGTGCGACGAACTTCTGATCGAACGCTACGGCTACATCATCAAGCGGATGAAAGTGACGCCGGACGGGCAATGCCCCGCGTGCGCGGAGGCGATTCCGGGCGTGTGGGCTTGAGTTGATAAGGCGTCGGAATAATTGCGGGAGCGTAGACGAAAGATGCCGCCGTTTGCTTTATCACAAGGCAAACGGCGGCATCTTTCGTCTACGCTCCTGCGCGATTGTGACTATCTTGAAGCGGTCTGCATAACGGGAGTTCCGTGGTGGAATACCGCCAGCCACTTTCCGCCACGGTTGACCCAGATCGACCCGGCGCGCTCGTGAATGGGTTTGCCGTCCGGAGCCTGCCCTTTGACCGTATAAGTCACGAGCGTCGCATCGTCGTCAAACTTCGTCGCTTTGAAATCGCTCAACGTCATCCTGGTGAAATCGTATGACTTGACGGCGGCGAGCGTCCCCGCTTTGTCGCTCACGCCCGCCGGTTGCACCTCCAACTGATCTTCGGCCAACCCGGCCGCGAAGGTGCCCCAGTCCTTGCGCTTGAGCGCGTCCCAGAGCTGTTTCTCTCTGGCGATGGGGTCGTCGGCCGCGCCGCTGTTAACAGCGGGCGGAGGCGTCGCAGTGTTTGCGTTGGCCGCGTTGCTCGCGGGTTTGGAAGTTTCCGCCGCCGGTTGATTGGCCGAACCTTCCTCGACCGGGCAATCTTGATGATAGACCGCCAGCCATTCCGCGCCGCGTTTGACCCATGCCGTGCTGGCGCGCAGCGCGCCGGGCGGAAGCGGCTGACCGCCGGACGTGCCCCGCGCGTTCACCGTATAGGTGACGACCGCCGCATCTTCGTCCAGCACGACGGTCTTCCAGTCGGAGAGATTAACTTCGGTCGGGGCGAAGTTTTTCAAGCCTGCAATCGTCGCGGCCTTGTCGCCGATCACGTCGCTTGAGACGTACACCAACTCGCTCGCCAGCATTTTTCCGAACCCTTCGTGATCTCTATTTTTCAACGTGTCCCAGAGTTGTTTCTCTCTGGCCGTCACCTCGGCGGCGGTTGCCCCGCCCGTGGTGGCGTTGGCGTTGGCATTGGCATTGGCGTTAGCGGGCGCAGTCAGGTTGGCATTGGTCGCGGCAGTGTTGTTGCCGTCAGTGGCGACCGTGCAACCCGACGCGCCGAGCACGAACGACGACACGCCGACGGCCAATCCCGTCATCATCAAAAATCGTTTCATAAGATATAGACTCCTTACGATAAGCATATGGGTAGAGCTAGCGAGGCGTTCGGCAAAGTGCAGCGTGCTTCTATGCCAATTCGCGCGCGGAGTCAATGGAAAAGCCGCGAATCGTGAATCGTGAATGGATAGAAAAGACGTGAATCGTGAATCGTGAATCGAGGAGGCGGGTTTCTCGATTCACGATTCACGATTCACGTCTTGTTATCTTTCTTAGAAATTCGATGAGCGGCGTTCGAGGTCTTCGGGCGTGCCGTAGGAGGGGGCGTAGGCTTCGTCGTTCTCGGCGGCCTGGAGGGCGTGTTTGAGTTCGGTCAGTTGGCGCGAGACGGCTTGAAACTCTTCCGCGTCGAAGTGCTCGTAGCTGCCCGCGATGTCGAGCGCGCGGTCGATGCGGCGGTTGGCCTTGTCGAGCACTTCCATATGGATGCGCCCCTCGGCGACCGCGCGGCAGATGAGATCGCGCGCGGCCTTGAAGTTCGCCTCCTGCTCGCAGATGAGGATCATGTCCGACCCCGCCTCGATGGCGCGCAAACTCGCCTCGGCCACCGAGAGCGTCTGCACGACCGCACCCATCTCCATGTCGTCGGTGATGACGAGGCCGTCGTACTTGAAGGCGGTGCGCAGCATCCGCATCACGACGTTGTTGCTGATAGTCGCCGGGATTTGCGCGAAGTCTTCGAGCGACGGCAGTTCCGCCGTGCGGCGAAACCACGCCTGCAAAAATTCCGACACTTCGGGGAACGCCGCGTGGCTCACCATCACCGAATGGAGACGTTCGCCGGGGCGGTGAAACATCAGGTCGAGGAAGGGCACGAGGTCGTGTTCCAGAATCTCCGGCCACGAATGCGTGACGACGGGCAGGCGTCGGTGCGAGTCAACCTGCGAACCGCCGAGGCCGGGGAAGTGTTTGCCGCAGCCGACGATCCGGTGCGCCTGCAAGCCGTCGAGGTACGCGCCCGCGAGCCGCGCGACTTCCTCCGGCTTCTCGCCGAACGTGCGGCCGCGCAATCCGTTATCCTCGTTGCCGCCCTTGAGATCGAGCACGGGCGCGAAGTTCATGTTGAAGCCGAGCAGGCGCAGCGCGCGCGCCGTGAGTTCGCCGAACTGGCGCGCGAGTTCGGTGCGACCGGCGAGGCGCACCGTTTTGGCCGAGGGCATCGGCTCGCAGATGTCGCGGAAGCGATCCACGAGTCCGCCCTCTTGATCCACGCCGATGATGACGCGCCCGCCGAGCGCGTCGCGTATCTGCGCGTTTAAGAGCGCAACCTGTTCCGCCGATTCGACGTTGCGCCCGAACAGGATAACGCCGCCCGGCCGTATCTCGCGCAACATCTCGCGCAGGCGTTTGTCCAAACGCGTCCCCGGCAGGCCGACGAACAAAAGTCGTCCGGCCTTGCGCCTGATCTCGTCGGTCGCGGTCTGTGGCGTGGCGGTTTCGAGCATCGTGACAGTTCAAATTTCCTTTCGCTCCAGCTTAAAGGTTCGACGCGCGAACGCGCAAGGCACTACCGCGCGAGCCGACCCGAAAACCGCGCCCGCGCGGCGGGAATCGGCCGCCGCGCTTTGTTATACTCGCTTCATGGTAGCGGAGCTTTCAACCTCGGCAGCAGCAGCGTCGGCGTCGGCCGCCGCGCCTCTCACGGCGCGCCTCAGGGAGCACGCGCTCGCGCTGGGCTTCCACAAGGTCGGCATCGTGCCCGCCGCGCCGCTCACGGGCGAGCGCGCGCGGCTGGAAGAGTGGCTGCGGCGCGGCTATCACGGTGAGATGAGTTGGATGGAGCGCGACCCCGAGCGGCGCGCCGATCCGCGTCTCGTCATGCCGGGCGCGCGCTCCGTCGTCGTCGTCGCGCTCAACTACTTCACGCCGCACGAACACTCCGACGACCCCGCGACCGGCAAAATCTCCCGCTACGCCTGGGGCGACGATTATCACGATGTCGTCGGCGGCAAACTCAAGGAACTGCTCGCGTGGCTGAAAGCGGAATGCCCGGAGGCCGAGGGCAAAGCGTGCGTGGACATTCAACCGCTGATGGATAAGGCCTGGGCGGCGCGCGCCGGTCTGGGTTGGATCGGCAAGCACACGAATCTCATCACGCGCGAATACGGCTCGTGGGTCTTTCTCGGCGAACTCCTCGTCAATCTCGAACTCGACTACGACAACGACCCCTCCGAGGATCACTGCGGCACGTGTACGCTCTGCATCGAGGCGTGCCCGACGGATGCGATCACGGAGCCTTACGTCGTTGACTCGAACCGCTGCATCTCATACGCCACCATCGAACTGCGCGCCCCCGACCTCCCCGCCCCGGTCGCCGACAAGCTCGACGGCTGGCTCTACGGCTGCGACATCTGCCAGAACGTCTGCCCCTGGAATCGCTTCGAGCAGCCGACCGCCGAGTCGCGCTTCGAGCCGCGCGAAGGCCACGTCTCCCCAGACCTCGCGGCCTTGCTCGAACTCACCCCCGACACCTACGCCGCACGCTTTCGCCGCACCGCCGTCAAACGCGCCAAACTCACCGGACTCCAACGCAACGCGCGCGCGCTCAAACGCGTATTATAACTTTTGTCGTATTCACAAGACGCTCAGATGCACGCCCGCGATGACCTCTGGCATTACAGGGCATATCTGGGAGTTGAAAGATTTATTAGGGTGACTCTTATGACTGAAAGTAGAGAGAGTTGGCTGAGAAGACAAAGGATTCAAACTGACCAGTTGAAGCGCAGGGCATTGCTGTTAGGCATTGAAATCCCCAGCAACCCTACATGGTGGTGGGAGGATTTTGATAATTTTGGAGGGTCAATAGAACAATATGAACTTGAAAGAGACGACTATACATATTTAACGGACGCGGGAAAGGTGGGAGTTAGGAAACTCATTAGAGACGAGCAACGCAAAGAGCTTGAGTGGAAGCGTAAAAATATTGAATGGTGGATTAAGATTATCGTTACCCTTATCACGGCGTTAACGGGATTGGTTGGTTCTTTAATTGGAGTATTCGCCATTCTCAGAAAATAGCAACACACTATTAGGACACTACTGTCCGGTGTAGCGACTTGGAACGACCCCTTCGCCAGCGTATGATAGGGTTTTAAAATTGGCCGCCGGAATCTCTCCGGCGCGCCCGCGGCGAAATACGAGAACGAAAGAGAAGTAGTGACTCCTGCCACCCTCAAAGATTCATACGGCCGTGCCATCCGCGACCTGCGCGTGTCGCTGACCGATAGGTGCAACTTCCGTTGCTTCTATTGTCTCCCGCACGGCGAGCCGCCCATCGCGCCCAAAGACCAGATGCTCTCGTATGAAGAGATCGAGTACGTCTGCGAAATCTTCGTGAGTCTCGGCATCGAAAAAATCCGGCTCACCGGCGGCGAGCCGATGATGCGCCGCGACATCGAGACGATCATCGGCAAACTCGCCGCGCTCAAACCCGCGCTCCACGATCTCGCGCTGACCACGAACGGCTACTTTCTGCCCGGCCGCGCCGCCGCGCTCAAGGCGGCCGGTCTCGACCGCATCACCGTCAGCCTCGATAGCCTGCGCCCCGAAACCTTTCGCCGCATGACCGGCGTAGACGTGCTCGCGCGCGTGCTCGAAGGCATCGCGGCGGCGCGCGACGCCGGACTCACGCCCATCAAGATCAACGCCGTCGTCGTTCGCGGGCACAACGACTCGGAGGTCGCCGATTTCGCCGCCTTCGCGCGCGAGCACGACATCGCGATGCGCTTCATCGAGTTTATGCCTTTGGATTCCGGCCACGAGTGGTCGCGCGCGGGGGTGGTTTCCGGCCGGGAAATCCGCGCCGCGATTGAGGAGCGTTTCCCGCTCGCGCCGCTGCCCGTGCGGCGCGGCGCGGAGACCTCGGCGCGCTACCGTTTCGCCGACGGCGCGCCCGGCGAGATCGGCATCATCGCGCCCGTCTCCGAACCCTTCTGCGGCGCGTGCTCCCGCATCCGCCTCACGGCCGACGGCCAGATCAGAACGTGCCTCTTCTCCACCGTCGAGCATTCGCTGCGCGACGTGATCCGGCAGACCGGCGTGACGCGCGCCGAGACCGTCGAGTACATCGAATCGGTCGTCCTGAAAAAAGAGCCGCGCCACTACATCAACGACCCCGATTTTCTCCAGCCCGCGCGCACGATGAGCTTCATCGGCGGCTAATGCCGGGCGAGGCGTTTATTATGAGCACAAAAACCGAAGCTACCATCGAAGACCTCTACCAGGTTGAGGGCAAGGCGGAACTCGTCAACGGGGAGATCATTCACATGTCACCAACCGGAGGCATACCTAATTATGCGGCGAGTGAAATTTTTGTATCACTGCGACACTATGCGAAACGCACTAAGGCGGGTTACCCGGTAAGCGACAATGCGGCGTTTGTGGTGAACTTGCCCGGCCGCAAATCTTTCAGCCCAGACGCGGCCTTTTACATCGGCGAAATCACGATGAAGTTTTACGAGGGCGCGCCCGTCTTCGCCGCCGAAGTCAGAAGCGAAGGCGACTATGGGCCGAAGGCCGAGAGCGAGATGGCGAGAAAGCGTGCCGACTATTTCGCGGCGGGCACGCAGGTCGTGTGGGACGTTGACCTGTTGAGCGAGTCGGTCGTGCGCGTTTATTCCGCGACCGAGCCTGACCGGCCGCGAATTTATCGTCGCGGCGAGACGGCGGAGGCCGAACCGGCCGTGCCGGGTTGGGAGATGGCGGTTGATGATCTGTTTGTCGAATGACGGGCGGTAAGCCATAATTCGCCATCCTTTTTTTTTGACAGTCACAGAAAAGTTTTCGGGGGAGCCGCGCCCGCCGGTGCGGCTGAGAGTCACGAACGTGTGAGACCCCTAGAACCTGATGCGGTTAGTACCGCCGAAGGGAGAAACGCCGGAAGACCGTTTGCGATCCTTCACGTTTCGCAAGCGGTTTTTCTTTTCAGGCCGGAAGCGGCCGGACGGAAGACAACCGATGAGCACAACTAAACAACCAACGGAGCGACTTGAAGACAGGCGGAGCGATGAAGTGCAACTCCCGAACTCCGCGCGAGTTTACGTTGAAGGCGCGCGCGAGGGCGTGCGCGTTCCCTTCCGCGAAGTCGCGCTGAACGCGACGCGCCATCCCGACGGCACGCTCGTAACGAACGAGAGCGTGCGCGTCTACGACACGAGCGGCGCGTGGGGCGACCCCAACCTCAAGTGCGACGAGCGCGAGGGACTCGCCCCGCTCCGGCGCGAATGGATCATCGCGCGCGGCGACGTGGAGGAATACGCGGGACGCGAAGTCAAACCGGAGGACGACGGCTACCTGACGGCGGGCGCGGTCGAGTATGCGCAACAAAAGACGAAGGGGCGGCTCGAATACTTTCCCGGCCTGCGTCGCGCTCCGCTGCGCGCGCGCACGGGTGCGCGCGTAACGCAGATGCACTACGCGCGGCGCGGCATCGTCACGCCGGAAATGGAGTTCATCGCGCTGCGCGAAAACATGGGGCGCGAAATGGCCTTGCACGCCATGCGTGAACACTCGCGCGCCGATCGCAGTTCGCTCTTTCACGAGCACCGCGGCGACTCGCTCGGCGCGGCGATTCCCCCCTTCGTCACGCCGGAGTTCGTGCGCGACGAGGTGGCGCGCGGGCGCGCGATCATCCCTGCGAACGTCAATCACCCGGAGAGCGAGCCGATGATCATCGGGCGCAACTTCCTCGTCAAGATCAACGCCAACATCGGCAACTCGGCCGTGGCCTCTTCGATTGAGGAAGAGGTGGAGAAGATGCGCTGGTCAACGAAGTGGGGCGCGGACACGGTGATGGATTTGTCCACGGGCAAAAACATCCACGCCACGCGCGAGTGGATTCTGCGCAACTCGCCCGTGCCCATCGGCACCGTCCCGATCTACCAGGCGTTGGAGAAAGTCGGCGGCCGCGCCGAAGAGTTGACGTGGGAGATTTACCGCGACACGCTCGTCGAACAGGCCGAGCAGGGCGTTGACTACTTCACGATCCACGCCGGGGTGCGCCTGCCCTACATCCGGCTCACGGCGAAACGCACGACGGGCATCGTCTCGCGCGGCGGTTCGATCATGGCGAAGTGGTGTCTCGCGCACCACGAGGAGAGTTTCCTCTACACGCGCTTCCGCGACATCTGCGAGATCATGGCCGCCTACGACGTGTCGTTCTCTTTGGGCGACGGGCTGCGCCCCGGCTCCATCGCCGACGCCAACGACGAGGCGCAGTTTGCCGAACTCGACACGCTCGGCGAACTCACACGCATCGCGTGGGAATACGATTGCCAGACGATGATCGAAGGCCCCGGCCACGTGCCCCTGCATCTCATCAAAGAGAACATGGACAGGCAACTCGCCACTTGCGGCGAAGCCCCCTTCTACACTTTGGGGCCGCTCACCACCGACATCGCGCCCGGCTACGATCACATCACTTCGGCCATCGGCGCGGCCATGATCGGCTGGTACGGCACGGCCATGCTCTGCTACGTCACGCCGAAAGAGCACCTGGGGCTGCCCGACAAGAAGGACGTGAAAGAGGGCGTCATCGCCTATAAGATCGCGGCGCACGCGGCCGACCTGGCAAAGGGGCATCCCGGCGCGCAACTGCGCGACAACGCCCTCTCGAAAGCGCGCTTCGAGTTTCGCTGGGAGGATCAGTTCAATCTCTCGCTCGACCCGGAAGTGGCGCGCGAGTATCATGACGAGACGCTGCCGCAGGAGGGCGCAAAGCTCGCTCACTTCTGCTCGATGTGCGGCCCTCACTTCTGCTCGATGAAGATCACGCAGGAGGTGCGCGACTTCGCGGCGCGGAAGGAACTCGAAGAGTCGGCCGCGCTCGCGGCGGGGATGCGTGAGAAGGCGGCGGAGTTCGTCTCGACGGGCGCGGAGATTTATCAGGGCGAGCGTCCGGCGAACACGCCTCACGACCACTAAGCGCGCGTGTGAATTGACCGACCCCGCCGCCGCTGTCATAGCCGCTCCGCCGGGGTCGGAACTAACAAGGATGAGCCATGCCTGACAAGAAATGCGTTCTGTTTCTGGCTTTCATCTTCGCCGTCCTGTGCTTCGGCGCGCGCGAGGCACGCGCCTGCTCTTGCGCCCCGAAGCAGACGACGCAGGTCGCATACGAGACCGCCGATGTCGTCGTCGTCACCCGGCTGGTGTCGGTCGAGAAATCGGTGAAGACCGCGCCTCGGGAGCGGATACCCGGCGGCGACAAGTATGTGTACGTGGACAAGTCAGCCAGAATGCTCGTCGAGCGGGTCTTCAAAGGGAATTTGAAAGCCGGCGACGAGATGACTTTCGCGCAGGGGGGCGGCGCGGACTGCATCTGGACTTTCAGCGAAAAAGAGATCGGCGAAGAGTTTCTGTTTTACCTCAACTCGGGCGAGCAGAACCAGGCCGTCTGGTATGGCTCCGAGTGCGGCCGGTCGAGCGGCTTGAACCGCGTGGCCGACGATTTACTGTATCTGAATAAGCTCAAACGCGTGCGCGGCAAGTCGCGCCTCTCAGGCACGATTCGATTGAACGACGCCGCCGCCTTGAGCGTCGAGGGCAGGTCGGTGCGCATTACCGGGGCGGGCAAAACCCACGAAGTCAGAACGGACAGGAACGGAGTCTATGAAATCTACGACCTGCCCGCCGGGCAATATCGGGTCGAATTCGAAACTCCGCCGGGCTGGAAGGCGCTTACTTTTGACGAGAGGTCTCTGGATGGTCTGTCCCGGCCGGAAGAAGGCGCGCCGAAAGGCGTGCCTGTCACCATCGAAGCCAAAAAGCACACCGCCCTCGACGTTCATTTCGAGATCGACAACGCCATGCGCGGCAAAGTTTTCGACCCGCACGGACGACCGATGAAAGAGGTCTGTCTAGCTCTCGTCCACGCTCAGGGAGAGGCGCCGAAGTATTTCTACAAGGCCGCCTGCACGAAGGAATCCGGCGACTTCGAGATCACGGAAATTCCGGCGGGGAGTTATCTGCTGGTCGTCAACCCGAACGGAGAGATCAGCAGCCGCCACCCGTTCAAGAAGTTCTATTACCCGAACGCGTCCGAGCGCGAGGGCGCGACGGTCATCACCATCGGCGCGGGAAACATGCTCGACGGTTTGGACGTTCACGTGGACGGCGTGGAAGAGACCGTCACGATTGAAGGCGTCTTCCTTTACGCGGACGGGAAGCCCGTGGTTAAGGAGAACGTGGCATTCAAAGCCGCCCAGACCAAAGACAACCTCAAGGGCGACGCCTACGCGACGACCGATGCGCGCGGCCGCTTCTCGTTCAAAATCCTGAAGGGAGTGGAAGGCGAACTATCCGGCCGCATGTACGCCTACTCCGGCGAGTTTGAAGACTGCCCGAAACTCGAAGCCCTCATCAAAAAAGCTCCCAACACTTTAGCCGAGATTAAATCGTCCGTCGTGAAAATTCAGGGCGAGAGCGATCTCACTGATGTGGAGTTGAAATACTCCTTCCCTCTCTGCAAGAAAACGCCGTCGCGGCAGTAGGCGCGTTAGAAACCCGCTTCCGGCCGTCGAGGTAACGGGCGCGTCGGAACTGCCGCGCAGTTATGAACCCGGCGAACGGTATGACCGTCTGACGCCGGGCGCGTATTCCGTCGCCGTCAGGCATTGCCTCTCCGCGAAGCGGCAGTTGATCGTGTCCGACACGATTCACGATCCGCCTCGAAGTTCTCCGGTAGCGATCCCGTCAACGCGGCCGATCTTCTCTCAACCGTGCGCCCCGAAGACGCGGAGCGCGAGCACGCGTGGGAGGCCGCCCACGCAAATGCGCCGGGGAGAGTTTGAATCCCACTGTAAGTTCGCATGCGCCGCCCCATCTCCATCACATCTCCATTACATCTCCACGTGACGAAGCCTTTTCGTTCTGCCTTCCTGTCAGCCGCGCCAAACATAAAAAGAGCCGGGAGCGGCGCACGTTCGGGCGTCGCTTCCGGCTCTTGCTCGACAGAGCTTTTTTTCGCAGTCGCTTCTACTTATCCTGATCCGTGTCCGCCGACTTATCCACGCGGACGTAGGCCTCGCCGCGTGCCGTGAGTTCGGCCTTGCGCGCGACCGCTTCGAGGATGGAGAGCAGCATCTCTTTGCCGTCCACCTTGAAACTGGTGACGCCTTTCACCTGCGTATCGGGATCGTTGAACTGCATCGTCAGGTAGCGGTATTTCTTTTTGAACAGCAGCGCGGGCAGCGCGTAGATGTGCGCGCTGCCGATGATACTGGCCGCCTTGGGGCGACGCGATTGCGTGTCGGCGTAGGCGGCGGCGATCGATTTGTAAGGGATCGAGATGTATTCCTTCTGCGTCTTGTCGCGGAAGACGAGGCGGCTGCTCTCGTCGTCGAAATTGAGCGTGCCGGTCTGTTTTTTGTTGTACCCGAAAATGCCGCCCTCGTACTTGGCCTTCACGCTCTGCGGCGCGGGCGCGGCGGCCGCCGTCGTCGTGGCGGCGGCGGACGGCGCGGTCTTCTTCACGTCAGCCGGGTCGCTGATGGTGCGCGCGCGTTGCCCGAAAGCGACGGACGCCAGCGAGGTCAACAACAGTAAGGCCGCGAGAGGCAGTGTTTGATATTTTATTTTCATATAGGTGTTTCCTTTTCCACGAGCTTTCTTCCCTTGAGGTGATCTCTTTAGAGACGCACGCCGCCGAGCGTGCGTTGCCAGGCGAGCGATCTTTTGAGCACGCAAAAACGCTGCCGCTCCTCGGGCGTGCAGACGGTTTCGAGTTGTTCGAGGATGGCTTCGATGAGCGGCACGGCGAACGCTCCGGCGTGCGCCACGATCTGCGAATAGTAATGCAAGCCGACGCGCCCTTCGGCGTCGCGGTGAAACGCGCCGACCTGCTGTTCGTCCAGCCGGTAGACATCCTGCCCCACCGGAATCACGCGGCGCGGCACGCCCATGCGCCGCTCGCCGCCCGCGCGCCAGCCGAGCAGGAGAATGCCCGCGAGCACGCCCTGTTCGTTCAAATAGTCGGGACTCAGGATGGCGAGGTCGGCGGCGGGCGACAGGCGCGGCCCGAACTGCCCGTATTCCGGGTTGACCAACTGCGTGTCGTAGATGACCCCGACGACTTCAAAGTTATCCGCGACCGGCAACGACACGAACTGCGCGAAACCGTAATCCTCCACCCCCGGCGGCGCGTCCGCGTCGAGACGGTCGATCACGCGCCCGATGTAATCGACGTGCGAATTTGATTTGACGATTTTAGCGATCTTGGTCATTTGAAAATTGGTCGGTGGTCAGTCGTCAGTTGTCCGTGGTCAGTTGTTCGTGGTCGGTTGTTCAAGTCAATCTTTAGCAGCCCGCGCGATGATCCGATACAACTGACAACTGACCACGGACAACTGACCATTTACGCTCTAGACGAGTCGGAAAAGTAAGACCTGCGCGCCGGCGATCAGGAAGCCGGAGCCGATGCAGCAGGCGGCGAGCCGCGCGCCGCCCACGCGCGGCACGAGCCACGCCTCGAAGAGACCGAGGCCGCCGGCAAACACGGCGAGCGGGCAGAACAGGATGCCGATAAAAGGCACGAGCGCGGAGAAGATCAGCACGAGTGCGATGGCCGCCGAGGTATTGCCTTCGTGATCGAACACGCGCTGCCGCACCGTGCGCGGCATGGAGACGCCGCCCGTCGTCGCCCCTTCCGCCAACATCGGCGGGCGGCTGCGCTGTTGGTGATAAGAGGCGAGGAGCGAATCGGCCGGGGCGTAAGCGCGCTCGCGCAAACTGCGCCCGCACGTCGCGCAGAAGTGCGCCTCGCAGCGTCTGGCGGCCGCGCCGCACGCGGGGCAGCGCAAGGCCGTCGGCGCGCCGCCGACCGTGTCTCCGTGCGTCTCTTCGCTCGTGCGGTTCATCACTTCTCTCACCCCGGCTCAACCCCTGAACGCCTAACGGCGTCGCGCCTTGCTGATGGGTTTGCGCGAAACTTGAAAGCCCAAATTCTGTTCGGCGGCAAACTCCTGCATCGCGCGTAAAAACTGTTCGCGGTCGTGCCCCGTGATGACGGCCGCCGCATCCGCCGTCTCCAGCGCGTAAGGATAACCGTTGCCGACGACGCACTCGGCGCGCACCGTGTTGACGACCTCGTCGAGCAGCCCCTGGTCGTAAACCCACGCGGGGATGTCGAGGCGGGCGGGCGCGCCCTCGCCCGTCGTCTGTAAATAGACGAAGCCGACGAGCGGGTTGCCCTCTGCATCCTGAAATTCCGGCGTCAGCCCCTCGCGCACGCAGTGGCAGAAGATCGTGCGGTCGCCCCAGGCGGCAAAGAGCGGTTCGGCGGAGGCTTCGTTCGTGACCGAGAGCAGGCGCGCGTCGAAGACGGTGGCGGCGGGCGGCGTGCCGTCGGAGAGCAGGTCGAGCAAGCGCACGATGTCGCGCGCGTAAGATTGATCGATGTAGCCGACGAGCGGCACCTCCGTGTCACGCGAGAGTTCGAGCGCCCTGGCGATGGCTTTGACGTAACCCTCCGAGAAAACGGGCGCGATGGTCTGGGTGCGCGTGCGCGTCGTCGAGAGCAGGAGCGTGCCGTCGAAGAGGGCGACGGGGGTGCGCTCGCCGCGTGCGCGCCAGCCGCGACGCCGTTCGAGAAACTCCGAGAGCGCGGCGAGTTCCAACTCGAAGCGGCGCAGGCCGACGAGGTCGGCGGCCGTGGCCGCCCCGCCCTCCGCCTTCAACAACTCTTCCGGCGTGATGAGCGCAAACCTCGATTCCTTGCGATAGTTGTCTTGCCCGTCGGCCGTGTGCGGGTTCTCGAACCAGGCGGCCTGCACCGCCGCGACCGGAAGACTGATTTCCCGCCCCGGCAAAATCTGGCTGCCGTCCGCCGCGCACGTCACGCGCCCCTCCAACACCTCCAACGCCCAACGCCGCGCCTCTTCGTGCGAACGCCAACGCTCGTCGAAGGAGACGACGAATGCGCCCGCGCTATCGAGTTCGCCGGTGGGCAGCGCGCCCGCAGCGCGCGCCGCGCCGACCTCAATCGCACGCGCCGCCGCGTCCGTGATCTCCGCGCACGTGCGCCCGCCGAGTTGGCGCAAACGCCGCGTGTACTCGCTCACGGCCTCGCCCCACACCGCCTCGAAGCGCACAAACTCCTCGCGCCGCTCCCTCAACTCCGCATTTAAATGTGGGCGGTACAACATAAAAGGATCGTGAATCGTGAACGGCAGTTCGTGAAGAGAGAAAACCGAGTTCTTCTCTTCACGAACTGCGGTTCACGATTTACGCTCTTGCCCTTTTTGCGCGCGCAGCAGTTGTTCGGTGGCGGGCGCGTAGCGGGTGGTTTTGAGTCGGCCGTTGATGAAGGTGTAGGTGATGCCGTCCTTCTGGTTGTAGAAGACGGTCATGCCCGCTTTTTCTTCGCGCGTGAAGTTGCTCTTGTTCGCCAGCGCGAGCGATTCCGGCGTGTCGGAAGAATTCTCGTGGCGGAGGACGATCAGCAGCACCGTGCCCTCCACGTCCGGCGCGAGCTTTTTCGTCTGGATGAACTTCGCATCCACGAACGTGATCGTCACCAGCCCGCCCGCGACTTTGAAGTTGAGCGAATTGGTGGCGTTCGTCTCCGGTTGGAGGGGCGAGCCGAGTTCGCGCTCCACATCCACGCGGCGCGACTTCAAAGGTTCAAGGCCGTGCCACTCCGCCGCACGCAACGTCTGCCCGCCGGCGAGCAGGCAGGCGACGACGGCCGCGAACGCTAAAGCGCGTGCCGCAATGATTCGACGAAAGCGAGAAGTGTCTGGTTTGTTCATGGCTGGATGCTAACGCTTGCGGGGTCAGGTTTCAAGTTTCAAGTAAAAGCAGGTCTCAAGTTTCAGGTTTCAAGTTTCAAGTCTGAATGTTGTTCGGTTCTTTAACTTGAAACCTGAAACCTGAAACTTGAAACTTCTACTTGGCGAACGGCTGGACGCGTTCGACCGATTGTTTGAAGTCTTCGTCGTCCGGCAGAAGTTCCACGCCTTTCTGGTAGGCGGAGAGGGCTTTGGCGTACTGCCTGGAAACTTCGTAGGCGTAGCCGAGTTCGCGGTAGATGTTCGGGTCGTCGGCGGTTTTGGCGGCGGCGCGCTCGAAGGTGGCAACGGCCTTGGGGAAGTTCTTGGCGCGCGAGTAGGCCACGCCGAGCAGGTAGAGCGTCTGCGCTTGCGCGTTCGAGTTCGCGGCCGCGCGTTCGAGCGCGGTGACGGCGCGGGCAAACTGCTTCGCGCCGATCAAAGCCTGACCGTTCAAGGCCGCCGCCGGTTCGTCGTTAGGGCGCACGCGCAGGAGCGCGTCGCTCGAACGCACGGCGTTCAGGTAATCGGCGTCGGCCTTGGCGGGCACGCTCGCGTTCGCGGCGGCGCGGCGCAGGTAGGCATAGGTCAGGAGCGTCCACGCTTCACTGAAACGGGGGTCGGCGAGCGTGGCGCGGTTGAGCGCGGTGATGGCGGCATCGGTCTGGTTGCGCTCGTAGGCAAGGCGTCCGAGATAAAAGAGCGAGGCGGAATTTTTCGGGTCGGCCTTGACCGCCGCATTGAACGAACGCTCGGCGTCGGCCTGTTTGCCCGTCCGGTATTCGGCGAGGCCGCGATAATAGAGAAGCGTGGCATCGGGCGTCGCGCCCGCGCGCGAGGTGGCGATGGCGAGCAGCGGCAGCGCGCGCTCGAACTCGTCGGAGCGGACGAGCGACTGCGCGAGCGCGTCCACGGTCGGCGCGTCTTCCTCTTTCGCGGTGCGCTGGAGGTCGAGGGCGCGCTGCAAATCGGCCGCGGCTTCTTTAAATTGGTTCAAATAAAACTCGGCGAAGCCAGCGATCTTCCAAGCCTCGCTGTTCTTCGGATCGGCCGCCGCGGCCGCGTGTGCCTCGCGCGCCGCCGCTTCATACTGCTTCTGTTGCAGCAGGGAATAAGCGCGCGCCGTGTCGCCTGCGCCGCCGGAGGCGACGCTCGCAGGAGCGTTCGTCGGCGTGCGCGCCTGGGTGGTCGGGGCGGGCGTCGGGCGCGCGGCGGCCGGCGTCGGCGGCACGGGGTTGGACGAGGGGTCAACGCGGCGCGGCCGGGTTGCGCCCGATTGCGCGAAGGCCGCGACCGAGAGTGTCAATAAAAGTGCGACGGGCACAAAGCCTTGACGGAAAAAACTTTTTCTCATCGGTGTCTCCAAGTTCGGGACTTAAAATAATTTTGCACCGGGGAGAGTATGACGATGCGAGGGCGCAGGTTCAAGTGTCGCCGTGCTGTGTGCGATGCGCGAAAGAGGCGCGTGGTTCGCCACTTCGCACGCAGCCCACGAAAGACGGGCGCGCCAAACTCAATCGAATCTGCCGCGCCCCTCCTGATTTTCACTTTGTGACTTGATCCACCCGTCGGCCGCACCCGGAAGCGACGGCTTGCCGCCACCACGGTGGCCGCGCCTCTGTTTCCCGGCGGCAAAAAAACTTCCATCCCGCCCGCGCAATTCAAGTTACTACATAAACAGGTGCGGCTCGGCTCCGCCTGCCTCCCGTTCGCCTCGCCAGGCGACTCACGACTACCTGAATAGGTGGTGACGGCGCGGTGCGTGTGCGCGTAACTTACCGCTCGTCAGTTAATCACACAGGAATTGAAATATATAAGGAGCCGCCATCATGAAAAACTTGTTCACCGATTCGCATGCCCCCAACCGGGGGAGAAAGAACTCCCGACGCCCCGCGCGCGCGCCGCACGCTAGGGTCGCCGCGTTTGCCTTCCTCGTCCTCTGCATGTCCGTCATCGCTCTCGTCAACGTGGTGCCGGTTCCGGCGCAACACGGGAGAGACTGGCAGCAAGCGCAAGCCCGGAAGGAGAGAGAAATCCAGGTTTGCATGCGGATGTGGGATGTGGCATTCAAGCAGACGGTCAAAGATGCACAGCGTGAAAAGCGCCACGCCGAGCACAAAGCCCAGGATGCCTACCGAACAGCTCTCCGCAATGCCAAGAGCGAGGCCGAGCGCAGCGCCGCCAAGCTGGCTAAACGCGAGGCATTGAGAAAAGCTCAAATAGAGTTACGCAATGCGGTGAGGGACGCCCAAAAAATCATGCAGGCAGCCCACGAGACCTGTCGCAACCCGAAGCCTCCTGAGACGGCGAATAATAATTCCAACAACAACACAAACAAGCCTCCCGCTTCAAGCGCGAGAAGCTGCGGCGGGAACAACTCTACGGGGGGAACGCTGGGGCACGGGCCGCGACCGCGAAATCCCAGCGTGCGGATGGATTTGAGCGTCGTGGACGAGGCCGGGAAGCCCGTCCGCGGAGTGAAAACGAAACTGTGGTCTGAACGCCAGAGCAACGGCCTCTCGTGCGAAACTATCCACACGACCGATGCGTGCGGCAATGTGCTGATGGCTCCCATCCACATCACTAAAACCCTCCAGTTGAAGTTGGAAGCTAATGGATTTGAGCCGCAGATGATTCAAGTCGATCCGGCGCAACTCGATCGGCCGTTCAAAGCGGTGATGCAGGCAAAAAACCCGCGCTAGACGCCGCAACCCTCTGCCAAGCAGGCTGCGACGCCCACGTCAAAAAAGAAAGGCTGGCTAGTTGATAACTAGCCAGCCTTATTTCTATGTTCTATGCCGAAGCAATAACTCTGATGGGAAGCATCCGTCGGCGGTTAGTGCCGACGGATGCTTCCGGTCACGCGCTCACTTAAAAGTTGAGCTTCAAGCCGAACTGGAATTGCCGCGGGTCGTAGGCGGCGGTGGGGCGGCTGTAATAGAGGCCGCTGCTGCTGCGCTGGTTGAAAGAGTTCACCACATCGAAGAAGGGATTGGCGGCCGCTTCGTTGAAGCGGTTGAAGAGGTTGAAGCCCTCGGCGATGATGTCGAGCCGCAGCCGTTCGGAGATACGGATGGCGCGCGCGACACGCAGGTCGAGCGAGGCGTAGCCGTGCGTGATGCCGGCGTTGCGGCGCAGGGTGCCGGTGGAGAGGAAGGGCGGCACGAAGAGTGTGCCGTCGGCCGCGACGCTCGGGCGGTCATTGGAGCTTTGCAGGTCGGCGTTGGCGTCGGAGCCGGTGATAATGTTGAAGGGACGACCCGAAGACAATTCGAGGATCGGGGCGATGGTGAAATCGGCGAAGAAGCGTCGGACGCCGCTGTCCGAACCGCGCCAGCTAACGGGCGAAGTGGCGACGCCGCTGAAGACGAAGCGGTGTCGCTGGTCGAACAGCGAATCGGAACGCTCGGCGCGGAAGTTGCGATTGTCCTGCGGCTTGAGCAGGGTCTGCAAATCGGAAGAGTCGTCGATCGAGTGCGACCAGGTGTAGGAGGCGAGAAACTGGAAGTTGTTCGAGAAGCGACGTTTGGCTTCCAGCGTCATCGCGTTGTAATTGGAGTTGCCGTCGGAGACCTGCGCGCTCACGTCGCCGAAGGGCGAGATGAGGCCGGGCGTGCGGACTGACCCGTTGATGGCCGCGTTGAAAGTGGCGGGCGTGACCGCGCCGCCCGTCACCGACGTGACGAAGAAGTAGTTCGGGGCGTTCGGCCGGAAGAAGTTGGCCGCGAGCGGGCTGACGATGGTTTGCCCGGAGACGTTGTTGACGGCGACGAGGCCGGGGATGCGCACCGTGAAAAGCGCGTTCGAGGCCGTCGGGATGGGGAACAGCACGGCTTCGCCGAAGCTGGTGGGCGCGCGGCCACCGGAGAGACACGCGGCGCGCGCCGCGCCGAGCGACTCGGGGCAGATCACCGGATTGCCGACGGCGAACCGGCGGAAGTTTTCCACGAGCAGTTCGGTTTGCGGGGCGTTCACGTCGCGCGGGTGCGGCAGGTGGTGCGCGCCGACGAAGATGTAGCTGGCGGAGACGGACATGTTTTTCGTCAACTGCCGTTCGAGCGTGACGTTGGCCTGATTGGCATAGGCGTACTGGAAGTCCTGCCCGACGGCGAGCGTGAAGGGCAGGATGGGGCCGAAGCCGGGGAACGTCTGGTCGTTGAAACGCAGTTGGCCTCTCAGGTATTCCGAACTCGCGGCGACGCCGGGCGTGACGCCGGGAACGACCGTGCCCTGAAAGATTTGGAGCAGGTTGAGCGTCGAGGTGGGCGCGGGGCTGCCGGGCAGGACGGTGGTGAACTGCTGCTGCTGCGCCGCGTCGGCGATGTCCGAGTTGAAGGCGATGGCGAGCAAGGGGTGGTCGTAGAAGAGGCCGTAGGCGGCGCGGAACACGGTCTTGCCGTCGTTCGTCAAGTCCCAGGCGAGGCCGACGCGGGGCGCGAAGTTGTTCGTGTCGCGGGGGAAGCCCTGTTGGACGCCGAGCACGTTCTGCGCCGCGTTCAAATCTCCGGCCGAGAGGTTGATGCCCGAGAGCGGGTCGGTGAAGCCGTTGGTCGGGATGGTCTCGGTGAGTTCCACGTCGTAGCGCAGGCCGTAGTTGAGCGTCAGGTTGGGTCTGACCTTCCACGAATCCTGGGCGAAGAAGGCGAGCGGCTTATTCTTGAGGGTGCTGTTCGGATTGCCGAAGCCTTGAATGAAGACGCCGGGGATGCCCGCGCCGTAAGCCTGCACGGGGGTGAGCGAGGGCGCGCTCGCCGGCAGGCCGGGGATGAAACCGGCGGCGAGCGTGCCGCCCGACACCTCGCCGAAATTGAAGAGGCCGGGGAAGTTCAACTCGAAGATGGCTTCCACGCTGACGAAGTTGAAGTCTGCGCCGAACTTGAAGTTGTGGTTGCCGGGCAGCCAGTTGATGTTGTCGGTGAACTGGAAGCGTCGCTCGGTGCGGTCAACGGGCGAGAAGGGATTCGAGCCGATGAAGGCCGCGCCGGAAATCTGGATGGCCGCGCCGGGCACCTGCGAATCGAACTTGGCCTTGCGGTGTCCGAAGTTGAAGCGCGCTTCGTTGACGATGCGGCTGGAGAGGGTCGAGGTCAGGGAGGTGACGAAAGAGGTGTCCCTGATCTGCTGTATGCCGGTGCGCGAAAAGTCGTTTTGTCCCAAGACCTGATTTTGCGACTCGTCCTGAATGCCGGTCAGGTCGCTCGGGTTGTAGCCGAAGCGCATCGTCAGTTGGTTCGAGCCGTTAATCTGATGATCGCCGCGCACCGAGAAGAAGCTGGTGGCCTCGGAGATCGGGAAGATGCGCGCGAGGCTGTTGAGCGGGCGGAAGCCGATGGGCTGGCCGGCCTGGTTCACCGTGGTGAAGCCGGGCGTGACGCCGTTGTTGGCGAGCGTCGGGACGGGCGCGCCGGAGATGAAGAAGCGTCCGCCGATGGTTTGCCCCGCCGGGATCGCGCCGCCGATGCTGCGCAGGGTGCTCGCGCCGTTGAGGCCGATCTGCCCGCCGGAAGAGGCGAAGGTGGCATAGGTCAAAGCCGCGCCGATCAGTCCGGCGTTGCCGGTCACGGCGCCCGTGTTGAGCTGCGTGGTGATGAAGGCGGCCTGCTGCGGCGTCAGGTTGGTGAAGGTGTTCGGCAGGGGCACGAACGGGAAGGCCGTGCCGGGGCCGACCGCGAGGCTCGATGTCATGTTGCCCACGACATCCGAACTGAAGAAGGCGGATTCCTGCCTGCGACGTTGCTCGAAGGCGGCGAAGAAGAAGGTGCGGTCGCGCTTGATGGGGCCGCCGAGCGTCGCGCCGTACTGCGCGCGGGTGAAGGGCGGGTTTTCGACGGGCGCGAAGCTGTTGCGCGCCTGAAAACTCTTATGACGAAGGAAGCCGAAGAGGTTGCCGCGAAAATCGTTCGAGCCGCTCTTGGTGACGACGTTGACGATGCCGCCCGTGGCGCGCCCGAACTCCGGCGCGTACGAGTTGGTCGCCACCTGAAACTCCTGCACGGCCTCTTGCGAAACGGTCGAACGCGAGGCGTTGATGGAGTTGTCGGTGTTGTCCGCGCCGTCAACCTGTACGAGCGTGGAGCGCCCGCGCTGGCCGCCGACGTTCAAGCCCGAAGAGGGGGCGGGGCCGATGGGGCGGTCGTTGCCGCGATTGACGGTCGAGATGGTGGTGGAGATGCCGAGATAGTCTCGCTGATTGACGGGCAGATTCTCGATGCGCGTGCTCTCGATGGTGTTGGTGACGGCGGTGCGCGACGTTTCCACGATCTCTGTGGTCGCGCCGGTGATGGTCACGGTTTCGCTGACCTGTCCGGCGGCGAGCGGGATGTCGAGGTCTGCGCGTTGTCCGACCGTGAGCGTGACCGAGGGGATGTTGGCGCGCGAGAAGTTCGCCGCCTCGACCGTCACTTCATACTCGCCCGGCGGCAAGTTGGTGATCTGATAG
>DASVVO010000054.1:0-24073 GCA_036386515.1 Pyrinomonadaceae bacterium
TGATCTGGGTGGAGTGGGAACATTTGCCGGCGGGCGAGTTTCATTCGTTGCTGTTGTTCGCCACCGTCGGGATGATGCTGATGGCTTCCGGCGGCGACCTCGTGATCATCTTCCTCGGCCTCGAACTGCTCTCCATCGCCACCTACGTGATGGCCGGTTTCCGCCGCACCGATTTGCGCTCGAACGAATCTTCGATGAAGTATTTCATCCTCGGCTCGTTCTCGTCGGCGTTCCTGCTCTACGGCATCGCGCTCGTCTACGGCGGCACGTCGCTCGCCAACGGCGGCGCGGGCACGACCAACATCAAGGAACTCGCGCTCAGGGTCGGCGCGGAGAACGCTCTGGCCTACCTGTCCCTGCTCTACGCGGGCGCGGCCTTGATGCTCGTCGGCTTCGGCTTCAAGATCGCCACCGCGCCCTTCCACGTCTGGACGCCGGACGTTTACGAGGGCGCGCCCACGCCCGTCACGGCCTTTATGGCCGCCGGGCCGAAGGCTTCGGGCTTCGCCGCCTTCATGCGCGTCTTCCTCTTCGGCTTCCCCTTCATCGCCGCCACGACGAACGCCGCGCAACTACATTCCGCGTGGCTCAACGCCATCTGGCTGCTCGCGATCCTCACGATGACGGTGGGCAATCTCGCCGCGCTCGTGCAGAATAACGTCAAGCGCATGCTGGCCTATTCGTCCATCGCCCACGCGGGCTACGCGCTCGTCGGCTTCGTCGCGGCGGGGCAGGCGGCGGATGAAACCGTGCAATCGGACGCCATCGCGGCCGTCGCCTTTTACCTGCTGGCCTACGCCGTGATGAACCTCGGCGCATTCGCCGTCGTTACCCTCATCGCGCGCAGCGGCGACCGCCGCACCGAAATCGAAGACTACAACGGCATCGGGTTTACCGCCCCCGCGCTCTCCTTCGCGCTCACGCTGTTCCTCCTGAGCCTGCTCGGCATCCCGCTCACGGCGGGCTTCATGGGCAAAGTGATGGTCTTTCGCGCCGCGCTCGATCAGGGCTTCGTCGCCCTCGTCGTCATCGGGGTGCTCAACACGGCGATTTCGGTATACTATTACCTGCGTCTCGTCGTCGTGATGTTCTTCCGCGAACGCTCCACCGCCTGGAGCGCGCCCGCCGTGCCCATCAGCGTCGCGCTGGCGATCATCATCACGGTGCTGGGAGTGTTTTATCTGGGGATTTTTCCGGGTCAGGTGCTGGACGCCTTTCGCTCCGCGCCGCCCGTGGTCAGTCAGTTGAAGTGACGAGTGACAGGGGAAAAACTGTAAAGCATGAATCGTGAATAGACGAAGACAAATTTCATCTATTCACGATTTACGATTTACGGCTCTTGAACAATTTTCCGACTCGTCGCCCGCCACATTTTATGTCGTCTGCGACGAAGATAGCCGAACGGGAAGACGCCTCCGAACCGCCGGAGGCCGGAGAGCGGGCGCGGCCGAAACGCGCGGCCGACTCTCTCGAATCGCTGGCCGAACAGATCACTGAGACGCTCGGCGAGATGTGGTTGCCGCGCTACTATCGCGGGCGGATTTTGCCCCTGCGCACGCGCTCTCACCAGCTACAGGCCGCCGCCACCGCGCGACCCGAACAAGTTGACGTGCAGCACACGCTGCTCGGCGTCGAGTTGAAGATCGGCCGCCGCCGCATCACCTGCCCCGACCTGGCGACGGCGCGTTACCTGGCGACCTTCGCCCGCGCCGGTTGCACCGAAGTGGCCGTTCCCTACGACATCTCGCGAATTTCCCTGCTCGCCGACGAACTCGAATCCGGCTGGCAACGCATGTTGCTGCTCGTCGAACATCTGGCGGGCGCGCGCCACCAGGCTTATCGCACGCGCCTGCGCAACTCTCTCATCGCCGCCGCGCGCCGCGAGATCGCGGAGGCCGGAGCCGGCACACTTATTCCACAATTCAACCAGAACACTAAACAACGTCGGCGCGGCGTTTGAACATCAAACCCCGAACTGGTAAATTATCGGAGATGATGCAAGAAGTTAAAGAGACAATCACGCCCATCGATCAAGAGGAACCGCTTCCATTTCCTTTCAATCAACGCGCCTTTTGCCGCTTCGAGCCGATTGAAAAGCGGATCGAAGCGATTCGCGTGCTCATCATCGACGACCTGCTGCGCGACGAGCGCGATTTGTCGGAGATGGCCGTGCGCGAATGGGGGCGGCGCGCCTCGTCGCATCTCCAGCGCGAACGCAAGATCGCCGGTCTGGCCGTCGGCAACATTCGCAACAACATCTCGCGCCTCGTGATCCGTCCCGAAACCGAGGTCGCGCACGTCTCGGAAATCGCCGCCGCCGCCGCCGAGTTTCAGCCGCAAGCGATTGTTCTCAGCGGCACGCTCCGCGATTTCGATTATTACCATCCGAGCATCATCGAAAACTTCGGCCGATTTATCCGCACGACCAAAATTCCCGTGCTCGGCATCTGCGGCGGGCATCAACTCGTCGGCCTGGGTTTCGGCGCGCGCGTCGTGACGCTCGACAACATGGAGCAGCACGAGCGGCGCGAAGGCCGTCCCTTCGAGTACCAGTATCGCTTCATCCGCATTACCGAACCGGCCGACCCTATCTTCGAGGGCGTCAGCGACCGCGATACCGGCATCTGGCAAGACTACACGGTTGAGGCCGGCATCCTGCGCGTCTGGCAGAATCACGGGCTGCAACTCAATCACGTGCCCGAAGGCTTCAAACTCATCGCCACCGCCTATTTCTGCCGCAACCAGATGATGGTGAAACGCACGGGCGGGCAACTCATCTACACCGTGCAGTTCCACCTCGAAAAATCTTTCGAGGATTGGGACAAGACGCGCGCCACGCGCTGGGAACACCCGAACGAGTCGCGCGACGGGCGCATCATCTTCGAGAACTTCCTGCGCGAATCGCTCAGGCACACGACGGCCTAAGTTTCCAATTCAGACGCGAAACAGCGAAAGCCTCCGATCCTTCGATCGGAGGCTTTCACTATGAGCGGTCTGCGCGTCTGCGGTCGCCCGCGTCAGATGGTGGGCACGTTCTCCATCGTCCGTTGAATCAGGCGATCCACCACCGCTTCCAAGCTCTCCGTCTCGGCGAACACCTGCAACTGCTCGTCGGCAGACGTGCCGCGTTCGAGGATGGTGTGGATGTGTTCGACCTCCTTGCGCGAACCGAGATCGTCGAGCACGTCGTCAACGAATTCGAGCAGTTCGAGGATGAGGTCGCGCGTCGGCACTTCCTTCTGCTTACCGAAGTCGATCATCTTACCCTGCAAGCCCCAGCGCACCGCGCGCCACTTGTTCTCTTGAATCAAGGCGCGGCGATACAGGCGGAAGCCGAGATTTTTCTCGATCAATTTATCGAGCCGGGCGACGATGGCTTGAAAGAGCGCGGCGATGGCGATGGTGTCGTCAACGCGCGTCGGGATGTCGCAGACGCGGAATTCGAGCGTTTCGAAAACGGGGTGCGGGCGCACGTCCCACCAGATTTTCCGCGGGTTGGTGATGCAGTTCGTGTCGAGCAAAAGTTTGATGTAACGTTGGAACGAGGCGTAGGAGTCGAAGTGGTCGGGGATGTCGGTGCGCGGAAACTTCTTGAAGACCTCGGAGCGGTAAGATTTCAGCCCCGTGTTGATGCCGAGCCAGAAGGGCGACGAGGTGGTCAGAGCCAGGACGTGCGGCAGGAAATAGCGCGCGGCGTTCATGATGTGAATCTGCCGCTCCCGGTCTTTGATGCCGACGTGGACGTGGAGGCCGAAGATCAGGAGCGAGCGCGCCACCATCTGGAGTTCCTCGATGAGGAGCGTGTAATGCGGATCGTCGTAAATCTTCTGGTCGCGCCATTGCGAGATCGGGTGGGTGGAGGCGGCCACCACTTCCAAATTGTTCTTGCGCGCGAGCGAAGAGACGATGGCGCGCAGGTTCGTGATGTCGGTGCGCGCCTCCTGGATGTTGTGACAGATGCCCGTGCCGACCTCGATCATCGACTGGATCATCTCCGGCTTGATCTTCTCGCCGAGGAGCATCTTCCCTTCCTCAAGCATCTCCGAGACGTGCGAACGCAACTCGCGCGTTTTCGGGTCAACGATCTGAAACTCTTCTTCGATGCCAAGCGTGTATTGCTCGAACATAAGTTTTCGCTCTCCTTGCAAGACCTGATCTGGGATTGAGCTAAAGGGGGAAGAAAATGAAAACTTCAAACGCGTCCTTCTCGTCCCGTTACCGCCGCGAACACAACCGTCAACCGATTATTCAGACGAGCGCGGACTTGATCGCCTCCCAATCGGGCATCTCGCCGCGCACCTTCTCGCTCCAAAAATGGCGCAGCGCGCTGAACGGCGTCGCCGTCGGGGCGTGCAAATCGAAATGAACCGACCAACGCGCGGCGTCGCCTTTCATCCGCAGGAGATGGAGCGCGGCGCGAGCGCGTCCCCGCTCGAAAAAGCCTTCCGCACAGTCGGCATGCGCGGCGAAGCGCGACGTGAATCGGCCGTGTGCGGCGAGCGCGCGACCGAGGCCGCGCCGGGCGCGGAAATTCATCCCCACGCCGCCCACTCCGTAGATGTTCTCGACGCTCTCAATCTCACGCCACAAATTCAACTCGCGCAGGCGGTCGGCGAACAACAACAACGCCTGCTGTTTGTCCGCGGCGAGCGCGTCGAACGCCGTCGCGCCGTCGGCGTGCCCGTACAAGCCTTCGAGCTTCCGCACCAGGTCTGCGCGCAGCGTCTCCGGCAAATCGTTCCAGCGCAGCTTCGCGGCGTCAGGCTCGCTCATCCGGTTTCGCGGAGCGCGCGCTGCATGATCGAACGGTCTTTGTCGGTGAGACCATGAAAACGCACGCCCACGCCGAGGCCGGGGTTGCTGTAAACCACTTCGGCGTTGACGATCACGTCGCCCTGCGCGAACGGCAGGCGCAGCGTGAGCAGGCCGCCCTCGGGCAACGCCGTCTGCGTGTTCATGTAGAGGCCGCCGGGGCTGATGTCCTTGGTGCTGGCGACGGCCGTGCCGTCCGCGCCGTCGAAGTACACATCGACGATCAGGCGCGAACGGTCGTGCTGGCGACGATCATCCGCGGGCAAATTCGACTCTTCTGCTTCTGCGCCAAACTCTTCGCTCATACTCTGACTCCCCGTGCCGGACGAGTTTTGTTGACGAACGCTGTTTATCTTACCCGACGCCGCGTGTGCGCGCCGCACGTTTTCCCGCCGCGCGCCGCTTCAAGTCTTCTCTTCGATGATGAAGGTCGGAACCATGCCGCCGCCCGATGAGACGTTGGCGAGTTCGCTGTAGGAGAGGCGCGTGAAGGCCGAGCCGACCTTGCCGAAGAACAGGAGCGGGTCGAGGTCAACGAGTTGCTCGGCAAACTGGAACGTGCCGTCCGGTTGCAGCGCGGGAAATTGTTCGCGCGCCGTGCTCACGCGTTCCTGCAACAAATAGTCGCCGTTCGAGAGCGCGTGGCGCAGGGCTTCGTCCCAGGCGATCTCGTCGGTGTTCCAGCCGATGTAGATGCCGTGGCCGCCGTAGTCGTCGTTGGGTTTCAAGACGAGCCGGTCGCGCGAGTTGGCGGCGAATTCGAGCAGGTCGATCTGTTCGCCGTAGTGGTCGGTGCGTTCGGCGCGCACCTTGCGCGTCCAGGGAACGTGCGCGCGAATGGCGGCGCGCTCCGCTTCGGTGAAGAGGTGGGCGTAGCGTTCGTTGGTGAGCACGGCGAAGAGGGCTTTTTTGTGAATCAACTTGGAGCGGAAACTGTTGACCATGCAGACCGCGCCCGCGCGATAGGCATCGAGCAGCGCGGGAAACTCCGCCATGATCGGGATGTACTCGTTGACGAGCAGACGCTTGTAAACGATGTCGATCTCGTCTGCGCCGCTGCGCAGCCGCCCGCCGCTGAACTCCAACTCCTGCGGCGAGCAGACGATCGCCCGGTAGCCTTCGCTCTCGAAGTATTCCTGAAACAGTTCGAACTCTTTCTGCGTCGGCAGGTCTTTCAGGTCAACGATGGCGATGAGGGGTTTGCGCTCCGGCTCGCGGCCGAGATATTCGGCGTAAGCGCGCAGCAAGACTTCGAGCATGAGATGACGGCCGTAGAGCGGGCGCACGTGGTAACGCTCGCCGAAGCGTTTCATCACGGGCAACTGTGAGAAGATCGTGTAGGCGGCGTCAACGTAAGCGATCCCGGCGGGACTTTCGCCGTTGAGTTCGACGAAGCTATAGGCGTCTTCGGTCAGAAACGAATCGAGGCGCGCGGTCGGGGAGACGGCCGCGTAGCCGGGATCGATCGAGACGAGGTCGCGCTCCACCTCGGTGATGCCCAGTTCGTCAAGCAACTCGTCGTTGCCGACGGCCGCGTCTTTCACCTTCTGGATCGCGCTCCAGACGACTTCGCAAACGCTCTGTATGCGCGCGAAGTCGGTTTCGGTGACGAAGTGTGGGCGCAGGTAAGGCGACAGCCGACGCCCGCCGAAGATCAGTTTGGCGCGTTCCAACCCTTCGTCGAGCATCTTGCGCGATGCCTCGGCCAGATCATTATCCGCGAGCAACTGATGATAGTGCTCAACAGCTTCCTGTAGCATGTCGCCTCCGTGGGGAGATTTGCAAAAGCGATTTTTTAGACCACGAACGAGTGTGCGGCTAGATTAGCACAAACGGGAAGGCAAAGGTAAAAACGGGGGCAGGGGTATAGGAATAAGGGGAAGGGGTAAGGGGGAAAGGGTAAAGGGGGAAAGGCAAAAGACATGGAGGAGCGTTGAACGTCTCCCGGCTTCTCTTCCCCTTCCCCCTTACCCTTTTCCCTTTTCCCGTTTCCTATTGCGGGGTGTTGTTGCGCGAGAGGCTGAACGAGAGTTTTTCGCCGGCGCGGAGGATGCCGAGCGAGAGTTCGGCGTCGAAATCGGCGGAGAAGTTGAAGTTCCAGTTGGCGTCGGAGAAGGTTTGCCCGTTGATCGATTCGATGATGTCTCCGGCCTGAATTTTACTCCCGGCCGCCACGCTGCCCGACCGCACCGACATGACCAGCAACCCGTTGCCACGCGCCCCCGAAATGTTGGTCGCGGCCGGTGAGATGCGCACCGCCTCCAGCCCGAACGCGAGCAGGGGTTTGACGGCCAACCCGCCGTAGGCCGCGCTCGCGGCGCGGTAACGCCCTTCGGCCTCGGCCAGGCGCGCGCGCATGAGTTCAAACTCGGCGGAAAACTTTTGCGCCTGCTCACGCGCCGACTGAACCTGCACACGCGCGTTTCGCAACTCTTCCTGCCACCGCGCCGCGTCGGCCGCGCCGGGCTGCGGAGGTCGCCTGTGCTCAGCTTCGACCCGGCGCAAAGCCATCTCGTAGCGGCGAACATTTTCCTCCGTGACGCCGAGGGCGAGTTGCTTCGCGCGAAGTTCCAACTGCGCGGCGCGCAGTTCGGCGCGCGCCGTGTCCAGACCCGGACTCGGCGATTCGCTCAGGCGCACGGGGAGATTGAGCGGCGCGCTCCGGGCGCGGAGCACGGTGAAATCGGCGAGCGCGTTGCCGCCGAGTTCCCTGATCATCAAGGACATATCTTCGATGCTGCGCACGTCGTGACGGCCGATGCGCGACACTACGTCGCCGGGGCGCAGACCCGCGCGCGCGGCGGGCGTTCCCGGCGCAACCGAAGTCAACAACACGCCGCGCGGTTGAACCAACAGCGCGCTCGCCTGTTCGCGCGTCCACCCGCCCGCGAGTAATTGTTCGAGCGGCGCGAAGGCGAGCGCATCGCCGCGCGCGCCGAGCCACGGCTGCGGCACGCTGGCGCGCCGCTCCCGCACGCGCCGCGCCGCGCCGCGCACGCTCTCGGCCGACATCAGGCGGGTCGCGCGGGCGTCGCTTTCTTCGATGATGCCGACGAGCGTGCCCGTCTCGCTGAGCGCGACGCCGCCAGCCCATTCGGGCGAGACGCGCTCTATCTCAACCAACACCTCCAAAGCCTTGCCCGACGGCGAACGCTTCACCTCGCGCAACTGCCCCGCCTCCTCGCTCAGGTTCATATAGAGCACGCCTTCGTCGCCGACGGGCGCGAAGTCGGGTCGGGGCGTGGCGGCGACGGCGGGCGCGTGCGTCACGCGCGCCAACTCGGCGCGCACCGGCGCGATCACGCGCACGCGTTGGCCGACGATCGGCTGAACGATTTCAACTTCGGCGACGGGCGCAAGCAGCGGCTTGTCCGATTCGAGGAGCGAGAGTCCGGTGCTGGCGTCGAGTCCGATGAAGCGCGCGTTGAATTGCGTGCCGTCGGGGCGCACGAGCAACAACCCGGCGTCGGCGTTTATATCGGCGGGCGATTCGGCGGAACGAAACGCGGTCGCCAGATTCAACATCTCGGCTTCGGCCTGCGGCAGACGCGCCACGACCGTGCGCCCGTCGGGCAGAATGTAACCGGCGACGATATTGGTGCGGACGAATTTCTCGTCGAAGGTGGAAGCGACGGGCGCGTCGGGCGGCGTCAACAGCGTACGCAGTTTCCAGCCGCTCAGGCGGTGGACGACGGCGATCACGTGCGGCGCGGCCGCGTGCGTTCCCGGCGTCGCCGTGCCGTCGTTTGCCGGGATTGACGTTGTGGCGGCAACGGGCGAAGGCGGCCGACGGGGCGTGCGCGCCGTCTGCGCGAACGCGTCCAACCCGCTCCACGCCGCGAGCGCGCAGGCGGCGATGGAGAACAGCAGCCGCCGCGCGCGGCCTCGCCCGCCGCGCGCCGCGCCGTGCAATTCACAAATTCTCTTGTCTGAACGATTCAACAGCACTACCACACACCTTGATGAGAAGAAAGAGACGCCTTCGTGTACGTCGCGCCGGGGCGTCCCATCACGTCGCGCGAGCCGAAGGAGACCGAGTCCACCGAGATGGTGCGGGCGCCGCCGCTCGTGTCGCGGAGGAGAACTTTCAACTGGCCTTCCGGCGCGTCGAGCGGGACGGGGATCAGCGCGCCCTCGCTCCGCGTCGCGCCGCTTGCTGCGACTCGCGGCGTCGCACCCATCAAACTCGTAGAAGTTGAATCCTCAACCTGTGCCAACTCCCTCCCGCCGCCCGTGCGCGACGCGAGACGCGACACCACGGCGCGCCGACGCTCCCGCTCAGGCGAGATTTTCGCCGCAGCCGTTTCGACGCCGGGGCGAATCGCCCGGCTCACCGAAACGTTCGGCCGGATGTCGTCGCCGGCCGGGTAATCTCCGACGGGCGTTACCTCGGCAACGGGTGTCTGCGGCGAAGGCATGGCGGCGTGCGCTTGTTCCGGTGCGGGCGTCGCGGGTGTCGTGTCCGGCCGCCCCGGCTGAAAGTAGATCGAGACGGAGACGACGAGCGCGAGGCACGCGGCCAGCGGCCAAGAGAGCGAGGCGGGCGAGAAGTTGAACCGCCCGGCGCGCGGCGCGCTTCCCGCGCTGCGCTCGGCGGTCAGGCGCGCGCGCATGCGGAAGTCGAAATCGGCGGGGGCGGAGACTTTCTCCAACCCGCCCACCAGACGCCGCAGCGCGAGACGCTCCCCGGCGAAGACGCGGCAACTCGCGCAAGCCGAAAGATGCGCCTGCGCCGCTCCGCTCAGGGATTCGCGGCGCGGGTCTCTGTCTTCAATCTCGATTTTGCACTTCTGACAATTCATGTTTTAAAACCACCACTCGACTACAAATAGTTCTGCAACTTGTCGCGCAAAAACGTCCGGGCGCGGCTGATGCGCGATTTAACCGTGCCCTCGCTCATCTCAAGAATGCGCCCGATCTCTTCGTAGCTGCGCTCCTCGATGTCGCGTAGGACGAGCGGCGCGCGATACTTCTCCGGCAGGGTCGCAATCGCGCGGGCAACCGCCGCGCGGCGTTCGTCGTCCACTAGCGCGACATCCTGTAAAGGCCGCTTGTCGGCCGGGTCTAGCTCGCACGGCTCGCCCGCCTGCTCCTGCGTCTGGAAGAAGCCGGTCAGCGACACGAGGCGGCGGCGTTTGCGCTGGCGCAATTCGCTGATCGCCAGGTTGGTCGCGATGCGATAGATATAGGTCGAGAAGGCGTAGGTCGCCTGGTAGCGATCCGCCGCGCGATAGACGCGCATGAAAGTTTCCTGCGCCACGTCAACCGCCCCTTCGTAGTCGTTCGTCAGGCGATAGACGTAGTTCGTGATCTGGTTGCGGTAACGCCTGACGAGTTCCGCGAAGGCCGCCTCGTCGCCGGTGCGCGCGGCTTCCAACAGACTGTGATCGGAGAGCGGTTCGGCCACGGCGGTTTGCCGGGCGACGGATGCCCGCGCGGGGAGAATCAGTTCATCTATAGAGCTAATCGCACTCATGTCGGACAGGCAGGCTCGCCCTCGTTTGCGGGCGGGCGCGTGAAATGACTTTCAACTCATCCGGCGCGCCCGTTGTCCGGCAGCGGCGCGACCGTTTCACTGGCGCAATTATACACTTCCGGTCGCAACTCGCCCGACCGTGTACACGCCGCGCCGCCCGCGAAGTTCCAAAAAACGGGATCGATTTTTCCCTTCGCGGATGAGAACTCGCGTTTCGCTTCAACGGTTTTATTAAACTCTCACCACTCGCAGCCGACTCTGCTATAATCCGTGCCGTTCATAATCAAAGCCTTTCGCAGCTTTTGCAGGCTTCCGCTTTACGCCGGTCGCTTCCGTTCAAATCGCTCTCTCTT
This sequence comes from Pyrinomonadaceae bacterium, assembly GCA_036386515.1. Lineage (GTDB taxonomy): Bacteria > Acidobacteriota > Blastocatellia > Pyrinomonadales > Pyrinomonadaceae > JAIVJZ01. The sequence continues at coordinate 10,642 of DASVVO010000054.1, forward strand.
AAAAAACTGGAATCATCCTTTCCGCATGCCCAAGGAAATTACTAAGCATAAAACTATCCTCGACGCCATCAGCAAAGTTGACGTGATCTCGGAACTCGTGGAATGGGATCAGGAACACGATCATTTCAAATACGAACTCGACCTGGAAGTGATCGCCTACGGGCGCAACTACAACGGCAAGAAAGTCGGCCCCTACGTGCGCCTCTTCGAGTTTCAGCCGGGCGAGGAGATCATCCGGCAGGGCGATTGGGGCAGCAACACTTTTTACATCACGGTCGCGGGCACGTGCGACGCTTACGTCAACGACGAGACGGGCGCGCAGAAGAAGGTGGGCGAGATTCCGGCCGGGGTCAGTTTCGGCGAGATGGCGATTCTCGCGGGCGTGCCGCGCAACGCCACGGTCAAGGCGGCGACGGGCGAACAGCCCGCCACCGTGCTCGAAGTGACGCGCCCGGCCTTGCGCCTCCTGCGCAAACTTCCGGCCTTCGGACAGAACCTCGACATCACTTATCGCAAACACGGACTCGCGCGCACGCTCGTTGACGTGCAACAGGCGACCGACAATGCCTTCGACGCCGACCTGCTCAAACAACTCGGCGACGCCGCGCGTTTCATGGTCTACGGCAAAAACCACGTCTTGCACCGCGAAGGCGCGAAGATCGAGAACATCGTCTTCATCAAAAACGGTTGGGTGCGTTGCGTGCGCGGGGCTGACTTCAACCCGGCGATGTCCGACCTGGCCGCCGCGCTCGACGAGCAGGCGGGTCTCGATTTTCTCGGCGCGGGCAATTGTCTCGGCCTGGAAGGCGTCCGCGACGACAAAAACTGGCCTTATACCGCCACGATCCTCTCGCGCACCGAAGTGCTCGAAATCTCGATCGCGCACCTGCGCGCCAATCCTCAACTGCGCGATGCCGTGCTCGCCGAGTTCAGCGAATTTTCCAGGGCCGACGATCAGGTGGAAGCGGTCGAGAGCGGGGTTTCGCTCCAACTCGGCGCGGCCGAGAAAGAGATTTCCACCGGGATCGTGGACGGCACGAATTTGCTCGTGATGGACATGGATTTGTGCGTGCGCTGCGGCAACTGCTCGCTCGCCTGCCACAAGGTTCACGGCCAGTCGCGCCTGCTCCGGCGCGGCATCCACATCGAACGCCCGAAAAAATTGGGCAGCGCGTCGAGCCAGCACGTGCTCTCGCCTTCCGTCTGTCTCCACTGCCAAGACCCCGAATGCCTGACGGGCTGCCCGACGGGCGCCATCGGTCGTTTCAGCAACGGCCAGATCGATATCGACCCGAAAACCTGCATCGGCTGCGGCGACTGTGCGACGCAGTGCCCCTACAACGCGATCACGATGATTCCGCGCAAGCCCGTCGCGCCTGCGCCCGCGACGTGGCGGTCGCGCCTCGACAAGTGGTTTAGCCTTGCGCCGCCCGAAGCCCCGCCCGCCGTCACGGAGACGGAGAACCTGCTCGCCGTCAAATGCAACCTCTGCAACAACACGGGTCTCAATCCGCCCGGCACGAAGACGCACGCCTATTCGTGTCAGGAAAATTGCCCGACGGGCGCGCTCGTGCGCGTCAACCCGCGCGAGTATTTCACCGAAGTCAAAAACCGCATCGGCATCGTCTTCCAGGATCAGACGCACGCCATCGGCCGCAACATCCACCAGCGCGACATCCCCGCGCGTCTCTGGCACGCGGGCGGCGTCATCTCCACCGTCGTCTTCGCCGCGCTCACCGTCTGGGCGATCCTCCGCTACGGGCTTGACGGGCGCATCGGCGACACGTGGGTCACGGTGCGTTGGCTGACCGGCCTCGTCGGCCTCGTCGGCCTCGGCATCGTCATGGCCTATCCCGGCCGCAAGCAAATCTATCGCCGACGCGCGGGCGCGCTGCGCTACTGGATGCTGGCTCACGTCTACGCGGGCATCATCGCCGGGATGCTCCTCTTGCTCCACGGCGGGCGCAGCACCGGCGGCCTGCTCACTTCCCTCCTGATGATCTCATTCGACCTGGTCATCCTCTCCGGTCTTTTCGGCATCGCCTGTTACATCATCGTCCCGCGCATCATGACGAGCATCGAAGGCGAACCGCTGCTCATCGAGGACTTGCGCGCGCGCCGCGACGAACTACGCGAATCGCTCGCGGAGATCGGCGCGCAGGCGGACGCGCGCGTGCGCGACATCATCCGGCGCAAGGTGCGCCCGCGTTATCTCTCGCTCGGCTACCTGCTGCGCCAGTACGTGCGCCGCGAAGACCTGACTTCCCTCCACTCGCAAGCGCGCGAAGACTTCAAGACGGAACTCGAATCTTTTAAGAAGTCGCCGGAAGAGTTGAGCCGCACTTTCATCTACGGGACGGACGACCCCTCGCTGTACCGGCCGGAAGGGCGCTTGTTGCACGACGCTATCGAATCGACCGTCACGCTGCGCCGTGTGGATTCGCTCATTTACCTGCACCAGTTGCTCAAACTCTGGCTTGCGCCCCACGTCGTCGCCACGTCGTTGATGCTGGTCTTGATGTTGGTACACATCGTTCAGGTGGTGTTTTTCAGAGTGCATTGAAGCATCGCTCTCGCGTTTCATCTCCCGAACCGGCGCGGCAGACCTACAGCGGAGTCAATTTAGTGAGCACACGGCACGAGGCCAACACGTTCATCATCACGCGCGAGGATCGCTCCTTCGATCCGGTCACGCTCATGTCGCAGGGCTTGGCTATCGGGCGCGCGCCCGACAGCGAACTCAACCTGAACCACCCGACCGTCTCGCGTTTCCACGCGGGCATCAGAAAAATCGGCGGCCGTTTCTACATCTTTCACCTCAGCCCCTCCAACTCCACCACCTTGAACGGCAATCTCGTCCACGAGAAAGCCGCGCTGGCCGACGGCGACGTGATTCAGATCGGCCCCTTCTTTCTTTTTATCGACTTCAAAGGGAGCGCGCTCGCGCTCAGGGTCAGGTACCAGACCACCGTGAACATCGGCGAGGCCGAAACTCTCACCGGGGGTCAACCGCACCCGTTGCAAGCCACCCCGCCGACGGTTGACCCCGGCGCAGACTCGCTCGCCTCCGCCGCCAGTGGCGTGGCCGGCGCGGAGGCGGACGAAGGCGCGCTCGATGTGTTCTGGGAGAAGCGCAAACGCGAGGCGGGCAAGGTGACGCGGCCGTCGCCCCTGCGGCCGCGTCAGCCCGCGGCGAAACTCGGTAAGGCGCGTTTCAACTGGAAGCCCACGCGCGACCTCGAACGCCCGTGGCCGTTCTCGATCTTCACCTGGGGCGTGGTCGTCGTCGGCCTGCTCTCCATCGTCGCGGCGTTCGGCTACACTTCCGCCTTCTCGCCCGCCCCCCTCTCGAACGCACACGCGCGCTCCGGCTTCAGCCTGACCCCGGCCATCGCCCGCGAGCCGAACGCCAACTCCTGCACGACCTGCCACTCCATGCGCACGAGCATGGAGACGAACTGCGCCTCGTGCCACCAGACCGACGCCTTCGCCTCAACCGTCACCGCGCCGCACCGGGCGGCAGGGATAGGCTGTATCAGTTGCCACTCCGAGCACCGCGGCGCGGACTTCCGCCCCGGCGTCGCACCCTACAACGCCGCTTTCCAACAGGGCGTGCGCTTCGACGAAACCTGCGCCGGTTGCCACAATGACGAGAACCGCAAACTCTACCAGGGTCGGCGCGTGTTCACGCCGCACGGCGGCGCCTTCGGCTACCCGGTGGTGAACGGCCGGTGGAAGTGGAAAGGGATTGACGAAGAGGCGTGGCAACAGAAGCCCGACGAACTCAAGCAACTCGTCGCGAACTGGCCGGTGGCGGCCGCCGACGAGGGCGGGCGGCGCAGCGCACAGTTTCACGCCCTGCACCTCGCCCGCGTCCGCACGACCGGCACGCTCGCGAGCGTGGAGGGCGTGGTCTCCTGCTCCACTTGCCATAAGTCCTACGGCGCATCGCTCGACCGCGAGACGCCGCGCACGACCTGCGCCGCCTGTCACAGCGGCAAGATCGATGCGCGGACGGGACGCGCGCTGCTCGCCCCGGACGCGGCCAACTGCACTTCCTGCCACGTTCAGCACGTGCGCGACAAACGCCACTGGAATCCGTCGCTGCTCGCCGGGGCGCGCGACGAATAGTTATTCGGTTCACACTATCAACTTCGCTCCGAGACCATGAAAAAGTCGCAACTGTTCATCATCCTCGCGTTGACCGCGCTCCTGCTGGCGACGAACCTTTATACGCGCGACGATTTCGCGGGCAAGGCTTATTTCGGCGGCTTGCCCTGGTTCGGTTGGGCGGGCATGAGCCTGTTGTTGATCGCGGTCGGCCTCGGCCTTGCGCTGCGCGACGCGGCGCGCGCCCGCCGCCTGCTCGAAGAATCGCCCGTTCAACCGAAGACCGAAGAGGCGGCCAACGCGCAACTCACGCCCCAGTTGTTAGAGAAGTACGACCCGGACGGAGCCACCTACCCGCACCCGGTCATCGTCACGGAACGCTGCATCGGCTGTCACGCCTGCGTGGATGCGTGTCCGCACGATGTGCTCGCCATTGTGGGCGGCGTCGCCAAGTCGATCGCGAGCGCGCAGTGCATGGAAGACACCTCGTGTCAGGTCGAATGCCCGGTCAACCCGAAGGCGTGCATCGTCGTCAACACGGCGAAGAAGATTCCGCCGCGCAAAGTGCCGACGCGCGACGCGACGTTTATGACGAATGTTCCCGGCTGCTACATCATCGGCGACGTGTCGGGCACGCCTCTCATCAAGAACGCCGCCAACGAGGGCGCGGATTGCATCAAGCACATCGTCGCCGAGTTGCACGCGGCGGCGGCCACGCTCGAACCGGAGGCCGAACTCGACGTGGCGATCATCGGCGCAGGCCCGGCCGGTCTCTCCGCCGCCATCCTCGCCGCCCAGGCCGGGCTGCGCTCCGTCACCATCGAACAGGACAAAGTGCTCGCAACGATTGACGCCTATCCCGCCAACAAGTATGTCTTCTTCAAACCGGAGTCGATGGAATCGCGCGGCGGCATCGCCGTCGAGGGGGCGGGCTTGCAGCGCGAAGCGATCCTCTCTTCGTGGAAGGCGACGATGGAAGAAAGCGGCGTCGCGGTCAACGAAAACGAGAGTTGCAAGTCGGTGCAGAAGGCCGCGGACGGCGACTACTTCGTCATCCAGACCGAGCACGGCGTGGCGAAGGATAAGCGAACTTATCGCGCCCGCCGCGTGATCCTCGCGCTCGGCAATCGCGGCACGCCGATGAGGCTCCGCTTGCCCGGCGAGGACATGAAGGTGACGCGCGACGGGCAGACCGAGGACAAAGTTAAATACAAACTGACCGACCCGGAAGCGCATCGCCGCCGGAAGATCATCATCGTCGGCGCGGGCAACTCGGCCATCGAGGCGGCCGTTGACCTCGTCGCGCGCCGCGACGGCACGCAGATCGCTTTTCGCCCCGCAGACGAGATCAACGAGGTCACGCTCGTGATTCGCAGCGACCTGAAAAACGACCTCAAGTTCGGCAACAAGCAACAGGTTTACGACTGCATCGACGAGGGCAGGATCAAAGTCTACTTCGGCACGGCCATCAAAGAGATTCGCGACGACGAGGTGGTGCTGATGAACGCGCGGACGCAGGAAGTGAAAGCGACCGTCAAGAACGATTACATCTTCGCCATGATCGGCGGCGACCGCCCCACCAGGTTTCTCGAAGCCATCGGCATCAAGATCGGCTGACGGGATCAAGATCGGCTGAACGCGCCCGCCACGCCGCCGCCGAGAAACCCCGCGCACAAAACCGAAAGGCCGCCCGGCAACAGATTGCCGGGCGGCCTTTCGATTCTTGAGACCAAAGTCGTTTGCCTGCGCGCCCGACCGGTAATCGCAACTAAGGTTTAATCATCGCCTGATAAAACCACATGGCATTGTTCGGCGTTTCATAGGCGGCCGCGATTCCGCCCTGACACACCCAGCCCCGGCTGAGCAGGTCGCCCACCTCATTCGCCAGGTCTTTAACTCTGACGTGTCCCACGACCAGGTAGTTTCGTCTGCTGCTTTCGATGGCCGTTCCCACCGCTTCAAGCTCTTTTTCGCTCATAATTGCCACACGCTGCTTTCTATTTCGGCTTCGTCTCTGAGCGACCTTTGCGCTCGACTTTTAAGACGACTCTGGGGCGTTGATTTAGACGCCTGGCGACCGGACGAAAAAAGTCGCCGGAGATAGCGACTTACGGCTCGTTGCCGTTGTCCGGAACCGAGCGACCCATAGATTGATAGATGCTCACGATCTCGTTCATCTTCGCGCGCGCCTCGGCGTTGTCGGGCTGGTAGCGCAGGGCGTGGCGATAGTCTCCGAGCGCGAATTTGTAGAGCGCGGGCTGACCGGCGTCGCGGTAGAGATTGCCGCGTTCGAGGTAGGCGGCGGCGGCGGCGTTTTTGTCCGCCTGAGTCGCGCCCGCGGCCTTCGCTTTCGCATCCGCGCGTTCGACCCTGGCGTCGAGCGCGGCGGTGTCGAGGCCGCCCGTTTTGGTCGCGGCGGGTGCTGTGTTGCCGCCGGAGGGCGCGCCGCCGGTCGGGCTGCCGCCGTGGGCGGATGAGACGGGCGGAAGGTTGGCGGTCTGCGCCGGTCGGGTGGTGGCGGACGTATTACCGTTGGACGCGCCGCCCGTGTTGTTCGAATTCGATGGCGAGCCGCAGCCGGAGGCTATCAGCGCGGCTCCGCAGGTGAGAGCTAAGAACAGTGTTCGCATCTTTAATTCAGTCCAGACTACCCTTAGTGTGATCTTATTTCCCGTTGTGGCATTGAACACAGGTGACGGGGGCTTTCGTCGCCGGGTCGCGCTTCTTGACCGCGTCGTGGCAGACGTTGCAATTGCGATGATAGGCTTCCTCGTTCGTCAGCGCGATCGGGTCTGACTCGTCCGGGTAGGTCACTTCCGGGTTAGACGGCCAACCGGCGGGCTTGATGTCGGTCTGCGCATGACACTCGCGGCAGGTTTTAACGGGCTTCGCGTCGGCCTTCTCTAAAGAGGCCGTCGTCAGCATCTCCTCGCGCTCGGAAGTTTTGAGCACGCCCTTGAGCGCGGACTTCGGTTGATCCGTGTGGTGGCACTCGGCGCAGCCGATGACGGATTTGCCGTCCGCGCTGTAGGGTTTCAGGGAATGCGTGTCGTGCGTGAAGCGGACTGCCTTGCTGCCCTGCCCCGTCGCTTTGGCATCTTTGCCGAGGATGACTTCTTTCGGCTGCACCTTGCTGCTCAGGGCGGCGAGCGTGGGGATGTTGCCGGACAGAGTGATGGCGGCGAAGCTAAGAATAGCTGCGAGAACTAAAAGTAATTTCATGGTTGGTCGTACCTTACGGAGCGGGGTCTGCCGCAAGCGGCAACCTTTTCACAGACACAGGAGAGATAAAGTGCAAGATGTGGTAGAGCGTCGAGCTTCAACGATGAACACGAACTCGTAAAGCTCATGCGTGCAAACACTATAAAACCGCCCGCGAGAGGTTGTCAATTTTCTCCCCCGGAAATTAACGAACCGGTAGCGTCAGACGCCGAGGCGGAAGGTTTGAGCTTTGTGGCAACGCTTACAATCGTTGAAGTCGGCGTCGCCGAAGGCGCGTCGCCCGTTGTGGCAGGTCATGCAGCTTTGCGCCCGCGTCGTGTTGAAATGCTGCGAGACGGAGGGCGCGGTGACTTGCCGCGACTGCGGCAGACCGGCGCGCAGGTTGTGGCAATCGGCGCAGCCCAAACGCTGGCGCGCGCCATGGGTGGCGTGGCTGAAGTTGGCGCGGAAGGCGCGCGCGTTCGTCGAAGTGCGGGAGTAGCGGGCGGTGAGCGAGTGGCAGACGCCGCACGAGGCGATGTCGCGCCCGTTGCTCTCGGAGCCGGGCTGGTGGCAGTTGTAGCATTGGGCGTGGGCGTTGAAACCGGCAGGGATCGTCATCGCGGCGGCGCGGCGCGCGGCGGGCGTGTGGCAGGCCGCGCAGCCGGAGGCGGGTCGCGCCGCGCCCCGGTTGTGCTGCGCGTGGTCGAACTTCGCGTTGAAGCTGCGGAGCGAGGGGAAGCCTTTGACGGGCGGGTTCTGCGAATTCAAGTCTGTGTGGCAGATGACGCACATCGGGATGTTTTGCGTCACGAACTGCGGCAGGTGGCAGCCGGTGCAGGCTTTGTGGCCGGGCAAGGCGGGGCGCGCCGCGTTGCCCGCTTCGCGCCGGTGGCAATCGGCGCAGGCGAGCGAAGCGTGACGTTGGCTCTGGTGCATGAACTTCGAGAAGTCCATCCCGCTCGACGGCTGTTGCGGCGGCGCGGCGACGGCGGCGGGCGCGTTCGATGCGGCGGAAGCGACGGCGCGGCGGTTGAAGAGTGACAGGGCTGACAGACCGGCGACGCAGGCGAGCAAGACCGCGAGCGCGAGCGCGCGTCGCGCGTTGCTGCGGCTGCGGCGGCGCGGCGCGGACGGCGAAGCGTCGGCGATGTTGCTCTTACCCGTCAGGAGTGGTTCTGTGTCGGCGCGGCGCACGATAATTTAACCGCCCTCCTTTCCCGGCTGCGGGGCACAGCGCGGCGGGATGAGCGCCTCGACGCCGGTCAGGGTGCGCGGCTTCTTCCCGGCCTTCTCCAACGCCTCATTCTCCTTTTTTGCGGAATCGAGCACGGCCTTGTAATGACTGCACGGAACTTCCGCGTTCAGACTGACGGGCGGGGCGTGGCACAGCGCACAGTCGAATTTGGCATCCTTGCCGCGCTCTCTCAACTCGCGGAACACGGAGAGTTTCAAGCCGACCGTGCCGGAGAGCGCGGTGTGGCAGGCCGAGGTCGAACACGAGGGCAGGAGTTGCACCTGATTCACCTTCAAACGCATCGCCTCAAGCGTCGCGGCCTTGCGCACCCCGGCGTGGCATTGCGTGCAGGTGATGGCGACTTCTTTGCCCTCGTCGTTCGCGCGCTTCCGGTGCGGGTCGAGTTCGTGGACGAACTTGGGCGAGATGCGCGGGGGCATCGGAGTTCGGTGCGCGGCCAGTGTGCCCTGTGCCGCGCTTTGCACGGCGGTCGGCACGGGCGTCCGCAAAGTTCCCCGCGCGACCGCCGCGATGAACTTCGGCGCGCCGGTTGTCCCGCCCGTCGGCGACGCGCCAAAGGCCGCCGTCAGCGCGGGCGCGTTTATCAGAGGTTTGGAGAGATTCTTGTGGCACCCGGCGCACTCCGTCGAGAGCGGCGGCTGCTCGCGGTTCTCCGCGCCCTTTTGCCAGTGGCAAGCGAAGCAGGTGGCATGGCTCGTCGGGGTGGTCATATAAGTCCCGGCGGGCGCGGCGAAGGCATCCGCGGGCGCACCGGCGGGCGGCTTCCGCGCAACGTCGTCAACCTTATGACAGTGCATGCAGGTCGCCTGAATGTTCATCTTCTTGCCCGACACTTTCGCAAACTGCAAGAGCGTGGTCGTCTTGATGTGGCTCGCGTGCGGGAAGATGTCCGAGAACTGCGACGCCTCTCGCCGCTTTGGAAACTCGAAGCGCGCTGCGCCGCGCGGCGCGGTGACGGTGTGGCAGTTCGAGCAGATGACCGGGCGCGCGCCGCGAAAGAACTGCTGGCGATGACAGTTGATGCAGGCGGGATGATCCGGGTAGTCGGCGATGTCCGGTTTCTGGAACGAGGGGATCAGGTGACAGGAGGAACAATTCTCGAAGTGGCCTTTGGTCGCGTGTGAAAATTTGGAGTAGTCAACGCGCGGCGCGCGCGCGACGGGAGCACGAGGAGGGCGGCGGCGCGTCTGCGTCTGCGGCGAGCGTCGTGTGCGTGCCCCTTGCGCCAACGCTTCCCCGCCGGGTTCTTTTGAAGCGGCGCGCGTGTAGACGCAGATCAACGCGGCCAGGGACACGAAGACAACCAGCGTAACGAAACGGAGATTGATGATGATGTGACGAAACAGACCCGCGCGTCGCAACCCGTTAGTCCTTTCGCTGTCGGCTCTGTCTGAATCCGACGCACGACGACCGGCTGAAAAATCCTCTGAAGATCATTCTTGATATTGGCAAACGCATCGCCGGCTAAAAGTTTTGGAGCGCGGGAGCGGAAGAACTTCCTTGTAACACAGTTGGCACCCACTGACAACGATATTCTCCGGCGAGGCGACGACGGTGACGCTCAGTTGAAGATCAGACGCACGGGGCGCAAGGGACGCGCCGCCGGTGGATCAACTCTTCAACAGACGCGCTGCCCGCGCGTCAACTCTTTCCGCCCGACGGAGTTTTCCCGGCCGCGTCGTCCGCATCGAGGCCGGTACGTAATTGCGAGAGCGCGGGATTATTAGGGTTGAGGCTTTCGAGTTTGGCGAGCGCGGCGCGCGCCTCCGCCTTGTCGCCCTTGCGCGTGAGAGCGACGACCATGTTCTGCAACGTCGGTTCGTGGCGCGGGTCGAGTTCGAGCGAGCGGCGGAATTCGGCCAGCGCGCGTTCGTTATCGGGCGGGGTGCGCAGGAGGAAGGTCAGGCCGAGGTCGGTGCGGACGTTGATGTCGTCCGGCTTCCTTGCGAGCGCAGCGGTATACCATTTCTCCGCTGCGAGATAATTCCCTGTATCGTAGTTGACGTTGCCGAGCGCGACGACCGGCTCAAGCTCGCCGGGCTTCAAGGTGTTGGCGCGCAGCAAAAATTCCAGCACGTCGTCGTAGCGTTCGGTCTGGAAGGAGGCGCGGGCGGCCTGCATCTGCTGCTCATAGTCGGAAGGGTTTTCGCGCGCCGCCTTCACCGCCGCCTGCGCGGCCGTCTCCAGACGTTGCTGATCGGCCACCCCGTTGGAAGGCAGCGCGGACTGCACGGCGCGCCCGTCGCCCACGAGCGTCGCGGCGGCGCGCATGTTCGCCCAACTCGCAAACCCGAACCCGAAGAACAGGCCGAAGCCCACCCCGATGAAGGAAAACAGGATATTCTCTCGATTCATAAATCTGTAGAGTGACAGGTGACAAGTGACGGGTGACAGGTTAAGGAACAGACAACTTCGTTCTTTAACCTGTCACCCGTCACCCGTCACTTGTCACCGTCTTTACGCGTATGAGTGTAAGCCCGGCAGCAGGTAGCTGACGCCGAGATAGGTGAAGATGACGAGCAGGAAGGCGACGACGGCGAAATAGGCCGAGCGTTTGCCGGTGACGCCGCGTGCGATGCGCGCGTGGAGAAAGCCGCCGTAGGTGAGCCACGCCACGAACGCGCCCGTCTCCTTCGAGTCCCAACCCCAGTAACGACCCCACGACTCGTTCGCCCAGATCGCGCCCGTCACGAGCAGCATCGCCAGCCCCGCGAAGGCCACGCTCGCCGTCTTGTACATGAGGCTGTCGAGTTTCTCGGCCGAAGGCAGAGCCTTGATCAAAACGTCCGTGCGGAAGCTGAAGAAGACGACGAAGAGGGTGGCGGCGAAGGCCGTGATCAGCGCGGAGAGTTCAACGGGGTTGGCGTTCAAACTGAGGACGAGCGACGAACCGCGCTCGCCGATGAACTGCTGCGAGGCGACGACGAAGCGCGCCGGGTCAATGGTGCGCACCTGTTCGGCGGTCATGCCCTGTTGCTCCGCCAGCCACGCGCCGAACTGCGGATACTGATTCGGGTTGATCTTGCTCACCACGTTCGTCATCGACTTGACCTGCGACACCAGCGCGACGACGGCGCACGCCTGCGTCAGGAGCGAGAGTTTCAGCAGCCGGTGTCCCCAGGCGCGCGCTCGCTCGTCCTGCTGCAAAAGATATTTGCCGAAGAGGACGATCACGCCGAGCAGCAGCACGCCGGAGGCGATGATGAGCAGGCCGACATAAGGGATGTCGGCGCGCAGGGGCAACGCGAGCCGCGAACCTTGCATGAAGGTCGAGGCCGTGTAGATGCCCGTCGTGAACACCGAGAAGCGGCTGACGGTGGCGAAGACGCCGAGGCCGAAGATCGCCGCCCAGACGGCCATCGCTTCGGGCTTCGTGCCGACCTTCAAGAGATAGATGACCGCCGCCGCGAAGCAGACGAGCGCGACACCGTAAGAGAGCGAGGCGATGCCGACGTGGATCGGCCGCCAGTAGGAATCGAGCACGGGCGGCAGGTTGATGAAGTCGTTACCGATGAAGCGCGCCAGGACGAGAATGAGCGCGGCGAGCGGCAGCGAGACGGCGCCGATGAAGCGGAAGTTTTTGCGCCCGGAAATAACCATCGTCGTGATTCCCGCGCCGAAGGCGAAGGCGAGCGATAGATCGTAGAGGTTGGCGAAGGGGATGAAGCGGAACGCCCATTCCATGTCGGCCGCCGACTTCCCTTGCGCCAGAAAGATTTGCAGCTCGCGGTCGTACCCGGCGACCCAGCGCACGCACCAACTCGACAAGTTGAAGAACACGCCGAGGCAACCCGTCCACAAACCGATCTTCTGCGCCATGTCCGAAGGCGCGTAGAGGTTCGTCAAGTGGAAGGTGGCGGCGGTCAGGTAGCAGGCGAGCGCGATCATCATCAGCGCGCCGTCGTCTATGAAGCGGTCGCCGCCCAACTGGAGGCGCAGCAACACCATCAGGATCGCGCCGACGATGGGGATGATGGCGGGCAGGTATGACTTCAACGACCACGTGCCGCCGTCCTCGTGCTGCGGCGAACTGGATTCGGCCGGGTCGGTTAAAATTTCATTATTGGTTAAAACTTCACTCATGAATTTTTCACCTCAAGGGGTTGGCCGGTGATGGCCTGTAAGAGTTTTTTGAATTTGTCTTCGAGCGCGACGACGTTGCGGTTGGTGTTGCCGCCGAGGACGACCTGAAAAGTCTTCGCCTCCGCCCCGGTCTCTTCGACGATCGCCCAGACGCGCTGGTGCGAGAAGAAGAAGACGGCGGAGAGCGCGACGAAGAGCATCCCGCTGCCGACGTAAAAGATCGTGGTGCCCGGATCGCGCTGGACGGAGAGCATGTGCGCCTCCGGCACTTTCTCGAAATCGACGAGCCGGAACTTGTAACCGGCGACCGCCGCGCCGACGGGCGCGCCGCTCGGCAACTCCTGCGCGAAGGCGAAGGCGCGGCTGCGCTCGCCCTTCGGGCTGAACACGTTGAGGATCGCGGCCGGGTTGTTGTAGTCGCCGGACTGCGTGCCCGCCTGGCTGCCCTGCATCTGGAAGTCGGGCTGGAAGTCCACGAAGTCGATCTTCGTGCCGTCGGCAAGCTGCGTCGAGCCGTCGCGCGCGACCGTGACCTCCTGCGGCGCGCCGCCCGCCTCCGGCGTCAGGCGCAGCGTGATGTGGCGCGCGTGGCCGACGTTCATGAAACTGGCCTGAAAGAAACGATAGCCGCGATAGTCGTAAGGACGATTCATGTGGACGAGCGCTTTGTGTTCGCCCGTCTCGTCCTTGATCTTGATCTCCGTGAGCCAGTCAATCGTGTTGTCGGCAGTGATCGGGCCGTCTTTCCTGATCAACTCCTGCCGGATGTCCGTGCACTCA
>DASVVO010000055.1:0-37179 GCA_036386515.1 Pyrinomonadaceae bacterium
CGAGCCGAGGATGAAATATTTCATCGAGGATTCGTTCGAGCGCAGATCGGTGCGGCGGAAACCGGCCATCACGTAAGTGGCGATGGAGAGCAGTTCGAGGCCGAGAAAGATGATCACGAGGTCGCCGCCCGAAGCCATCAACATCATGCCGACGGTGGCGAACAGCAGCAGCGCATGAAACTCGCCCGCGGGCAGATGTTCCCACTCCACCCAGATCATCGAGATGAGCACCGTGAGCGCGGAGACGATCAGAAAGACGAGCGTGAAAGAGAGCCGCATCCGGTCGAGCACGATCATGCCGTTGAAGGCTTCGCGCGCGATGGTCTGGTCGTCCCACATCAGGGCGCAGACGGCCGCCGCCGCGCCGAGGCCGAGCAGCGAGAGCATCCCGGTCACCCAACGCTGGTTCGAGCGGCGCGTGAAGGCATCGACGAGCATGACCAGCACGCCCACGACGGAGACGATCATCTCCGGCAGGATGAGCGCGAAATTGATGTCAGGCGATGCGGCCTGAGCGGTTTGGAAGGCGAGACACAAGTTCATCTTTTTAACTCAGCGCGAACGACCGTCGAAGGCAAACGGCGCGGCGGCCACGACGACGACCGGACAAAGGTTTACGGCAGCGCGGGCAGCGCGCCCGCGTTCTCCTGCGCGCGCAGGAGGGCATCGAGGCGTGCGCGAATAAGTTTTTTGTAATCTTCGGGCTGCGGAGTCATGCCCGTGTGTTTCGGGGCGGCGAATTTTCCGGCGCGGTCGAAGAAGACGACCATCGGCAGACGGACGCGTTCGCTGAACTGTGCGAAGGCCGTCTTCTCCGGGTCGCGCAGCACCGGAATCGTCATCTTCAGCGACCTGGCGTAGTCGCGCAGCAGTTCGTTGGAAGTCTGCTCGTCGGACTCGATGCTCACCCAGAGAAACTTGACGCCCCGCCCCGCATACTCCACCTTCAACTCCTCCAACGCTTCCAGTTCCGCCGCGCAGGGCTTGCACCACGTCGCGCCGAACGAGACGAGCACCACCTCGCCGCGCATCGCCGACACGTCGTAAGTCTTCCCGTCAACGCCTTTCAGCTTGATGCTGACTTCATCTTTCGTCCCGGCGCGCGACGATGCCGCGAGCGGCAGCGCGCCGCAGAGCATGACGAGCAACAGGGCGCGATAAAATTTCCTGCTTAGTTTCAACATACTGACTTAGTTAACTTTCACTTCAACACGGATTCGACCGGCGCATCCGGCGAACTCAAATTCAATATTTCAAATTTGAACTTCCAGTCAAATTTGAACTTCCGGGATTTCAAATTCGAGACGGCTACCGCTCCGCGATCGTGCCGCCGCTCTCCGTCGCCACGACGCGCGAGCGGACGAGTTCGACGGCGGCGCGCGAGCGATTCAGGAACGGCCGCGGGTAGACGCCCATGTAGATCATCAGCGCGAGCAGCGGGAGCAGCAAGCCGAGTTCGCGCCAGTTGAGGTCGGTCAAGCGACTGTTCTTCTCATTCGTGACGCGGCCAAAGAGCACGCGCTGCAACATCCAGAGCATGTAGACGGCCGCCCAGATGACGCCAGTGGCGGCGAGCATCGTCGCCACGCGCGCCCACGTCTGCGAGAGCGCGGGCGAAGTCCACATGCCGAGCATGATCAAAAATTCGCCGATGAAGCCGTTCAAAATCGGCAGGCCGACCGACGAGAGAGAGGCGAAGACGAACAGCGTCGCAAACCACGGCATCGGCTTCGCCAGACCTCCGAACTCGGAGATCATGCGCGTGTGCCGCCGCTCGTAGATCATGCCGACGAGCAGAAAGAGCGCGCCCGTCGAAACGCCGTGATTCAACATCTGGTAGAGCGAACCCTGCATCCCCTGTTCGGTGAACGAGAACAGGCCGAGCACGACGAACCCCATGTGGCTGACCGACGAGTAGGCGACGAGCCGTTTCACGTCGGGCTGCACCATCGCCACGAGCGCGCCGTAGATGATGCCGATCACGGCGAGAGCGATGAAGACGGGCGCGAAGTCGCGCGAGGCGTCGGGGAAGAGAGCGAAGTTGAAGCGCAGCAGGCCGTAAGTTCCCATCTTCAGGAGCACGCCCGCGAGGATAACGGAGCCGGCGGTCGGGGCTTCCGTGTGCGCGTCGGGCAGCCACGTGTGAAAAGGGAAGAGGGGCACTTTGATGGCGAAGGCGATGGCGAAGGCGAGAAAGAGCCAGAACTGCGCGTCCGCGCCGAGCGTCATCTGGCTGCTGCGGAGCGAGGCGAGCAGCGTCGTGTAGTCGAACGTGCCGAAGCCCGCCTGATTCTTATGAATGTAGTAGAGCGCGACGATGCCGACGAGCATCAACAAACTTCCGACCGCCGTGAAGATGAAAAACTTCGTCGCCGCATAGATGCGCCGCTCGCCGCCCCACACGCCGATAAGGAAAAACATCGGCACGAGCGAAGCCTCGAAGAAGAGGTAGAAGACCAGCAGGTCGAGCGAGACGAAGACGCCGAGCATCGCGCTCTCCAACAGCAGGATGAAGGCGTAGAAAGCGAGCGGGCGTTTCTCCACCGCGTGCCAACTCGAAATGATCGAGATGGGCACGAGCAGCGTCGTCAGGATCACGAGCCACAGGCTGATGCCGTCCACGCCGACGTGATAACGCGCGCCGATCGCCCCGATCCACGGTAAGTTCTGCTCGAAGCGAAACGCCGCCGAGTCGGCGTAGCCGCCGCCCGCCAGGAGCAACAGCGACAGCGCGAAGGTGGCGGTCGAAAAGATGAGCGCGATCCACCTGGACGCCGCATGACTGTGGCGCGCAAACATGCCGTAGATGACGGCGGCGAGCGCGCCCGCGACGGGCAGCAGGATCAAGACGGTTAAGAGTGAACGCTGGAGCATAAAATTTTCAGAGCCGCGAAAACACGCGGCTGAAGTTGAAGATGAAATAGCCGATCACGAGCAGCGCGCCGAGCAGGATCACGGCCGCATAGCCGCGCACGAACCCGGCCTGGAGCCTGCGCGCGATGTTACCCACGCCGCTCGTGGCGCGCGCCAGTCCGTTGACCAGCCCGTCAACCACTCTCACGTCGAAAATCTTCCACAGCCCCTCGCGCGAGCCGACCTTGATCGGGTTGATGATGGCCGCGTCGTAGGCTTCGTCAACGTAATACTTGTTCTCCAACAGGCGCGGCATCACGCGCAGCGGGTTCTTCCTGAACACCGTCCAGCCGATGCCGATCCCGGCGAGCGCGATGGCGACCGAGATGCCGCTGAAAATTCTCTCCGCGCGCACCTCCGCCGGGTCGTGCGCGTGTTCGGCGGCGGGCGCGCCGCCGTGCTCGCCCTCGCCGAGCGAAGGAGGCAACGCGCCCTCGTTTCCATGCGTG
The DNA here is from genome assembly GCA_036386515.1 of Pyrinomonadaceae bacterium. Lineage (GTDB taxonomy): Bacteria > Acidobacteriota > Blastocatellia > Pyrinomonadales > Pyrinomonadaceae > JAIVJZ01. The sequence continues at coordinate 3,363 of DASVVO010000055.1, forward strand.
GGCGAAGTTTGCGCGTGAGACTCTGCGGCGGGCGCGGGTGCGCCGCCGCTGTGCGCTCCCTCGCCGTGCGACGCGCCGCCCGCGCCCACTTCCGCGTGGCCGCCCCCGCGTTGCGGCGCGCGTTCGACCACCGGCTCCAGCGCGTGCTCGAAATAGTTGTTCATCGCGCCGCCGCTCAAGGCGTAAGGCACGCCGACGAGGCCGCCGAGCGTTGACAGGATCGCCAGCACGACGAGCGGCACGGTCATCGTCCAAGGCGATTCGTGCGGCGTGACGGGGGCGTGGTGGTGCGCGTCATCGTCATCGCCAGCGACGGAAGCGTGCGCGCCCGCGTGCGCGTCGGCGACGTGAGCGCCGGGTTCGTGGTGCGGGCGGTCTCCGGCGGAGGCGTGCGTGGCGTCGTGCGCTTTGTCGCCCTCGTCATAGGCGTGCGCGTGCGCTTCGTCGGCCTGTCCCCCGGCGTGCGCTTCGCGGAAACGCTCGCCGCCCCAGAAGGTCAACACCATCAGACGCGTCATGTAGATCGCCGTGAGCAAAGCCGTCAGCGCGCCGACGACCCAGAGCGTTTTGCCCGCCCACGCCGGAATCGCGGTCGCGCCCGTGCTCCAGGTCTTCCAGAGAATTTCGTCTTTCGAGAAGAAGCCCGCGAAGATGGGAATGCCGCTGATGGCGAGCCAGCCCGTGAGCATCGTGGCGAACGTGACGGGCATGTACTTGCGCAGGCCGCCCATGCGGCGCATGTCCTGTTCGTGGTGCATGCCGTGGATCACGCTGCCCGAACCGAGGAAGAGGAGAGCCTTGAAGAAGGCGTGCGTCATCACGTGGAAGATGGCGGCGACGAACGCGCCGACGCCGCACGCGAGCATCATGTAGCCGAGTTGGGAGACGGTGGAATAGGCGAGAACTTTCTTGATGTCGTTCTGCGCGATGCCGATGGTGGCGGCAAAGAGCGCGGTCGCCGCGCCGATGACGGCGACCATGAACATGGCCGACGGCGCGTGCGTGTAGATGGCCGAGCAGCGCACGATCATGTAGACGCCCGCCGTGACCATCGTCGCCGCGTGAATCAGGGCGGAGACGGGCGTCGGCCCCGCCATCGCGTCCGGCAGCCAGACGAAGAGAGGTATCTGCGCCGACTTGCCCGTCGCGCCGATGAACAACAGGAGCGCGGCCGACGTGATGCCGCCCGCGATGAGCGCGCCCCACGTGAACGGATCGACCGGCATCGCGGCGATAGTCGCCAACGCGCTCTTGACCGGCACGCCGATGCCGGTCTTGTCGAAGAAGCTGATCGACCCGGCCAAAGAGAAGACGAGCATGATGCCGAGCACGACGCCCCAATCGCCGACGCGGTTGGCGACGAAAGCCTTCTTCGCCGCGTCGCCCGCTTCCTGGCGGTCGATGTAGTAGCCGATCAAAAGATAGGAGCACAGCCCGACGCCTTCCCAGCCGACGAACATCAGGAGCAGGTTGTCGGCCAGCACCAGCGTCAGCATCATGAACATGAAGAGGTTGAGATAGGCGAAGAAGCGGTAAAAACTTTTGTCGCCGTGCATGTAGCCGGTGGCGAAAATGTGGATGAGCAGCCCGACGAAGGTGATGAAGCACGCATAGATGCCGCTCAGGCGATCCATGGCGAAACCGATGTCGGCGCGAAACGTCCCGACCTCCATCCACGTCCAGACGTGATCGAGGATGACATGCGGTTCGCCCACCAGCGCGCCGTTTGTCCCGAACGCCAGCCACAGCGACAGCGCGCACGAGACGGCGATGGACAGGCTCGCCACCGCGCCGATGAAAGCCTCGTTTCGCACGCGACGGCCGACGAGCCAGTTGATAGCCGCGCCGACGAGAGGCGCAAGGATGATGTAACGAAGCATAGCGTTCAGAGGCTAGAGGTTAGAGGTCAGAGGTCAGTTAAATCAGCTTCTGTCTTTTACTGATCTCTGACCTCTAACCTCTGCTTTTATCAGTTCTTCAACACGCTGGAATCGTCCACGTCGAGCGATTCGCGGTTGCGAAAGACGGCGAGGATGATGCCGAGTCCGACCGCCGCCTCGGCCGCCGCCACCGTCATCACGATGAAGACGAAGAGTTGGCCGGAGACATCTCGGAAATAACTGGAGAAGGCGACGAAGGTTAAGTTGACGGCATTGAGCATCAACTCGATGCACATGAACATGGCGATGGCGTTGCGTTTGATGATGACGCCCGCCACGCCGATGGTGAACAACACCGCCGAGAGCGCGAGATACCATGAAAGAGAGACACCGGGCATAAATGTTTCCTCTCGCCTATTCTTCCGGGCGGCGCGGGGCGTTGGCGAGTCCGAGCGCACGGCGCGCCTCGTCGGTCGTCGCGGTTTCAACTTCGGTGGCGTCGCCCACGGCCTGCGGGTCGATCGAGTGGCGCGGCAGCACCATCGAGCCGGGCACGGCGACATCCGTCGGGCGCAGGCCGACGCGCCGCGCGAGTGTCATCGCGCCGACGATCGCCATCAGCAGCAGAATCGACGTGATCTCGAAAGGCAGCAGGTAGTTGGTAAACAGTCCCGTCCCGATTGAACTGGTGAGACCGACGTTCGACGGGTTGCCGGCCATGTTCGGGTCGAGCGGTTCGAGGCCGGAGTTGCCCATGAAGTAGAGGATGAACCCGGCCTCGCCGAACAGCACGGCGGCGAGCAGGATGGCGCCGGCCGTCAGGTATCCGAGTCGCACCGGCTGGTGTTCCTCGTCCTCGACGTTCAAGAGCATGATGACGAAGACGACGAGCACCATGATCGCGCCCGCGTAGACGATGATCTGAATGGCGGCGAGAAACGGCGCGGCGAGCGTCAGGTATAAACCCGCCAGCGCGATGAAGACGCCGATTAAGGAGATCGCGCTATAGAGCGGATTGCGCTGCACGACCATCGCGATCGCGGAGCCGACCGCGAGACCCGCCAACAGCACGAAGATGAGAGTCGTCATAAGCAAAAACGAACGGTGAAAGTTAATCTGAAATCCGCGCCCTTGAACTTCTCAAGCCCGGAAATACATGATCGCGAACACCACCGTGGCCGACAGCACGACGTTTAAGATCGCCACCGGCAGCAAGAATTTCCAGCCGAAGTTCATCAACTGGTCGAAGCGGAAACGCGGCAGCGTCCCGCGCAGCCAGATGTACAAAAAGAGAAAGAAGAGAACCTTCGTGAGAAACGCGATGACGCTCAAGAATCCGTACAGGAAGCCGCCGGGCGCGACGACGAGGTCGAGCCACGGGAAATTCCAGCCGCCGAAAAAGAGCGTGGCCGCCAGCATCGAGACCGTGAACATGTTGACGTACTCGGCCATGAAGAAGAGTGCGAATTTGAGCGCGCTGTATTCCGTGTGGAAGCCCGCCACGAGTTCCGTCTCGGCCTCCGGCAAGTCGAAGGGCACGCGGTTCGTCTCGGCGATCGCGCTAATGAGATAGATGATGAAGCCGAGCGCCTGCGGGAAGATGTTCCAGCGCGGGATGGGCACGACGCCGCCGAGCCACCAGTAGCCGGATTGTTGTTCGACGATCTGGTAGAGGTCGAGCGTGCCCGACAGCAGGACGACGCCGACCAGGGCCAAGCCCAGCGACAACTCGTAAGAGATCAACTGGGCGGACGCGCGTAGGCCGCCCATCAAACTGTACTTGTTGTTGGAAGACCACCCGGCGAGCGCGATGCCGTAGACGCCGATCGAAGTGATCGCCAAAACATACAGCAGCCCCACGTCGAACTGCGCGACGACGAGTTTGACCACGCCGACGAACGGCAAATTCATCTCCGGCCCGAAGGGATACACGATGATCGTCATCAACGCGCCGATGATGGCGATCATGGGGGCGAGAAAATAGACGAACTTCGTCGCCTTGTCGGGGACGATCTCCTCCTTGAAGATGAACTTCAAGAGGTCGGCGAACGGTTGCAGGATGCCGCCGTAACCGACGCGGTTCGGCCCCAACCGCCCCTGAATCAACGCGAGGATGCGCCGCTCGGCCAGCACCGTGTAGGCCACGATCATCAACACCACGACGAAAGCGATGTTGATGCCGAGCATCTTCAAACCGACGTAAGTGAGTGTGCTCCAGTCCATAAGCATCAAGGGATGAGGGCGGAGGGATGAGGGATGAAGATAAATAAGAACGCCGCTTGGGCGGTTTTCTTATTCATCCCTCATCCTTCATCCCTCATCCCTTCGCCCTCACCCCTCCTTTCAATCGCCGGCGGCGACGACCGTCGCGCGGCGCAGGGTCGGGTCAACGGAAATTTGATAGAGCGGCGACACGAGCACCGTGGGCGGCTTCGGGTTGCCGGCGTCGAGCAGGGGAAACTGCGGCGTCTTGCCCGTCAGCGTGCCCGGCTTGAACAGTTCGTGACCGACGGGCGGCGTGCCCTCGATCTTTGCGCCCTCAATGCTCAAGGCTTCGACCGTCGCGCGCAACTCCGCGAGCGCGTCCGTCGCCGCGTCTCCGCCTACGGCGAGCGCGTGCCTGGCCTGCACGGGCTGCGTCTCGTCTTTCAGCAAGGCGTACTTCATCCCGGCATAGGCCGGCGTGTTCCGCGCGAGTTCGAGAAAGACTTTCCCGGCCGACCACTGGAAGTCGAAGTTCACACCGAGCGCGAGCGCGAGCGCGTCCGTGATCATCCAGTCCGGCCGCGATTGGTGGACGGGCGGAATCGACTGGCGCACGCGCTGGACGAGGCCGCTGTTATTCGTAAACGTGCCGTCCGTTTCGGCGTAAGAGGCGGCGGGGAAGACCACGTCGGCGTATTGCGTCGTCTCCGTCTCGAACATCTCCTGCACGACGAGGAAGTCCAACTTCGAGAGGGCGTCCGCGGCGTTTCCGGCGAGGTGGCGGGGCAGGAAACTGCCCGCGACGTAGAGCGCGCGAAGCGACGCGCCCGCCGCATCGAGCATGGCGGCCGAATCGAGCGCGCCGTTCATCAGTCCGAGGTCGTGGACGCCGATGCTGTTGTTGTAGAGCGGCAGCGGGTGGAAGAGGAAGCGTCGGCCTTCGCTCGCGCCGTAGGCCGTAGAGATGTTCGCCAGCGCGACCTGCGCCGTCGCGCTCAACTCGCCGAACATGACCACCACGTCGCCCGTCGTCTCTTCGATGATGCGGCGCGCGTCAACCAACTCTTGCGGCTCGACGCCCAGCTTGTGCGCGGCCGTCGCGTATTCGCTGCCCGCGAAGGCGAGCACGGCCGCATCGTCCGCGCCGGGATTCATGTGTATGAACTGCGTCGCCGCCTGTTTCAAACGAATCGGCACGCTGTTGACGATGACGAGTTTCGCGCCGCCGTTTCGGACGGCCTGCCTGATCTGCCGCCCCGTGAGCGGCTGCAACTCTTCCGGCTCGCCGCCGACGAGGAGGATCGTCCTGGCGTGGCGGATGTCGCGGTGGGTGGCGAGGGGCGCGCTCAGGTTGGCGAAGAAGGGGGCGAGCGAGAAGGCGTCCGTCGCTGTGTAATTGTTCGTGCCCAAAACTTCGCGCGCAAACTTGAGCAGCGCGTAATTCGCTTCGTTGGTTAGACGCGGGCTGCCGACGACGCCGAACGCGTCGCCGCCGTGCGCCCCCTTGATCTCTTGCAGTTTCGCGGCCGTGTGCCGGACGGCCTCGTCCCACGTCGCGGGGATCAGCTTGCCGCCCTTGCGATAGCGGATGAGCGGCGTCTTGATGCGTTCCTCGTGGTTGATGAACGGGTGCGCGAAGCGGCCTTTGATGCAGAGAAACTCCCCGTTGATGCCGTTGACGTAACGGTCGCGCGCCACGGAGCGCATCACCTCGCCCGCGCGCGAGCCGAGCGACATCTGGCAGCCGTCGGAGCAGAAGTTGCAGGTGGTGACGGTTTGCGAGAGTTCCCACGGGCGCGCCTGGTGGCGGTAGGTGGCGTCTAAGAGCGTGCCCGTCGGGCAGACTTCGATGCAGTTGCCGCACTGCGAGCAGTTGAGCCAGCCGTCGAAGGTGCCGATGACGGTGTTCGCGCCGCGCCCGCCCGCTTCGATCGCGTCCTCGCCCATCCACTCGTCGCAGACGCGCGTGCAGCGTTTGCAGAGAATGCAACGCTGCGGGTCGTTGGCGACGATGGGCGAGAGGAATTTTTCGGGATAGTAGTTTTTCTTCTCCTGAAAGCGTTCTTCGAGACCGCCCCAATCGAAGACCATCTCCTGCAACTCGCATTCGCCGCCGCGGTCGCAGACGGGGCAATCGAGCGGGTGATTCGCCAGCAGGAATTCCACCATGCCGCGCTGCGCCTTCTCGATCTCTTCGCTCTCCGTCGTCACGCTCATGCCGTCCGTGCAGGTGATCGTGCAGGACGTTTGCAACTTCGGCATCTTCTCGATGCGGACGAGGCACATGCGGCAAGAGGCTTGCAGCGCGAGGTCGGCGTAATAACAGAAGGAGGGAACGGCGTGCCCCTTCTCGCGGCACACGTCGATCAGGCGCGCGCCCTTCTCCACCTCGTAGAGGTTGCCGTTGATCGTGACTTTGATTAGCTCTGCTGCCATGTTTGAAAATCCGATTTTGCTACTAAAGCTAGATTGATGCTGTAAATTCGTCCACGGTCAGATTGGCTGCCCGGATCAGACTACGGAGTGTGCCCTTCGCAACCTCTTTATGATCCGGGATCGAGAGCGTGGTCGTCTCGCCGTTTTTCGTCATGATGATATGACTCCCGCTTTGGCGCGATGCTTCCCATCCGAACGACGCGAACACTTTCACCACTTCACGGCCGCTCAACACAGGAAGCGAGGTCATTATGCGGCAACCTCGACTTGCCGCGTTTCAATCGTCAGCGGGTAGCCTTTTTCCGCCCGAACTTGTAGACACTGCCTGATGGCGTCCTTGACGTTCTCCAACGCCTCTTCTTTCGTCGCGCCCTGACTGACGCAGCCGGGGATCGAAGGGCATTCGATGACCCAGACCCCATCTTCATCTCTGTCTATCGTGACGTTAAAAACCATTTTATAAGCTCGTTAGTCAGGCTTTTAAGTTAGCGAATCGTGACCTCAAGCGTGTAGCGCGCCGTTACGTCCGTGCCGATAGCGATCTGATACTCGCCGTCCTCCGGCAATGCGCCCGACCAATCCCACGCGCCCTCGGAGATGCGGTCGGTCGGCGCATAAACCGTGAAGGAAGTTTTTTTACCCGCGACGAGATGGACTCTCATCCGCTGCCCCCGGCGCGCGCGCAGATAATAATCGTGGCTCGTGCAGAGCTTGATCCGGTCGCGGGCGACCGCCTTCGTGCGCCCGCGCGCGAAATGCAACTCTTTGCGGACGGAGACATCCGTGCCCGGACATTGCCCCAACTCGCCCGGCGAAAAACCGACGGCCTGCGCGGGCGGGACGCGGACGCACGCGCCCAGGAGCGCGAGCGAAAGGATGAACGCCTTAGTTCTTTGCATCGGTCGTCACCGCCCGAGTCGTTATCGACGGCCTTCCGCCGCCGTCGTCCTTCAGTCGCCCGCCATGGTCGGCAACGCTTCGGTCTTGGCGAGCGGCGTCAAATGTTTCCTGAAGTCTTCGGGAAACTTCTTGATGGCCGACTGGATCGGCCACGAAGCCGCGTCGCCGAGCGGGCAAAAGGATTTGCCCTCGATGTTGTCGCACAAGTCGAGCAGCAGTTGCGCGTCGTCCGCCTTGCCTTCGCCGCGCGCGATGCGTTTGAAAACTTTGACGAGCCAGTCCGTGCCTTCGCGGCAGGGCGTACACCAGCCGCATGATTCGTGCTTGTAAAACTCCGTCAGGTTTTTCGTCGATTCGAAGATGTCCACCGTGTCGTCCATCACGATGAAGCCGCCCGACCCGACCATCGAACCGGCGGCGACCAAGCCCTCGTAGTCCATCGTCACTTTCTTACCCACGATGTCTGAGGCGGGCATGATGTAGACGCTCGACCCGCCCGGAATCACGGCCTTCAGTTTGCGCCCGTTCGTGATCCCCTGGCAGTCTTCCATGATGAACTTTTCCATGTCGGCATAGCCCATCGGGAGTTCGTACACGCCGGGGCGGTTGACGTGGCCGCTGACCGACCAGAGCTTCGTGCCGCCGCTTTTCTCCGTGCCCAACTTTTGATAAGCCTCGCCGCCCATCTTGATGATGTCCGGCACGGCCGTCAGCGTCTCGACGTTGTTGACGACCGTCGGACAGCCGTAGAGACCGGCGACGGCCGGGAAGGGCGGCTTCATGCGCGGGTGGCCGCGCAAGCCTTCGAGCGAGTTCAGGAGCGCGGTCTCTTCGCCGCAGATGTACGCGCCCGCGCCCGTGTGCGTGTAGACCTCGCAGGCGAAGTTCGTCCCCAGAATTTTGTCGCCAACCAGCCCCGCCGCTTTTGCTTCCGCAATCGCGCGATCCATGATCTCGATCAGATAGCGATATTCGCCGCGCGTGTAGATGTAGCAAGCCTTCGAGCCGAGCGCGTAGGCGGCGATGAGCATGCCCTCGATGAGCATGTGCGGATCGCGCTCCATGATGTAGCGATCCTTGAACGTGCCCGGCTCCGACTCGTCGGCGTTGCAGACGACGTACTTCGGCTTCGGCGAATCCTTCGGCACGAAACTCCACTTCATCCCCGTGGGGAAACCCGCCCCGCCGCGCCCGCGCAAAGCGGACTTCTTCAACTCGCCGATCACGTCGTCCGGCGACATGCCGCCGACGACCTTGCCGAGCGCGTCGTAGCCGCCGTGCTTCCGGTAAGTTTCGAGCGTTTCGGAACGCTCCAGACCGACGCGGGCGAGTTGTAGCGGTTCGCAACCGATGGCACCGATAAACATATTCTTCACGGGAGACGAAAACTTGTCCTCTTTAAACTTCGGGAAACTTTTAACGCACGCCGTTCGAGAGTTGATTGCTGCGGCAACGCTCGATCAGTTCGTCCACCTTCTCCGGCGTCAGGTTCTCGTAATAGTCGAACCCGATCTGCATCATCGGGGCGGTGCCGCACGAGCCGAGACATTCCACCTCGGAGAGCGAAAACTGCTTATCCTCGCTCGTCTCCCCCGGCTTGATCCCGAGGCGGTTCGCGCAGTGTTCGGCGATCTTGTCCGCGCCGACGATCTTGCACGACAGCGTGCGGCAGACCTGCAAGTGATACTTGCCGACCGGCTCCGTGTTGATCATCGAGTAGAAGGTCGCCACCTCCCAGATGTCCGTGACGCGCACGCCCAGACGATCGGCCAGGTAGGCCACGCCGGGCTTGTCCAGATAACCGCGCTCGCGCTGCACGATGAACATCAGCGGCAGAATCGCCGAACGCTTCAACGGATACTTCGCCAGATGCCCCTCGATCTCCGCCTCGACCGCCGCCGAAAACGTGGCGATCTCGTCAGGCACCGGCGCTTCCTGCGGCAAAGGGTTGTTGGGCGTGAACTGTTTACTCATACTCAAGTGATAGGTGATAGGTAATGGGTGATAGGATGAAAGCGCATTTACTTATCACCTATCACTCATTACCTATCACTGGTTTACCGATCAATTTCGCCGAGCACGATGTCTAGTGAGCCGATGATGGCGACCACGTCCGCGACCATCTCGCCCTCGGCCATGTGCGGCAGGGCGGAGAGGTTGATGAACGAGGGGCCGCGAAAGTGTACGCGCGCGGGCTTCGGCCCGCCGTCCGATCTCACGTAGCAGCCGAGTTCGCCCTTCGAGCCTTCGATCGGGTGATAGATTTCGCCCGCCGGGACGTTGAAGCCTTCGGCCACGATCAGGAAGTGGTGGATGAGCGCGTCCATGTGCGTCTTCATCGCCTCGCGATCCGGCAGCACAACCTTCGGCGCGTCGGCCTTCACCGGCCCCGGTTTCAAACGGCCGAGAGCCTGTTGCGCGATCTTCAGAGACTCGCGCAGTTCGCGCATCCGCACCATGTAGCGCGCCCACACGTCGCAACTCTGTTCGACCGGAACCTCGAAATCGTAAGTTTCATAACCCGTGTAAGGGTTCGTGCGTCGCACGTCAACGCCGACGCCCGAGCCGCGCAGGCACGGCCCCGTGACGCCCATGTCGATGGCATCTTCGGCCGTGATGATGCCGACGCCCTGCGTGCGCGTCTGGAAAATCCGGTTGCCGGAGAGCAGCGTCTCAAACTCGCCGACGGCTTTAGGGAACTTGTCGATGAACTGCTGCGCGCGCCGCTCGAAGCCCGCGGGTAAGTCCATCATCAAACCGCCGATGCGGAAGTAGGACGGCGTCAGCCGCCCGCCCGACGCGGCCTCGATCAAGTTCAAAATCTTTTCGCGCTCGCGGAAGGCGTAGAAGAAGACGGTCATCGCGCCGATGTCGAGCGCGTGCGTGCCCAGCCACACCATGTGCGAGGCGATGCGCTGCAACTCGCACATCAGCACGCGAATCACCTGCGCGCGTTCCGGGATTTCGAGGCCGAGCAATTTCTCCACCGCCATCACGTAACACAAATTGTTGCCGAGCGGATTGAGGTAGTCCATCCGGTCGGTGATGACGATGCCTTGCTGGTACTTCTTGTACTCGAACAGCTTCTCCATCCCGGTGTGGAGGTAGCCGATGTCGGGCGTACATTTGACGACCATCTCGCCGTCGAGCACGAGTTCGAGACGCAGGACGCCGTGGGTCGAAGGATGCTGCGGCCCCATCGAGATCGTCATCTGCGTGTCGAACGGTTGATCGACAACCTCGAACTGCGTCGGTAAATTTGCAACCATAGGTTTCAAGTTTCAAGTTTCAAGTTTCAAGACTGAGGTTTCTTCGTTCTTTAACTTGAAACCTTAAACCTTCAACTTGAAACTTTACGAAAGGCTGTACGGCTCGTAGCCGCGCAGCGGGAAGTCTTTGCGGAGCGCGTGTCCTTGCCAGTCGTCGGGCAAGAGGATGCGCCGCAAATCGGGATGCCCGTCGAAACGGACGCCGAACATGTCGAAGGTTTCGCGCTCATGCCAGTTGGCCGTGCGCCAGATGCCCGTCACGGTGGGCACGCGCGCGTCTTCTTCGCCGACCACCACCTTCAGGCGCAAGCGGTGAAATTTCGTCGTGGAAAAGAGATGATAGTTGACCTCGAAACGCGGGTCTTCTTCCGGCCCGCGATCGACGCCGCAGATGTCCGCCAGCAGGTTGAACGCAAACTGCGGCGTCGTCTTCAAGTGCTCGCACAATTCGACGATGCGCTCGCGCGGGACGACGAGCGTGATCTCGCCGAACGCCTGTATCACTTCCGACACCGCCCCCCCGTGCGTCTCTTGCAGCGCAGAGATCAACTGCCCCCCGACTTGATCCTTGAGGGGTTCGCTCCCGGCCTGCCCGGCTATCGCCTGTTCGCGCTCAATATCTTTAGACATAACTTTTGTGACAGGTGACAGGTGACAGGTGACAGGATGAAGACAGGTTTTAATCCTGTCACCTGTCACCTGTCACCCGTCACGGTTTTAAGATGACCGTCGCCGCTCGTGCCGCGAGGGGATCGTGTAGGGGCGCGAGACGTTCGCTTTCTCGTCCGCGTCCTGCGCCGCCGCTTCGTTGAGGGCGGAGATGCCGGAGCCGGGCAGCGTTCCCGGCGGGACGGCCTCGCGCGCCTGTTCGGTCGGGATGTCGCGCCGGTCGCGCAGAGACTCTTTCATCACCTTATCCTGCAACATCATCACGGCGTTGATGAGCATCTCCGGGCGCGGCGGGCAGCCGGGGACGTACACGTCCACGGGCACGATCTTGTCCACGCCCTGCACGATGGCGTAGTTATCGAAGACGCCGCCCGAAGTGGCGCACGCGCCCATCGAGATGACCCACTTCGGTTCCGGCATTTGATCGTAGATGCGACGCAGCACCGGCGCCATCTTGCGCGAGACGCGGCCGGAGACGATCATCACGTCGGCCTGGCGCGGACTGGCGCGAAACACTTCCGAGCCGAAGCGCGCGAGATCGTGGCGCGAACTCGTCGCGTTCATCATCTCGATGGCGCAACAGGCGAGGCCGAAAGTCGCCGGCCACAAGCTGGACTTGCGCGCCCAGTTGACGAGCGCGTCGAGTTTCGTCGTCAACACTTCCGGCAAGGCTTCCGCGATCTTATTTTCGAGACCCATGATGAAAACTCCTGAACCGCCTTATCAGGCCGCAGCGCGGTGTTCCAATTCCGCCCGGCGTCCTTCCTTCAAAGCCAGCGCGCGCGCTTCGGCTTCGGCTTCCTCGCGCGCCCGCTCGTTCCAATCGAACAAGCCCTTCTTCAACACGTAGACGTAGCCGACCAGCAGCAACACGACGAACAGCATCATCTCGATGTAGATCAAGTTCCTCATCGCCCCGCCTTGCGCCGCGAGCGACTTGAAGACCACCGCCCACGGCATCAGGAAGATCAACTCGATGTCGAAGAGGATGAAGATCATGGCGATCAGGTAGAACTTGACCGAGAAGCGTTCGCGCGCCGACCCGACCGGGTCTTTGCCGCACTCGTAAGGCATCAACTTCGTGCGCGTCTGCTTGCGCTGCCCGACGAGTTGAGACAAGAGGATGTTGCCGCCCGCGAAACCTCCGGCGACGAGAAACATCAGCAGGATCGGCAAGTAGTCTTTCAGGTCGAAATTACGCACACCGGCCTCCGTCAGCTTGTGCTGATAAAGAGCGTAAAGCCGCTCCAAAACTAGATTGAGAATGATGGCACAAAGTCATGGTAGTGCAAGGTCTAAAGGGTGTCAAGGGAGTGGGCGCGCCGCGCAAAAGCCCCGTTTATAAGGAGATTGACCCTCTTCGGAGGGCTATGTTACTGTTTCAAGCGGCAACCCCGTCGGCAATCCCCGGGTCGCATTTTTCCGCCGCCACCGCGCCCGCGCGCTTTCCTGTAATCATCGTGATCACTGGCTTCAACACGGATATCGAGTTTGACGGCGTCGTCTACCACGTTCAGACGGAAGACAAAGGACTCGACACGCCGTTGATCCTGTCGCTCGTCTACGTCGGCGGCGCGATTCTGGCGAGCAAGCGTTCGCCCTATCAAGACCTCATCAACGAGGGCTTCGACCCGCTCGTTCTCACCGAACGCCTCCAACGCCAGCACAAGCTCATCTGCGCCGCCGTTAAGGCCGGGCGGATTGAAGACCTCAAACGCCTGTCGCCCCGCGACGCGAGCGACGCCGCCGCGCCGCCCCCGCCGCCCGCGCCAAAGCCCGTGGCGGCCAAAGCTCCCGCCCCACCGCGCGAAGCAGCCCCGGTCGCAGCCGAAACCCGCGCGCCTCAAATTCTACAGATCGAGGATGAGTTGGACATTCTCGCCCTGGAAGATGTGCCGCTCGTGCGGGAAAGCGTCCCGGCGGAGGTTGCGCCGCCGGTCAGCCAGCCGCAGCCGCCCGCCATGCCGCCCTCCGTTCCGCCCGGCAAATCGGCGCGCCTCGCCGCCAAGCAGGAAGATGATTTCATTCAGGTGGAAGCCGAGGGCGCGTTGCATTTGAGCCTGATGGAGGAGCGGGAATTCCACGCGGGCGAGGTGGTGACGATCCGCATCCGCGTCAGTCGCGGCGCGGGCGATGGCCGCTTGGCGGCGGCCAACGTGCCCGTGACGGTCAAAATTCTCGGCACGGAATTTCGCCCTTTAATTTTGACCACACGCTCCGACGGCGACGGCGTGGCGACCATTCACGCGTGGCTGCCGCGCTTCACGAAGGGACGCGCCGCCGTGCTCGTGCGCGCCGCCCTCGACGGCTTCACCGCCGAACTGCGCCGCGTCATCCACCAGCCTTGAAGGGGAAACTATTGCGCGTCCAAGTCAACGGGGAAGCTCGCGAACTGCCGGCGGAACTCACGCTCACGGAATTAGTCCGCCAACTCGCGCTCGCGCCCGAACGTCTCGCCATCGAACTCAACCGCGAAGTGGTGCGCCGCGCCCGCTGGGCGGAGACCGTGTTGCGGGACGGTGACCGGGTGGAAATCGTCCATTTCGTCGGCGGCGGCGGCAGCCCGAGCGGCGCGCCCCCGAGGATAAACTGAATAAAGCTGGCGTGGCCGGCGGTTTTTAGAACCCGCTCGCCCCGGTTGGCGTATAATAACTTCGGCAGACGCTCTTAAACGCGGCGCGGCGACCGTAGTGGTCGCTCCTGTCGTCGCCGGAGAACGAGTCGCATAGGCGTCAAACGTGATCGCCCTTTTCATCATCGCATTCGCCCTGCTCGCTGCAACCGCCTACACACTTTATCGCAGGCAGCACGCGTCATCCGACTATCCGGCGCAACTCGGAACGAGAACCCCTGCGCCGCGCAGCCTGTTCGACGATCAGGAGACACAGCCGGAGCGTCGGCGGCTCCTCGCGGCCGAGGCGGGCAGAGAGGCCGCCGAGCGCGCCGCATCGCTTCTCAAACGCGCCGCCGAAGGCGACCTGACCGCCCTCGCCGAAGCGCACCGCGCCCAAGACCCCGCGCTTTATCGAAGCGTGCTGGACGCCCTGCTCGACCGGGCGGCGGACTCGGAAACGCATTTGCGCGCGCTCGCTACGTTCATCACGAGCGACACGGACTTGCGCGGAAGCGCGCGTCTCGCCGACGCCTACGCGAAACTCTGGCGCGTGCATCCAGACCGCCCGCGCACCGCCCACATGCTTCATCTGGCCGCGCTCTCGGACGACGCGAGCGCGTTTGAGCGCGCCGTCGTCGAGGCGACCGAGGCCGCGCGCGCGGGTCGTCTCACGGAGATCAGGCGGGAAGAGTTGCACGCGCTCGTCGAGAGCGAATACTGGATTTTGAGTTCGGCCGCGCGTCGCACGGGCGAGGGGTTCGCGTTGAAACAACGCCTGGCCTCCCTCCGCGACGAAGCGGCGAGCAAAGCAACGGAGTCTCCGCTAGCGGAAGGCTGACCGTTATACGGGCCAGGGGCAGGTTCGCGTGCGCGCTTGACGCACGCCGGGTTGAATTCTTTAACCGTTGCACCGCAACAAAGGAAGCGACATGGATATCAACGATCTCTTCGCCAGTGTGCCACTCCTGATATTTCTCGGAATCGTGGCTCTCGTCGTGCTCATCCTCCTGAGCAAAATGTTCGTCAACGTCGGGGGGCGCGAAATCGCCATCAAGGAGCGTCGGTATCTCGGCGCGAAGATGCCGCCGGGGCGCGTCGTCGCCACCGAGGGCGAGGTCGGCATTCAGGCCGACGTGCTCAAGCCCGGACTGCACTTCATCAAGTGGCCGTTCGAGAGCGTGGTGCGCAAAGTGCCGCTCATCGATGTCGGCGCGGAAGAACTCGGCATCATCGAGGCCGTGGACGGCGAGCCGATGCCGCCCGGACGCATCTTCGCCCCCGACCGCGCCGAGAACGCGCACAACAATTTTCAAGACCCCATCGCCTTCATCAAGCAGGGCGGCGTGAAAGGCATCCAATTGCGGACGCTCCCGCCGGGCTTGTGGCCGATTCACCCTTACCTGTTTCGCGTCTCGGTGGCGAAGGCGACCGTCATCCCGCCGGGTAAAGTCGGCGTCGTGACGGCGGCCGACGGCGACCAACTCGACGCCGGGCGGCTGCACGGCAAGGCCATCCAGAGTCATCGCAACTATCAGGACGCCGAGCAGTTCATCGCGAGCGGCGGGCAGAAAGGGCCGCAGGTGGAAATCCTGACGCCGGGCACTTATCGCATCCTCACGCAGTCCATCTCCATCGAAGACAACAGCGAGACCAAGCACGGCCTCTTCTTCGTGCGCCACTACGACGCGACGGTCATCAACGAAAACAACATCGGTCTGGTCGAAGCGTTGGACGGCGCGCCGCTCGACCCGCGCGACTACGTGGCGACGCCCGTCGAAGGCCACGACAATTTTCAAGACTGCAACGAGTTCATCACGGGCGGCGGCCAGCGCGGCCCGCAGAAGGACATCCTCCTGCCCGGCACCTACTACATCAATCCGCTCGTCTTCAAAGTGATCCCGGAATCGGCCAAGGAAGTGAAGCCGGGCGAGGTGGCCGTCATCGTGTCGAACATCGGCAAAGACCCCGGCGAGGAAATCCGCCGTTTGATGGCGGCGAAGGTGCGCGAGCGGATGGAGCGCGAAGAGCAGGCGCACGTGGAGCAGGCCGCCGCGCGTCTCGACAAACTCGGCGACGAGCAGCGCAACGTCCTGGAGATTCAGGAAGACCTCCTCTCCGGCGACCCCGCCGACCGCCGCCTCGACGAAGGCGCGCACGAAGCCTACGTCGTGCCCGACGGCTATCGCGGCATCCAGGAGATCGTCGTCGGCCCCGGCCGTTACTACCTCAACACGCTCGCCCTCACGCCCATCGTGATCCCGACGACCAACCAGACGGTCGAGTGGACGGCGGGCGAAGTGAACCAATCGTTCAACCCGTTCGAAGTCATCTCGAAAGACGGCTTCACGATGCAACTCGAAGTGCGCGTCGTGTTTCGCGTCAAACCGGAAGACGCGCCCTTCATGGTCGCCAAGATCGGCTCGATCGATAAACTGATCCAGAACGTGATGCACCCGCTCATCGACTCGATCTTCCGCAACCAGGCCTCCGAGTCGTCGGCGATGGCCTACCTGCAGAACCGGCACGAGGAGCAGGAGCGCGCGGAGGCGCGCGTGCGGGCGCACCTGTTGAAGTATCACGTCGATGTCGTCAACGTGCTGATCTGCCACATCCACCTGCCCGCCGAGTTGATGAAGACGCAGACCGAGAAGATTCTCGCCGAGCAGCGTTTGAACATGTACGACGCGCAGCGCGAGGCCGAAGAGAAGCGCATCCAACTCGCGCGCATCAGCGCGCAGGCCGACAACCAGAAAGACCTGATGGCGGCCACGGTCGGCGTGGACATCGCGGGCAAACGCTCCGAGCAGCGCATGGCCGAAGCCAACGGCGAGGCGCACTACATTCTCGCCACGGGTAAGGCCGAGGCCGAGAAGGTGCGTTTGATGGGCGAGGCGCAGGGCGTCGCTTATCACGAACAGGTCAACGCGCTCGGCGCACAGGGCGTCGCGCTCGTCGAGACGCTGCGCGTGATCGGCGAGAAGGGCGTCCGCATCACGCCCGACGTGCTGGCGACCGGCGGCGGCGACGGCGGCGCGGGCGGCGGACTCGGCACGCTCCTTCTGCTCAATCTCTTCCGCGACCG
The DNA here is from genome assembly GCA_036386515.1 of Pyrinomonadaceae bacterium. Lineage (GTDB taxonomy): Bacteria > Acidobacteriota > Blastocatellia > Pyrinomonadales > Pyrinomonadaceae > JAIVJZ01. The sequence goes on from DASVVO010000055.1 coordinate 20,418, forward strand.
TCTCCCCAACGGGGGCGGCGAGAACGGGACGAAGTTGCCGACCGGCGACGGCGCGGGGAACGGCGGCAACGGGTCGAAGCTCAAAGGGTAAAAGTTCGTGCCGCGATTTGTAGCAATGAAATCCCGCGAGCGTTTGCCCAGTAGGGGCAATTGAGAATAGCCCGGCACTTTAGTGGCGGGTGAGTTCAAGTTAGGATTTTCCAGTCCCGTAGGGACGGTTGAAATGTTTGTTCAACCGTCCCTACGGGACTCAATTTATTTCGCTACGTTATTCCCAGCCATGAATGGCTGGGCTATTATCAACCGTCCCTACGGGACTCAATCATTCCCGCCGCGTGATTCCCGGCGATGAATCGCCGGACTATTATCAATCGTCCCGGCGGGGATTTTTTGAAAAGCATTTTTGATTCGGGTCGAATCTGAGTGTAAAGTCGTCTTATCATTCGGCGGGGAAAATTTTTAGAGCCATGTCAACAGTCGCACTCAAACAAACGGAAACTTTCGAGATCGGAGGGCGCGCCTTTCACTCGCGCCTGATTATCGGGACGGGCAAGTATCGCAGCTTCGAGGAGATGAAGGCGGCGCACCGCGCGTCGGGTGCGGAGATGGTGACGGTGGCCGTGCGGCGCGTGCCGCTCGACCGCAGCAGCGAATCCTTCCTCGACCACCTCGATCCCGCGCTCGCCATCCTCCCGAACACGGCCGGATGCTACACCGCCGCCGAGGCCATCCGCACCGCCCGCCTCGCCCGCGAAGCCTTGAACACAGACCTCGTCAAACTCGAAGTCATCGGCGACCAGACGACGCTGTTTCCCGACAACGAGCAGACGCTCGAAGCCGCCCGCGTCCTGGTCAGGGAAGGCTTCACGGTGCTCCCCTATTTCAGCGACGATCTGATCATGGCGAAGAAACTGCTCGACGCCGGTTGCGCCGCCGTGATGCCGCTCGCCGCCCCCATAGGCTCCGGTCTCGGCGTGCAGAACCCGGCCAACCTCCTGATCATGCGCGAGCAGTTGCCGCAGGCCACGATCATCGTCGATGCGGGCGTCGGCACGGCGAGCGACGCGGCCATTGCCATGGAACTCGGCGCGGACGCCGTTTTGATGAACACGGCGATTGCCGAAGCGCGCGACGCCGCGCAGATGGCCGACGCCATGCGCCTCGCCATTCGCGCCGGGCGGCTGGCCTATCTCGCCGGACGCATGCCGAAACGCCTCTACGCGAGCGCGTCCAGCCCCCTGGCGGGCGTGATCAGGTGAACCGGGTGTTCAGATTATGAGTAGCGACGCTCCCAAACCTCCCTTCAAATCGGTTGAAGTAAACATCTTCAATCAGGTTTACAGCCTGCGCACGAACCGCGAGGTCGAGCACATCAAGCGCATCGCGCGACTTGTGGACGAGCGCATGCGCCTCATCTCCGCGCACACCACGGCGCACGACCTCGCCAAGATCGCTGTCTTCGCCGCCCTCAACATCGCCGACGAGTTGAGCGACACGCGCGATCATTACGAAAGGGAATTCGAGAATCTACTCACCCGCCAGTCCGCGGAGGCCGACGCCGACGCCGACGCCGCTGCGGCGGGAGAGCCTGAACCGGCTGAAGCGGCCGCCGCCGCCGTCGCGGATGCTCCAAAAGCCGCGGAGCGACAATCGTGGTTTGAAGACATCTTCGGCGCGCCGGAATCCGAAGACGCCAGAGGCCGGAGCGAACGCCTGAGCAGCAAAGTCTCCGCCAAACTCCAAAGTCTCCGCCAGCAACCGAAGCCCGAAACCTCCTTCTCCATCGAAGACGACGACTAATAAGACAGTGACAGGTGACAGGTGACAGGTGACAAGTTAAAGACAAGGTTTCTGATTTAACTTGTCACCCGTCACTTGTCACCCGTCACTTGTCACCCGTCACTTGTCACCTGTCACCCGTCACCTGTCACCTGTCACCTGTCACCTGTCACCCGTCACTTGTCACCTGTCACCTTCAAGGGTTCGCCGCTTTCGGGCTGACGGTTGAGGCAGTCCCGTTGCGGCGAAAATCCGTGGCGTTGTTGTTCGTGTCGGCCGCGTTCGGGCTGCGGATGAGATCGTTAGTCGTGCCGCTCGTGAACGTCAGGAGCGTTCCTTCCCCGTAGGCGTTGAACACGGCCGCCGGGGGCGTTGTGCCTCCCTGGTAGGCCAACCCGTCCAGCCGCACGCCGCCGAGTTCGAGCTTGATCCCGCCCGTCGTGTTGTTGAGATCAAAACCGCTTCCGCCGGGGTTGAAGTCCGGCGACTGGCCGAAGGTGTCCGCGCCGCCCGCGATGAGAAAATAGCCGTGGGGCTGAATCAGGAATTTGTCGCCCGCCGCGTTGGCGAGCGTGAGCGACTGGGGAGCGTTGCCCGCGCCGGACGGCCGGAACGTGAGGACGAGTCCGGTGATGTCGAGCGTCTGCCCGGTCGTGTTGTAAAGCTCGACAAAATCGCTGCGCGCCTGCGTGCCGGACGCGGCGAAGGCCACGACCGCTTCGTTGATGATGACTTGACCCGTGGATGCGGCGGGCGGGGCTGCGACCGTCAAAGTCGCGGGCGCGCTCGCGACGTTCGCGGACGCGGCCGTGACCTTGACCGCGCCAGCCGCTCTGCCCGTCGCCAGACCGTTCGCATCGATGGTGGCGACGCGCGCGTCGTCCGTCGTCCAGTTGAACGTGACGCCCGGCATTTCCTGATCGTTCCGGTCGTAAGCCTTCGCGCTGAACTGTTGCGTTGCGCCCGCCGCGATGGCGGCCGATTGCGGCGTGATCTCGATCCGCGCGAGGCTCGGCGGCGGAGGGTTGACGTTGAGAGTCGCCGTGTTACTCGTCATGCTGCGGCCGTCTGCGGCGGCGGAGGCCGTGATGTGCGCCGTGCCGTGTGCGCGCCCGCTGACGGTGGCGCGCGCTTCGCCGCTCGCGGGACTTTGATCGACGGAATCAACTGTTGCCACCGCGCCGTTGTCCGAATCGAAGTTTATGGAAGAGACGGGGAACGGTTGGCCGTATTGATCGAACGCGCGCGCCGTGAATTGCTGCGCGTCGCCCGCGTTGATCGTCGCGGCATCGGGAGACAACAGGAGGCGCGCGAGCACGGGCGGCGGGGGCGTGATCGACAGGGTCGCGGCGGCTTCCATCCCGCCCGCGCGGGCGCGGATCAGAGCGTTGCCCGCCGAGGCGGCGCGCGCCGTTGTTTCCGAGCCGGACGCGGGTGCGACCGTGGCCTTGCCCGTGTCGCTCGTATCCCAGATGAACGAGACGTTCGACACTTCGCGTTCGCTACCGTCGAGCGTGGCGTAAGCCCGCGCGCGGAAAGTTTGCGTCGCGCCGATCTCAACGGTGGCGGTCGCGGGGTCAACGGAGATGCGCGTGATGGGCGGCGCATTGAAGGGCGTGCCGTCGGCGCGTGTGCCCGGCGAAAAGGGGCGTGCGGCCGCGTTCGCGGCGAGCGCATGAGCGTTGAAGTCGCCGCCCGTCGAATCAGCGGCGGCGTCGGGCGAACGCGTCAACGATTGATCGGAGGGAGCGGGCGGCGCGCCGGCAGGGGCGGCCGTGCCGTAGCTTTGAGCGGCGATCGTGATGTCGGCGTCGGCGGCGGGAAGTTTGAGCGAGACGGTGTCGCCCGCGTCGTTCAGACCGAGCGAGGCGGCGGCGTAGATGGTTGAGCCGCCGAAGGCGGGGTCGTCGCGCGGCGGCGCGCCGCCCCCGAAGACGACGAGCGCGCTTCCGGCGGCGAGAGACGTGCCTACGGGGAAGGTGAAACGCCTGGCGGTCGCGTCCGTCAACACGAGGCCGGAGATGTCTACGGGAGTTTGCGAATAGTTCAGAATCTCTACGAACTCGTCGTCGTCCGAGCGACGCACGCCGTCGCGGTTGGCGTCGCCTTCGACGGCGGGCGTGGCCGGGTCGTCCGGCGGCACGTCGGCCAGTATTTCGTTGATAACGATGGGAACGCGCACTTCGAGCGACGCCTGACCCGCGACCGTGCCGCCCGCGCCGTCGGAGACGGAGGCCGCGATCGTCGTCAGGCCGACGCCGCTCGCGCGCGCCAGTCCCGCCGCGTCAATCGTGGCGATAAATCGGTCGCCGGAAGACCACGAAAAACTCGCGTCGCCGACGGGTCGCCCCTGCGGGTCGAAGGCTTGCGCGGTGAATTGAAGCGTGCCGCCACGATTGATCGAGGCCGCGAGCGGGGCGATTTCCACGCGCGCGATTTTCGGTTGCGGCGCGAGCACGCGCAGCGTCGCGGCGGTTGATTGCACGCCGCGCGCCGTGGCCGTGATCTGCGTCTCGCCCGTCGCCGCCGCTTGCGCGAGGCCGTTGCCGTCGATCGTCGCCACCGACGCGTCGCCCGATTGCCAGCGGAAGATAACGCCTTGAAGTTCGACGCCGTCCGCGTCGAAGGCGCGCGCCGTGAATTGTTGTTGCGTTCCGCGTTCGAGGCTCGCGGACGGGGGCGCGATGTCGATGCGCGAGATGGAGACGCTATTAAGGAAGGGCGTCGCGTCAACGCGGGTGCCGGGCGAAAAGGAACGCCCGCCGCTCGCGGGAGCGGTCTCGTGCAGGGTGAACTCGCCCGCGACATCGGGCGCGCGCGTGAGAGATTGGTTGCGGTCGCCGTCAGGCTCGCCCGCGCCGCCGTAAGCCAACTGTTCGACGAGTGCGCCCGCCGGATCGAGAAGTTTGACGACGCTGCCGCCGTTCGTGAGAGACAGCCCGCCGGTTGATGCTTTGAGGACGAGCGCGCCCGCGAACGCGGGATGCGCCGGGTCGAAAGCGGCGGCTTCTGTTTGCGCCCCGCCGAACACGACGACGCACGCGCCGGGCGCAACGATAGTGTCCGCCGCGAAGGTGTGGCGCACCGTGTCCGCGCCGCTCGCGCCGCGAGTCGTGAGTTGATAGCCGCCGAGGTTCAGGTCAGCCGCCGAGGCGTTGACGAGTTCGATAAACTCGTCCTGCGTCGAACTGCGTGTGCCGTCGCGGTTGGCATCGCCCGCCGCGCCGTCGGGCGGGTCGGCGAGAATTTCGTTGATGATAATCGTGAGCGGGAAGACCGTCAGCCGCGTCGTCGCGGAAGCCTCGCCGGAGGTGGCCGTGATCGTCGCCGTCCCGGCACGCACGCCGCGCGCGACGCCGCCCGCGTCGATAACCGCGATGCTCTCGTCCGACGAGTGGAAAGCAATGGGCGCGCCTGTGATCTCGATGCCGTCCGCATCACGCACCGTAGCCGCGAAACGCACCGCGCGGCCGACGCCGACCGCAACCGGAGCCGGAGGATCGAGCGTGATACCGGCCGCACGGCGCGTGCCGTTGAAAGTGATGTTCGTCGGGTTGCTCTCGCGTCCGTCGGCGCGCACGACGAGCGGAACGACCCCCGCCCCGGCGAGCGAGCGCGTGAGCAGGATGTGTATCTCGTCCAGACCGGGCAGATCGGGCGAAGGCAAAACGTTCTCGACGGTCAACGCGCGCCCGCCGAGACTGACGCCGACTGACGCCGCGTGCCGCACGCCGGTCGAGAAGATGATGAGCCGCCGGGGATGGTTGGCGGCGTCAACCGGATCGAAGGGGCTACGTAAGGATGTCTCCGCATCGAGCGCGACGCTGGCTCCGCTGCCGTCGCCGCCTTCGGTGAAGACGCCGGGGGCGGCGCGCAGCACCGTGACGAAGGCGCGCGACTCGTAGCCGTCGTGATTGCGCGCCACGACCTCGGCCGTGCCCGTCTCGGTTGCGGCCGGGACGTGGAAGTTGATCTGCGTGGGCGAGGCGTAGAAGAGTTGCGTGCGTCGCCCGTTCACGGTGAGCGACGCGCCGCCGAGCGTCTGTGGAAATGCGCCGTCGGCCAGACGCCGCGAGCGCGCCGGGCTGAGAGCGAGGTTGACGCCTCTCACGACCGCGATCTGATCGGGCGCGATGGCCTTCACGGCGGAGGGTTCTTTACCGAACGACGCGCCGTGTAGAACTTGCAGGTCGTTGGAGAAGGGCGTGCGGGCGTCGAGGCTCGCCAGATAAATCTCGGAGTTGTTGGCGAAGTCGCTATCGGAAACCGCTTCACTGAGCACGCGCGGGAAGTTGAAGGCGACGAGCGAGCCGTCTTCGTTGAGAGCGGAGACGACTTCGGCCGTCGCGCCGGATGGCGCGTCGGTGATGCGGGAGAATTTGGCGTCGGGGAGGTCGTAGAGATACAACTCGACGCTGGCGTCGGAGTTGCCGCCGGAGACGTTGCGGCGCGTGGCGAAGGCGATGCGCGAACCGTCGCCACTAATGGTCGGGTGGAGCGGAACGTCCGCGGCGCGCGAGGCGAGCGCGGTGAGTTGCCGGATGTGAGCGTTGCGGCCGTCGTAGAGAAACACCTGGGTTGTCCGCGCCGCCGTCCGCGCCGAATAAACTACGCGTTGCCCGTCGTCGCTGATGGCGCGGCCATAGGTCAGAGCCAATTCTTCAACGTCAGCCGCGATGACGCGCGCCGAACCTCCGGCGCGTTCAAACAGCATCAAATCGCGCGCGGGCGAAGCCTCGCCGCCGACGGCTTGTGTGTCGCGGATGAAGGCGACGCGCGAGCCGTCGCCGCTGATCTTGGCGTCGCTTGAGCCGTTTATATGTGTCGTGTCGGTGAGTTGCGCGGTGGTGCGAGTTGTGGCGTCGAAGAGGAATATTTCGAGGTTCGCGTCGGGGTTTGCGCCCGTGAGATCGCGGTTGGAGGCAAAGGCGACGAGCGAGCCGTCGTTTGAGATGGAAGGCTGAAAATTTCCGTCGCGGGCGCGCCCGGCCGGGTCGCGGGGCGACGTGTGGGTAAGCTGTTGCAGCCGTTCGTCGGCGTATAAAAATATCTCCGCATTGCCGTCGGCGTTTTCGCCGGTGAGGTTTTCACGGCTGGCGAAGGCGAGGCGCGAGCCGTCGCGCGACATGGCCGGAGCGGGCGCACGCGAGGCGGCCACCTCGTCGAACGCGCCGCGCGCTCCGGACAGGTCGGCGCGCAGGGTGTGAAAGCCCTGTGCGCCGCCCGCGCCGGTCAGGTCGGCGGATGATTCAAAAGCGACGCGGCGGCCGTCGCCGCTGATGGCGGGGTTGAGGTTGAGAACGTGCTCCGGCGTCACGGTGAGGCGACGCAGCGTGTCTGGCTGCGAGCGCGCGGCCGCGACCCACAGGCAGCAGGCGAGCGCGGCGAGGGGGAGGGCGAAGAATCGCCTGGCGTGTGTGTTCAAGGTCGTACTCCTGCCGGTGCGCGCAGACGGAGAGGCCGCCTGCGCGCGCGCCGGTGCAGAGGTTGAATTTTTACGGGGCGTGAGTCTTGCGGGTCGAACGAGTCGGCAACGGGCGCGGAGATGGGGTTGTGCGCCGCTGCTGCTGCGGTAAATTCGCGCGGCGAGTTAAAGCTGCTTACGTGAGAGGTAACGCCGCCGCGCGCGGGTCTCCTGAACTTGCGCGCGGCATTCTACAACCACGCGTGAAAAATACAAGCGAAAGTTGCTTGATAAAAATGTTGCAGCGATCAACCGGCGGCCGTCGTCTCGCGTCGCGCGCCGAACTCCGGCAACGCCTCGAACACTTCGAGGGCGTAGCGGACGTTGTTGAACGGAGCCGAGACCTGCACGCCTTGAATGAGGTCGCGCACTTCGAGCAGGGACTCGCGCGCGATCTGCAAGCCTTCATCGCGGGCGGCCTCTTTGCCGATGTCGGAGGCGCGGCGCATGCGTTCCATGATCGAAGGCGTGACGCGCACGCCCGGCACCTCGTTGTGCAGAAACTCGGCGTTGCGATAGGAGACGAGCGGCCAGATGCCCGCGATGACGGGGATGCGAACGTGCTCGATCAATTTGAGGAAGTCGCGCAGTTGTCCCACGTCGAAGACGGGCTGCGTGATGGCATACTCCGCGCCCGCCTCGACCTTGTACTCGAAACGCTTGATCTCCTCTTCGAGATTGATCGCGCCGGGGTTGACGCCGACGCCGATGCAGAAAGAGGTGGGGCAGCCGATGGGGTTGTTGCCGAGGTCGAGACCGTGGTTGAGTTTGTTGACCATGTTGGTCAGGCCAATTGAGTCGATGTCGAAGACGGCCGTGGCGTCCGGGTAAGGCCCCATCTTCGGCGGGTCGCCGGTGATCAAGAGAAGGTTATGCAGGCCGAGCGCGGCCGCGCCGAGCAGGTCGGACATCATGCCGAGCAGGTTGCGGTCGCGGCAGCAATAATGGAGCACGGCTTCGAGGCCGATCTCGCGTTCGACGAGCAGCGCGGTGGCCTGTGCGCTCATGCGCGTCTGCGCGCGAGGGCCGTCGGGGATGTTGACGGCGTTGACTCCGGCGGTCTTGAGCAGGCGAATTTGATCGAGGGTCTTGGCGGCGTCGCAGCCCTTCGGCGGCAGCACTTCGACGGTCGTCACGAACTCGCCGTTAACTAAACGGCGCGCCCAGTTGGAACGCTCCGCCATCGGCACGACCTGAATGTCGGCGGGCTGCAATTCTTCGATGCGCGCCGGCTGCTCGGTTTTGAACCCGACGCGCTGCTTCCGCGGGGAGGCCGCGCGCACGGCGTCGGAGATGAGTTTGATGTGCGTGGGCGACGTGCCGCAACAGCCGCCGATGACTCTCACGCCTGCTTGAATCAGACGCTTCGCGTACTTCGCCATGTACTCCGGCGAACTCATATAGAATTGCCGTCCCTGCACATCGCGGGGCAGCCCGGCGTTCGGTTGCGCCGACAGCTTCCTGTCCGTCACCTTGCGCATCTTCTCGACGGCCGTGAGCACGTCGGCCGGCCCGACGCCGCAATTGAGGCCGATCACGTCCGCGCCCCATTCGTCGAGGCGCGTGGTGAAGACTTCGGGCGTCGTGCCGTAAGAGGTGTTGCCGTCGCTCAGGATCGTCATCTGCGCGACGACGGGCAGGTCGCAGAGTTCGCGCACGGCGCGCAGAGCCTGGCGTATCTCGGAGATGTCGGAGAAGGTTTCGAGGACGAAGAGATCGACGCCCCCTTCGAGGAGGGCGGCGACCTGCTGCTTGAACATCTCCTTCGCCTCGTCGAAAGAGGTTGGGCCGTAAGGCTCGATGCGCAGGCCGAGGGGGCCGATTGCGCCCGCGACATGGCAGCGTTCGCAGGCGGCCTCGCGCGCGAGCCGGGCGGCCGTGATGTTGATCTCGCGCAAATTCCCGTCCAGCCCGTACTGCTGTAAATTGTGCGCCGTCGCGCCGAAGGTGTTCGTCTCGATCACGTCCGCGCCCGCGCGCACGTATTCCTGATGCACCTCGCGCACGAGATCGGGATTCGTCAGGTTCAACTCGTCGTAGGAGCGATTGATGTAGATGCCCTTGGCGTAGAGCTGTGTGCCCATCGCACCGTCAAACACTATGATCTGATCGCTCGAAAGGAGGTCGCGAAAGTTTTCCATAAGCAAAAACAGGTGACAGGTGACAGGTGACAGGTGACAAGTTTAAAGACAAGGTTTTCGATTTAACTTGTCACCCGTCACCTGTCACCTGTCACTCAAAATAAAAGTCCCGCGCCAAACAACGCGGGACTTCAAAAAAGCGTCTCGAAGAAGGTGGCGCTTCTGTGGAAGTGCCGTGCTGTTTAGCTGTTTATTTTACGTGGCCGCAAGTCGCCTTAACTCACCACGTCTTTTCTCAAACGCGCTTATACGCCCGTCCGGCGGCGGCTGTCAAGCGATGCGCCCCCGGTCGCGGCGGGGCGGGGAAGCCGTGCGCCCTCCGGTTGAAACTGTGCGCGCCCGCGCTGCGTATCAACCGGGAAACTTCTTGACAGGCGCGGTTGATTTTGGCTGAATGCTCGGAGCGTTCGAAGTCAACCGCACCCTTTTCCCCCCAGACAGCGAGGTCGAAACTTGCGCGCGGCCGTGTGAGTTCGAGCCGTCGAGAGCGAAAAAATAAGGTCGCGCGTTCAACTTAAACATGCAGGAGAATTCCATAGTGCGTAATCGTCTGACACTTTTCACCATCGTCTTCATCCTCTTCAGCTTCGCCTCCCACGCGCTCGCGCAGGAGAAAATGCTGACCATCGACGACCTCTACGACCCGGTCAAGCGCGTCAATTTCAGCGGCACGACGACCGCGCCGCGCTGGCTCAACGACGGCAAATCTTATCTCGTCGCCGGCGACGCGTCGAAGCCGGGCACGCCGCGGCTGCTGCGCGTCAACGCGCTATCGGGCGACTCGTCCGCCTTCTTCGACGCGGCGAAAATGGAGGCCGCGCTCAATGCGCTGCCCGGCATGTCCACGGAGGACGCGCGCCGCCTCGCCAACCGCACCACCTACGCGATGAACCCGGCGCAAACCGGCGCGCTCCTGAATCATGCCAACGATCTCTTCTATTACGAGTTCGGCGGCGACCGCGCCGTGCGGCTGACGAACAGCGCGGAGGAAGAGGTCGGCGAGACGTTCAGCCCCGACGGGCGCATGGTCGCTTACGTGCGCGGCAACAACATCCACATCGTCGATCTCGCCGGGCAGAAGGAGCGCGCGCTCACCACCGACGGCGCGCCCAAAATCCTGAACGGCCGCCTCGACTGGGTTTATCAGGAAGAACTCTACGGGCGCGGGAAGTTTGAAGGCTACTGGTGGAGTCCCGACTCGAACATGATCGCCTACCTGCGTTTCGATGAAACGCCGGTGCATGAGTTCGCGGTGGTGGATCACATCCCCGTCCGGCAGGAGTTGGAGATGACGCCCTACCCGAAGGCGGGCGACCCGAACCCCATCGTCAAGCTCGGCATCGTCAACGCCTCCGGCGGCGCAACGCGCTGGGTCGATACCTACAAGTATCTGCCCACAGAGCTTTTGATCTCGCGCGTCGGCTGGACGCCGGACAGCCGACGCGTCATGTTTCAGGCGCAGGATCGCGAGCAGAAATATCTCGACCTCAACCACGCCAACGCGTCCGACGGCAAGACCACGACGCTCTTTCGGGAGACGACCAAAGCCTGGGTGGAGGCGCAGAACGACAACCCGCGCTACCTGAAAGACGGCTCCTTCCTCTGGCTGAGCGACCGCACCGGCTGGCAGCACCTCTATCATTACGCGGCCGACGGCCGGTTGATCCGGCCGGTGACGAGCGGCAACAACCAGTGGGAGATTCGTTCGGTCGAAGGCGTGGACGAAGCGAAAGGCGTCGTCTATTTCACGGGCACGGAGTACAGCCAGACCGCCGCGAACGCCTACCGCATCAAGTTGGACGGCACGGGACTCACGCGGCTCACGCAGGGCGAAGGCACGCACCGCGTCGATTTCAACCCGACCTTCACGCACTTCACAAATACCTGGAGCGACATCAATACGCCGCCGCAGGTGCGCCTCTTCGACGCGAACGGCAAACTCGCGCGCGTGATCGCGGAGAACAAGGTCGCCGCGCTCGCGCAGTACAAATTCGGCAAGGCCGAACTGATGCAGGTCAAGACGCGCGACGGCTTCACGATGGAGGCGATGATGATTCGCCCGCCGGACTTCGACCCGGCGAAAAAATACCCCGTCATGTCTTTCACCTACAGCGGGCCGCAAGCCGCGCAGGTGCGCAACGCCTGGGGCGGCCTCGGCTACCTCTGGCATCAACTGCTGGCGCAGAAGGGTTACATCGTGTGGATTTGCGACAACCGCACGGCGAGCAACAAGGGCGTGGAATCAGCCTGGCCGGTTTATCACAACTTCGGCGAGTTGGAACTGCGCGACCTGGAAGACGGCGTCTCGTGGTTGAAGTCGCAGCCCTACGTTGACGGCACGCGCATCGGCCTCTGGGGTTGGAGCTACGGTGGCTTCATGACTTCCTACGCGCTGACGCACAGCCGGAGTTTCAAGGTCGGCATCGCGGGCGGCAGCGTCACGGACTGGCGCGATTACGACAGCATCTACACGGAGCGTTACATGGGCACGCCGCAGAACAACCCGGAGGGCTACCGCAAGGCTTCGCCGATCCACAACGCGCGCGACCTGCACGGCAAACTCCTGCTCCTCCACGGCACGATGGACGACAACGTCCACGTCCAAAACACCATCCAGTTCGCCTACGAGCTACAGAAGGCGAACAAGCCCTTCCAACTCATGCTCTACCCGAAATCGCGCCACGGCGTCACCGACCCGCTCCTCCTCAAGCACATGCGACAGATGATGACCGATTTCATCGTCCAGAATCTCTAAGACAGGGGAAAGGGGAATGGGAAAGGGTAAGGGGTAAGGGGTAAGGGGTAAGGGGTAAAGGGGAATGGGGAAAGGGTAAGGGGTAAAGGGTAAAGGTAAAAACCGGAAGCGGGGCGCAAGCGATCAAGTGCTGCGCCCCGCTTTGCTTTTGTCTTCAACCTTTCCCCCTTTCCCTTTCCCCCTTCCCCGTTCTTATCTCCGTTGGCAGCGGGGGCAAAAATAGGTCGAGCGTCCGGCGTGGGTGATGCGGCGGATGGGGGCGTGGCAATCGAGGCAGGGTTCGTGCTCGCGGTCGTAGACGCGCCAGCGGCCGTTGAAGCCGCCGTCGTAGTAGCTCCCGTCGATGTTTTCGGGGTCAACGTTCATGGTCGAGCCGTGTGCGATTGCTTCGTTGAACACGTCGAGGATGGCGCGGTGGAGGCGCGGCAAGCGGCGCGTCGAAATTTCGGCGGCGACGCGAAAAGGATTGATGCGCGCGAGGAAGAGAGCTTCGGCGGCGTAGATGTTGCCGAGACCCGTGACCTTCGTTTGATCGAGCAGCGTCTCCTTCAGAGTGCGACGCGTGCGGGCGAAGGTGGCGCGCAGGTAAGCGGGCGTGAAGTCGCCGGAGAAGGGTTCGGGGGCGAGCAGGCGCAGTTCTTTGGCGTGCGCGAGTTCGGCCGCGCCGACGAGTTTCATCATCCCGAAGTGCCGCTGGTCGGAGAAGACGAGCCGCCGCTCGTCGTCGAGATAAAAGACGGCGTGCGTGTGTTTCGGCACGGCGACCTCGGGCGGCAGGAGCAGGAATCTCCCCGTCATGCGTAGGTGCGCGATGAGCGTCTGCGCGCCTTCCAACTCGAACAGGATGTGCTTGCCGCGCCGCGTGACGCGCTCGATGCGACGACCGCGCAAGGCGCGCGCGAAGACGGCGGGCGGCGTGTCCGGCGCAAGCCCCGCGCGCAACAGTCGCGCGGCGACGACGCGGCGCGAACTGACGAGACCGTCGAGCGCGCGCGCGACGAGTTCGACTTCGGGCAATTCAGGCATAAAAGCAGAGGTTAGAGGTCAGAGGTTAGAGGTTAGTAAAAAAGCATGTCGAGAGTGGATGCGTATGTTGAGAGCGGATCAAGTTGTTGGGAGCGGAGGAGAGTGCGGCAGAGGGAGCAGAGTAAAACTGATCTCTAACCTCTAACCTCTGACCTCTGACCTCTGCTTTTACCCTCTGGCTTCCGCTTTGTTGGCGAGCGCGCAGCCCGCGTCGAGCAATTCGTTCATCTTGGCGATGGAGGTGGCTTCCGAGTAGATGCGCAGCACGGGTTCGGTGCCGGATTGCCGGAACAGCAGCCATGATTCGTCGTCGAGGATGAGTTTCATCCCGTCCATGTGGGATGAGTCGCGGACGGCGTGACCCGCGATCTGTTCGGGCGGCGAGACGGAGAGCGATTCGACGAGATTCATCCCGCGCGCCACGTCGAGGTGCAGATCGCGCCGCCCGAAATAGAACTCGCCGAACTCGCGGTGCATCTCTTTGACCATCTCCGAGGGCGACTTGCCCCCCGCCACCACGGCTTCGAGAAAGAGCAGCGAATTCAGGATGCCGTCGCGCTCCGGGATGTGTCCCTTGACGCCGACGCCGCCCGATTCCTCCGCGCCCAGCAGAATGTCCTCGCGCAGCATGAGGTCTGCGACGTACTTGAAGCCGATGGGCGTCTCGTAAAGTTTCAGGTCGTGCGCGGCGGCGATGCGTTTCGTCAGCACCGATTGCGAGAAGGTGCGGACGACGCCGCCCGTCATCCCGCGACGGCGCGCCAGGTGCAGCAGCAGCAGCGGGACGACTTCGTGCATCGTCATCGTCTCGCCGAGTTCGTTGACCGCGCCGACGCGGTCGGCGTCGCCGTCCGTTGCCAACCCGACGAGCGCGCCCGTCTCGCCGACGCGCGCGCGCAAAGGCGCGAGGTTGCGCTCAATCGGTTCGGGGTTGACGCCGCCGAACTGCGTGTCGCGCTCGGCGCGGATCGTCTCCACGGCGAGCGCGCCGCCGCCGAGAAAACTCTCGACCCAACGACCGCCCGACCCGTGCATCGGATCGACGACGACCCGCGCCCGCGCGCCTCGCAGCATTTCCAGATCGACGTAGGACGCGACTTGCGCGCGATAACTTTCGACCGCCTCGTCCAACCCGCCGCGCATCGCATCTGTGATGTCCGTGCGGCGCGGCGGATGCGCGTCAACGAGGGCTTCGACGGCGGCCGTCGTCTCGCGCGTCGCGCTTCCGCCCCAGGGGGCTTTGATCTTGAAGCCGTTGAACTCCGCAGGGTTGTGCGAGGCCGTGATGACGACGCCGCCCGCCGCCCCGCGCTCCCGCACCGCCCAGGAGACGAGCGGCGTCGGCACGTCGCCCGCGAACATGGCGACGCGAATCCCGTTGCCCGCCAACACCTCGGCCGCGCGCGCGGCAAACTTCTCCGACAGGAAGCGACGGTCGTAGCCGACGACGGCGTGCGGCGTCTCCGTCGCTTCTCCGGCGTGGCTCGCTTGGGTTGCGCCGCCCGCGTGCGATTCGTTGAGGAAGTCAGCGTAGGCTTGCGCCACGCGTTCGAGGTTGGCGAAGGTGAACTCGTGCGCGATGACGGCGCGCCAGCCGTCCGTGCCGAACAGGATCGGCGTGCGGGGAATGCGTTCGGCGATGGTGCGTCCGCTCATAATGCGCCGCCCGTCTGCGTGTAATCGGTGAGGGCGGTTTTGTCGCCGAGCGTCGCGCCCGCGCCGACCTGCGCCTCGCGCCCGACGTGGCAGCCGCGCCCGATGAGCGCGCCGGAGATGTGCGCGCCCGCGCCCACACGCGTGTGCGCCCACACGACCGAATCCACGATCCGCGCGCCCTCTTCCACGTAGCAACCCTCGCCGAGCACGGAATTGACGACGTGCGCGCCCGCCTTGATCGTACAGTCGGCCGCGATGAGCGAGCGGTCGTCAATCGAGACTTCGGCGGCGGGCTGATACCTGGCGCGCTGGTCTGCCAGCCGGACGTGGCCGACCCGCCCGGCGAGCAGGTCGTGATGCACTTGCAGGTAGCGCGCGGTGGTGCCGATGTCGATCCAGTAGGCGCGTTCGGGGATGTGCGCGTAGAAGGGTTCGCCGCGCCGGAGCAGGTCGGGGAAGAGTCCGTACTCGAAAGAATAGTTTTCTCCCGGCGGGATGAGATCGAGCACGCGCGGTTCGAGGACGTAAGTGCCCGCGTTGATCGTGTTGACGCTGATCTCGTCGGGCTTCGGCTTCTCCAGAAAGCGGCGCACGCGGCCGTCCGCTTCGGTTTCGACGAGGCCGTACGCGCTCGGGTTCTCCACGGGGGCGAGCACGAGCGTCGCGGCCGCGCCTCGTTCGTTGTGTTCACGAATGACCTGTTCGAGGTCGAGGTCGGTCAGGATGTCGCCGTTGAAAACGACCGTCGGCTCGCGGATCAACTCTTCGGCGAACTTGTACGCCCCGGCCGTGCCCATCGGTTGCGGCTCGACCGTGTATTTGATCCTGACGCCGTGCGCGGAGCCGTCGCCGATGAGTTGCTCGATCTTGTGCGGTTGATACGAGAGCGAGAGCGTGATGTCGGTGATTCCGGCGTCGCGCAGCGTGTCGATCTGGTAGAGCAGGAAAGAGCGATTGCAGATGGGGACGATGGGCTTGGGCGTGTGAACCGTGAGCGGGCGGAGCCGCGTGCCCTTGCCGCCTGCGAGAATGAGTGCCTGCATGAAATTCAAAAAGAGACGAGAAATGAAATGTGCCCCGCATCAAACGTGGGCTGGAGCGCGACGGAGTCTAACACTCGCGCGAGCCAATGCCAATTGAAGCCCACTCTCCGCGCCGAACCCTTAGCTTGACTCTCATAGGTGCCAACGTATAATCACTAATACAGTGACAAGCGACAAGTGAAGGGTGACGAGATCAAACATCTTGTCTTTTCAACTTGTCACCTGTCACCCGTCACTTGTCACTTTATTTAAGGAGTCATCATGCCTGACAGCACAGAGGCGGTTATCATCAGCGCGGCGCGGACGCCGACGGGTAAGTTTCAGGGCGCGTTGAAGGATTTTTCGGCGACCGATTTGGGCGCGCTCGTCGTGCGCGAGAGCGTCCGGCGCGCGGGCGTGGCCGTGGAAGACGTGGACGAAGTGATCATGGGCAACGTCGTGCAGGCGGGCGTCGGGCAGAACCCGGCGCGGCAGGCCGCGCTCAAGGGCGGGATTCCGTTCGGCGTCTCGGCCGTCACGATCAACAAGGTCTGCGGCTCAGGGCTAAAGTCCGTGATGATGGCGGCGCAGGAGGTGAAACTCGGCGACGCTCGCGTCGTCGTGGCGGGCGGCATGGAGTCCATGTCGAACGCGCCCTACCTGTTGCCGAAAGCGCGCGAAGGTTATCGCCTCGGCAACGGCACGCTCGTCGATGCGATGATTCACGACGGGCTGTGGTGCGCGTTTGAAAATTATCACATGGGCAACACGGGCGAGGTGGTGGCCGAACGCTACAACGTGACGCGCGCCGAGCAGGACGAGTACGCTCTCAACTCGCATCGCAAAGCGGCGGCGGCGATCAAGGCGGGCAAGTTCAAAGACGAGATCATCCCCGTCGAGATTCCGAACCGGAAAGGCG
>DASVVO010000056.1:0-80755 GCA_036386515.1 Pyrinomonadaceae bacterium
AGGGGCGAACGATACAATCAGGCTCGTCAGTTCGGAAGGCAGTGTCAGCATCGAAAGACCTCTCTTGGCGGAGTTGGTCAATCAGCTTACGCTGCCTTTCGTTTATTCTTCAAAGAGCAGAAATGGATAAAGTCGAGCTAAGAAGCGGTTCTTTTCGGAGGCCGCCGCCTCTCATTATCGTCTGGTCGGCGTCGAAGTGTTCGGCGCGGAGGAGGCGGAAGAGGCGGCGGCCTTCTGCCGTAGTTTCGCCTGTCGCTCCGCGACCCACGCGGGCACCGTCCCTTGTCGCCCCAGGGCGGCGGCGTAGTCGTTCATGGCGGCGAGGGCGAGCGCGTGCTCGCCGGTCTGTTCGCGCAGGCGGCTGAGGTCGAGGAACGACTGGGGGTTCGTGTCGCCGTAGAGTTCGGCGGCGCGCTGGAAGTTGTCGGCCGAGCGCGCGAATTGACCCTGCCCCTCGAAGAGACGACCGAGATAATAATGCGCGATGGCGTAGCGCGCGGCGTCTTTTTGCGTGAGGGGGAGCAGCGCGGCGATGGCCTCTTCGTAGCGTTTGAGGTTCATCAGCGCAACTCCGAGTTCGAGATTGGCGGGCGGGAAATAGCCGCCGGAACTGCGCGCCAGCACGGCGCGATAATGCTTCACGGCGTCTTCGGCGCGGCCGCTCTCGCGCTCGGCGCGCGCGGAACGCAGGAGTTCGTAAGTGGCGCGGTCGGCTTCGTGCGCGCGGAATTTCGCCCCCGGCCTCGCGGCACGAGCGTCGCGCCCGCCGCCGCCGCCGGGCTTCAGGTTCGCGCCCTCTCCGGCGTTCACGTTCGCGGCGTCTCCGGTTTTCGCGGGCGACGCGTTGGCGGCGTCGCCGTCTTCCGCGTCCGTGGCGGCGACGAGTTCGCGTCGCGCCTCGGCGATCTGGCGCGGGACGCCCGCGCCGGTGCGCGTCGAGCGCGCGACGAAATTGTCGAGCACATTGAGGCCGCGCTCCGCGTCGCCGTCTTCGGTGTAGGCGCGAGCGAGGGCGACGGCCGCTTCGGCGTGCGTCGGTTCGAGACGCAGCGTGCGGAGCCATTCGCGGATGGCGAGGTCGGCTTCGCCGCGCAGCAGGTGGAGGCGACCGAGGTTGTAGCTCGCCTCGGCGTAAGTGAAATTCTCCTGCATGAGGGCGGCGGCGAGCGTCTCCCGCGCCTCGTCCCAGTGGCCTTGCCGGATCAGGATGACGCCGAGGTTATTGAGGGCGCGCGAATAGTTGCCGCGACGCTGCGAGATGGCTTTGCGGTAAGCGTCTTCGGCCGCGCTCGCATCGCCGAGACGCGCGAGGGCGTTGCCGGTGTTGAAGAAGAAGGGCGGGTCGAAACGGTCTTCGTGGATCATCAGGCGCAGCGCATCGAGAGCTTCCGGCTCGCGCTTGAGCGCGACGAGACTTTCGATGAGCGTGCGTTGCAGCCGCGCCCGTTCCGCGCCCGGCCTCGCGTCTTTGATTTCGGCGCGCAGGCGTTCGACTTCCGCTTCCGCACCCTTCGACTTCGCCGCCTCGCTCTCCGGCGCGGAGGCGACCGGCGCGACCACCAACGGCGCGGCGACGACGACCGGCGTCGCGGAAGGCGCGGCGGCCGGAATAGCCTTCGGCGCGGCGGGCGCGGGGACGGAAGCATTGGCGGACGGCGCGACACCAGCCGCGCGGCGGGCGCGCGTGCCGCCGGTGGCCGAACGCGGCGCGGCCTTTTCCTCTCGCGCTCCCGTCGCCTTCACTTTCGCCTCGCCCGGTTTGGCCGCCGCTTGCGCCGACGACGCCGGAGCGGTGCGCGGCTGCGACGCCGTTTGCGCGAAGCCCTGGACGGCGACGGGCGCACACCACGCCGCGACGACCGCGACGGATAGCGAAGCGGCCGCGCGCGTGAAACGGCGCGCGCGGCGGGCGCGGGCGTGTGTGTGATTCGAGTTCGAGAGTTGTTCTGGCATCTTTAATTCTCCGTCGGGGTTTTGATCAAGTCCCGCGTGCGGGGCGGCGCGTTTGAAGCGCGCGGATCGTCTGTGTGTCGTTGGGCGGCGATTGTGTTCGGGTCAGCGCGTCGTGGCGTGCGGGGTGGCGCGGCGCGGTCGTTCTTTCGGTTGTTCGGCGCCGGGAGTTTTCAACTGCGGCCGTGGAGCGGCGGCGCGCGCCGCATAATTGATGATCGTGCCGCCGAAGCCGACAGCCCACGCGCGCCCGGACGCGGCGACCGAAAGGCGTTCGAGCGGGTGGCGCGTGCCGCTCGGTTCGGGTCGCCAGTTTGCGCCGCCGTCCGTCGTGTGAATGATCGTGCCCTGCACGCCCACCGCCCAGCCCTCGTTCGCGTCTATAAATTTCACGTCCGACAGGTCAACCTCCACGTTCGATTCCTGTCTGAGCCACGAACGCCCGCCGTTCGGGCTGGCGAGCACGAGGCCGCGTTCGCCGACCGCCCAACCGCGTCGCGCCTCGACGAAGGAGACGGCGTTGAAGCGCGTCGGGGTGACGACGGCGGGCGACGCGCCCGCGCGCCACTGTGCGCCGTCCGGGTTGTACAGGATGGTGTTGCCCGCGCCGACGAGCCAGGCCTGACCGGCCGCGAGAAACGCGCCGCCGAGCAACAGGTGTTTCGTCGGCACGCTCTGCCGCTCCCAACTCGCGCCGCCGTCCGTCGTCGCATAGAGCGCGCCCATCTCGCCGAAAGCCCAACCGCGCGCGTCGTCAACGAAAGCGACGCGCGTGACGAGCACGTCAACGTCCGCGCCCGTCACCTCGACGCGCGACCAACTCGCGCCGCCGTCCGTCGTCCGCAACAGGTAGGAACGCGGCTCTTGCCTGGTTCTCAGCAGGTAGATGCTGCGGTCGCAGACGAGCCAGCCCGTCTGTTCGTTGACGAAGTAAACGTCGCGCAGCGTGTCTTCGGTGGGCGCGCGGCGCATCGCCCAGGTTCGCCCGCCGTCCGTCGTCGCCAGGAGCGCGCCCTTGCTGCCGACCGCCCAGCCGCGCGCGTCGTCAATAAAATAGACCGCCCGCAACCACGCCAGCGTCCCCGACTTTTGCGCCTCCCAAGCCCCCGCCGCGACAACCTGCGCCGTGAGCAGCATGAGCAAGACGATCAATTGCGGAAGGCGGAAGGCGGAACGCCAAACGCGGAAGGCCGAACGAAACGCGCCGGGTTTCGCTCTGACGATCCGCGTTCGACCTTCCGCCTTCCGCATTTCCTAGAACCCTCCCGTGAAGATGCGGAAGAAGCTGACGACGGGCAGGAGACTCAACACCTTCTGCACGTTCTTCATGCGATTGCCGGGGACGATCACCTGATCGCCGGGGTTGAGAAAATAGTTGTCCGGCATCCGCCCCTTCTCGATCGCGGCGACATCGATGATCGTCGGCTGCAAGAAGCCGTTGGCCTGGCGGCGCATCACCATCACCTTCTTTTTGTTGCCCGTGTCGAGCACGCCGCCGGAGAGCGCGAGGGCTTCCGTCACGGAGAGGCGGCGCGACATCGGGCGGATGCCCGGCTGCGCCACGTCGCCCACCACCCAGAAGACCGCCGATTGCGCCTTGTCGAGCGAGACGGTCACTTTCGGATCGATGACGTACTCGTCGAGCCGCTTCGTGATCTCGTCGGCAACCTGCTTGGTCGTCTTCCCCGCGACGTGTACGCCTTCGGGGATGAGCGGGTGCGAGATAATAGCGTCGGGCGGGATCGTGATCCCGGCCTTCGAGTAGCGGTCGAGGTTGAAGACCGTGATCGAGATCACGTCTTCGGGGCCGAGCCGGTACGACGCCATGAAGTTGTTGTAGTAGGGCACGACGGCCGCCTCGTCTTCCGAAAGCGTCTCGCGGCGGTTCGCCAGCATCTCCGGCGACATGTCCGCGCGCGGCGGCGCGCTCGTGTCGTCCGGTTCGAGCCGTTCGCCCGTCCGCTTCGCCGCGTCCGACGCCGGGGTGCCGGTGGTGCGCGGCCGCGTCTTCTGCTCCGGCTGCTGCCTGTCTTTATCTTGCGCGGCGGCGGTTGGGACGAAAGCCGTCCCGCCCGTGAGCAAGAGACCCGCGAGGGCGAGCGTTGCCAACTTCATCGTGTGGATTTTCATATCTGTACCTCTCGAAAACTTCTCGTGGCGTGCCGTGTCTCACGCGCTCTCGCATCATGTTCAATGCGCGTTCTTTTGCTTGGAAACCTTTTCTCTCAGCCAAGTGTTAATCAGCGACTCTGACGAGGTGCGCTGCAATTTAGCGATGTCGGCAACCTGGTTAGCCAACTCCTCATCGATGGCGACGAGATGCGTCCGGCTCTTGAGATCAACATCGAAATGCGCCGCAGGAAGTTGTTCCCAAAGTTCCCCCATGTCCTCGGTCTCGAAAAATTCGACGAGTTCATCGAGAGATTTTCCCGGCGCCTGCTTTTTTGATTTATTTCCTCCCATATTGCCTTCTCTCTTTGTTCGCCATGTCTCGCGCGCTCAAGATCAGCGCCTCTTTCGTCATTCTTGTGGATGAAAAGAACTGCCAAGTATCTTCCGGCTTCCGTCTGTCCTAAAGCCATATAGACATTTTCACCCGCCCTCTCTCCATTTTCCACGAAGCGAAACTTCGGCTGACCGCTCAATACTTCCTCAACTTCATCTGTTTCTACCCGATGCTTAACCGCAAGTTTATCGACAATATTCCTGAGCCAGATGATGCCTTCAATCCTCATTTCGTTGCCGCTACCGCGCGCCGCGGCCGAACAGGATCGTCTTGACCGTCTCGAATATGATCACGGCGTCGAGCACGAGGCTCTGGTTCTTGATGTAGTAGAGGTCGTATTGCAACTTCTGGCGCGCGTCCTCGATGGACGCGCCGTAGGGGTATTTGATCTGCGCCCAGCCCGTGAGTCCCGGCGGGATCAAGTGCCTCTGTTCGTAGAAGGGAATCTCCTCGGCGAGTTGCGAGACGAAGTGCGGGCGTTCGGGGCGCGGCCCGACGAAGTTCATCTCGCCTTTGAGGATGTTCCAGAACTGCGGAATCTCGTCCACGCGAATCTTGCGGATGACGCGCCCGACCCGCGTCACGCGCGCGTCGCCGCCCTGCGCCCACACCGGCCCGTCGCGCTCGGCGTCCGAACGCATCGAGCGAAACTTCATGATCGTGAACGGGCGTCCGTTTTTGCCGACGCGCTCCTGGCGGTAGAGCGCGGGGCCGGGCGATTCGAGCCTGATCAAAAGCGCGGTGAGGAGCGCGATGGGCAGCGAGACGAGCGCGCCGAGGAGCGCGACGCCGCGATGCAGGAGCGTGCGCGCCACGCCGGAGAGCCGCGCCTGCCGCCCGCGTCCCGAAAAGATGAGCCACGACGGGCGCATCATGTTGAGATGGACGCGCCCCGTCGTGCGCTCGTAAAACGACGCGCCCTCTTCGATGGCGACGTTGCCGCCGAGACTCAAATCCAACAGTTGCTGCGTCGGGAACTGCCCGCGCCGCTCGCCCTGCGCGACGATGATGCGGTCGATGTTTTCGCGCTTGACGATGGCGGCCATATCGGTCGTCACGCCGATCACGGACGGGTTGATGATGCTCTTGCCGACGAGCGCGGGGTCGTTGTCCACGAAGCCGACGATGCGATAACCGGCGTCGCGGCGGTCTAACACTTCGCGCGCGATCTCGACGGCCGCCGCGCCCGAACCGACGATCAGGATGCGCTCGCCGACCAACGGGTGGCCGAGCAGCCAGTGGATCGAGACGCGCCAGCCCACCATCAGCGCGAGGGCGAGCGGGAGCGCGATCAGAGAGATGCCGCGGCCGAGCATCAATTGCGGCAGCATGTAGAAGACTATCGCCAGCGCGACCCACGCCAGGCCGAGCGCCTGGATGAGTCGCAGCACGAGTTCGCGCCGGTCGTGCATGACGACGAAATCGTAGAGGTCGTAGAGGTAGAACGCGCCGAGGCAGAAGGCGGTGGCGAGCACGGCTTTGTAGAAACCGTTGCGGGCGACGAGTTCGTAATACGCGTCCGTCTGGCCGAGCCGAATCTCCGCAGCCGCCACCATCCCGCCGAAGATGAGCAGGGCTTCGGCGAGCAACAGCAACAGGGTGCGGGCGTTGAAACGGCGCGCGGGATTCACATGAACTCCTTAACTGGTAAATCGTGAATAGAGAAAACCTGTTCTTTCTATTTACGATTCACAACTTTTTCCTATCTACGCCTCACGAGCGACGGTTTCCTTCGTTTCTTCGCGGCGATAGTAGCGACGCTGGTAATAGCTGCTGCTGTCGTCTTTGTTGTCGTCCGCGCCGTTTAAGACGATGCCGAGGAGACGTTCGCGCGGGAGCGGTTCGAGCACGCGGTCGAGCGCGGCGTAGCGCGTCTTATTGGCGCGCACGACCATCAGCGCGCCGTCGGCGCGGTTGATGAGAACGTTGGCGTCGGTGAAGATGCCGAGCGGCGGCGCGTCGATGATGATGTAGTCGAACATGCGGCGCAGTTCGGCGAGGAGCGTGCTGAACTTCGGGCCGGAGAGTATTTCCGCCACGTTGTCGCGCACCGTGCCGCCCGGCAGCAGATGCAGCCCGGCGGGTTCGAGTTTGATGATGGTTTCGGCGAGCGTCGTCTCGCCCGCGAGCACTTCGGAGAGACCGGCGGGCACGTCGATGCCGAGATATTCGGCGGCGCAGGGGCGGCGCAGGTCGCCGTCGATCAGGAGCGCGCGCACGCCGTCGGTCTGCGCGAGCAGCCACGCGAGGTTCATGGCCGTGACGGTCTTGCCCTCCATGACGCCCGCGCTGGAAACGACGATGGCCTGAATATGCCTGCGCTCGGCCGCGTGCAGGATGCGCGTGCGCAACGCGCGATACTGCTCGGCGTGCGGCGAACGCGGATCGGTGATGGCGATGAGATGTGGTTCGACGCGCGCGTGGGAAATTTCCACCGTGGGAAATTCCCGCGCGCGCGCCGAACCGACAGCATCCGCCGTTGCCCCAGCAACACGCGAAGCCTGCCCGCCGGGGAGTGCCGACCCGACCGTGGCTGCAACGATGTGCTCAGCGGATGCTGAAACGTGCGCCTGAGCGTCAGGCGCGTTGAAGAGTGCGGAGGCGGCGCGACGCGACGCGAACGCTTCCGGCGCGGCGTGGTGGCTGCCGTTCGAATGGTGGCCGTTCGAGTGGTTACCGTTCGACGCGGCCGACGCTTCGGTGACGAGCGTCACCTCTGTTGCGTCTTCGGACGCGGTCGAAGCGCGGCGCGCGGCCGCCGCGTCGTCACCGTTCGTACTCTTCGTGTTCGCGCCGCCATGCTCGGCGGCGCGCTTCAATGCTTCGTAAACTCTGCCCATCACCTATCTCCCATCACATCCCAACGCCGGAAGGCCGCGCCGATATCGTTGACATCGGGCGAAGGCGGCGCGGGTGTTTCTTCCAAGTCCTCTTCGCGCGCGTGCGCCGAAGAATATTCCGTGGCCGATCCCTGTACGGCCTCGTCAACCGCCGTCGCCTGCGCGCTGCCCGCAGACCACAACTCGGCGCGCCCCTGCGCGTTGAAGATGCGCGCGGGCGACTCCTGTTCCTCGATTGACAGGCGACTACTGCCGTGGCGCGCGTCCGGCAGCATGTCGAACGTGTCGGCGACCTCTTCGATACAAGCGCGCGAGATGGTGTGCAACCCGGAGGCGAAGCCCGCGAGCAGCGCGTTGTCGCAGAGGTTGTTGATCTGGCGGGGGATGCCTGCGGCGCAGCGGAAGATGTAATCGATCGCGCCCGGCGAGAAGATGTCCGTGCGCGCCGCGCCCGCCACGAGCAGACGCGCTTTGACGTAACGCTCCGTCTCCTCGATGTTCGGCAGCGGCTTGATCTCGCAGCGCAGGGCGACGCGCTGTTTCAACTGCCGGAGGTCTGGATTGTTCAACACGTCGCGCAGTTCCGGCTGGCCGGTCAGGACGATCTGCAACTGCTTGGCGGCGTCGGATTCGAAATTCGAGAGCAGCCTGATCTCTTCGAGCACGGAGGTCGAGAGGCCGTGCGCCTCGTCGATGATGAGCACGGTGCGCAGGCCGCGCGCGTGGCGCGCTTCGAGAGTTTTGCCGAGGGCGAACAGGAGTTCCGACTTGTTCTCCCACTCCTGCACGTCGAAGAGGCGCGCGACGTGCTGATAAAATTCGGGGACGGTGAGACGCGGGTTGAAGATGTAGCCGACGAGCACGGTGCGGTCGAGCCGCTGCATCATCCAGCGCAGGATGGTGGTCTTGCCCGTGCCCACTTCGCCCGTCACGACGATCAAGCCCTTGCCGCTCTCGATGCCGTAATGCAGGTTCGCCATCGCCTCCGTGTGCGAAGGCGTGAAGTAGATGAAGCGCGGGTCGGGCGTCAGCGCGAACGGCAACTCTTTGAGACCGTAGAACTCTTTGTACATAACTTGTTCGTTAGTCAGTGGTCAGTTGTCAGTTGTTCTTTGCCCGTGGTTAGTTGTTCAACTCAACCTTTAGTGACTCGCTTTGAAAGCCACAGGCAACTGACAACTGACCACGGACGACTGACAGCTTTCCTCACGAGGCGAACAGATCGAAGACGCGCGTGAATCTCAGCGCGAGCGCGAGCGCGGGGATGCTGAGAACGGTGATGGCGAGACCGGCGAAGGCCGTCGCCACGCGGCGCACGCGGGCGCGTCGCTGTTCCTTCGGCGTCAGGAGTTCGGGCACGGAGATGAGCACGGGCAGCCCCGTGTAATGACGCGCGTCCTCGACGGTTTGAATCGTCAGCAGGCGCGGCACTTCAAAGGCGGCGGCGAACGCGAAGCCGAAGGCGAGGCCGAGCGCGAGGCCGAGCGCGATGAGCAGCGGCCGCTTCGGCGCGATGGGACGCACGGGCAGGCTCGCCGGGTCGATCACCTGGATCGTCTCGCCCTGCGCCGAGTTGGTGGCCGCCACGTTCAAGTCCGACTTCTGTTTCTTCAGGAGCAACTCGTCGTAGGCGGCCTTCTTCGTCTGGTATTCGCGGTCGATCCGGCCGAGGTCGATTTCGGCTCCGGGCACGCGGCTCAGTTGCGACTGCACCTGGCTGATCTGCGCGCTGGTCTGGGCGAGCAGTTTTTCCTGCCGCGCCACTTCGTTGTCGATGCCTTGCAGGTTGGCCTTGATGGTCGAGGCGCGCGGGTCGATGCGGTTCGCCACGCGCTTCGTCTTATCCGCGATCCGGTTCTTCCAATCGTCGGTCAACTCCTGCTTGCTGCGCTGAACGGCGGCGAGTTCCTGTCGCTTGGCGACCACGTCCGGGTTCTTCGGCTTCAAGACCGTGAGCATGTTCTGCAACTCGGAATCGAGTTGCGACTCGCGCTTGGAGAGTTCGGCCCAGGCGGGCGTGGTCTTCGGGTCGGTCAAAGTCTCGACCACGTCGTCCTTGTCGGCTTGAAACTGCTTCTCGATGTCGCCGAGTTGGGTGGTGAGCATCGTCTTCTGGTCGCGCAGACGCCCGATGTCGCTGATGTAAGACTTCTGCTGTTCGTAGAGTCCGCTCAGATTCGTGACGAGCGAAGTGGCCTGCGTGGGCAGGTTGTTGATGTTCGTTTGCAGCGTGTGCAGCCGTTGATCCTCGACCGTTTTGAGTTCGGCCTGCGCCAGGTCGAGCTGCTGCTGGAGAAACTTTCCCGTTTCAGTCGCACCCTGCGATTGTTGCTTGAGTTGCGCGTTGACGTACTTGCTGGCGAGGTCGCCGGTGACCTTCTGCGTGATGCTCGGGTCAGGCCCTTTGAAGGTCAGGATGAAGCCGTTGGTGATGTCGTTGCGGCTCTTGTTGACCTCGATCTGCGTGTCCTTCTTCGCCATGCGCTCGACGAGCAGTTCCATCGGCTCGCCGCGCCGCCGCTCCGCGGCGTAGAGGTTGTAGGTCGTGATCAACGGTTCGAGCGACGAACGGCTGAAGACCTCCTGGCCGATGGCGTTGATGCGGATGGTGAGGTCGTCGTCGGACATTTGCGGCACGATGCCCTGCATGATGTTCGAGGGGCGCACCGTCAACAAGGTGTTCGACTGGTAGACGTTCGGCAGCCGCCACACGACGATGGCGACGGCGAACGAAACGACGATGGCCGGCAGGATGATGAGCCACTTGCGCTTCCACAAGATGCGCCCATACTCGCCCGGTTTCCGCTGACGAAATTCAACACTCATAATTCAACCCTCTTCTTCGCGTAACAAGAGTTTTCCCGGCTCACAAAGAGTCGAGCGTCTTGCGCGCTTCCTGCTCGCTCTCCGGCGCGAGCTTGTTTCCCTTGGCCGGGTTCAAGGCTTGCTGCAACTGCTGGCGCGCTTCGGGCTTGCGTCCCACGGCGGCGAGCGCGAGGCCGAGATGGTAGCGATAGAGCGCGCTGTCCGCGCCGCGCGCCGTCGTCTGCCGCACGGCCTTTTGCAGTTGCTCGACGGCGGCGGCGTGCAAGCCCTTTTTGTAATAGACCCAACCGAGCGTGTCGGCATAGCCCGGCTCGTCGGGAAACTTCTGCACGACGCCCTGCGCGAGCCGGACGGCCTCGTCGAGGTTGCCCTTGCCGTATTCGGCGTAGTTCCAGGCGAGATTGTTGGCGGCGAAAGCGTTCTCGGTGTTGAGCGTCAGCGCGCGCCGGTAGGCTTCGGTGGAGGCGTCGTAATTCTTGCGCCCGTCTTCAACCATGCCGATGAGCATGTAGGGCGTCGGGTCGTCGGGACGCTTCTCGCCCATGCGGCGAAACTCGGCGATGGCCTCGTCGGGGCGGTTCGTGTTGACGTAGAGCGAGCCGAGGGCGTTGAGCGCGGGCACGAAACCGGGGTCGAGTTCGAGCGTGCGGCGCAGGGCGGCCTCGGCCTGCTGCGCGTCGCGCTGCTTGCCGTAGATGGTGGACTTGAGGAAGTAGAGACTGGCCGTGTTGGGGCGCGCGGCCGTGGCTTGATCCACGCGCGCGTGCGCCTGATCGAAACGACCCTGCGAGGCGTAGAGATTGATCAGGCCGTTGAGCGCGTCGAAGCTCGCCGCATCGATCGAGAGAGCGCGTTCATAGTGTTCGGCGGCCTCGTCCGCTTTACGCTCGGCGAGCGAGACGGCCGCGAGGTTGACGTGCGAGGCGGGCGCGTTCGGCATGAGATCGCGCGCCCGCGCGAAGTCGGCGCGGGCGGCCGCGGTGTTCTGCGGTTGCGTCTGGAGGAAGGTGGTGGCGCGCGCGGTCAGAGTTTTGGCGCGCAGTTCGTTCAGGAGTTGCGGCGAATTGCGCGCGTCGGGAGCGGACTTGTCGAGACGCGCGAGCAGGTCGTTGGCGAGTCGCTGCGCGCCCTGATGGTCGCCTCCCGCGAGGTTGATCTGCACCTGCATCAACTTGCCGGGCAGATAATCGGGATAGAACTTGTCGAGGTCGCCCGCGTAGATGCGCGACTGTTCGACCTGCCCGGCGCGGAAGCTGGCCTCGGCCATGAAGTAGAGTCCGGCTTGATCGCGCGGTTCGATCTTCAAGACCTGTTTGAGGTCTTCGATGGCGTCTTTGGGTCTGTCCTGGTTGAGCCGCAGGCGGGCGCGCAGGATCAAGCCTTCGCGGTCGTTGGCATTCTTCTTGAGCGCCTCTTCGACCTGCGCCATCGCCCCGGTCTGGTCGCCGCGCTGCAACATCAACTCGGCGAGCCGGTGACGGCCGCGCGCGTAGTCGGGCGACGAGGCGACGAGCTGCTGGTAGAGATTGGCGGCCTCGTCGTAGCGGCCGACGGAGGCGTAGAAATCGGCGAGCACGGCGCGGCCTTCCGGCCGGTCGCGGTCGAGTTCGGCGAGGGCTTTGAAGGCTTCTTCGGCGCGGTCGAGTTGTTTGTTGACGAGGTAGAAGCTGGCGAGCGTGCGGCGCGCGTCGCGGTTCGCGGGGTCAACTTCGACGGCGCGGCGAAACTCGACCTCGGCCAAATCGAGCCGGTTCTGCGAGACGAAGAACTTGGCGTATTCGAGGTGCGCGAGCGCGGAGCGGTCGTTGATGGAGAGGGCGCGCTTGTAAACTTCTTCGGCCTTCGCCGTCTCGCCCACCTGCCGGTGGAAAAGCGCGAGGCTCATCAGCGATTCGACGCGCTGCGGGTTGAGTTCGACGGCGCGCGAGAGGGCGGCGAAAACCTCTTCGCGCTTGCCGAAGGCGTAGAGCACCGTGCCCTTGAGGATGTGGCCTTCGATGTGGTTCGCGTCCTTCTGCAAGACCTCTTCGACGAGCCGCTGCGCCTCGTCGCGGAGTTTTTCGTCTTTGGTCTGCTGGTAGCCGAGGACGTAGTAGTTGCCGAGGCGCACGCGGGCGTCGAGGTTGTCGGCGTCGAGCGCGACGGTGCGGCGCAACTCCTCGAAGGCTTGCGTGAACTGTTCCATGCCCTCGTAGGCGCGCGCCAGTCCCCAATGCGCCTGCGCCAGTTTGTCGTCAATCTGGACGGCGTTGCGGAATTCGAGCGAGGCTTCCTGAAACTTCTTCTCGGTCAGGTAGGCTTCGCCGCGCGCGAGGTGTTCGGCTTTGGCTTTTTCGGGATTGGAACAGGAGACGGTCGCAAACGCGCAGGCGGCGACGATCAAGGCGAGCAAAACAGACGACAAACTCCGGCCACTGCCGGAGCGCGGGCACTCTTTGTGATTCATTTCGGTCTTTCGGACTCCTTCGCGGCTCTTGCCGTCTGCTCGACCGGGGCAACGGTCTTTGAGCGGCAGCCGCGTCTGTTTTAGTTAAGCCGACGCTACATCCTCGTTTAGGCCGCTTGCGGGTGAGGCACACCCCGAACGGCGTTAAACTTCACAATAATAAAACTGGCAATCGGGTTTCTCTTCCTGAAACGGCGGCCTCCATTTCCCCAAGAGCCGCCACGCTTTTATGTTACCACTTCCCTCCCGCTCCGCGCGCGACTTTCCCACGCTCAGTTCGGGATGAACTGCGGGAGCAGGGGCGCGCTCTGCGCCGCCAGATCGGTGGCGAGCGCGAGCGCGTCCGCTTCAGACCTGTGAATCGGCACGATCACGCGCACCATCGCGCCGTCGCTCCGCCTGCGCTTGAGGCTATCCACCACCGTGTAAATCTTCCCCCAGTATTCGCTCGCCACCACGCGCCCGCGCCCCTGATACCAGTAGATGAGCAACTGGCGCACTTCGCCGTTCTGGATGATGTAGCGATTGGCCTCGAAGGACGCGCCGCCGCCGACGGGTGTGATCTGAATGGTGGCCGGTTCGTTCATCGTCCAGCCCGCGCCGGGCAGGCAGTTGAGCGGGCTGTGATAGGTGGCGCCGTTGCGCTGCGTGGCGTAATAGCCGGCGTAGAAGTTGCCCGAACGCCCGTCGGGCAGCACGTAATCACGCGCGAGGTAATCGTCGGCGCGCAGCACGCTCTCCGTCTGCGCGTCGAAACGGATGTCCACGCCGCGTTGCCGCCACTGGCCGAGCGTGCTCGGAAACTCTTTCAACTCGTGCCGCACCACGCTCGCCTCGCCGATGTGCTCCCACAAATTGACCACCGAACCGCCCACGAGCAGTAAGGCCAGCAACGCCCAGAAATGCCACTTCTTAGATTTCATATATTGATTAGCTTTCAACCCTCAACCTGCGGCCAGCGGCTTCGTCAGTTCCTGCGTGAGCTGACGGCCGACCGCTCCCGGTCACGACCCGCCCGCGCCGCGTTCGCGCAGAGACATCGTCGCCGCCGGAGTCGTCGCCGCCGTCGTCGCGCCGACGAGCGATGCGTCGTGTGCCTCGTCGGTCGTCGGGCGCGCCTCGTCGGTGCGCGCCGGTTTGCGCGGCGGAGAAGGAGGCCGCTTGCGCGCCCCGATTTTGTCGAGCGCCCAACCGAGCGCGAAAAGCAGCAGGAACGCGGCGATGTAGACGACCCAGCCGGAGAATTCGTGGAAGAACCCGTCGGCCACTTCCGTCCCGTAGTAGCGCGCGAGGATGCCCGTGCCGCTGACGCGCCCCGCGTTCGTGATGATCGCGATGGGCACGGCCGAGAGCACGAGGATGGCCGAACGCCACGTGCCGTAACGCTTCAAACTCGCCGCGAGGCCGCCGCCCTGCTGCCCGTCGCCGCGCGGGTGCGTGAAATAGGCGAAGACGACCGCGAGCGTCATCAGCGTCATCAGCGAGCGGATGCCGCTACAGGCCTCGACCACTTCGAGTTTCTTCGTGACGGTCGAATTCAGGGGCATCAACTCGATGATGTTTCCCTGCCTGAGCACCGGGATGTCGAAGGCGCGCATCGCCCACACGGCGCAACGCGACGCGAACAACTGCAACGGGAACGCGATCTGGTTGAAGATGATCGCCGGGATCGGGATAGCCAGCGCGAGCAGGAGCAGCGGGACGAGGGCGAGGCGCAGGATGTGCCAGCCCCAGAAGTAGATCGTGATTCCGGCCAGCATCACGACGAGCGAGGTGCGCTGCATGAACAGTTCCGCGCCGGCCGTGCCCGCCCACAGCATCAACAGCGCGCCGCAGACGAGCGCGCCGCCCCACATGAGCGACGGCCGCTTTCGCGCGGCTTCCAGACGCTCGCGCTCGCTCCACAGGATGTAGCCGATGATGAACGGAATCAACAGCCCGTGCGAGTAGTTTTCGTCCACCCACCACTGGCCGCCGAGTTTCACCAGCACCAGCGCGTAGACAAAGAACACGGCGGCGGCGACCGCCACCGGCTTCCAGAGTTGGGGGACTGTTAAGGATGTCATCGGTTATTACACTTCAGGAAAACTTTCGCGCTTGCGGAGGCAGGCCGGGTCGCGTGAACGGGAAGAATCACACGCGCCGTTTAAGAGAGTAACAAAAGGGCAGCGGCAGGGGCAATAGGAAAAGGCGGCGAGGGGCGGCGCGCGACGGGCGGCGGGTTAAAGCCCGCCCCGGCTTTCTGCTCGCCGCCCGTCGCCTGTTATTGGTCGCTCGCCTTCGTCTCTTTCCTTATTTGATGTTGATCGAGGCGGCGTTGCTGCGCTGGCCGTTGACGACGATGGTGAGATCAACCAACCCTGCGCCGCGCATTTCGGGGTGGATCAAGACGTTGACTTGATCGAGGCCGGGCATGCGCCCATTGAGCGCGCCCGCAAACTCCACGGGCAGATGATACAGCCGCCCGTCCTGGGTGCGCGCTTCGACCAACAACGACTCGGCGACGTTGACGACGATCTGGCCGTTCTCCATCCGCACGTCGTTCGCGCCATAGAGGTTGGCCGCGCCCGCGGTGATGCCGGTCGCAAACAGCGTCACGCGCGTGCGTTTGTCCGCGCCGAGCGCGTGCGGCGAATTCACGTCGTAGGAGGAAGAGGCGGCGGGTTCGCTGCCGTTCAGGGAGAGCGCGTGTCCCGCGCCGCTGCCGTCGGCGGTGAAGAGGGCGGGCGCGACCGTGTTGACGATGACCGAGCCGCGCGAGACGTAGCCGTCCTGCGAAGTCACCAGCACTTCCGAATCGCCCTGCGGCAACCCTTGCGGCATGAGGAACGAGATGCGCGAGGGCGAGACGTAGAGGAGCGGCGCGGCGCGACCGTTGATCGAGACGCTCGCCCCGCCGAGTTCGAAGGGCAGCGGCTTGTTGCCGCTGCGATCCGCGACGACGCTCACGCGCGCCAGCGGACTCTGCCCCGCGTCGCCCGTGATCATAGCCAGACTGAGGGGCGCGAGCACGGGCGACATGCTCGCGCTGGAAAAGGTGGTCGCCGCGCCGATGACGGCGAAGTTGGTCGCCGCCGCGTGCGCGAAGTCCGCGGACGTGCCTGCCGTCGAGGGTTGCATCAAATCGCTCACCTGCGCGAGGCGCGAGGCCGTGATCTGCAAACGGTTCTGCACGCCGGAGGACACCGCGCCCGCCGCCGCCAGAGCTTCCGAGGCGCGCGAAAAGTAGAGCGAGGCGCGCAGTCCCGCGTCAATCTGCGCGGAGGCGGGGAAATTATTGACCTCACTGATGAAGGCCGCGTAGGCCGCCTCGATATTCTTCTCCAGGACGTTGATCTCGGCGTCCGAGACAGACAGCGCGGCGGCCAGCTTGGCGGCCGCGAGACGCGCCGCCGCAACGAGGCCGGGAGCTTTGAGCGGGGTCGGCGTCGGCGTCGGCGTCGGCGTGGCGGTCGGGGAAGGAGACGGCGTGGGCGTCGGCGTCGGGGTGGCCGACGCGGAGGGGGCGGGGTTGATGCGTGCGATGAACATGTCGCGCCGCCCGCCCGCCACGCCCCAGTTAGACGTGAAGGCGACGAACTTGCCGTCGCGCGAGATGTTCGCGCGCGGGCTGTCGTAATAGCTCCCCACTATCGCCTGATGATGGAACAGACGACGGACGCGCCCCGTGCCGTCCGTCGCCACCTGCACGACTTCGCCCTGCATCACGCCGTCCAGGTGCGGCGTGTAGAAACTCACCAACGCCCACTCTTCGTTGTCGGCCAGCATGGAGACGTGGAAGCCGCCGTAATTGCCCTGCGCCGAGAGGTCGAGGATTTTGCTGTGGCGGCGCGGCGTGGCGAGGCTGCGGGCGGAGATGCCGACCAGATAATTGCCGTTGCCGACCGCCGTGCCCGTGCCCACGTCGTAGTGCGACGGCGCGTGGTCGGGCGCGTCGTCCGTCAAGCCCGTGGCCTGTCCCGTCGTCAGGTCGATGATGCGGACTTCGACCTTCCCCACGCCCTGCTCGTTCGTGTTGACGAACAGGTAGCGACCCGACTTGTCTATCCTGACTTCGTTGAGATCGTCGCTTGAGCGATAGAGAATCGTGTTGGTCGAACGGCGGTAGGCCAGGTAGCCGACCACAGCCCACGTGCCGGATTCCTGTAAGGTGCAGGCGAACACGTCGTCGTCCGCGCTCAAACTGGCTTGCGCGAAATAGTAACCGGCGGGCAGGCGCGAGGCGAGGTCGAAGGCGAGCGAATAGGTGCGCTCGCGCGCGTTGTAACGCCAGAGCGCGGTTCCGGCGTGGCCGTAGAGGATGTCCGGTTCGGTGTGGCTCCAGGTCAAATCGTAGGTGAAGGGATAGCCGCCGTTGAGCAGCGGGAGCGTCTGCTTCGCGCCGAGACGGAAGCTGACCGGGTCGAAGTCGTAGATGGCGACTCCGCTCTCGCCGCTGGTGCCCATCACGAGCACGCGTGAGTTGTCGGAGTTGAAGGTCGGCCAGTATGAGTAAGATGTGCCCGCGCCGTTCGCGCCGTCGCGCTCGTCCGTCACGCGCATGATCTCCGTCCCGAAGACCGGGTCGGCGAACTTGGCTCCCGCCGCCGGCAACGACGGCACGCCCATGGGCGCGTGAACGTCTAAGTCCATCTTGATTTCGCCGCCGGGATTTTGTGCAAACGCCGTCGCCGCTGCGCCGCCCGATGCGAGGAGCGCGAGCGTCAGCACGAAAGCGAATTTGAGTTTGGAGAAAAGTAGACGGGCGGATTGGTGCGTGAACACCCGGGGGTTATTCATCTTGAGCCTCACTTCGGTAACCGGACAATCTCGCGGCGCGGTGGCCTAAACGAGACTCCTGGCTTTGCGAACCCGCATCACTACGGGGGTGCCTTTAATTCGGTGATTACTGTGCCTGACGGAGGAGGAGTAGCAGGCGTCGGCGAGACGGAGACGACCGCGCGACACGGACGGCCGCGGGCGCATGGAAGCCGTCGTCAACAGCGACTCCAACTCGCCTGGATTCGGACTCGATAAATTAAAGCGTGATTCGACGTGAACGTCTGAAACTGAAGGATTTTTAACGGATGGAAGAAAAGGAATTATAGAACGACGGGAACTGCACGCGAATAATTCCACCGCGACTTCGTCCGGCGGGAGAACTTGAGCCTCCGTTGACGGAGAGCTATTGAGGAAACAAGTTCCGCCGGGCGCGTGAACCGTCCGGGGCGATCCGGTTCACAGGAAATACGAAGTGACGGCTTTCTTCGATCGCCTTCGGCAACCAGACAATCTCCCCACGCGCGTGCCTCCGTCAAAACTTTTCGACGCCGACCACGCACCGGAGAGACTCACGGCTTTGCGCCCTCGCCTCGCGACAAGTTTGCCATTATCGTGTGCAATCTCTACCTGAAAGAACAGTGTCATACTCGCCGCTGCGGACGCGTACAACAGACAATTCATTAAACAGAATTTGCCAACGCTTGTCAACGCTTTTTATCGTTGAGCATTCCGTCTGCCGCGAGGGCGGCCGGAGCGCGCGAACGGGACGGCGGGCGGGTGAAAATTTCTACAGAAAGCGCGGCCGATTAAAACTTTACTCTTGACGGGACGCGCCGCTTAAGACAAGCTGAATGACGGTTTAGCAGTTCGACGCCCCGGCGAACTACCCCGCACACGACCAGACCGACGAGGACATCACCAGATCATGCGAAATCTCGCCCGCACGCTTCAATTCCTGCTGCTTTTCGCGGCTTTTTTCATCGCCCCGGAAGCGCGCGCGGAGCACGTCGTCATCACGAGCGGCTTCGTGAGCCACGGCAACCCCGTCCTTCAAGTCTTTCCGGGATACAGCTTCGATTTCGCGGGAGCGGGGATTGCGGCGCGGGGAGTTGACGAGAAATTAGGAAACGGCGGGGCGAGCTATAGCTGCTTGCCGTGCGCGCCCGGCCAGACGTTCGGGACGAATTCGCACATCACGCGCTTCACGACCAGCTATCCCACCGGCGCGACCTACAACGGCTCGTCTTACTCGAACGTCTGGTTTAACGGCAGCAGGTTCGACTTCGCCGTCGCACCCGTCGTCATTCCTCTCGACGCCCCTCAAACGTTCAATCTCACTTCCGCCTTCACCTTCGAGGGACTTCTCATCGGCTCCGTCCCCCCCTTCAGCAACCCGCCCATCTTCAGCATGACTCTCAGCGGGCAAGGGCTGGCGACGCTCACCTTCTCGCTCATCAATCTCAACGGAGTTATCGGCTACAGCCTCTCGAAC
Source organism: Pyrinomonadaceae bacterium (assembly GCA_036386515.1). Lineage (GTDB taxonomy): Bacteria > Acidobacteriota > Blastocatellia > Pyrinomonadales > Pyrinomonadaceae > JAIVJZ01. The sequence goes on from DASVVO010000056.1 coordinate 18,822, forward strand.
ATCAGATACGACTTCCAGCCCTCGGCCGTGCCCGAACCGGCCACGCTCCTCCTGCTCGGCACGGGTCTAGCCGGAGTGGCCGAACGCATGCGCAGGCGGCGTAAAGCCTCCGGGCGCACCGCGCGCGCCGACGAAGCGTAAAGCGACGCATCACCGAATCGAGTAGCCGGGCGGATCAACAAACGCTCGCGGGGAGCATCCCCCGCGAGCGTTTTTACTGGAAGCGATCTCGTAAATAACCGTGCTACGATTTTAGGCACGACGAGAAGAATTAACCCATCAACAATGGGCGTTTATTGAGCCTTTAAGACCACTAAAAAATGGACAATACGGTAAACATTAGACGAGCGACTGTTGAAGATATAGATGTTCTGGTGCGGATTGCACGGAAAAGTTTTTATGACGCTTTCGCCCCGTTTCCGGCAAATTCACCCGAAGATTTGAAAAGTTATATGGACGGAGCCTACACGGTCGAGGTGTTTTCCGCCGAACTGGCGGACGACGACATTACTTATTTCGTCGCCGAAATCGGGGGTCAATTAGTCGGTTATGCCAAATTGAAACAAAATTCCCGCGAAGAAGGCGTGACGGGCGATAACCCGATAGAACTGTGCCGACTTTATAATTTGCAGGAATTTATCGGCAAAGGCGTCGGGCGTGCCCTGATACTGAAATGTCTGGAGTTTGCCGTAGAGAACCGGCACGACACGATTTGGCTGGGCGTTTGGGAAGATAACAGCAGCGCGATAAATTTTTACCGCAAATTCGGCTTTGAAAAGTGCGGTGAGCACGTGTTCCAACTCGGCGCAGACCCGCAGACCGATTGGTTGATGCAACTGATGCTCACGAGTGTAGACGGTTCGATCAGGATGTAATCGTGAGCAGTAAACACGGGGTATTTACGAGCCTGCTTCCGGCGAATTGAGGCGGGCGTTTTAATTGCGATTCGCGCCGCGACCCGCGACCCGTCTCGGCCGCGCCGTCGCGGGCGGGGCAGGCTTCACGGTCGCGGCCGGGGCGGGTTCGATGCGCGCGACGAACATATCGTTTCGCCCGCCGCCTGCGCCCCAGTTAGACGTGAAGGCGACGAACTTGCCGTCGCGCGAAATGTTCGCGCGCGGGCTGTCGTAGTAGTTCGTCCCCGTCGCTTGATGGTGGAACAGACGACGGACGCGCCCCGTGCCGTCCGTCGCCACCTGCACGACCTCGCCCTGCATCACGCCGTTCGGGTGCGGCGTGTAGAAACTCACGAGCACCCAGCCCTCGTTATCGGCCAGCATCGAGAGGTGGAAGCCGCCGTAATTTTGCTCCGGGGAGAGATCGAAGATTTTCGTGAACTTGTGCGGCGCGGCGAGGCTGCGGGCGGAGATGCCGACCAGATAGTTGCCGTTGCCGACCACCGTGCCCGTGCCCACGTCGTAATGCGACGGCGCATGGTCGGGCGCGTCGTCCGTCAAATTCGAGACGCCTCCCGTCTCCGTGTCAACCACGCGCCCCTCGATCTTACCCGCCCCCGTCTCGTTGGTGTTCACGTAGAGGTAACGCCCGGACTTGTCTATGCGTACTTCGTTGATCACCTCGGAGTGTTGGAAAAGGATCGTGTCGGTCGAGGCGCGATAGACGGCGTAGCCGAGTTGCTTGTAACCGGGCGCGCCGCCGCGCTTAGTGAAAGAGAAGGTATCGTTGTCGGCGGCCATGCCCATCTGCTGGATGTTCTGCCCGCGCGGCAGCACGCGCGCGACATCGCCGACCGGCGCGTAGGTCTGCCGCGAAACCCGGTACTTGTAAATCTTCGTGCCGAGGTCTTGATGCACGTAGAGCGCGTCGGGGTCGTCCGCCGACCAGCAGGCGTCGTCGAGGCGCACGGGGATGTTGCCGGGCGGCGGGTAGGGCACGGGCGGGAGGCGCGCGCCGAGCGTGAAGGTCGCGGGATCGAACTCGTAGATGCTCGCGCCCTGCTGCGCCCCCGTCTCCATGACGAGCAGACGCGTGTTGTCCGAATTGAAACTCGCCCAATAACTGTAGTTCGTGCCCGCGCCCTTCGGGGCTGTCGTCGCGTCGGTCACGCGCATGATCTCCGTCCCGAAGACGGGGTCGGCGAACTTGCCCCCGGCGCGCGGCAGCGTTGGCGGCGTGCCACGCGGCGCGCGCCGCGAACGATCCGTCTTGATCGATGCGCCGCCGCGCGGAGGGCGCGCTTCCTGCGTCGTACACGTGTGCGCCGCCGACGCGTGCAGCGAGAGCGCGCAAAACAAGATCAAGACGCACTTCGAGAGCAGCGCGCCGGGAGCATGTCGTGTAATCTTCCGCGTCTCCATTCGCCTTCTCTCGCGCGTTCAACCGTAGCGCAGCCGGTAATAGACGAGTTTGGGATATTCCGGCCCGACGCTGCGCCAACCGCGCGCGCTCAACCACCAGGTGAAGGCCGTCGGCGTTTGCGCGCCCGCCTCGACCGGCGCGACGCTGACGCGCACGCCGCTCTCGCGAAACACGCGCTGCATCGTCCACGCCGCGCGGCGCGAATGATAAGCCGAGGTGACGACGACCATCGAACCGACGCCCGCCGTCGCCGCATACGCGCGCAGCCGCACGGCCTCATCATAAGTGCCCGCCACCGGCTCCGGCAACGCTTCTATGTGCGCGGCGGGAACGCCCGCCCGCCGCAGTTCTTCCGCCTCGCGTTCGATGAAGTAAGGGTTGCGTTGCTGTTCGCTATTCCAACCGCCGCGCAGGTCGTCGTTCGTCAACACGATCTTCGGCGCGACACCGCTCCGCCAGAGTTCAGCGGCGTACCGCGTGCGCTCCACGTAATCGCGCGCCCCGCTCAACACGACGATGCAATCGGCGCGGGGCGCGTCGGCGCGCACGACGAGAGCGCGCGCGCCGACCCAGGCGACCACCGGCCACGCGACGAGGAGCGCGACGGCAACGCGCGCCACACGGCGCGCCCGACGCTTTTTCCCTCCGGGCGGCGCGTTCGCACCGGGCGGCGCGGCCATAGAACCGGACGCGATGTGGTTCATGCTCTTGAGAAACTTTTTCGACGGGCGGCCGCCGCTGCCGCCGCCCGCGCGGCTACCAGCAAATGCCCTGATAGGAGCCTTCGCTGACGCGGTTTTCAAACAAGCGAACGAGGTCGATCACGGTCTGACCTTCGCGTAATTTCGTTTCGATCTCGCGAAACTCTTCGGCCTTGTTGCCGATGACGAGCACGTCGGAGGCCGCCAGAACTTCGTCGATGGTATCGCGCATGAGTTGTGAGATGTGCGGTATCTCGCGCTCGATGTATTCCTTGTTCGCGCCGAAGAGGCGTGCGAGCGACACGTCGCGGTCGTAGATGGCGAGTTGCATGCCCTTCCCGATGAGCGATTCGATGAGCGCGACCATGGGCGATTCGCGCAGGTCGTCCGTGCCCGCCTTGAACGAGAAGCCGAGCACGCCGATGCGCTTGCGCCCCGTTGCCAACACCATTTCCAGCGCGTGCTCGATCTGCCGCCGGTTGCTTTGGAGCACCGACGCGAGCACGGGCACGTCCACGTCCAACTCTTTCGCTTTGTAAGTGATCGCGCGCAGGTCTTTCGGCAGGCACGAGCCGCCGAAGGCAAAGCCGGGTTTCAGATAGTAGGGCGAGAGGTTCAGCTTCGTGTCCTCGCAGAAGACGCGCATCACCTCGTGGCTGTCAATGTCGAGTTCCTTGCAGATGTTCCCGACCTCGTTGGCGAAGCTCACCTTGAGCGCGTGAAAACAGTTGCAGGTGTACTTGACCATCTCGGCGGCGCGCACTCCGATGACGTGGAGCGGGGCGTCGATGCGGGCATAGAGTTGCCGCACGGCCGCCGCCACCTCCTCCTCGTCCGCGCCGATGAGGGTGAACGGCGGCGCGTAAAAATCTTTGAGCGAGGTGCCCTCGCGCAGAAATTCCGGGTTGATGCAGACGCCGAAATCGCGCCCCGCACGCTTGCCGGAATGTTCTTCGAGCGTGGGCGCGACGACTGTTTCAATCGTGCCCGGCAGCATCGTCGAACGAATGACGACGGTGTGGCGCGCGTCCTTCGCCCGCAACTCCCGGCCGATCTCCTCGCACACGCGCCTGACGTACTTGAGATCGAGGCTGCCGTTCGCGTTGCTCGGCGTGCCGACGCAGACGAGCGACACCTCGGAATTGCGGATCGCCTCGGCCGTGTCGGTCGTCGCGCGCAGTCGCCCCGCCACGACCATCTCGCCGATCAACTCGCCGATGCCCGCTTCGACGATCGGGCTGCGCCCGCCGTTGATGATCTCAACCTTGGTCGCGTTCACGTCAACGCCCACCACCTCGTGCCCCTCGCGCGCGAAGCACGCCGCCGACACGCAACCCACATAGCCCAGTCCGAACACGCTCAGTTTCATATTGATTCCCGTAGATGATTCTTCGTCGTTAAACCTTCGCAAGACGCCCGGCGGCCGGAAGCGTCCCGGTCAACTGTATCCAACCCGCATCGCCCTGTCATGCGCTCGCGGCGCGGACGCGCTTTCCCTTCCCGTAGGCGGGCGGGACGGCTTGCGCCCGCGTTTCGTCTTCGCCCGGCGAACACTTTTACCGCTTGCGCCCGATGGCGATGAGCGAGAGGCCGAAGGGCGGCGGCAAAGTGCGCTCCACGCGCTCCGCCCAGGGCGCGATGAACTTGTCGAACACCTGTATCTGCGCGGCGTTTTCTTCCTTGATCTTCCGCACGCGATTGTTCCAGAACCAACCGGCCATGCCGATCACGTTCATGTAGAAGGCGGTCTCCACCTCGAACCCGGCCTCGCGCATGCGCGGCAGCAAATCTTTTTTGGTGTAGCGGCGATAATGTTCGATGGCGCGGTCGATCGTGCCGTAGAGAAACTGGAACGCCGGCACGAGCAGGATCACGCGGCCGCCGGGCACGAGCACCGAGTGCATGAAGGCCAGAGCCTTCGCGTCGTCTTCCACGTGTTCGAGCACGTTGATGCAGATCACCGTGTCGAAGCCGTACTCGTGCATGGCGCGTTCGGGCGGCGCGGCCAAGTCCATCTGCACGGGCGCGCCCTTGAGTTGCGCGCCGAGACGCTGCTGCAAATAGTCAACGCACATCTGGTACTTGTCGGACGCCACCACGAGTTCGCGGTCGAGCAGCAACTCCGTGAAGTTGCCGATCCCCGCGCCGACTTCGAGGATGCGCTGGCCGATGTACGGCTCCATGCGCTTGTACATCCAGTTGCGATAGTTGTTAGCGGCGGCCATCACTTCGAGGTCGGCCACCATCACGCCGTCGCTGCCGAGAGCCGGTTCGTCGCCCGTCATTTTCACTGCCTCCATCTTCACTGCCTCCATCTTCACTGTCTCCCCTCGCCCCTGTCCTTTTGCAACTGCGTGCGCAACTCGTCGAGCATCGTGCGCAACTGGTGATCGAACTCCTGCGACCGCCGCACGATGGTGTGCAGCACGAGGCCGATGGTGACGGAGAGCATCCCCGCGAGCGTCAGCCCGACGGCCAGCACGGCCGAAGGCAACCTGAGCACCAGCCCCGTCTCGAAAAATTCCACCACCACGATGAGGCCGGGAATGAGGCCGAGCGCGAAGAGGAAGAGTCCAACTGCGCCGAAGAACGTGAGCGGCTTGTAGTCGCGAAAGAGCGCGAGGATCGTGTTCATGATGCGCAGCCCGTCGTGGACGATGCGAATCTTCGAGAAGCTGCCTTCGGGTCGCGTCGTCAAATCAACCGGCACTTCGACGACGCGGTAGCCGCGCTCCAGAGCCTTGATCGTGAGTTCGGTTTCCGTCTCGAAGCCGCCGCCGAACAAGGGCACGCCCTTCACGAAACGACGGCTGAAGACCCGGTAGCCCGAGAGCATGTCCGTGATCTTCACCTTGAAGACCGAGTTCAAGACCGAGAGGAACAACTTGTTGCCCGCCCGGTTCAACGACTTGAACTGGCTCGAAGATTCATCGTGCAGCCGCGAGCCGACCACCATGTCGGCCTCGTCCCTGAGCACCGGCTCGACGAGCGCGTGTACTTCGGCGGGCGGGTAAGTGCCGTCGCCGTCCACCATGATGTAGATGTCGGCATCCACCTGCCGGAACATCGACTGCACGACGTAGCCCTTGCCCTGTCGCCGCTCGTAGAAGACCTGCGCGCCCGCCGCGCGCGCCCGTTCCACCGTGCGATCGGTCGAGTTGTTGTCGAAGACGTAGATGTCGGCCTCCGGCAGTTGCGCGCGGAAGTCGCCGACCACTTCCGCCACCGTCAACTCCTCGTTGTAGCAGGGAATGAGCACGGCAATCACCGGCCGCGCCGCCGCCCGCGCCGCTTTCACTTCATGGTTGTTTATCGCCACCATATTTTGCATTCTCAACACTCCTCTTTACCTGGTCGGAGCGAAAGCCCCGCCGCGTTCTCCGGCCGCCGCCGCGCTCGCTTGTGCAGCGGGCGGATGACATACGCCGCCCCGTGATCGATTCCCCTCACTCCCGATCGTTCTCCGCGAAGTCAGTTAATAAACGTTCGTTTTCAGGCGACGGCAGCAGTTGCACGAAGCCGTCTTCGCCGCCGACCGCGTTTCCCATCTCGAAGCGCGAGAAGAAGGTCTGAAGATCAGTCCAACTAATGCGCGGGTCGTCGCCCTCCACCCAGTTCCATTCAGGCCGCGGGCGCGGACTGAGGAGCCGCTTCGAGAGCCACACGTCGCCGTTATTCTTCCAGACCGACAACGCGTAGGCCGAAAAATTTCCCCGCCAGTGCGGAATGAACGGCGTGTTCGGATCAACCACGAAGGCCATCTGATCGTTATGCTCGACGGGGTCGAAAATATAGTTGATGTAGCTGTTGACCATCTCGTCGTGGATGTGAGAGGCGAACACGCGGCTCTGCGGTTTCAACCACGGCCATAAATCCTTCGTCCGCGCTTCGGCCGTTCTTTTCCGGTTCTCAAGCGCGGGTCTCGACATGGCGGCGATGTTCACCACCGTCATCACGAGCAAATACGCCAGGAGAAAATATCTGAGGCCGCGCCACGTGCGCTCGCCGGAGAGCGCGTAGGCGAAGGCTACGACGATGAAAGGATAGAGCGGCAGATAGCGTTCAATTTGTCCGGCGTCGAACAGGAAGATGGCGAAAAACAGGAGCGGCGCGCCCGCGAGCGCGAGCAGCGCGAGCAGGCGTCTCCCCGTTTGAGAACGCAATAGGCTGACCGCGAGCGCGAACATGGCCGCGTAGAACAAAACAAACTTCCACAGCCCTAACCGGAAGAGGTCGAAAAACGAGACCGGGTTGAAAGGATCGCCGAGGACGTAGCGTTTGAAGATGCGCCCGTCGTCGCCCATGTTGATGAAGGAGCGCGCCAGGCCGAACACGGCGCGCGGCGCGCCGCCCATGTTGGTCAAGCCGTGCGAAGCATCCGCGAACCAGGCTTTGAAACCCGCCGCATCGCGTATCCCCAACCCGAAGACGGCCACGCCCGCGTAGCTCACGAAGCCCACCGCCGCGCAGACCAGACAACTCTGCACGATGAGCCGCAGCCTTCCCTTGTCGTAACCGGACAGGAGCAAGGGGGCGACCAACACGGCCGGCAGAGACAAAATATAAGGGAGCCAGAAACAGACGGAGAAGGCCAGAGACGCGCCCGCCAGGATGGCCGTCCGGCGCGTGTAAGTCTCCCGCTCTTTTAACAGAAGATAGAACCCCAGCAGCAGGAACGAGAGGCCGATGGTGTAGGAACAGCCGGTGTGAAAGTAATTGAGAAACGCATTGGAGCAGATGAACGCCCCGGTGACGAGGACGACGATCCATTCTCGTTTACAAAAAAGCCGCACCAGTGCATTGAGCGCGACGACGCCCGCGGCTCCCGCGAGCCAATTCAGCGCGACGAGCGTCAAGGCCACGTTCAGACGCACGTCCGAGCCGACGAAGAGATGCGTCAACGGGTAGAAGAGACGGGAGCAGAGGTAGGCCAGCGGCCGCCAGAACAGGTGGCCGAACTCCCAGAAGTTGAGATATTGACCGCTGAGATGCGCCTCGATGGAGTCCACATAGCGCAGCGTGTCGCCCATGAAGTAAGCATCGGTGAGCAACGCGGCGACGCAGTACAGCCCCAACGCCGGGGCGTATCGCTTCCACCATTTGTGCCGGGGCTGACCTGAGCCGCCACTTTCCATCATAGATTTGATTCTCTTAATTTTCAGACTCTCCCGGCGCCAGTCGCATCTCGCACGCAACCTTGCACGGCCTGACGAGCGGCGGACATCAATCACCCGCCGTTCCTTCTTCAAGTTCCCCGTTCGCCCGCCGCACCTCGCCGGGACGCACGAGGACGCCGCGACAAATGTCTGCGAAACTATCGGCCACCCGCGACCATCCGAACCGCGCGCGAACCGCCTCTGCGGCGCGCGCGCCTAAATCACGAGCCAGCGTCTCGTCCAACAGCACGCGCGTCACGGCCTCTGCGAACGTGTCCGGCGTATCGCCGATCAGTAGTTCCTCGCCGTTGCGGACGGGCAGACCTTCCGCGCCGATGGTGGTCGAGATGATGGGCTTCTCCATCGCCATCGCCTCGTAGATTTTCAGGCGCGTGCCGCCGCCCACGCGGATCGGCACGACGTAGGCGGCCGCGCGCTCCATGTAGGGGCGCACGTCCTCGACGCGTCCCGTGACGATGACGGACGAATCGCGCCGCGCGAGTTCGACGAGACTCGCGTAAGGGTTGCGGCCGACGACCGTGAGCGTCGCGTCGGGTACGCGCGCGCGGATGCGCGGCATGATCTCTTTGATGAAGAACTGGATCGCGTCTTCGTTCGGCAGCCAGTCCATCGAGCCGGTGAAGACCAGGTTGTGCGGTTCGCGCCGCTCTGTGCCGCGCGGGCGGAAAAATTCCGTGTCCACGCCGGTCGGCACGTCGCTCACGGACTTCAAACCGTAGGCGCGCTCCATCGTCTCGCGGTCTTCCGCCGAGACGGCGACGACGTGGTCGAAGCGGCGACAGGCGGCGCGCTCGTAGGCGTCGGCTTTGCGCCACTGGCCGTAGAGGTAACTTTTCTTGAGCGGGTTGGTTTGCACCTCGTAGTGCCGCTTCCAGATCATCGCCTCGACGTTGTGTTGAAAGAGCACGGTGGCGGCGGGAAGGCGCGCGGGCACGTTCACGCTCGGCTGCAAAAAGTCGCAGACGAGCACGTCGAAATCATTACCGGCCACCAGCCGCTCGATCTCCCGGCGCATCCCCGCCGACCTGTACTTCTTCATAAAATACGGGAGCGGCGAGACGAGGTTGGCGGCGAGTTCGCCGTAAAACCCGGCGGAGAATTTCGCGCGCGTCCGGTGCTCGACGCGCACGAGTTCGTGGCAATATTCTTCCGCGCGCGCGGCGGCGTCCGGGGCTGCGCTCCCGTCGTCGAGCGTGAGATACGTCACGTGATGCTCGCGCTTCAACTCCTTGAGCATGTGAAACGTGCGAATCTTCCCGCCCTTATCGACGGGGTGCAGCAATTCGGTTTTGAGCCAGAGAATACGCAAGTGTGGTTTCAACTTTCAGTGTGCGCGCGCGGCGCGAAGCCTCACGCGATGGCGGACACGACTTCGCCCCTGGTCTCCGCGGGCGCGTGGGCGGCCTCGCCGTCCATAAACTGCCGCAGCCAGATTTCCACGTTGACGAGCGACCACAAGCGTTCCGTGTGATTCTCGCCCGCCTGATGCCGCGCCGCGAGTTCGCGGACGTAGGCCGGATCGAACAGCCCGCGCGCGGCGGCGCGTTCGCCGAGCACGTACTCGTCAACGATGCCGCGATACGCCCCGCGAAACCACGAGCCGACGGGCACGGGGAAGCCCATCTTCTTGCGCGAGAGGATGGGCGCGGGCAGCACGTCTTTCATGCTCTCGCGCAGGATGTACTTCGTCGTCCAGCCGCGCCGCAGTTTCAGGTGTTGCGGCAGCCGCGCCGTAAACTCCACGAGCCGGTGATCGAGAAACGGCACGCGGCTCTCGATGGAGGCGGCCATGCTCATCTGATCCTGCTTCATCAAAAGTTCGTGCAGGTAAGTTTTCGTGTCGGCGTAGAGCATGCGGTTGAGCAGCGAGCGCGAGGCATCGGTCTCGAAGTAGCGGCGCATGTCGCGGTAAGGCTCGATGCCCCCGGCGCGTTCGCGCGCCTCCGGCGTGAGCAATTCGCCCTGCATCGAGCGCGTGAAGACGGCGAAGTTGTCGAAGTAGAGACTCTCGATGTCCGGCGGCAGGCAGAGGAAGGTGCGCCGCAGCTTGTGCCGCACTTTCGAATCGAGCGCGAGACTTTCGATGCGCCCGCTGAGAGCGCGACGCATACTTGCGGTCGTCAGTTTTTGGTAAGCGGGCGCGAGCGCGAGGTTGTAAATCGTCTTGTAGTAACGCTCGTAGCCGCCGAGCATTTCGTCGCTGCCCTCGCCCGTCAAGACCACCTTGACGTGCCTGGCGGCAAGCTGCGACACGAAGTAGAGCGCGACGCTCGAAGGATGCGCGAGCGGTTCGTCCTCGTGCCAGACGAGACGCGGCAGCGCGTCGAAAAAGTCTTCGGGGCTGACGATCGTCTCGTGATGATCCGTCTTGAACCGCTCCGCGACGAGCCGCGCGTAATAAAGTTCGTTGGCCTCGCGCTCCGCGAAAGCGACGGAGAAAGTCTTGACGGGCGCGCTGACCATCCCGCTCATCACGGCGGCGATGGCGGAAGAATCGATGCCCCCGGAGAGAAACATGCCGAGCGGCACATCGGCCATCAAACGAAGTTTGACCGACTCGCGGAACAACTCCGACCACTCGGCGACGTAGTCCGCGTCGCTGCGCCGCGCGGACGAAGGCTCGCCGCCTTCCGCGTCGCCCGCGAATTGGATGTCCCAATATTTCTCGATCTTGATTTGGCCGTCCGCGCTCCACCGCAGCGTGTGGCCGGGGAGCAGCCGTTTGACCCCGGCGAAGAGGGTTTCCTCGGCGGAGGTGCCGTGATTGGCGAGATAATCCGGCAGCGCGCGGTAATTGATCTCAGGCCGGGAGACGCCGCGCGCCGCGAGCAGGGATTTGATCTCGGAGGCGAAAAAGAGCGAGCCGTCGGCGCGGTGAACGTAGTAGAGCGGTTTGACGCCGAGGCGGTCGCGCGCGATGAACAACTCGCGGCGGCGCGCATCCCAGATGGCGAAGGCGAACATGCCGCGCAGGTGCTCGACGCAACGCGAGCCGTGCTCCTCGTAGAGGTGCAGGATCGTCTCCGTGTCGCAGTGCGTGCGGTAGCGATGGCCGCGCGCTTCGAGTGCGGGGCGATGGTCGGCGTGATTGTAGACTTCGCCGTTGTAGACGATGTGGAGCGAATCGTCCTCGTTCGTCATCGGCTGATGACCCGCGCGCACGTCCACGATTGACAGGCGGCGATGACCGAGACCCACCGCGCCCTCCACGAACAGCCCGCTGTCGTCCGGCCCGCGATGCGTGATCACGTCGCGCATCCGCGCCAGGTCGGCCGTCTCCACGCGCCCCTCGCGCGCGCGCCCCGAATATGCGATTCCGTTGATGCCACACATAAGTAGTTTGTGAAGCGTGAAGCGTGTAGCGTGTAGAGAAGGAACAGAGTTTCATCTCTACACGATTGACCATTCACGATTTACTTTCTTCAAAGATTCCCTTCTGTTCTTCCGCCCGCCGCGCGCCGGAGAGCGCGATGAATAAATCTTCGCCCGCCGGGTTGGTTTCCACTCCGAGTTCGTCGCCCGCGCGTCGTGCGACGACGTAGTTGAGGCGCGCCGGTGCGCGCAGAATTTCCCGCCCGTCGAGGCGGACGGAGCGACCGCCGATGGCGATCAACTCGCGCGGCTCCGTCTCGTCGCGGCCGAAGCGCAGCCACGTCCACTCGAAATCGGAAGCGAGCCGCGCCGTCTCAATCAAACTCGCGCCGCCCTCGCGCCGCAGCAGCAGGAGATCGCGAGCGCCGCCCTCGCCGTTCAATTCAAACGCGCGCCCGCCGACGGCCTCGATCTCGCGCGCGGCGGTGTGCGCCGCCCGCCCGCGCGGGACGAGCAGCGTGATCACTTCTTCTACGTCCGCTTGCGCGCCGCCCGCGAGCGCGAACGTGCAGACGGGAGCGTCTACCACCTCGCCGTAGCGCGGGGAATGTTGCTCGTCGCGCCTGCGCCACGCGCCACCGCGCGCGAAAGCGAACAGGTCGAGACCGGCCGCTTCGTCGCCCGCGCGGACGACCGCCGCCGCCGCACCGTCGCCCGTCTCGATGGACGACGCGGCGCGCGGCGCGAAGTGAAAGTTCAACTCATAGTTGTGCGCGCCGGAGGTTTCCACGCGGTCGCGCACGATCCAGTAATCGCCCTTCAAAAAGAAGACGCTGCGGCGATGGGTGGCGGGCGCATCCAGCCGCTCGTAGCCGTCGTGCGCGCCCTCGAAGAGATCGAAGCGCGTTTGACTGAGCCACAGCCGACACGAGGCGCGCGCCGCCTGCCGCCAGCGAAACGCGCTCTCCGCGACGGACGACGATTCGCCGTCAACGGTGAGCGTGTTGTGCGCCGCCGTCGCGCGAAAGTGGTCGCGGAGCGCGCTCGATCCGGTGTAGGTGTAGGTGCCGGAATCGACGAGCAGATGACGGCCGCGCGCGGCCAGAGCGAGGACGGCGAGCGCGTCGGCGTGGGCGTGCGCCCCGTTCAGCGAGCCATGCGCGCCGCAGTCGAGCAGGAGATAGTTGCTGTCGGTCGTCCACCCGTCGCGCATCACGTAGTAGCCGCCGTCTGTGAAGGCGCGCGAGGCGGCGGCGGGCGGGTGCGCGTCGAGCGCGTCGAAGTCGCGGAGGCCGCGCGCGCCCGCGAGCCAGAACGTCTCTTCCCGCGCCTCTTGTGCGACGTACTTGTAATCGCCGCGCCGGAAGAGAGCCGCGCCCGTCGCCAGCGTCGAGCGAAAGTCGTCGTGTGCGCGCTCGTCGAACCAGGTGAAGCGGCCGCCGTCCTCGTCGCCGAAGAGGGGCGTCGCGCCGTCGGGCAAGGTCAGGTGCATCAGGTGGTCGAGCAACGCCTGCAACTTCTCTTCGAGCAATGAGAGGCGTAACCCGGCGCGCATCAAGTCGCCGCCGCCGTCGGCATCGGCTTTGAGCAGGGCGAGGAAGTGCGTGTAGAAATCGGTCGTGTAGCGATGGTAGTAGCTCGTCTGCTCGAAGTAGACGCCGTCGGGGCGAATTTGTCGTTCGAGTTCGCCGAAGAGGATGCGCGCACCCACGGCGCGCCAGCGCGGCGCGGCGCGAAACTCCGGCAGCAGCGTGCCGAGATAGACGAGGCCGAGAGCTTCGCCAGTGAGGTGCGTGTTGGGGCTGAAGTAAGTCGAGAGATTCGTTTCGAGGTGGCGCGCGTGGAGGTGTAGAAATTTCAGCGCGCGCGTGTGGAGCGCGGGCGTGAGGTGCGGTGAATGTTTGAAGAACTGGAGCGACCACAGCCAGGAGATCGCGCGGAACGCCACTTCGAGACTGCTCGCCCAGTTGATGCCGCGCTTCGGCGGGTTGGCCTCCGTCCACGCGTGCAAGTGGCGCGCGAAAGTTTCGGCGTAGCGTTCGTCGCCCGTGCGCCAGTAGGCGCGGCCGAGGACGGCGAAATACTGGTGCCGGTTCAACTCCCAGGTGATCTTTTTATCGCCCGCCACGGCGGGGTCGAGATAGTCGATGCGACTCCAATGCGCGAGCGGCGTGCGCTTGCCAGCGACGGGTTCGAGGCGCCAGTCAACGGGGTCGCCGAAGTCGAGACCGCGCAGGCCGAGCAGGTCGAAGCGGCCGGCGACGATGCGCTCCGCGCGTTCGAGCAAAGACTCGCGCGCGCTCCCGCCGAAACGACTGTCGAGCAGGGCGCGCGTCTCCGCTGCATCGTCGAACGCGGCGAAGAATGGATGAGGCGCGGCGGCGCGAAAATGCGCGAGCAGGGATTCCGGCGTGAGTGGCGCGCCGCTCGCAAACCGCGCGGCGTCGAGCAGGCGGAAGAAGGCGGCATCGTCGGGCACGCGCGCCGCGGCTGACAGCCCCGCGCGCTCCGCGAGACAGGCCGCCGCCTGCACGCCGCGCACGCGCAACTCCGTCAAACTTCTTCCTTTAAGTTTTCGCAGAACTTTGATCATTCAACTTCGCCCCGCGCGACTCTCTCTCCCCGCGCACGCTGTCTCCGCGCCCCTCATGCGCTCCCGTTGCTTTCGACCCGCGACGGCACAGCCGACGCTCTCATCGCGCCGTTTTCATCCGCCAACTCGAAATAGAGTTTGAGCCATTCGTCGCGCACGGCCGCCCAACTGTACCGGCGGCACGCGGCGAGCGCGTTCGACGTGAGCCGTTCGGCCAACTCCGCGTCTTCCAACAACCTGACGGCGGCGGCCGCCAGAGCCTCGTGGTCGCCGCGCGCGCACATCAAACCCGTCTCGCCATGCGTGAGGATGTAGGGGATGCCGCCCGCGTCCGTCGTCACGACGGGCAAGCCCGCCGCGTAGGCTTCGATAATCGAGCCGGGCATGTTGTCTATGTTGGAACTGTTCAGATAGATGTCCGCGCGCTCGCACAGTTCGGGCATCCGCGCCTGCTCGACGCGGCCGATGAATTCCGTGTGCTTGAGGTCGAGTTCGCGCGCGAGTCGTTCGAGTTCGGCGCGCTGGCTGCCGTCGCCCGCAATGGTCAGCGTCGCGGCCGGGAAACGCCGCTGGATGATGGCGAACGCGCGCAGGATGCAACCGACGTTGTAGAGCGGTTCGAGGTTGCGATTCGAGAGAAAGACGGGGCGCAGGGGGCGGCGCGGCCGGAAACGAAAACGCTCCGTCTCGACGAAGTTGTAGATCGAGCGCGCGTGCAGGCCGAAGCGCGCGAACACGTCCACGAGATACCCGGAAGGCACGGCCACTTCGTCCACGAGCCGGATCGTCGGGAGCGCGGTGCGCCGCCAGCGCGTGAGATGATCTTCGGCCTCGCCGCTCCGGTAATTCAGGACGATCTTTTTGCCGTAGAGTTTGGCGACGAGGATGGCGGGCGTCGGCGCGATGACGAAGGAAGTGTACGAGGCGGAGAAGACGTGGATCACGTCCGAGCGACGCACGCGCCGGAGCAGCGACGCGATGTAAGCGATGGAAGTCACGACGGTGCGCGCGTACTTGACGCCTTGCAGGCGGCCGAGCAGACCCGGCAGGCGCGGGTTGATCGGCAGGAACGAAACTTCGAGCGACGGCTCGGCCTGAAAGCGCGCCAGCAGCCGCGCCGCCTGCACGGCCTGGCCGCCGAGGATGCCGAGCGAGGGCGCGACGATCAGAATGCGCACGCGCCCTCTGTGCCCCGCGCGGGCGGAGGCGCGCGCCGTGTCGGCCGCAGGGGTCGCAGCGGTCGCGCCGCTCGCGTCAAGATGTTTGTTCGCTCGTGTCGTCATTGGCTGTCAGTCGTTCAGCGTGCGCTCTCGCGGCGCGCGTTTTGTTCAATACCAGTCTCGGCCGGGGCGCGCCGCTTCAACAGCAGACGCTCGTAGAGATTCTCGACGTTCTCGACTTGCGCCGCGCAGGAAAATTTTTCTTTGACGACCTGCAAGCCGCGCTCGCCCATGCGGCGCGCGCGCTCCGGGTCGGCGAGGAGCGAGAGGATGCGTTCGGCGAGCGCGGCCTCGTCGCCCGGCCGGATGATGTAGCCGGTCTCGCCTTCGACGACCGCCTCGCGCGCGCCGCCGATGTCCGTCGCCACGACGGGACGCGCGGCGGCCATGTACTCGATGATCGAATTGGAAAAGCCTTCCGTCCCGTTTGAACTGAGGACGCACACCTCGGAGACGGCGAGCAACTCCGGCACATGCGCGCAACGCCCCGGAAAGAAGGCGCGCTCGGCCAGACCGAGTTCGGCGGCGAGCGCGATGAGAGACTCGCGCAATTCGCCCTCGCCCGCGAGCACGAACGCCGCCTCCGGCATGGCCTCGGACACGCGCCGCGCCGCGCGCAAAAATGTCGCCTGATCTTTGTTGGCGTGGCGCATGTTGGCGACGATGCTGACGAAACGCCGCTCGCCGTCCGTCGGCAGACCGAGCAGCGCGAGCGCGTCGGCGCGCCGGAGGTCAGGGCGCGGCGCGACTCTCGACGTGTCCATGCCGTTATAAATCGTCTGGATTTTCGCGGCCTCCACGCCGTCCCTGATCAACTCCTGCCTGACCGCCTCGGCGTTGGCAACGATTGCATCGGCGAGTTTGAAGGCGCGCTGCTGCACCCATTTCTGTTTGCGCGTCTTCGTGCCGTCGGTTTCGCGCCGCGAGGCGATGCGCGCGCTGCAGTGGCGGCGGCGGGCGAGCGCGGCGGCGGTCATGCCGAAGATGTTGGTGTAGAAGTCGTGCGTCTCCACGATGTCGATCTCGCGCTCGCGGATGAGCGCGGCGCAGCGGCGCAGTTGCACGAGCATGTTGCGGTCGTAAAAGGAGGTGAGCGGAAATTCGGGGATGTCCGCGAAGCCCAGACGCTCGGCCTCCGCGCGCAGCACGCCCTCGCCGCTCAGGCACGCGAGGTGTATGTGATAACGCCCGCTCTCCGTCAGCAGGCGCGCGAGTTGCACCACCTGCCGCTCGGTTCCGCCCTGCGCGAAGCTGTCTATGAAGAGGAGCACGTTCGGTTTCATCGAATTACATTTCCGCTCGCGGTCATGCCGCGTGGCTATCTTCTCTCAACGCCTGCGCGCGGCTATCTTTCGCCGCCGCTTGAGCCTGACTGTTTTGCGCCGCCTCCGGCGCGTGGCTTTCTGCCGCCGTCGTATTCGCGGCCGTCTCCACCGCCGCTTTTGGCTCCGGCTCGGACGCGACGATCGGCGCGTCCGTCTCCGCCGTTTCGCGCGCCTTGAGCGTCGCCATCGTCAGTCGCTCGACGTTATCGGCGGGCGGCTCAAAGACGTTCGCGGCGCGCTCGTGCCGCATCCAGGTTTCGAGCACGAAGAGATACCACGTCTGCAACGACGCCTCGCCCGCTTCGACCTCGCGCGCAAACTTTTTGAGCGCGGCCTGCCCGTCGATCCAACCATCGCGCGCGAGGAGCGAATCCGCAAACGTCTCTTCCACGCGCTCGCGCCAGCGTCCCGCCATCCAGCGTCCGGCCGGGATGCCGAAGCCGCGCTTGCGCCCGCGCGCCACGCGCTCGCCGATGCGACGCCGCGCCACCTCGCGCAAGATCGCTTTCAACGCGCCGCCCTGAAGGCGCAGGTCGAGCGGCAGCGCGGCCGCATACTCCCACAACTTCTGATCCAGGAAGGGCGAGCGCGCTTCGAGGGCGTAGTGCATCGTCGCGCCGTCAACCTTCGGCAGGTATTCGCCGGTGAAGCGCGTGCGCCGGTCGTACTCCAGAAATTCCGCCAGCACGTTGCGCCCAGACTCGTGCGAGCGCGGAATATCGCGCTGCGCGAGCGTCGCGCCCGCCAGTCGCTCGCCGAGAATGGCGTTCCGCTCGTAGACGGGCAGGCCGTCGCGCGCGTTCGTCACCGCCCCCAAACCCCCGGTCGTGTAGTCGAGAAACGAAGCGGCGCGGCGCGCGAGTCCGCGCCGGGGAAAGCGCGTGCGTAAGACGTTCGACCACAGGCGCGCGGCGGCGGGCGGCGTGCGGCGCGCGAGGCGCGCGGCGAACCACAGGTAACGATGTTCGGGGTAGCCGAGAAACACGTCGTCGCCGCCGTCGCCCGTCAAGAGGACGGTGGCCGAGGGCGCGACGGCGCGCGAGACGCGGAGCATGCCGAGCGCGGACGAACAGGCGAACGGTTCGGCGTAGGCGGCGGCCAACTCCGTCACGTCGGGCGCGTCCGCCGCCGAGAGATCGAGCACGCGATGAGAGATGCCGAGCGCGGCGGCTGTGGCGCGCGCGTCGGCCGTCTCGTCGAGCGGGTCGCCGGGCGTGCCGATGGTGTAGGCCGTCACGTCGCCGCCGAGTTTGGCAATTGCCCAGCAGACGAGGCTCGAATCCACGCCGCCCGACAAGAGCGCGCCGACCGGCACGTCCGCGAACAGGCGCATCTCGACCGCGCTCACAAACAGCCGCTCAACTTCTTCGACCGCCTCCGCGAACTTCGGCGCGCGCGCCTCATTATTCGACGCGGGGGCGACGGGCGGCGACCAGTAAGTGCGCGCGCGCGCCGCGCCGTCCTCTGCCGACCATTCGACGATGGTTGCCGCCGGAACTTTCGTCGCGCCCTGATAGATCGCGCGCCCGTCCGTCACGAAACCGAATTCCAGGTATTCGAGGATCGAATCGGCGTCGAGTTCGCCGAGCATCCCGGCGGCTCTGAGCGCGCGCACGTTGGAGGCGAAGGCGAGGCGGCCGTCCGGGGCGTTTGCATAGACGAGCGGTTTGACGCCGAGGCGGTCGCGCACGAGGAAAAGTTTCTGCGCGCGTTCGTCCCAGAGGCCGAAGGCGAACATGCCGTGCAGCCTTTCGACGAGCGCGTCGATGCCCCACTCGCGGTAGCCTTCGACCAGCACTTCCGTATCCGTCTGGCTGTGAAACTGCGAGCCGCGCGCAGCGAGTTCGGCGCGCAACTCGCGGAAGTTGTAGATCGCGCCGTTGAAAACGATGCCGACCGAACCGTCCGCCGAGAGCATCGGCTGTCGGCCGGCCTCGCTCAAATCGAAGATGGCGAGACGCCGGTGGCCGAGCGCGCCCTGCGGCCAACGCTCAAGCCCCGCTCCGTCAGGCCCGCGCCGCGCGAGCGCGCGCGTCATCCGCGCGACCGCCTCGTCGGCCGCCGCGCCGCTATTTCGAGCTATCACTAATCCGGCAATTCCGCACATGTTGTTTTGATGAGAGGAGACGAGTTTCCTATCTCGTCGCTTCGGGTCTAACTCCGAGAGTGAACGCGCGCGGGCGTGGCCGCGGCGGCCGAATCGGCGGCCGAATCGCGCCAGCCCGCCGGGTGTTTCACTTGAAAGAGAGGCGCGCGCGCGCCGAGCAGTTCGTCGGCCGCGCCCTCGCCCAGATCACCGCACAGGCGCACGCCCGCGTGCGCGAAGGTCGTGAGCGGCCAGCGAAATCGGCCGAACGCCTCGCGCGCAATCGAGACGCGGCGCGGGTCGTAGCCGAGCAGGTGCGCGCCCGCCCAATCCATCGCCGCCGCGTTCCAGGCTCCCAGGAGCAAGCCCATCGGCAACGCTTCGGGCGCGAGCGGCCCGTCGCCCTGACCGGCCACCACCGCGTCGGCCACGTGGACGACGAGGCGCGCAGGGAAGTCTGCGAAAGTCGCGTCCGGCCGCCCGTACAGGATCACGCGGTTGAGGTCGAGCGCGGTGCGCCACACCGTATCGTTGCCCGACCAGGAGCCTTCCACGCCGAGACTATCGCCCGCGAGCCGCGCCGCGCGTTCGAGTTGCACGCCCAGACCGTGCCAGACTTTGCCGAGCGCGGGGCGCGCCGTTTGGTTCTGCCGGTCGAGCACGAATTCGAGCGAACGCTTCAGAGGGTTCGCGCCGGGGTAACAATCGCCGCCGGAGGACGCGCCGCCGATCCGGTGATGCGGCAGAAATTCCTTGTTGCCGTTGATGCCGATAAGGTTCTTGAGCGCGCAGGTGATGCCCGCCTTCTTGTGCGTCTTCAACTTCGGCAAATTGATCACGACATCGGCGTCGAGCACGGCGCGCGCGATGAGATATTGATGACGGCCGGGCGCGTGCGTCCGCCGCATCAGGCGCGGGTCGTAGCAGGTGACGCGAAATGCGCCCGACTCGTCCGTGATCGGTTCGAGGAGACTTTCGCGCCCCAGATCGAAGAGGACGAACTCGCTCTCGTCGCGCTGGTTCTCCGCCGCCGCGCGCACGCCGCCGGTGAACACGGCGATCGTCCGGCGAAAATCGCGTATGCCGCGAAAACGACTCTCGCGCCGCATCAATTCCTCAGACCACTCGCCGAGTTTCGTCTCTCTGAGCAACGCCGCGAAGTCGCACCCTTGCATGGGCGCGTCGCCGACGGAGACCTCGCCCGCTCCCGTCTGTAATACCGCTTCGACCACGGCGCGCACGAGCGATTCATGCGTCAACAGCGGCTCGATGCCGCCCGCGCCTTGATTCTCGTGCGTCACGAAATTCGGTTTGACGAGCACGCGCGCGCCGGGAGGAATGATTTGGTTGAACGCGCCGCCCGCCGCGCCGCCGTCGCTCCAACCGAGTTCACGCGCGAGGCGCAGGAGCGCGAGGGATATTTCATCCGTGCCGTTCGCGCCCCCGGCGGACGGATAGCGCGCCGCGGGCGTCCGCGCCACGGCCACGCGCGCGTCCTCACAGGTCTGCCTGCGCTGAAACTCCGTCATCGCCCGTTCCCTTCCGTGCGTTTAACCTCGCTCACCACGGGTCGCAGTTTATTGGCTTTCGTGCGCGGGATGCTCTGGACGAGCGCGAGACTGACCGGCAGACCCGGCAGATTAGCCGCGACCGTTTCCAAGATACTCCTTCGCGCGTCTTCGCCGAAATTGTTTTGCGGAATGACCTGGAGTTCGACCGAGTAGTCCGGGCGTTGGAGAAACATGAACTCGCGCACCGGGTAATCTTTCAGCATGTGCGGCATTTGCAGCCCCGCGATCCAGCGGCCGTCCGGCAGCCAGATGCGGTCGGCCTCGCGTCCCAAAACTTCGTGCAGCGCGAACGCCGGGTGGCCGGGGCGGCTCCCGTGCGGGAAGCGTCCCACGTCGCCCACGCGGTAACGCAGCATCGGCATGCCGTCCGCGTGCAGCTTCGTGATCAGGATGGGCGACTCCTCGGCGGCGGCGGCCGTCTCCGGTTCGACGAGCACGTTCTGCCAGTCAACTTCAAAATCGTGCGTGCGCCCCGGCTCGAACTGGAAGCCCATGATGCCTACGTCGCGGCTGCCGTAGCGTTCGTGGACGGGTCGGTTGAAGGCGCGCTCGATGGCGGCGCGCTGCGCGGGCAGAAGTTTCTCCGCGCCCGTGACGAAGCAGCCCGAAGGATAGTTCGGCGTGAGCTTTTCGGCGAGCGCGAACTCGGCCAGCGCGGCCAGCGCGCTTGCATAGGCGATGATGCACGCGGGACGCCAGCGCGCGAACTCGGCGTGATAGCGCGCGAGCACTTCGGGCGAGAGACGGAAACAATCGAACCAGCGCACGTTCGACTCGAAATCATGGTAGCGTTCGCGCCACGTGCCGCGCGCCACGGGGTCGAGGTGATGCCCCCAGAGATAGGCGGTCGGCGTGCCGGTCGGCGCGCCGATTCTTTGCATCGGGTATTCCAGCGCGCTCTCGCGCCAGCCCAACTCTTCCGGCCCCAACCAGACGTGCGTCGGCTCGCCCGTCGAACCGCCCGTCGAATCCTTGCGGAGCGCACCGGCCGGGAGGGCGTTCGAGATGAGGTCGCGGCCGGCCGCCCTGATGTCTTCGCGTTCGAGCACGGGGAGGCGTGCGAAATCGGCGAAACTGAAATCGGCTTGCGGGTCGAAGTTTTCACGCGCGAACAACTCTCGATAGAAGACGGTTTCGGAGGCGGCGCGGCGCACGGAGAAGCGCAGCCGTTCGAGCATCCATGCGCGCTGCCGCTCCTCATCCCACGCGGCCGACTCGCGGCGCAGCCGCATGCCCTCGTAGAAGGCGCGCATCGCCGGGCGGCGCGAGGCGCGCGCCAGCCGTTGTGCGCGCGTGAGCGGCAGCAGCATCTTGCGTGAGAGCAGTTCGTGGATGATCAATCCGTTCAAGTTCCGTCTCCCCTTACTCATCCGGCCACATCGTTCACCGCGCGCCGCCGGTGTATCGTGTGGCGTTGCACGGCGCGCAGCGCGCGCCCCGCGCCCGCGCGTTCGTCCGCCGACAAAATCTTCAGCAGCCAGACGCCCGCCAAATAGACGACGGCGAAGACTACGCCGCACACGGCGAGCACGAAAAACGGCGGCATCGTGCCCAACACCAACGCCCGCGCGAGCGCGGTGGCAATGGCGGCGCAGGCGGCGGCGCAGGCCAGCTTGCCCACGTCGCCGAACAAAGGAACTTCCGCCCACGTCATCCCGAGAGCCTTGCCGCAGCGCACCGCCACCACCACGCGCTCCAGCAAATTCGTCAGCACGACGAGCGAGATGACGCCGACCAAACCGACACGCTCCGTTCCGAACCAGAGCGCGACGAACAACGCGCCGAGCAGCGCGGCGCGCGCGCGCAACAGAAAGAAGCGATGCTCCGGGTAAGCGCGCATCACCGGGTCGTAAGCCGACGTGATCATGCCGAGCGGGATCATCGCGAGGTTGACGGCGAAGATCGGCCAACTCGGCAGATACTGTTCGCGAAACATGACGATGATGAACTCGCGCCCCATCACGATCAGAAACGCGTAGAGCGCGAAATAGGCGAGCGCGAGTTTGCGCATCATCCGCGAGACGAGGACGATGATCTCGCGCCGCGCGCCCTGCTTTTCCAGTTCGGCCACGCGCGGGATCATCACCGAGCCGATGGAGTCGCTAAGTATGTGGATGAGCGGCAGGTTGAAGCAGCCGAAATTGTAGATGGCGAAGGTGGCGGCGTCGAAGCGGTTGGACACGAAATAGTTGTGCATGTCCATCTGCATCGTGTAGAGGAAACCGGCGATGCCGAGCGGCAGCGCGTAGCTCATCTGCGTGCGAAACAGGCGGGGGTCGAAGCGTCGCCCGAAGCCCTCGAAGCGCGCGAAGAGATAAACCAGCAGCACGACGGTTTGCAGCGCGCCCTGGATGATCGCCGCGTAGATGAGCGACTCGACGGAGGCGAACCAGACGGCCGCCGCCAGCAGCAGGAGCGTGCGCGCGAGGTTCATCGAAACGATGAAGGCGGTGGCCGTCTTCGTCTCCTGATTCGCCATCGCGATGGCTTCCAGAAACGAGGAGACGACCCACAGCAGGAGCAGGATGCCGAGCGCGGGCGCGTAGGCCACGAGTTCGACCGAGTTGGGGAACAGCGCGACGATCAAACCCGGGCGCAGGACGAAGGCGAGGCACGCGGCGGCCGCGACCAGCAGGTGAAAGAGCAGGATGTTGAAGACCACTTCGCCGCGCCGTTCCGGTTCACGCGGAAGGAAATAGAACGCGCTCATGTGGAAGCCGAGCGGCAGCACGTTCATCGCCGTCCCGACGATGAGGAAGACCTGCTTGTAGAGGCCGACGGAGGTCTGGTCGAGACGCCGCACGAGCAGCAGCGGCAATGCGAAACTCAAGACGAACGCCAACGTGCGCGCCGACATGATCCATGCCGCCCGCACCGTCAACGAACTCTCTTTGCGTCCCGCTTCAGCCAACGTTTCTAACGCCTCCTTCCCACGCTCATATCATAACAGTCCTGGCGGCCTGCGCGCTGTGCGCCTCGCCCACGCCTCGCTCGCGCCCCACTCGCGCCGGAATCGCGCCCCGGTTCGCGTGAGTTTCAACTTCCCCCGCTCCTCTCGATTTCCGTCGCGGGCGGCGGCGCAAACGTCCCCAGCACGTTGAGGCTGCGCACGGCCAACTGCTCGGCCGCGAGGTGCCGGAACTGCGGGTGCAGCGGGAAGCCGTTTTTGAGCGCGCGCACGGATGGCTCGTCGAGCGTCTGCATTTGCTTGAGCAGACGCACCCCGGCGCGCTCGAACATGTCCAGGTACTCGAAGGCGCGCAGCCGGTTGTGATACATAAACTGGTTGCCCGCCCACTTCGTCCACTCGTCGTCGCCGAACTGCAGGAAGTTGATCGCCGTGATCGTGTCATCGTCGTGCGAGAAATGATCCGAGGGGTCGATGATGTGAACCAGGAGGCCGTCGTCGGCGAGGATGCGCCGCGCCTCGGCAAGTATGCGCGCGAGGACGCTTGCGGGGATGTGCTCGAAGACGGCGAACGAGACGTGGGCGTCGATGCTTTTGTCGGCGAGCGGCAACTGCGCCGCGTCGGCGCGCGACAGGTACTTGACGTTCATCATCCGCAAGAGCGCGGAGAGGTCGCCTTTGAAGTTCAGGAGTTGCGCGAGTCGTTGGCGAAAGTGCGGCCGCGCCGCCTCCGCGCCGAACGCGGCCAGGACTTCCGCCTCGTGCCGCCGCACGTATTCGTTCGACTCGAAGACGAGCGCGCTCGACAGGTAAGGGTTCAAATCCACGGTCGTCACTTCGGCCGCGCCGCAGAGCCAGAGAGCGGTCGGCAAGTTCACGTTGCGCCCCGTGCCGACTTCGAGAAAGCGCATGCCCTCAACCTCGCGCCCCGCCGCGCGAATCCACGCGGTCGTGCGCCGCGCCGCGTCGAAATATTCGACCGGGTTGGCGCGACCCGCGCGCAAACTCCCGACGCTGCGCTGCATCGCGTAATAGAGCGCGTTCGAGCACGGCAGGGCGGCGATCAAATTCTGAATGCGTGCTTTGCGTTGCCAGTTCATCCGTGAGTCTCTGTCCGAAGGCGCGGAGCGCGCAGTAAGCCCAACCAAAAACTGCTCCCCCAGGCGACGTGGAGCACCGGAAAGATGAGCGCGATGAGCGGCAGCAAACTCAACTCGCGCGCGCGCCGCGCGAGTTGGAAGGCGCACAGGAGCGAGAGCAGCGCATAGGGGACGACGGCCGCGAGCAGGAGCAACCACGCGGGACGCCACCAGAAACCGCCGAGCGCGGTTAAGAGAACGCCCGCGACGAAAGCGGGCGCGACCAGATGCCGCCAGCGCAGAGAGCGCGGGTGCAGTTTCACCATCTGCGCCTTCCAGGTGCCGTAGCGAAAATACTGCCGCGCGAGTTCGCGGATGGTGGGGCGCGCGAAATAGAGCGAGTGGCCGGAGGTGTCGAGCAGGATGCGCCCGCCGCGCTCTCTGATGCGGTAGTGAAAATCGTAATCCTCGTTCGCCAGCAACGCCTCGTTGAAGCCGCCCACCTCGCGCCACAGGCTCTTGCGAAAAACTCCGAACGGCACGGTATCGACAAACTCGGTCGCGGCGCGGTCGGGCATGCGGTATTTCGCGTCGCCGATGCCGAACGGGTGCGCCACGGCCAGGGCGACGGCGCGCGCCGCGCGCGTCTCGGCTCCCGGCCGGATGCGCCACGGCATCCCGACCACCGCCACCTCTTCCGCCCCCTCAAGTTGCTCGACGCAGCGGCGCACATAGTTGGCCGACGGGATGGAATGCGCGTCCATGCGCACGATCACATCGCCGCGCGCGTCCGAGATGCCGAGGTTGACGCCCGCCGGAATGTTGCGCGCCGGGTTGTCCACGAGCCGCACGCGCAAACTCGGATAAGCGCGCTTGAAGTCGGCCACGCGCTCGCGCGTCGCGTCGGTCGAACGCCCATCGACGACGACGATCTCGAAGCGGCCGGACTGGTATTGACCGGCGAGATTTTCGAGCACTTTGTAGATGTAGCGTTCCTCGTTGAAGCAGGGAATGACGATGGAGACGAAAGGCGGATCGCCGGGCACGGGCGGCGCGGGAGGAGGAGTAACTTCCGTGACGCCCGCGCGCGCGATGGCGGTGGCGGAGCGGGTGTCGGGCGGATGTGTGTTCGTTTGATCTTCGAGCATGAGTTTGCGTTCGGGCGGGAGCCGAGCGGCCGCGCGTCGAAGCGCGGCCGCCCGGCTCGCCTTCAAGTCCTCGTCATGGCCGGGGCGGCGTGGTCGGGCGCGGGGAAGGCCGCGTCGGCGCGCGCCTCGGCGTCGTCGTGCGCGCGTGCGGCGCGTTTATCTTTTCTCGACGGCGGAGACACCTCTGCGCCCGTCTGCGCCTCGTAGATGCGGCGCAGGGCGACGGCGTAGCCGACGAGGTAATAGACCGAAAACTGGTAGGCCACCGAGCCGAAGAAACTGCCGATCATGAAAGCGACCAGGCTCGCCTGCAAAGCGACGGAGAGATAATAGATGCGCGAACCGCGCCGCGTGTCGTAAGTCGCGTGTTCGATCACGCGGAGGCGGCGCAAGGGAACGACGATAAACGAGGTGTAGATGACGGCCGCCGCCAGCCCCATCTCGGCGGCCACCTGCGTGTAAGAGTTGTGGCTGACGAGTTCGCGAATGGAGACGATGTGGAAGTTGCCGATGCCGACCCCGAACACCGGGTTGTAGATCGCGACGATGATCGAGCGCACCAGCAAGTCGCGCCGCGACGCACTCGAATCGTCGCGGTTGACCGAGCCGATGGTGCTCAACCGATCCGTGTACTCGCCCGGCGCGAGCGCGACGAGCGCGACGACGACGACCGCCACCAGCACGATCATCAACACCCGGTTGCGCCGCCCCAGTTTCCACGCGAGCACCAGCCCCGCGCCGAGCAATCCCAAAAACGCGCCGCGCGAGAACGAGGCGATGATGCCGCCGACCATCAGGAAGGCGGCCGCCGCGTAGAGCGGTTTGGCGAGCAGGTTGCGCGTGCTCAACAGCAGCCCGATTGCCAGCGGGATCATCACGACGAGATGGAGCGCCATGTCGTTCGCGTTGCCGAACATCCCGCCCACCACGCCCGCCACGCGCTGACCCTCCGCGATGGCGAAACGCCCCAGACGATAATCGTTGATCGCGCTTGCGCTGAGGACGATGCCGACCGCAATGCCGAGAAACATGAGTCCCTTCAGGCGCAAGGGCGTGCGCACGACGTTCACGATCACGATGAACATGGCGACGGCGCGGATGAACGGGTAGTTGAAAGCCGTCCACGCTTCGCCAGGGTCGATGGCGAGCGGGATGGAGATGAGCGCGCACAGGCACAGCAGCAGGACGAGGTTCACCTCGCGCGGCCGCGCCGTGAGATTGCCTTCGAGCGCGAATTGCGTCGGGAGGAAAATCAAGAGCGTCACGAAGGCGAGCCAGTAGGCGAGAGAGGTCAGCCCCGCGAGCGACGGGTGGAGTTCGTAAGGACGGAAGTAGAGCACCACCGTGAAGAGAAAGAGGCCGACGTAGGAGAAGAGGTGGCCGCGCTTGAATCGCGCGGGCGCGGCGGGCTTGGCCGCGTCGCCCGCCGCATCCACCAGCGGCGACGCTTCGCCGTCCGGCGTTCGCGGGCGCGCGGCGTTCTCAATCTCAAGGTCGCGCTCGTCGGCGCTGCCCGTGCGCGGAAAATTCCCCGTGGACGGCTCCGTGCGCGCGTCTCCGAACGCCCACGGGTCGGCCTCGCCTTCCGCGGCACGCGTCGCGGCGCGCGCGCGGGTGGGCGGGGCGATCGGTTCGTAGTCGTCGGTGAAGGGATGCTTCGTTGGCATCTTTACAGTTTAACGCCCGCCGGATTCATCGTCAGCCCGCCGTCTCTCGCCCGCTCACGCGAGATGAAAAACTTTCCGCTCCTATGAAAACGAAGCGGCGCACGATAGAACACGTGACACCGCTTTTCTTTTCGTCGGGTGAGATGTTCAGGACGGCTCAACCGCACGCGCCCGGCTTAAACCGCCACGCGCTCTTCCTCGCTGTCGAGCACGAGGGCGCGGACGCGTTCGCGCAAAGAAGTCTCGAAACGGCGCGCCTGTTCGATCTCGCCGAAGGCCAACGCTCGCAACTCCTGCTCGATGCGCCGGCGGTAGTCCGAGACGAGCGAATCGGAGACGCCAAGGCGCGCGGCCGCTTCGAGTTGCGTCACGTGGTCGGGGCTGAGATAACAATGCCAGAGGACGCCGAGCATGCGGTCGTACTGCTTGGTCTTGCCGCGCACGCTCGCGTGCAGGGCGCGCAGGAACAGATCGACGTAGCCGACGGCCTCTTCCTCCGACTCGCGGCGCAGCAACCCCTGTTCGGGATTCTCGCGCCCGTCCACCGGCTCGAAGATGCGGCCGTTCTCTTCGTCGTCGCCGCCGCCGAGCGGCACCAGATAAATGTCCATCACGGGCAGGCGCGACATCACGAGGCTGCGCAGGGAACGCACGTCCACGGGCGCGTCGGCCGCTTCGAGGATGGAGATGATCAAATCTTCGAGGTCGGAGTTGCTGATGATGATCTGCGAATCGCCCGTGCAGCCGACCATGCGCGTGTCGCGCTGGTGGACGGGGATCATCTGGATGCGCTGCTCCAAATCCTGAGAGTTGCGGCGCAGCTTGGCGGCCGGCCATTCGCTGAGGCCGTAGACGCGATCCGCGAGGCGGCGGTGCGGTTCATCTTCAACGCTGCCGGAGCCTGCGTCGAAGCGGCGGAAGTTTGCGCTCGACTGGATGATGGTGGAGATGCGGCGCGCGAGGCGATAGGATTCCGGGTGCCGCTTGCGCAGTTCGGCCGTCAGCAGATTGGTCAGTTCGATCTGGCTGATCTCACATTCGATCTCGGCGTCGGTCATCGCCGTCTCTAGATAATGCTGGAAGCGCGCTTTACTCAGGAGCGTGACGAAGAGTTCCTGCGTCAGGTCAACGTAGGCATTACCGCGCTCCGCGCCTTCGACCAGCAGACCCGCGCTGTGCGAGGCGCGCACGAGCGGGTGGCTGCAAACGATGCGGTGGAGTTCCGTCCAGAGACGGGTGACATCGGAGCGGCGCAGGGAATCGACCCAGTGCGCGTTCGTCCCCCGGGCGGGGCGTTCGGCGACGGCAGACGGAGCCTGCAATGCCGGCGCGTGCAACTCTTCTTCGGTGGCGCTGGTCATGTGATTTTCAGAGGGGTGATTATGATCGGCAGATGTTGCAGCCATGTTATTAAGTGGTGTCTATCAGGCTAATATTCGGGCGGGCACTGTGAGGCGATTTACTTCAGGCAAGTTTTCCACAAGAGGCTGGATGTGGTTTGTCGTTACTCTCTGCGCTTAACTGCGCCTGCGCTGAAGGTCTCTTGCGGACATGCACCGCGTCGCCATCGTGTGACGCGCCGCGTGTCCTCTCACCGAGTTGCCGTCGCCACGGACGGGCTGTGAGCCTGCCGGACGGGCAAAAACCCAAACTGTCAAAGCTCCACCTGCTCTCTTCTCTGTTCACCCTGAATCGAATTGTCGCTCATTATCTATGCGAGGGGCGTGAAACGCAATAAGCGACCGTCTCGATCTCAGGCCGGAGAATCCTTGGGATCACGAACCGCAGCGATCCCATCCGAGCAGTACGCATCGGGAAACTTCGCGCGCTCAAGGCTCGCGCCTACGGGTTTTCGGGGAGAGACCGAAAAGTGTATCAGACCGCATGCTCTGGGTGGTAGTGCTAAATCTGGATAGACCGTGCCAGATGACCGCAAAGGGGAATTGGCGCGGTCAGCCACGAAGGGAATCAGGAAACTGTCTCGTCTCCTGACGACAAAATAATACTAGCAGCTAGCCGCGGAATGAGCAACATCTTTTTACACTCGCCTCAAGACGTTGAAAAAAAGGAGGAAATCGGCTTTCAGTCGCCGCCGGTTGTGGAACTTCGCGGCTATTAACGATTTCTCTTTAGAGACCAAGCGAAGCGCCCATTGACAAGGGTTTTTACGGCCGCCTTTCTCACCTCGTCAGTCAACCCTCGGCCTGTTCGTGCTGTGCCTTTTAACGTGCGACGCGCTTCGACAAAGAGCCTTAGCGGCAACACAACGGATTGATAGTTTGACCGTCAGGCTCGGTCAGCGATGAAGAAGGAGAAGAACCATGGGTTCTGTCAGCACAGCCAAATTCTGCAAACACAAAACCTGCCCGTCCGCCGAGATGCTCCTCAGCTACACGCGCGCGACGCTCGGGCGCGAACTGCGCCAGCAATTGACGGCGCACCTCAATGGCTGCGACTTCTGCGACGCCGAACTCTACCTGCTCTCCAGGTTTCCGCCCGCCGCGGCCGTCTGCCCGACGGGCAAAATCCCCTTCGCGCTCTATCGCCTCGCCAAAGATTTGCTCTCCGTCTCGACGAACGCCGCCGGGCGCGCCGTGGAAGTTCTCTACGAACGCGAACGGCTCTCCCTGACCGACGCCTAAAGACGCCGCGGCTCCTCGCCCGCCTCAACCGCGCGCTCGCTCTCTCGCGCTCCTGCTCTCGCCGCCTCGCTTCGACCCGCGGCTCGACTTCCCTGCCCGCCGGTTCAACTCATCATCTCCGCGCCCCTACTCGTCTTTCGCCGCGCCTCCGGCAGGATTTGCGCCGTCGTAAATTTCGTCAATCAACGCGCCGAACTTTTCGTCAACCACCCGCCGCTTGATTTTGAGCGTCGGCGTCATCTCCCCGCCGTCAATCGAAAACTCTTCGGGCAGGAGCGCGACGCGGCGCACGCGCTCGTAGTCGTGGAGCGAGGCGGTCAAGGCCGCGATCTCGCGCTGCACGAGTTTGACGGCCGCCGGGTCGCGGCTGAGCGCATCGTGCTCGCCCCTGCCGAACTTCCCCTGCGCCGCCCCTCCGGACTCTTTCGCGTTTCCGGCGGCGTCGGCGAGCGCGGCGCGCAACGCTTCCCAGTCGGGCACGACGAGCGCGGCCGGCATCTTGCGCCCCGCGCCCACCACGACCACCTGATTGACGAGCGCGCTCTGCTTGATCAAACTTTCGAGTTGCTGCGGCGCGATGTATTTGCCGTTCGACAATTTGAACAGTTCCTTCTTCCGATCGGTGATGAAGAAGTGCCCGTGCTCGTCTCTGTAGCCGACATCGCCCGTCTTGAACCAACCGGCGGCGTCCAACACTTCCGCCGTCTCGCGCGGACGCTCGTAATAGCCGCGCATGACGTTCGCGCCGCGCACGAGTATTTCGCCCGACTCGTCCAGACGCATCTCGATGCCGGGAAACGGCAGGCCGATGGAGCCGACCTTGTTGTCTTCGGGGCGGTTGGCCGAAGTGACGCACGTCTCGGTCATGCCGTAGCCCTGTAGGATGGGGATGCCGGCGGCAAGGAAGGCGTAGGAGAGCGCGGGCGAGAGGGGCGCGCCGCCCGACACGAAAAAGCGCAGGCGGCCGCCCACGCCTTCGCGCCATTTCGAGAAGACGAGGCGACTCGCGATCGTCTGTTGCAACTCCAGGAGCGGCGGCACGCGCTCGCGCCGGTCAACCAACTCCGCGTAACTCTTTCCCACCTCAAGCGACCACGCAAACAACTTTCGCCGCCAACCTTGAGCCGATGTGCCCTTCTTCACGATGCGGTGATAAACCTTCTCGAACAGGCGCGGCACGGCCGTCATGATCGTCGGGCGCACCTCGCGCAGGTACTCGGCGAGTTGATCCACGGACGGCGCGTAGTAGACGGAGACGCCGTTCCAGCAGAAGACGTAGAAGACCGCGCGCTCGAAGATGTGCGAGAGCGGGAGGACGGAGAGCGCGATGTCGTCCGTCCGGATCGGGAGCGCGCTCGTGATGGCGAGCACGTTTGAGACGAAGGCCGCGTGCGTGAGCATGACGCCCTTCGGCTCGCCCGTCGTGCCGGAGGTGTAAATGATGGTGGCGAGATCGTCGGCCTGAATCGCGCCGAGCAGGCGTTCAAACTCGGCCGGGTCTTCCGCGTCGCGCTCCGCGCCCGCGCGCTCCAACGCTTCGAGGGTCGAGGCATCCGCGTGCCCGGCGGCATCCTCCGCGTCGAAGAAGACGACGCGCTCGATGCGGCCGTAGCCTTCGACTCCGGCGCGGGCGTGGCGATAAACTTTTTTATTGGAGACGAACAGCACGCGCGCCGCGGAATCCGAGAGGATGTAGCGCACCTGCTCGACGGCCTGCGTCGTGTAGATGGGCACGTTCACCGCGCCGAGACTGAGGATGGCGAGGTCGGCGATCGACCATTCGGGGCGGTTCTCCGACAACAACGCCACGCGGTCGCCCGCACGCACGCCCGACGCCGCCAGCCCCAACGCGACCGCGCGCACGCGCGCCACCACCGCCGCCCCCGTCATGTGCTCCCACGCGTCCGCGCGCTTCCGGTTCAACGCATCGGGCTTTGCGTGCCGCCGCAGAGCGTCGAGACAAATTCCCGGCAGCGTCGGAGCGGCGTCGGATGTTCGAGGTGTTCCGGTCATAGGTTAAGTGAAGCCGTCAGTGGTCAGTTGTCAGTTGTCCGTGGTCAGTTATCCGTGGTCAGTGGTCAGTTGTACTTTGCCCCGATCAGTTGAGTGATTCTATCTTTAGCGAGTTGCACGGCGGGCGCATGCAGCGGGCGGGCGGCCACGCGGGCAACTGCCGATTGGCGGCCGTTCCCTTTAGGCCGCGTGCGCTTCGGCGTCGCTGCCCGTCTCCGCGCTCGAACTGCTCCGGCTCCGGCGTTTGCGGCGCGAGCGGCGTTTGTTGGCGTCCGGCGCATCGACGCGCCCGTTGAGGGTGGCGAGCGCGGCGAGCAAGAGAAAGAGGAGCGCGTTGGAAGTCATGTGCAGCGAGAACTCGAAGAAGCTGTGGACGAGCACGGCGAAACAACCGGCGAGCGCGCCCGCCGCCACGCCGCGCCGGTACTTGTCGGGCGAATTGAAGCGCGCGAAGCCGTAGCGGAAAAGCAGCAGGACGAAGAACAGGCCGAGCGCGCCGCCGACCAGCCCCGCGTCCGAGAGAATCTGCAAGTAGTCGTTGTGCGCCTGTTCGAGGCGCGTCGCGCCGTTCAAAACGTCGTGCCGCGTGTAGGCCACGGCGAACGCGCCGAGTCCCGCGCCGAGCAGGGGACGCTCTTTGATCACGCCCCACGTCCCTTGCCAGAACTGCACGCGCCCGGAGGTCGGGTCGTCGGAGTTCACCGTGCCGAACAGGCGCGCGAGAGATTCCTCGCCGCCGAGCCAGACCGCGCCCACGAGCAGCGCGACGACGAGCGCAAACCCGATCCCGACGCGCGCCAGCGCGCCGCGCACACGCGACTCGGCCGCCACGCCCTCCTCCGCTTCGCTCTTGTCTTTGCGCCGCGCGATGCGCGCGATGGCCGCGATGAACAACACCTCCGCGCCGAGGCTGATGATGCCGCCGCGCGATGCGGTCAGCACCAAGGCCGCGCTCATGATGACGACGGCGAAGACGTAGAGCAGGCGACGCTCGACGGCGATCGCGCCGGAGACGAGCAGGCCGAGCGGGAGCGCGAGCGTCAGTTCCATGTAGGCGGCGAAGTGGTGGCGGTTGATGAAAGGGCCGAAGGGGAGCGCGAACTTCGGTTGGCGAAACCAGTAAATCTGCGTGGGGTTGGTGAAATACTGGAACATGCCGAAGAGAGCGAGCAGGAACCCGAAGATCATCACGACGCGCACGAGGAGGCGCAGGCGGCCGGGGCTGTCCGTGTAGACGAGCGCGGCGCAGAAATAGATGATGAGCGAGCCGAGTTGGAGGAGAACGAAGCGCGTCGCGTGGGGATCGAGCGAAAGCGTGCCCGCCGGGGCGTTCGTCAACCCGCCCACGGTCGCCGCGCCTGCGCCGCCGCCGAGCGGGAGCAACTGCACCAGCCCGACGACGAACAGGCCGACGAGAGACAACTGCAACAGGTTGCGACTCACGCGCAGACGCCGTGTGCGCCACGCGTCAACCGCCCAGAGCACGGCGACTATCCCTGCGCCCGCCTGAAAGAAGCCGAGCGACCACGATTGCACCGTGCCGAAGGCGAGCGTCGAGAGCACCACGGCGAGACACAGCGCGAGGATGATAAAGCGACTCGCGAGCGTGCGCGGTTCCGGCGCGCCGGTGCGTCGCGGCGGGCGTTCCGGCCTCGCCGGAGGCGCGCTTGCCCCGGTCGCCTCAGGTGCGTCCGGCGTTGCGTCCGTTCGTGTTGGCTCCGCCGCCGCCGAGGCGTTGGAGGTTGAAGTTGTCATACCAGACTTTTCCGAAAATGGGGCAGGTGGCGGCCGGGCAGGCCGGGCTGACGACGCGCAGCGTGACGGCCTGCACGCCCGGCGCGGTCGTGAAATCGAGCGCGACCGCTTGCCAGTCGCTCGTGCCGATGGCGAGCGGCTGCGAAGCGGCGAGCACGCGCTCGGGCTGCGCCGCGTCCACGATCTCGGTCACGAGCGTCGCCACGCCCTTCACCTCTTCCGTCCGCACGTAATAGGCGAGCCGGTAGCGCGTCTGCGGTTCGACGGTCACGAGTTGCGAGATGTTTCTGAAGTTGAGCGTGTTCGGGGCATTGAAGGCCAGGCGCAGGCTGCGCGCGCCTTCCTGCGGGGCGCGCTCGTCGAGTCCCATCTGCACGCCCGCGAGCGGCACGACCTGCCACTCGAAAGGGTTCTTCCCCGGCGCGCCCACCGCCGCTTCAAACCCGCCGTTCGCGAGCCGTTCCGGGGCGGCCTCCGTCGGCGTGCCCTCGATGGCGAAGAGTTCCCGGTGCATCGTGAGTACGTCGTGAAAGCGTTTCGCCTCGAAGAAACGGAGCAACAACTTTTCGCCCTTCGCGCTGAGCAGCTTGCGCTGCGAGGCGTCGAAGCCTTCCCACAACTGCCGCGCGTCGTCCAACCGTTTCAGCTTGATCAGATGTTCCATCAATTGCCCGCGCGCACGCGCCGAGCTGCCCACCACCGCCAGCACCGCGGGCACGTCCGCGTTGTGAAAACGCCAGGACAGTTCGACCACTTGCGGCAGGAATTTTTCGGGACTCACCTCGCCCGCGCGGCGCAACTCCGCGAACGCCTCTTCGGTGCGCCCTTGCCGGAGCAGCAAGTTGCCGAGATACCAGCGCGGGTCTGGATAGTTGGGCGCGAGTTCGACGGCGCGGCGCAGAGCCGCTTCGCTCCCGCGCGTGTCGCCGATGAGTCCGCGCACGCGTCCCAACTCCATGAACAGACGGAAGTCGTGCGGCGACAGGCGCGCCGCCTCTTCGTAACGCCGCGCCGCCTCCGGCAACTCTTCCGGCAGAAAACTCCGCTCGCGCAGGCGTGCGATGGTGAAGTGCGCCTGCGGGTCGTCGGGCGCGAGCCGCGCCGCCGCCTGCGCCCCGTCGATGTCCGGCAGCCACTCCGCCATCGTGTTCCCGATGCACCAGCGCAGCCCGAACCACGCCCCCAACAACACCAACGCCACCGGCACGAGCAACAACACGCGCCCCCACCCGGCGCGAAGCTCGATGGTCTTGATCTGGTCTTTCATAAGCGAGAGGTCAGAGGTCAGAGTTCAGAGGTTAGAGATTAGAGGTTAGTGAAGACGAGTTTTTGTTTTAACTGATCTCTGACCTCTGACCTCTGACCTCTGCCCGGTTCAGTTCAGTTGATCGATCTGGATACGCATGCGTTTGAGGGTGATCTGGGCTGACTCGCAATCTTGCAGGATGGCGGCGAGCCGTTCGTCGGAAATTTGCGTGCTGGAGATCAGGACTTCGGCGACGCGCTGTTCCTCGCAGATGCTCCTGAGCGAGCCGTTGCCGCCAAAGACGCGCAGGCCGTGAATGACTTTCCCCTTTTTGTGCGGGTCGTCGTCAACGAAGCCGACGGGCGTGAGTTGCAGTTCGCGGTTGTTGAGCACCTCGCGCAGCAGCAGTTCGCCGCCGTCGCCCGCCCCGTAGATCAAGACGCGCCGCGCGCCGCGCGCCTCGTGTACGGGCAGCGCGTGACGAAACAGGCGGAAGGCGAAGCGGCTGCCCGCGAGCATCATGAAGAGGATCATCGTATCGAGCACGAAGACGGCGCGCGACAATCCCTCGAAGCGAAACGCCACCAGCAGCGCGAGCACGCTCCCGACCGAACCGACCAGCACGGCCTTGGCAAACACGACGATGCCGTCCACGCTGATGTAACGCCACAACCCGCGATAGACGCCCGTCGCCAGAAACGCGAACATCTTCACGCACACCAGCACGGGCACCGTGCGTAGAAACAGGTTCCACGCGCCCGTCTCCGCGATCGGCCCGAACAGGAGCGTGTACGCGCTGTAATAGGAGAGGATGATCAACACCACGTCGAGCATCACCTCGAAGATGCGCCGCTTATAGGAGAGGTCTACGAAGAAGGCGACGAGCGGTTTCTCGCGCGCCTTCAAGACTTCCTCTTCCTCGTAAACTTTGACGCCCGCCAGGTACACGCCCAGGAGCGCGAGCACGACCGTGAAGCCGACGATGGCGGCGATGCTCACGTCGAGTTTCGTCCGGCTGACGAGGAGCGCGAGCACGCCCGACAATCCCGCGAAGCCGTAGAGCATCCACACGGCGCGCCGCTCCGTCATGCCGAGCGCGACGAGACGATGCGAAGTGTGGTCGCGCCCGCCCTGCGAGGCCGAACGTCCCGACAGTTTCCTGAGAATGGTGACGAAGGTCGTGTCGAAGATCGGGATCAGCAGGATCAGCACCGGCACCGCGAGCACGACCATGAAGGAGCGCGAGCGCGCGCCCGACGCGCTCATCAACGCCGCGCTCGCCAAAAAGAAGCCGATGAACATCGAGCCGCAATCGCCCATGAAGATCGTCGCGGGGTTGGAATTGTAGGCGAGGAACCCGACGAGCGCGGCGGCGAAAACGCCGAGCATCAAGGCCTCCGCCGGTTGCCCGTTGACGACGAAACTCGCGGACAGGAAAGCGGAGGCGATGGCGGCGATCCCGGCGGCCAGCCCGTCCATGTTATCGAGCAGATTGAGCGCGTTCGTGATGCCGACGAGCCAGAAGATCGTGATCGCCATGTTCAGGGAGGGCGACGCGCTCCACGGCAGCGTCAGCCCGTAATAGACGACGAGGCTCGCGCCCATCACCTGCCCGATCAACTTCTGGTAGGGCTTGACGTGAACGATGTCGTCGATGAGGCCGACCACGAACAGGAACGCGCTCGCCAGGATCACGACCCACCCGTAAGGCCGGTGCGGCATCTGTCCGAGGAAGGCGAGGTAAGAGATGATGACGGTCAGGAACACGGCCAAACCGCCCATCATCGCCGTCGGTTTGTTGTGCCAGCGATCCGCCTTCGGCTGCGCCACCAGGCCCCAGTGCCGCGCCAGCCGCCGCACCACCGGCGTCAGCCCGAGCGCGAGCGCAAACGACACGATGATCGGAAGAAGATTTAAACTGCCGAAATACATGAGCAACTGCCGGTTGATGCTATTTGAAGTCAACCGAAAAACTATTCGATGTGACGAGAGAAATCAAGCGGCGAGCCGTCAATCGTGAATCGTCAGCCGTGAACGCAAAGACCCTGTTTTATCTATTCACGATCCACGATTGGCGATTCACGATTGACGGCTCTCCTGCCCGCTGTGGTGCGCGATCACTTTTTGGAGGATGCCGTCGAGTTTTTCGGTCGGGTGAAAGCCCGTGAGCGCGCTCACCTTCGAGATGTCGGGGACGCGGCGCGGCATGTCCTCGAAGCCCTCTTCGTAGGCTTCGTCGTAGGGCATGAAGACGATCTCGGAGGTTGACCCGGTCAGTTCCTTCACGCGCCCGGCGACTTCGAGAATGGAGACCTCTTCGTTCGAGCCGATGTTGAAAACCTGCCCCACCGCCTCGGGCGCATCCATCAACTTCATCAGCGCGCCCACCACATCGCCGACGTAGCCGAAGCAGCGCGTCTGCTGGCCGTTGCCGTAGACCGTGATCGGGCGACCGGCGAGAGCCTGCCTGACGAACGTGGGGATGACCATGCCGTACTGCCCCGTCTGCCTCGGCCCCACGGTGTTGAAGAGACGGACGACGACCGTCGGCAGTTTCTTCTCGCGCCAGTAGGCGAGGGCGAGAAACTCGTCGATGGCCTTCGAGCAGGCGTAGCTCCAACGCCCCTTGGTCGTCGCGCCCATCACGAGGTTGCCGTCTTCGCGGAAAGGAACTTCCGCGCTCAGGCCGTAGACCTCCGAGGTCGAGGCGATGAGCACCTTCTTCTTCTTCTTGTTGGCGAGACTCAGGATCACTTCCGTCCCGCGCACGTTCGTCTCGATGGTTCTGACCGGGCTTTCGACGATCAGCTTCACGCCGACGGCTGCGGCCAGATGAAAGATCACGTCGCACTGATCGACCAGTTCGGCGCAGACGGGCACGTTATGCACGCTGTCAATCGTGTAATGAAAACGCGGGTGCGTCTTTAAGTGCGCGATGTTCTCGAAGCTGCCCGTCGAGAGATCGTCAACCACGTAGACTTCGTCGCCGCGTTCCAGATAAGCGTCCGAGAGATGCGACCCGATGAAGCCCGCCCCGCCCGTTATTAAAACTCGCAAATGTCAGTCTCCTTTCACGCGCGCCGACCCGACCGACGGCACGCTCCCCTGCTGTTGCGACATGACCGCCGCCACCGAAGGCGACGGTGATAGTTCGCTATAAAGATTGAGCACATCCCGCACCAGACGCTCCTTGGAATAATGCTCCGCCACGAACGCCCGCCCGCGCTCGCCCAACTCCTGTCTGAACTCCTCGTTCCCGGCCAACTGCCGCAAGGCCTCGCAAAACGCCTCCGCGTCGTTCGCGCCGACGCGCACGCCGTGCTCGCAATAGACGTAGCCCGAGGCGGCGGCGGCCGGATTTGTTTTACTCTCCCCCGTCTCCGGCGACGCTGAGACGAACGGCTCTCCGAGCAGATCGACGACGCCGCCCACCGCCGTCGCCACGACGGGACGCGCGTTCGCCATCGCTTCGATGAGCGTCAGCGGCGTGCCCTCGTTCAAGGATGTGAGCGCGACGATGTCGAGCGCGGCGTAGAAGTTTTCCGGGTCGGAGCGCGTGCCCGTAAAGGTCACCCGCTCCGCGATGCCGAGCGCGCGCGCCTGCGCTTCGAGTTCGCCGCGCAGGTGCCCGTCGCCGATCACGACGAAGCGCACGCGCCGCGCCGCCGCATCCGCCTGACGCTTTAAAAACGTCTGCGCCACTTCGAGAAAAAACTTGTGGTTCTTGATCTCCGTCAGACGCCCGACGATGCCGACGAGCACTTCCTCCGCGCCCGCCCCGAAGACGGCGCGCGCCGCCGCCCGCCGCCCTCGCCAACCGGCGAACGCTTCCAGGTCGAGACCGAGCGGGATCACCCTGAACTGCGCGGCGCGCCCCACGCCGAACTGCCCGTGAATCTCCTGGAACTGCTGCTGGCTGATCGCCACGATCCTGTCCGTCGCCGTGCGCGCGAGCAGGCGTTCGATGGTCAGGAAGATGAGCGTCTTCAGCCGCCCGTAGTAACTGTGAAAGATGTGCCCGTGGTACGTATGCACGAAGCGGCACGCGCGCGGTCGCCCGACGAGCGCGCGCGGCGTCAGCCAGCGGTAACACAGCCCGGCGACGCGGCCGACCGTTCCGGCCTTCGCCGTGTGCGTGTGGACGATGTCCGGGCGCAGCCGCCGCAGCAGGCGATACAGTTTCCAGACCGCCAACGCATCCTTCGGCGACACCTCGCGGCTCATCTCCGGCAACAGGATGGGCACGACCCCCAGCCCGGCCGCGAAATAACTCATGTCGTCTTCGCCCGGCGGCACCGTTCCCGCGATCAACTCCGACTCGATGCCGAAACGCCGCGTCGCGGCCGTCAGCCACGCCACATGCTTGGCCGGGCCGCCGACGTTCAAACGCGCGATGATGCGAACAACTTTCATAAAGCAGGAGACAGAATACAGAATTCAGGAGTCAGAAGAAAATCAGCCTGCTTTCATTCTGACTCCTGAATTCTGCGTTCTGTTTTCCGACTAATCTTCCATCCGGTAAATCGTCGCCGGGTCGTCCTCGTGCCTGATCTCGTCGATCTCTTCTTTTTTGCCCGCGCCCATGTAGAGGCGGT
Organism: Pyrinomonadaceae bacterium; assembly: GCA_036386515.1. Lineage (GTDB taxonomy): Bacteria > Acidobacteriota > Blastocatellia > Pyrinomonadales > Pyrinomonadaceae > JAIVJZ01. The sequence goes on from DASVVO010000056.1 coordinate 58,179, forward strand.
TGGGGCAGTTGATGACGATGCCGGAAACGCTCCCGACGTTGCGGTAGGCGTGAACGACGCCTTTGGGCACGAGCACGGCCTTCGGGTTGTCCGCGCCGACGTAGAGCGTCATCACGTGGTTGTAGGTTTCCGAATCCGCACGGTTGTCCCAGAGCCGCAGCTTGAAATTCGAGGGGCCGATGAAGACGAAAAAGTCGGCCTGCGCGACGTGCTCGTGCGGCCCGCGCTGCACGGCCGGTTCGGTCGAGGAGATGTAGCACATCGCCGGGTAATACTCCGCCTCCAATTCGTCGTGGCGGAACAACTCTGCGAGCCAGCCGCGCTCGTCCACAAACTTGCCGACGGCACGCACCACGACATCGCGTATCTGACCGCGCTTAAATTGCGCGGCGGCGGCGGGCGGCTCGCGCTCAGGCATGGTTTGCATTGACTGACTCCATCTTGTTTGCGCCCGTCTGGGCGACGAGTGTGCCGGCGTGCAGCAGGCTCTCGAAGGTGCCCGCGTCCGTCCACCAGCCTTTGAGTTCGTTCCAAGTCATCTCGCCGCGCTCGATGTAGGCGTTGTTCACGTCGGTGATCTCAAGTTCGCCGCGCTCGGAGGGCTTGAGCGTCTTGATGATCTCGAAGACCTCGGCATCGTACATGTAGACGCCGATCACGGCGTAGTCGGACTTCGGCGCGCGCGGCTTCTCCTCGATACGCACGACGCGCGAGCCTTCGAGTTCGGGCACGCCGAAACGCTGCGGGTCGGAGACTTGCTTGAGGAGTATCTTCGCGCCGCCGCCCTGATGCCGGTAGGCGCGCACGGCCTGACAGATGTTGCGCTCGATGATGTTGTCGCCGAGCACGATGCAGACGGGCGCGCCGTCGGCGAAGTCTTCGCACAGCGAGAGCGCGGCCGCGATGCCGCCCTCGCCTTCCTGATAGGTGTAGTTGAGATGCTTGAGGCCGAAGGCCTTCCCGTTCTTCAAGAGCTTCAGGAAATCCCCGGCCGAGTTGCCGCCCGTCACGATCATGATGTCCCTGATCCCGGCGTTCACCAAAGTCTGAATCGGGTAATAGACCATCGGCTGATTATAAACCGGCAGCAAGTGCTTATTCGTCACCGCCGTCAGCGGCAGCAGACGCGAGCCGAGTCCCCCGGCCAGTACGATTCCTTTCACGATTACGCTCCTTAACGAATGCGAATTTGTCAGTGGTCAGTTGTCAGTGGTCAGTTGTTCGGTTGAATCTTTAGTAACTAACCCATGAATCACATGCAACTGACCACTGACTACTAACCAATCAATCAATAAATCGCTCAAACCATAACTCAAGCATCAAGAGCGTCCACAACTGGTGGGCGTAGTCTCTCTCGCCGCGCGTGTGGAGTTCGACCATGCGGGCGACGGCTTCGGGTTTGAAGAAGCCGCGTCCGAGAGCCTTTTCCGAGAGCAGCGTGTCGCGGAGGAATTTTTGCATCTCGCCGCGCAGCCAGTGGCCGATGGGGACGCCGAAGCCCATTTTGCGCCGCTGCAAATTCTCGGCCGGGAGCAGTTTCGCCAGCACGCGTTTGAGGAGATACTTCGTCGTCAAACCGCGCAGTTTCAGATTCTCCGGCAAACTCGCGGCAAACTCTATCACGTGATGATCCAGAAACGGAGAACGCGCTTCGAGCGAGACGGCCATCGAAGCGATGTCCACCTTGACGAGCAGGTCGTTCGGCAGGTAGGTCATCGTGTCGGCCAGGAGCGAGGCGTCCACCAGCCCCGCGCCGTTGGCGTGCGCGAACCACGGCGCGACGAAATCGGCGGCGTGGTGCGCCCTCATCTCGCGGCGGAAATCATCCGTATAGAGCGCGTCTTTGGCGGGCGTGTCGAGCACGCTGACCCAGCGCATGTAGCGTTCGACGGTGGGGAGCGAGGCGGCGTCGAGAAAGCGTTTGAGGTCGCGGGCGCGGCTGCGGCGCGTCTCCGAAGTGGGATAGAGCGCGACGAGTTGCTTGATCAAGCCTTCGCGCAGGAGGCCGGGCACGCCGCGATATTTGCCCGCCAGTTTCATCGCGGCATAGCGTTCGTAACCGGCGAAACACTCGTCGCCGCCGTCGCCGTTCAAAGCGACGGTGACGTGGCGGCGCGTCTCGCGCGAAACGTAGTAGGTCGGGATCGCGGAGGAGTCGGCGTAAGGCTCGCCGTAGTGCTCGACGAGCGTGGGCAACACTTCCATCGCGTCGGGGCGGACGATGAACTCGTGGTGCTCCGCGCCGACGTGTTCGGCGACGCGGCGCGCGTGGTGTAGTTCGCTGAAATCCTGTTCCTCGAAGCCGATGGAGAAAGTCTTGACCGGCGTGGACGACACCTCGCTCATCAAGGCGACGACCGCCGACGAATCCACGCCGCCCGAGAGGAACGCGCCGAGCGGCACTTCCGACATCAAGCGCACGCGCACCGCATCGCGCAAAATCTCGACGGCGCGCTCGCCCGCCTCCTCTTCGTTCATCCGCGTCTTCTGCGAAAAGTCGGGCTGCCAGTAACGCTCGGTCTTGATCTCGCCGTCGCGCGTGTAGCGCAGGGTGTGGCCGGGTTCGAGTTTGTGTATGTCGCGGTAGGCGGTGAGCGGCGCGGGCACGCACATGAAAGTGAGGTAGTGATGAATGGCCTCGCGGTTGACCTCGCGGCCGACCTGCGGGTGCCGGAGCAGCGCGCTGAACTCCGAGCCGAAAACCAGCCCTTCACTCACGCGCGCGTAGAGCAGCGGCTTTTTGCCGACGCGGTCGCGCGCGAGCAACAACTCCTCGGTGCGTTCGTCCCAGACGGCGAAGGCGAACATGCCGCGCAGGTGCTTCGGGCACTCCGCGCCGTACTCGTCGTAGGCGTGGATGACGACCTCGGTATCGCAGTCGGTGTGAAACTCGTGGCCGAGTTGTTCGAGCCGGGCGCGCACTTCTTTGTAGTTGTAGATTTCGCCGTTGAAGACGATCCAGGCGGTGCGGTCGGCGTTGTGCATCGGCTGCTGGCCGCTCTTGAGGTCGATGATGGCGAGGCGGCGCATGGCGAGGCCGACGCCCGCGCCGTGATAAAAGCCGTCCTCGTCGGGGCCGCGATGGCGAATCGCCTCGCACATCCGCCCGAGCACAGCCTCGTCAACCGCGCCGCGCCTGCGATCCACAATTCCCACGATCCCGCACATAATTCAGTTGCCCTCCGCCACGCTCGTCACCTGCTTCACCACGCCCGTCGCCTCCTGCGGCTGCGGCGGCTGTCCCTCAACCTGCGTTTGCCGCCGCCGCCTGCCCATCACCTCTTTGCGCGACGCGATGGCCTGGCGCGCGCGCTCCTCCCGACGCTCCTTCATCAGCACGAAGCCGACGGCGACGAAGATGAAATAGAAGATCAACAACTGCGACCGCTGCCGGTAAGCCGTCCCCACGTTCCCCTGAAAAATCGAATACGCCAACGTCAACATCGTCGTGAACAGGATGATCGGCAAGGCTTGCCGCAGACGATACTTGAGCGTGAACCACCCGCCCAAGACCAGGAGCGGAAAGCTGCCCCACCACAACATCATCTCCGGCAACGTGATGCTCTGGCGCAAATTCGCCATCTGCCACGGAAAGGGCGCGAACAACAAGTACATCATGCCGAGCGGAATCACGCTCAACGCGCCCGACGTTGTCGATACGTCCACGTCTTGAGCGAACCCGGACTGCGCCGACGAGGCCAAATCCTGACGACTTCGTTGCACCCGCTCCAGGTTGCCGTAATCTTCGAGCTGCACGCTCGCCTTGCGCAGCACGCCCAGGTAAGTGAACGCCAACCCGACGCAGATGACCATCATCAGTTGCCGGATGAAACTCTGCGCCGTCAATTGTCGCATGCCGATGACGAAGCCCGCGCCCACCGACACGATCATGATGTAGAAGACGTAAAACCGCATGCTCAACAGGCCGAAGAGAGAGAACAGCATCACGGCCACGTATTTCATGCTGAACCGCTCGCCGAGCTTGAGCGTTGTGAGCGTCGTCAGCGTGAGCAGGAACACGATGGGAGCATCCTTGAGCGCCTGCGACGACCACAGGATGAGCGACGGGTAGAAGGCCACCAGGAGCGCGGCCACGCGCGCCACGCGCACGTTCTGAAAGATGCGCTGGGTGCAGATGTAGATGACGGGCGCGGTGGCCGCGCCCAAGACGGCGTTGAAGAGTTGGACGGCCAGCGAGTTGCGCCCGACGATGGCGTAGATGGTCGCAACCAGGTACGGCATGCCGAGGAAGTCCTGGATGTTGCCGCGCGTAAATTGCTTGTAATCCATCTGGCCTTGCCAGACGGTCAGGAGGGCATAGCCGTGCTGGTCGTAGGTCAGGGCGTCGCCGCCGAAAAAGCTTTGCAGGCCGAGGTAGTAAATCGTGGTTCCCAGCAGCACCCTGACCAGCAGCGCGCTGACGAACACCTGGAGCAAAAATTCCTTATCGAGATCGGTCTGCCTGATCAGGAAGCAGACGATCACGGCGCAGACGGCGCACAGGAGCACGGCCGTCCCGCCATAGGTGGGGATCAGAAAGGGTATGCTGACGAAATAGAGGAACGATAAAGTGGCAAGAAGGCCGTTCATGGTTTAACCAAACTACAGGGGGCGGCAAGGCTCTGTGTTCAAATTTGCCGGGAGCCGTGTGCCTCACGGTGTGCCGGAAGGGCGTCCGGTGCGAGGCGTGCGCGCACGCACGCGTCGGAGTCGTAGTGCGGGATTAAAGCCTCGCGGTAAAAATCCTCGTGCGTCGAATATCAAACGCGCCTCGCTCCCGATGGCGGCGACAGCGGCCGGGAGCGTCCCGGCGAGTAAACTTAGAAGCCGATCTTTTCCGACAGGCTACTGGCAATATCTTCCAGTTCCTTCTCCTTGGTGTGCTTCCATTTCTTATAACGCCGGTTGCCTTCGGCCAACTGCTGCGCCGCCCGTCGCGCCTCCCAGGCTTGGCGCGCGCGTTCCTCTTTGCGTTCGCGCAGGAGCACGAAGCCGACGGCGACGAAGATGAAATAGAAGATCAACAACTGCGACCGCTGCCGGTAAGCCGTCCCCACGTTCCCCTGAAAGATCGAATACGCCAACGTCAACATCGTCGTGAACAGGATGATCGGCAAGGCTTGCCGCAGACGGTACTTGAGCGTGAACCACCCGCCCAAGACCAGCAGCGGAAAGCTCCCCCACCACAACATCATCTCCGGCAACGTGATGCTCTGGCGCAAATTCGCCATCTGCCACGGAAAGGGCGCGAACAATAAGTACATCATCCCCAAAGGAATCACGCTCAACGCGCCCGACGTTGTCGATACGTCCACGTCCTGCCCGAAGGCCGATTGCGCCGACGAGGCCAAATCCTGACGGCTGCGCTGCATGGTCTCCAAATTCCCGTACTCGCCGAGCTGCGCGCTGGCCGTGCGCAGCACGCCGACGTAAGTCAGCGTCAAGCCGAGCGCGGCCATCACCACGAACTGCCGGCCGAAACTCTGCGCCGTCACGCGTTTCATCCCGATGACGAACGCCCCCGTGATCGCCGCCGCCACCATGTAGAAAATGTAGAAGCGCAAACTCAACAAGCCGAGCAACGCGACCGCCAGAAACACCCCGTACCTGATGCTCAACCGCTCGCCCAGCTTCAGCGTCGCCATGATGGCGACGGCGAGCAGCAACACGATGGGAGCGTCCTTGAGCGCCTGCGACGACCAGAGGATGAGCGACGGGTAGAAGGCCACCAGGAGCGCGGCGATGCGCGCCACGCGCACGTTCTGAAAGATGTGCTGGGCGCAGACGTAGACGACGATGGCCGCCGCCGCACCGCAGATGGCGTTGAAGAACTGCACGGCCAGCACGTTGCGCCCGACGACGGCGTAGATGCCCGCCACCAGGTACGGCATGCCCCACACGACCGAGCCGTCCGTCACGGTGATCTCGCCCTGCCCGCGATACCACTCCAGCAACTCGTAGCCGAGGTGGTCGTAAGTGATCGCGTCGCCGCCGAAAAAGCCCTGCAACTCGAAGGCGAAAATGACCGACCCGATGACCATCCTGACGAGCAGCCCCGCGACGAACAGTTGCAGGAGATACCGCCGGTCGCTCTCGACCTTCCCGATCAGGTAGGCGAAGGCCGACGCCACCACGATGCAGAAGAGAAGCGCGGCTCCGCCATAGCGCGGAATAAAGAGCGCGATGACCGAGCCGATGAGCAGGAAAAGAATGGCGAGAGCGGCGTTCATGCTGTTAAAAAAACCCGGTGGACTCCCCGCGACGGCCGACCGCTCGACCGCTGTGAGACGCGCCGCCCCTAGCGACGCAGGACGAGATGATTTTCCAACACCAGCCCGTCGAAGTTAGCTCCCTGAAACGTGTTGATGGCGTTCTGCGGGGTACACACGATTGGCTCTTGAATGTTGAACGACGTGTTGAGCACCATCGGGACGCCGGTCAGGCGCGCAAACTCGTCGATCAAATTCCAGTAGCGCGGGTTCGTGCGGCGGCTCACCGTCTGCGGCCGCGCCGTGCCGTCCACGTGGACGACGGCCGGGATCGTGCCCCGCTTGTCTTCCGCCACGTGCAGGACGGTGACCATGAACGGGTCGTAGTGCGGGCGGCCGAACACTTCCTCGCTCGCTTCCTCTTTCATCGAAGGGGCGAGCGGGCGGAACCATTCGCGCAGCTTAACTTTCTTGTTCAGCAACTCGCGCATGTCCGCGCGGCGCGGGTCGGCGATGAAGGAGCGGTTGCCGAGCGCGCGCGGCCCAAACTCCATGCGCCCCTGAAACCAACCGAGAATCGCGCCGTCGGCGAGCATCTGCGCCACGCGCGGCAGCATCTCCGCGTCGGGAAGCGTCTCGAACTTAAGTCCCGCCTCGGTGAGCGCGGCCGCGCACTCCTCGGAGGTGAAGCCGGGGCCGTAATAGGCATGCTCCATGCGGAACTTGCGCGGCTGTTTGAGGCGCGTGTGATAGACCATCAAGGCCGCCCCGAGCGAGCACCCGGCGTCGCCCGCCGCCGCCTGCACGTAATACTTCTTGAACGGCGACTCGGTCATGATGCGCCCGTTCATCACGGAGTTGAAGGCGACGCCCCCGGCCATGCACAGATTCTCTTCGCCGGTCATTTCGTGCAGGCCGCGAATGAGGTGGAGCGCGGTGTCTTCCAAAACCTTCTGCGCGCTGGAGGCGATGTTCCAATGTCGCTCGGTCAAATCCTCGTCGGGCTGGCGCGGCGGCCCCAGCGCCTCGCTGATCTCCGCGCCGAACTGGTAATGCTTGGCGAGGTGATGATCGAGCACGCGGATGTTCAGGTGGAAATCGTTGTTGCCGTTCACGGTGAGCACGCGCTGTTTGAAGAAGTCGTAGTATTCGGGTTTGCCGTAAGCGGCCAAGCCCATCACCTTCCATTCGTCGCCGCCGAACATGTCGAAGCCGATGAAGTTCGTCACGGCCGAGTAGAACTGCCCGAGCGAGTGGGGCAGCTTGATGCGCTTCAGGACGCGCAGGTTGTTGTCTTCGCCCTGCGAGAAGAGGGTGGTCGTGTCTTCGCCGGTGCCGTCCCAGGTGAGGATGGCGGCGCGGTCGAAGCCGGAGGGGAAAAACGCGCTCGCCGCGTGGCATTGGTGATGTTCGAGAAAGTGGAAGCGAAACTTCGAGGGGCCGAAATGCTCGCGGATGCGGCGCGGGTGGCGGAACATGCCGAGGTAGCTGTCGCCCACCTGCGCCACGCCGCGATCAACGCGCGCCTTGAACATGTCGCGCGAGATGAGCGCGGTTTTCAAAGCCTGCATCGCCTTGTGGCGCAGCACCCACGGTTTCCAGTAGAGGCCGATGTGTTCGACCTCGGAGATGTTGATTCCGGCGTGGTCGAGACAGAACTGGACGGCGTTGTAGGGAAAGCCGCTGTAATGCTTGACGCGCGTGAAACGCTCCTCTTCCGCCGCGGCGACGAGTTCGCCGTTGTAGAGCAGCGAGGCGGCCGAATCGCCGAGCGTCGTTAAACCGAGGATGTACATTAAAACTGGCCTCCCTGCCTGCTCGCCGCCGCCTCCAGCGACGCCGGTTCGCCCGGCGATGCGGACTTTGCTTTCCTGACCTCGTCGCCCTCCGAGGCGGCGGGCAGACGGCCGCAGACGCCGAAGCCGCGCCGGTCGTCGTTGCAAGGCCACATCTCGGTGAACCCGGCGGCCTCGTACCACCCGGCGACCTCTTCGTAAGTATGATAATAAGCGTAAGGCGCGCCGAAGATGTCCATCAACGCGAGCGCGGCCTCGCGGCGGGTCATGATCGGATATTTACGCACGCCCAGCCCGTTGACCGCCTTGCAGAAGCCGATGAACGGGACGGCCATCAAATCGGCGACGCGGGCGAACTGGCGCGGCCGGATGCGCGTCGTCACGACGCGCAGCGTGTCCACCACGGGCGTCACCAGCTTCTCATACTTATAGAGCCAGACGTAGAACGTGCCGCCCGGTTTCAGCAGCGGGCGCAGCGCGCGGAAGGTTTGCAAAGTGTCGGGCGTGTGGTGCAGAACGCCGGCCGAATGGATGATGTCGAGCGTCGCGGGTTTGAGCGGCGGTTGCTGCAGGTTGGCCTGCACGAAATGGACGCGCGCCGGGTCTGCCCCCTGATGCCGGTGTCGATAAGCCTGCCCGTGCTCCAACCCGGAACTGAGATCAACCGCGATCACTTCGAGGCCGTGCGCCGTGTAGGCGACCGACTGGCTGCCGTTGCCGCAACCGGCGTCGAGCATCACTTTCCCTTTGAGTTCGGCGGCGGGGATGCGCAGCGGGTTCAGGAAAAACCACTCCACGCGGTCGGAGAGTTTCATGCCCCAGGTCGTGCCGCCGAGGTCGTGATTGTCCCACTCGTGGCTGAAATTCTCGCGCGTCTGCTGGTCGTAGTTGACGCCTCCGGCGAAGGCGCGCGCGGTTTCCACCACCGGCCGCAACTCGGCGGGCAAGGGTTGGGGCAGGAGCGGCTGTAGAGTTTCCCAGTGTTCGGCGAGCGCGTCGGGCAGCATGCGCGGGACGCCGCGCACCAACGGAAACCAGTGCGCCCCGGCGCAGCGGAGCAGCCCTTCCGTGATCTCTTCCGGGGAGCCGGAGGCGGTCTTGAGGGGGAAGACTTCCAGATTCCCCTGGCAATGCGGGCAGCACAGGAAATTCAACAGGCGTGTATACATAACGAAAACTAAAAGCGGCTCAAAATACCGCCGGCGCGCTCCAACCCCCGCGCGTCAGCCGTCGGCGGCTCGGTCGAAATCAGACGACTCAAAACAGGACTATAGCTATCATTCTGCGAACCGGAAAAAAGATGATTGACGCGTTTGAATTTCTACTCGTTTAACGGTTGAACCTAACAGAATTCCGCCCAAAAGTAAAAAACCGGCCGGTCGTCTCTAGCGCGAAGGCTTGCGCGCGATGACATCCATGTAAATCCCCGCGCCCACACGGCGGCCGACCCAGTCGATGAGTTTGGCGGCGCGATATTCCGCCTGTTTGCGCCACGTCGGATCGCCCACGGGCGGCCAGATGTTTCCGCCCATCGTGAAATGCTCGATGCGGAAATTGACGCGGGCGAGCAGTTTCTTGAGCGAGCGCGGGTTGAAGCCCTGCACGTGATAGGGCGGGAAAGTGGGAGCGAGCGTCACCACCCAGTCGCGCCCCTGCGCGCGCATGTAGATGTTGCCGATGCGCTGGTAGAGTCCGTCCTCGTTCGGCGCGTCGAACGAGAGCAGGCCGCCCGGCTTGAGGATGCGGAAGACTTCGCTCATCGTGCTGTAAGGATCATAGAGATGTTCGATGATGGCGTTCATCGTGATGGCGTCGAAATGGTCGTCCGGGAACTTGATCTCGTCGAGCGTGCCGAGGCGACCGCGCACGCCGAGATTGGCCTCCGCCCATTCCAGGTACGCCGAAGAAGCATCCACGCCCTCATACTCCCAGCCGCTCTCGCGCGCCGCCCACAGGCTCTCGCCGCGCCCACAGGCCACGTCGAGGTAACGACCGCGCCGCCCCAGGGTCTGCTCGAAGTAGGCCATCTTCTGAAGCGCGCTCTGCTTCTTGGCTTCCACGTCGTGGCCTTGAAAATAGTCGTCCGTGTCGGTGTAGAGATCGTCGAGGCTGCGCGCGGGGAACGGCATCGGGTTCGGGTAGATGTGCGAACAGTCGAGGCAGCGGACGATGCGCGTGCGCACTCCCGCGCCGCCGTGGTGCGCCGCGCCGCCGCGCCAGCCGAGCAGGCGCGCGCGCTCGCCGCCGCACGCGCCGCAGGCGGTCGGGCGAAAGTCGAAGGCGGCGGAGGCGGCTTCGGTTTGCGCCCGCGCCGTCGCGCCGTCGGCGGAAGTGGTCGCCGTCTCGTTGTGCAGAGTTCCCTTCACCGCGCTCATGGAGCGACCCCCCTCTTGTCCAGAATGTAACGCTTGTCGGCGAAGATGCGCCGCACGGTGCTGATGACGGGGCGGCTGATCCAATCGTCCGCCAGGCAGAAACGCGCCACTTCCGCTTTCACGCGCCGACGCTTCTTGAGCGCGGTGCGGCATTGCAGGTAGCCCTGAAAATAACCGACCAGCCCGTAGAAGAAGTATGCGAAGGAACGGAAGCGGACGCCGCGCACGGTCAGCCAGAACAAATTGCGCACGAAGACGACCGGCAAAAATCGCCACGGCAGATGCTTCAGGTTGAACCACGCGGCATTGCGGAAACCGCGCCCGTAGCGTTTCCACGAACGCTGCTGGCGGCTCTCGCGGTGAAACGACAGGCAGCGCGGCTCGTAGATGATTTTGTAGCCCGCGTCCCAGAGGCGGATGGCGAGGTCGTCTTCGGTGGCGTAGATGAAGAAGTCGTCGTCGAAGTAGCCGCACTCGTCGAGCACGTCGCGGCGGATGGCCGCGCCGCACGCCGCGAAACTCGTGATCTCGCGCTCGCGCCCCGGCTCGGTCGGAATCAGACGCTCCTCCCACAGGTGCGTCACGAGGCTCCCCAGGTGCGGGTTCATCACGCGAAAGGCCATCACGGCCACATCCTTATTCGACTCGTCCTCCCACAGCTTGACCATCGTCTCGATAGACTCGGGCGCGAGGTGCGAATCGTCGTCGAGCATGGCGACGTACTTGCCGCGCGCCGTGGCGAAGCCGACGTTGTAACCCGTCATGCCCGTGTTGTCGTGGAGGCGCACGACCGTCACTTCGGGAAACTTCTCATAGACCATCTCGGCGGTTCCGTCCTTCGAGCCGTTGTCCACGACGATCAACTCGATGTTCGGGTAGGTCAGCTTCCGCAGTTCGTGGAGGCCGATCTCCACTTCGCCTTTGCGATTCCACGCGAGCATCACGATGCTCACGAGCGGCTGCTCCTCGCCCGCGCGCGCCAGCGCGGCCGCTTCCGGTTTGACGATGCCGAGGATGGTCTGCACGAGCACCGGCGCGCGGTGCCTTCCGGGGCGCGTGCGGTCTTCGAGGTCGCGCGTGGCGAGTTTGACGCTCGTATCGCGGAGCGTCTCCTCGTCGAAGGTGAAATAGCCTTCGCCGCCCTGATGGTGCGGCACGTTGGCGATCAAATAATCGTACGCGCCTTCGCCCACCTGCTCGACGATCTTCCGCGCCAGCTCCGCGCCCGTCGCGCCGCGCGTGTCGGCTTCCTCGACGATGTTGACGACCATGATCTTCGTCGCGCGGCTGCGGCGAATCGCGTCGCTCACGCCGTCGATCATCAGGGTCGGCAGGAGCGACGAGTGGAACGTGCCCGGCCCGTAGATAATCACGTCGGCCGCGTTCAACGCTTCGAGCGCGCCGGGACTCGCCGCCGTCGGCGCATGCACCTCGCGGCGGATGCGCTCGCGCGCCGCCTCCACGCCGGACTCCGTTGCCCAATTGTCGAGCGCGAGCGGCGCGACGGGCGTTTTGGCGAGAAAGAGTTCGAGGATGTCGCCGTCGGCGTCCGTGATGACGGCGGCTTCGGAGGCGAGCACGCGCCCGTCCGTGCAGAGCGCGAAGAGGTGGCGGTTCTCTTCCGACGCGATCTCGATGCGCCCGCGCACCTGTAAAACTTCTTCGAGCGCGCGCAGCGCACGCGTCCAACTCCGGCCGTGCTCGTAATACGCGCCGAGCAGGATGCAGTTGCCGAGCGCGCAATCCGCGAAAGAAAACTCCGCGCCCTCTTCGCGCTCGCGCCTGACGAGTTCGGCGAGAAACAAACGCAGGTAGCCGACGAACCGCTCGCGCGCGTCCGCGGGCATGCGCGCCGCCATCTTCAACAATTCGCGTCGCTCGCCGCGCGCCAACTGGTCGCCGCCGGTCGCGCAGAGGTCTTCAACCTCGCGCCGGAAATCGGCCGCGCGCGCCAGTTCGGCCGGATACCTGTAGCCGAACACCTCGTAGCGCGACCAATAGCCCGCCGCATCGAGATTCATCAGGGAGAGCAGGTTTTTGCGCAGGTCGGAGGGGCCGAGTTCGTCGAAGACGTAGCGCAGCCGCCCGGTGCTCAACCCGTCGTCGTAGGCGTTGACGAGACAGGTGACGCGCGCGCCCTGATCGAGCAGTTGATTGGCGAGCGGGCCGCTGCCGCGCCCGCCGCACAAAATGACGACGTTAAACCCACTGGCCGATTGAAGCAGTTCTTTCATCTTAAAACTAACACCCGATACCGACGCTTCCGGGCACTCGCTCAATCCTTCGCGCCTTCCCTTTCAACTCCGCGCCCGCAAGCGCGAAACAGTTTTTCGCCCCGCGACACAAAGTTGAAAGGGAAGGCGCAAAGCAGTTTCTCAGACCACTCTAAAACATCTTTCCGAGGAGACCGCTAATAATGCACAATCAAACTCACGCCGACAAGTTGAGAAGGTGCGAAAGGAGCGCGTGCGTGGCCGCCGTGCCCTCCGCCCGCGCCGCCCGCGCCAGCGACACGACGCCCGCCGGAGTCGCGCGCCCCGCGCGCCCGCCCACGACCGACAGGCAGAGCGCGCGCGGGAAAACCTGCGGGATCACGGCGTCGTTCCCGCCCGCGTCGAACTCGTCGCCGACGTAGACGAGCGCGCTTTCCGCCGCCGCCTCCGCTTCGCCCGTCGCCCGCGCAACTTCCGCCAGGAGATCGCGCATCGCCGCCTCTTTCGACACGCCGCGCCGCGTGATCTCGATGCTGCTGCGCCCGCTCTCGGCGAGTTCGTAGTCGCCGTCCAACCGCGCGCCGCGCAGCAAACTCAGGCCGCGTGCGTAAATTTCCGCGCGCGGGTTCAAACGCACGCCCGCGCCCGCGTGCCGCCGCGCCGGGATGGGACGCAGCACGAGCACCGCGCCCTCGCGCTCAAGCACCCGCGCGGGCAGCGTCGAGAAATCGAAGAGCGGGAACGCCGCCCGGTACCACTCGCCGCGCGCTCCGACTTGCGCGTCGAACTCCGCGCCGAGCGTTTCGAGCAGACCGCGCAAGGCCGCCACGTCCGGGACGCGGAGTTGATGACGCTCGCCGTACATCTCTTCAACCCCGTGGCGCGCTCCGTCCCAGACGATCTTCGACGCGCCGCGGTTGGCATAGACGCGCAGACGCTCGATGCTCGACTCGTCGCCCGTCTCCCGCAAGCGTTCGACGACGGGCGCGACGAGACGCGATTCGAGTTGCCGCCAGCCGTGCCCCGTGATGAGGCCGACGCGAAAGCCGCGCCGCAAAATTTCCGGCAGCAGCGCGGCCGACGCGCTCTCCGCGAAAGTCTCTTCGCCGCCCGCGCCGCCGCCCGCCGCCCGCTCGCGCGCCAGCAAGGTGTCGTCTACGTCCAGCGCGAGCGCGCCCGCGCGGCGCAGGCGTTCGACGCGCGCGGCGTCCAACAGTTCACCGAGTTCGACGCCCGCGCTCATGTCGTCCCGCCGCCGGACGTGTGGAGCTTGCTCGCCGTCTCGCGGGCAACGCGCTCGCACCACGCGCGCGCCTCCGGCTCGCCCGCGATTGACGCCCCGCGCACCTCGGCACGGAGCGCGTCCGGCAAATATTGGCGCAGGCTGTCTGCGTTCGGCAGGCAGAACAGCCCGCCCAGTTCCAACGCGCCGACGTAGGCGGCCGCGAGCGTCGATTGCCCTGCGGAGCGCGGGATGAGCCACGCGCGCGCTCCGCGCCACACGATGTTGCACGGAACGCGCTCCCGCCCCGCTGTCTCGTCGCCCGCCGCGAAGGCTCCCAGCATCTCGAACAACCACGCGGCCAGCCGCTCCGCGCTCTCCGCTTCCACCGCGAGCGCGTAAGCCGGATACGTCTCGGCGAGGCGCGCGAGCTTGAAGCCCGCCGACTCATGGATCGTCTCGCCCGCCTCCACGCGCGCCAGCGGAAACTCCCACGGGTAGGCTTGGAAGTGCGCCCAATCGACGATGGAAGCGGCGGCGCGTTCCATGTTATGTATGAACGTCCACGCGGCGGCGGCGCGCGCGAGCCGCGACACGTCCGCCAAGTCCGTCAACGTCAACTCGGCGCGCTTCTCTTCCGGCCAGACGACGAGATGACCGGGGACGAGGCTATTGGGGTTGGCGGCGACGTTGAGACCGCCCGCGCGCGCGCACAACAGTCGGCTCATCAAGTCGAGATCGAACGTGGCCGCGCGCTTCTCCGGCAAACTCCCGACGCGCGTTTTGTAATCCTCGCGCGCCTTGCTGTAAAAAACCGTGCCCCACCCGTGCGCGCCGCACGCCTCTTCCACGCCGTGCAGCACCAACAGGTGCGGGTCGTAGCGGACGAGACCCGTCGCCCGCTGTTTCTCCCACCACAGAGCCATCAAATCGGACGACTCCGCCGCGCGCCCCGGCGTCTCCGGCGTCCCTTCGTCAACTCTCGCTGTGCTCGCGTCGTTCACAAACTCACCTGCGACAAAAATTCACTGGCGGCAAAATTCACTCGCGGCAAAATTCACTCGCGGCAAACTTCACCCGTGGAGGCTACGTGGTTTCGGGCATCACGAACGCGCCCGCCGCCCCGGCGGCCAGCCGCCGGTAGGCGTTGCGATAGCCGACGCCGCCGACGCGCGCGAGGTCGAAATAGCGATGCGCCGTCTCGACCGCGCGCTCGCGCACGTCCGGCTCGTCGGCCAGCGCGAGGGCGGCACGGGCAGCTTCGTCAAGCGTCCGCTCGTCGAAGTCGCGGACGATGACGCCGACGCGCGCGCTCGTCAAAATGTCGTCGGTGTCGCCGATCCCCGCGTTGCAAACGGTGGGCAGACCGGCGGCGAGATATTCGGGAATCTTCGTGGGCGAGGCGGCGATCTGCGAGAACGTGGCCTTGCGGAACGAAATTCCGAGCCGCGCGCGTTGCAAAAACAGGGGGACTTCCGCAGGCTTCACCGCGCCGACGTGGAAGTCCGCGCGCGCGAGGCCGACGCGTTCGAGCGTCGCCGTCGCCTCGGCCGCCGCCGACATCGTGAGGACGCGCAGAAAGGCGTCCGGCCTGTGTCGCCGCAAAGCGAGGAAGAAACGCCCCATCTCTTCGAGCAGATACAGACCCGTCACCGACCCGGCCGTGACGACTTCAAAACGCTCCTGCCCATCGCTTCCCTCTTGCCGCGCGGAAAGCCGCCCGGCACCGGTTTCATCACCTGCGCGTGCCGCGCCGTCCGTTGGCGTCGCCGCGAAACGCGCGAAGTCTACGCAGCAGGGGACGACCTCGATCTGTTCGGGACGCGCCAGCCCGCGTGCGACGAGCAGGTCGCGCAAGCGGCGCGTCAGCACGATCAACTGCGCCGCGCGTTTCAGCCCCGCGCGTTCCACCGCCTGCACCGCGCGATACTGCGGCGAGTCTTTCGTCCACACGCCCGCCTCCTCATACTCCTCCGCGAGCAGGCCGCGAATGTCAAAGAGCAGCCGCGCGCCGCACCAACGCCGCGCGAGGAGCGCCATCGCCATCGGCAAATGGCCGCGCGCATGCAGCACGTCGATCTTGTGCGCGCGCGCGAGCCGCGCCGCCGTCCACGCGCCTTGCAGAATGTCGTAGGGCGTCACCAGCACGGACGGGCTTTTGTGATAGGCGAGCGCGTGCCAACGGATGCCGTCGCCTTCCAGACGCTCGCGCCACGCGCTTTCTTCCTCGCGCGTCCACGCCGCGCGCCGGTTCGGCTCGAACGTGAGCAGGCGCACTTCGACGCCGCCGCGCCGCAACTCGCGCAGGTAGGGCAGCACTTGCGTCTGCACGAGCGGCTCGCGCAAACCGAAGTAGCACAGGTAAAGCGTCTTGAGCGGCCTGGGCGTGGTCATCGCGGTTCGTGCTCCGCGCCCGGCTTCGGCACGTTCAGACCGGCCGCACCGCCCCGGCCGCCGCGCCGCCAGGCGGCCTGCGCCCAACCGACGAACGTGGCGAGATCAACCGCGAGCATCACGAAGACCACGCCCGCGAACTGCGCCGGGTTGAGCAGCCACGCCCACCCGCGCCCCTCGCGCCGCGCGTAGATCGATTTGGCCGCGCGCGCCAGCATGCCCATCGCGGGCACCGTCAGCCAATACGGACTGTGCGCGACGGCGAGCGCAGAGCAGACGAGCCACACGGCGTATTGCCGCGCCAGCCCGTAGTGCCAATCCCACTGCCGCCCCGCCCACACGTTGTGGCGCGAGTAGAGCACGAACTTGCGGAAAGTTTTCCGCAGCGTCGGTTGCAGTTGCCACCACACGGTCGCCTGCGGGGCGTATGCGATTTTGAAGTTCAGACGCTCGACGTGTTCCATGAAAAAGAGGTCTTCCGAGGCGCGCAGATCGGGGAAGCCGCCCGTCGCCACCCACACCTCGCGCTTGAGCAGCGCGGAGGCGATGGAGGGGCCGCGCATCCGCCCGCCCGCGCGCTCCGTCTTCGGCGGCAGGTACACGAGGGCGGCGCAGCGTTCAAAAAAACTCCCGGCGGCGGCTTCGTAATTTCCGTAAACGACCGACACGTCGCGGTCTGCGCGCGCCGCCCGCACCAAATTTTCCAACCACGTCGGCTCAAGCCTGATCCCTGCGTCCGTGAGCGCAACCCATTCCGAGCGCGCCGCGCCGATGCCGATGTTGCGCCCGCGTCCCGGCGTCGCCTCCACGCCTTCGATCACGCGCAGGAGGAAGCCCTCTCGCGTCTCGCCCATCTCGCGCGCGAGCCGCACCGTGTCGTCGGTTGAGCCGCCGTCAACGATGATCACTTCGGCGGGCTGGTGCGTCTGTCGCCGGATGGATTCGAGCAGCGCGCCGAGCGACGCCTCCTCGTTACGCACGGGGACGACGAGCGACACGACGAATTGTTCCGCCGCCGTCGCTTCGATGTGCCCGCCCGTCGCCGTGTGCTCCGCTCTCATGCTCGTGCTGCCCCGTACAACTCTCTTACCTCAACTCAAAATCCGCCGCGCCGGTCGGCTCGCATGTTTTTCGGTAGGGAGTGAGATGGTGAGAGACGGGTCGGGAGATTCATTCACCTTGCGCCGCCGCCGCTGCTGCTGCGGCGGTCGTTGCCCCGACGCTCGCCGCCGCGCGCGAATCTTCCAACGTCGCCGCTTCAGCCGCGACGTTGGCTTTGCCACCGCCGCGCCGGTCGCGGATGAAGCGCGCGGGATTGCCGCCGACAATCGCGTAGGCCGCGACGGGCTTCAGGACGACCGCGCCCGCGCCGACGATGGCGTGCGCGCCCACGTCGGCCATCACCGTTGCGTTCGCGCCGATCCACGCTCCTTCGCCGATGCTCACGGGCACGAGCGGGTTATTGCCCTGCAACTTGATCGGCACGTCCACGTCGTCGGCGCGATGATGATGTCGCCCGGCCAGGATGATCGCGCCGGGGCCGATGAGAACGTGGTCTTCAACCAGCGCGTACTCCACGTAAACGTCGCGGCTCATCCACACGTCCGCGCCGATGCGCGTGCGCCGGTCGCCGATGCTCGTCCCGTGGTTGAGGATGATGCCCGCGCCGCGACACACGCCGAGACGACGATAAACTTCCTGCCTGAACTGCCAGCCGAAGGTGAACGGAACGATTCCCAGCGCCTCCGTCACGAAAGGCCAGTGCGCGAGGCCGTTGCGCTCCGACACGTCGATCAGGAAAGCGGCGGGCGCGCCGAGCAGCCACACCAGCGCGCGGCGCACGACCTTGAAGCAGAGTGTGGTGACCTTCAACATGCTCTCTCGCGCCGCTGCAAACTCCCCGGCGAAAAACCGCCCGCCCGCGCCCAAACTCAACCGGCCGCGACGAGACTATCCTCCGCCCCCGCGCGCACGGCGGCGGCCGCCGCAGAGGCGTCGGCGGGCGTCAGCCCGTAAGCGGCGAACCACTCGGCCGTCCGCCGCAGCCCTTCCGCGAAGTTGACGCGCGCGCGAAACCCGATCTCCTGCTCCGCCCGCGCCGCGCTCAAGCGCGACTCCGAGAGTTGCAAGAGCGTCCACGTCTCGTCGAATCTGTCGCCCGCCTGCCCGCCGCTCGCCGCCGCGCCCGACTTCAGTTTCTCCAGGTAAGGGCGCAGGCGTTTCCGCTCGCGCAACGCGAGATAGGCGCGAAACACGGTGGCCTGCATCGCCGGACTCTGGAAGACGAACGAACGAAACTCGTCGCTGCGCGCGACCGCGCCGAGCGGCCTTACCGACGCGCGCACCCAGCCGCGCCAATCCAACTCGCCCGGCAACACTTCCGCGCTTTGCCGGCGCGGCGCGGCGACGCCCAGCAATTCCGCGTGCGCCTCTATATACTCGCTCCATTTCAACGGCGCGCCGTCCGTCACGAACAGCGGGCGACCGAAGCCCTGCTCCGTCTCCAACCCGCACCGCACCGACTCGACCAGATCGTCCACGTGAATCAGGTTGCACCATCCGCCGTCTTCCACCACGCACACCTGCCCGCGCGCCAGCAACTCCATCAACTCCGCGCTCCAGCGCAGGTACGGCCCGTAAACCATGTGCGGCCGCAACACGATGCCCTCCAACCCGCGCCCGCACTCGTCGAGCACGGCCTGTTCGGCGCGCGCCTTCGCGTCCGCATACGGCTCGCCCGTCTTCCGCAGCGGCGTCGCCTCCTGCGCCGCCTCCACGCGCGACGGCAGCGAGCGGCCATAGACGGCCGCGCTGCTCATATGTACGAAACGGCGGATGCCGAGCGCGCGCGCGGCGGCCAACAGCGGCTCGGTTTCCTGCCCCGCCTTATCGCCGACGCCGAGATGGACGATGGCGTCGCAGCCTTCCGCCGCGCGCCTCACCGATGCTTCGTCGGTTAAATCCGCTTCCACCACTTCGAGCGGATAGCGCATGATGCGCGCCGCCGTGCGATAGCTGCGCACCATGCAGCGCAACTCGCCGAGACGCCCCCCGGCCGCCCACATCTCCACCAGACGCGACCCGACCGACCCGGCCGCACCCGTCACCAGAATTTTCCGATACCGACTCTCCCGCACCGCCGTGCGCCCCGCCGCGCTCGCCGCCGCGCTCGCCGCCGCGCCCCGGTTCCAACTCTCCGGCGCGGCCTCGCGTTTCCGGTAACACGTCTCAATCGCCTCGACCGTCGGCAGCGCGTCGCGCGCCGGGGCGACCAGTTCCGCCTCGCCCCTGATCGCGCCCACGAAGTTTTCCATCTGCCGCACGAACGGGTCGGCCGTCGCGGAGCCGTCGGCGTGCGCGGTCGTGTGAAATTCCCCCGCCGCTTCCGCGCCGCTCCCGAAGACGAGCTTGATCTCCGTGCGCGCATGCGGGTCGATGTCGATGTAACCGTTCGTGCAGTAGATGCGCGCGCGGTTGACGCTGCGATAAGCGCGGCTCAGTTGGACGACGCCGGGAACGCGCCCCGCGCCCTCGGTCACGCAACTGACGCGCGCGCGCGCGAACGCCTCCACGCGCCCCCGCGCATCATCCTCGTAACCCTCGACCTCGACCGCGCCGAGCCACGCCGCCAGTTGGTCGAAGACGTGCGGCCCCAGGTCGATCAACACCCCGCCTCCCGCCCACGCCGGGTCGAACGTCGCACGATTCAGAGGCCAGTTCCACACCGATTCGCGCACCTCGAAACGAATTGGCGTGCCCACCAATCCACGCCGCAAAGCATCCGCCGCCAGTTGCGTCGAGCCGAAGAAGCGACGCACGAAACCGCAGGCCAGGAGCCGCCCCGCGCCTTCGCTCACCGCGAGCATCTCCACGGCTTCGGCCGATGTGAGCGCGAGCGGTTTCTCGCACAGCACGTGTAGCCCCGCGCGCAGGAGTCGCAGCGACAGGGCGGCGTGATGCACGTTCGGCACACAGATCACCGCCGCGTCGGCGTGCGCGGAAATTTTATCCGGGTCGGTCAACACCACGGCGTCGGGGCAGAGACTCCGGCGCAAAGTTTCGGCGCGCGCCGCGTCCACGTCGTAGAGCGCGGTGCAGCGCGCACCGGCCACGCCGGCCACGGCCTGCGCGTGCGAATGTGCGATAGCCCCGCAGCCGACGAGCGCGATCCGAACCTGTTTGTTTTGCAGTTCCCTCATGTATCGAATAATTAGGTCTTAAAAGTAGTCTTAAATAATCAACGCCGGGTAGCCTTAAATAATGACGGTCAAAACAACACGCCCGTCACACCATATGCAAGGGGAAACGAAAGACCGCCCGCTGCCCGTTCGCCTCAGCGCGCGATGGGCGCGATCTTCCCCGTCACCTGATCTATGTGATAACGCGCGAACGAGCGCAGCCAGTGCGCGCGACGCAGGGCGTCTTCGTCCTTCTTCAGCCGCCCGCGCAGATAGAAGCGCACGCCGAGAGCGCCCCAGTGCAGCGCGTTCGCCATCCAGCCCAGCCGCCACGAGAGCGGGTTGCGGTGGCGCGCGGCGAACACGTAGAAGGCGTCGAGATAGCGATAGTGCTTGTCGTTGTTCTTGTAGAGTTGATTGCTGCTCTTGTTCTCCAGATGCACGATGGGCGCGCCGTGGACGTAACAGACGCGCAAGCCCGCCTCGCGCATCCGCCAGTACCATTCGATGTCCTCGCCGTACAGGAAGAACTCCTCCGGCAAAGGCCCCACTTGATCGAGCACCTCGCGCCGCACCGCGACGAACGAGTTGCTCAACCAGTCAACTTCACCCGTCTCGACGACGTACCACAGACGCGCCAAACGCTGATTCTTCTTCAACACCAAAGGGCCGAACTTGTTCAATCCGGCGGCGACCGACAGGTCGCTCCACAGCGTCGGGAAGCGTAAGCCCGTCGGCACAAACTCGCCCTCGCCGTTCAAGTGTTGCCCGCCGACGGCGGCCACGTCCGCGTGCGCGTCCAGATATTCCACCAGCCGCTGCACCGCCCCTTCGAGCACGATCGTGTCGCTGTTCAAAAGCACCAGATAACGCCCGCGCGCATACTTGAATCCCAGGTTATTCCCGCGCGCAAAACCCAAATTCGCGCCGCTTCGCACCAGGCACACATCCGGGTGCTGCTCCGCGATGTACTCCGCGCTCCCGTCGCTCGAATCGTTGTCCACCAGGATGATCTCGGCGGGCAAGTCCGCGAGCGACGCTTTCAGCGTGGCGATACACTGCGCCGTCAGTTCGCGCGTGTTCCAGTTCACGATGACGACGGAAACTCGCGGCGCGTCTCCGCTCGCCGTCAACTCGTCCTGAGAACTTTCTTTCACTTCAACCGGCATAACTACGTCCATTAAACCTTACTCTGCCTCAAAGTTTAACCGCCGCCGCCTTCATGCGCCGCGGGCGGCATCGGCACGCGTGCCTTCGCGGCGCGCCGTCTCCAGGTCGGCCTCCACCATCTCCTTGATCATCTCCCCGAAACTGTACTCCGGCTGCCACCCCAACCCCTCCGTCGCCTTCCCCGCATCCCCCACCAGCAAATCTACCTCCGCCGGGCGCAAAAACCGCTCGTCCACCCGCACGTATTCCTCGTAATCCAATTCCACTTCCGCAAACGCCCGCCGGCAAAACTCTCTCACCGTGTGCGTCTCCCCCGTCGCCACCACGAAGTCGTCCGCCTCCTCCTGCTGCAACATCAGGTACATCGCCCGCACGTAGTCCTTCGCGTGCCCCCAGTCGCGCTGTGCGTCCAGATTACCCAATAACAACTCCTGCGCCAGCCCCAGCTTGATGCGCGCCGCCGTCGAGGTGATCTTCCGCGTCACAAACTCATAGCCCCGCCGCGGACTCTCGTGGTTGAACAACATCCCGCTCGCGCAATACATCCCGTAGGCCTCCCGGTAGTTGCGCGTCAACTCGAACCCCGCCACCTTCGATATCCCATATGGCGAGCGCGGGTGGAAGCGCGTCGTCTCGCGCTGCGGCGTCTCGGCCACCTTGCCGAACATCTCGGACGACCCGGCGAAGTAGAAGCGACACTCAGGACGCAACTCGCGCAGGGCGGCCAACAAATAATGCGTGCCGTTGATATTGGTGTTCATGGTGGAGAAGCCGTCGGCGAACGACTCGGCCACGAAGCTCTGCGCGGCCAGATGGTAGCACTCGTCGAACGGGTGGCGGCTGACAACGTGAAAGAGCGAGGGGTAGCTCTCCAGCGAAGCGGGGTGGAGGGTGACGCGGTCGAGGAGATGGGAGATGCGGGCAAAGCGGCGCGAGGGGTCTTCGAGGGCGACGCGGCGCACGAGTCCATGCACTTCATAGCCGAGCGAGAGCAAGTGCTCCGCCAGATAACTGCCGTCC
>DASVVO010000057.1:0-3061 GCA_036386515.1 Pyrinomonadaceae bacterium
CACGAAAGACCACGCGGCCCACTCGAAGGTCCTGGCCGAGATGGATCAGGTGAGGGCCGAACTCCGCCGCGAGGAGGTCGCGCTCATCCAGAAGGCGCGGCTCGGCGAAATCTCCGACGCCAAAGACCCGAAGAACCGCTCGGCCAAGCACCAGCAGCTCCGCGCCCGCTTCGAGGAGCTGACGAAGCAGGAGAAGGAGTTGATGATCAAGGACGAGTACGACCGCATCTACACGTCCGCCGGGGGCGCCGGCCTCAACGCCGGGACGAGCAACGACTTCACCATCTACTTCCTGAACGTCCCGGCCAACAAGGTCGAGCTCTGGTTCTGGATGGAGTCCGACCGCCTCGCCAACCACGTCTTCCGCGAGTTCTACTCCGAGCGCGACGTGGTGCATGAAGAGAGACGGCTGCGCACAGACTCGACGCCGACGGGCAAGTTCAACGAACTCTACGATTCGATGTTCTGGCAATCCAGCCCCTACGGCTGGCCGGTCGTCGGTTGGCCGAGCGACCTCGAAGGCATCACGCGCGAAGAAGCGCTCGAATATTTCGCCGTCAACTACGCGCCCAACAATCTGACGGCCTGCCTCGTCGGCGACATCGACCCGGCGCGCGCTGTGGAACTCGCCAAACAGTATTTCGGGCGGCTGCCGCGCGGCCCGCGCGAGCCTGAACCCGTCCGCACGAGCGAGATGCCACAACTGGCGGAGAAGCGCATGGTCGCTTACGCCGAAACCGTCCCGCAGGTGCGCGTGCGTTACCACACCGTCGCGGAAGGCCACCCAGACGATTTCGCGCTCGACATTCTGGGCAGCGTCCTCAGCGGCCGCACGGGTCGGCTCTACAAGTCACTCGTCCTCCAACAGGCCATCGCCAACAGCGCGTTCGCCAGCCACGACGGGCGCAAGTATGAAGGCTTGTTCGAGTTGAGCAGCGTCGCCAAGCCGGGCAAGACGCCGGAAGAGGTGGAGCAGGCGCTCTACAAAGAGATCGAGCGGCTGCAAAAAGAGTTGGTTGACGGCAAGGAATTGCAGAAGGTGAAAAACCAGTATGCCGCCAACGACTTTCGCGGGCTGCAATCGAATTTCGGGTTGATGGTGCAACTTCTCCTGCGCGACAACAATCGCGGTTGGGAGACGCTCAACACCGACCCCGCGCGTTTTCAGGCCGTGACGGCGGAGGACATCCGCCGCGTCGCCAACACTTACTTCAAGCCGGAAAACCGCACCATCGCCATCTATCACACCAAGAAGGCAGAGGGCGGCGCGGCTGCCGCGGCGGCGACCGAAGACCCCGCGCTCGCGGGTCTGACGGATCAGGAGAAGACTCAGATTCGCGGGATGCGTGCGATGCTGGCGCAGGCGAAGGCCGAGCAACTGAGGATGATGCTCACGCAGATCGATCAACAGGGCGCATCAGCCCCCGCCGACAAACAGAACTTCATCAAGGTGGTCAGGAAGATGCTGGAAGATCGCCTCAAGCAACTCGAAGGGGGTAATAAGTAAACATGAGAAAGCGAAATTTCCTTTCAGCATTTCTGGCCGTCGCGCTCGTCGCGCTCGCGCCCGCCGGACTGCTGGCGCAGCAGCCGTCGAACATTCCCGCGCACCCGCGCGAATTGAAGTTCACGCCGCTCACCTACACGCCGCCGAAGCGCGAGCAATATCGTCACGTGCTCTCGAACGGCTCGGTCGTCTACCTCGTCGAAGACCACGATTTGCCGCTGGTCAACGTCTCGACGCTCGTGCGCACGGGCGCGTATCTCGACCCGGCGGGCAAAGAGGGTTTGGCCTCGCTCACCGGCGCGCAGATGCGCACGGGCGGCACCACCTCGAAGACCGCCGAAGAGTTTGACGAAGCCGCCGATTTTCTCGCCGCCGGGATCAACAGTTCCATCAGCTCGCTGCAAGGCAGCGCCGGGATCAACGTGCTCGCCAAAGACACGGACGCCGGGCTGGCGCTCTACTTCGACATGCTCCGCAACCCGCGCTTTCAGGAAGATCGCATCAAGCTCTCCAAGAGCCAGATTCTTCAGGGCATGGAACGGCGCAACGACCGCACCGATGCCATCGAGAGCCGCGAGTGGGCGCGTTTGATGTACGGCGCGGATCACTTCTCGGCCAAGGAAACCACCAAGGCTTCCATCGAGGGCATCACGCGCGAAGACATGCTGGCCTTCCACCAGAAGTATTACCATCCGGGCGGCTTCATCTTCGCCGTCTCCGGCGACTTCAACACCAAAGAGATGCTTGCCAAACTCGAAGCGGCGATGCGCGGTTGGCCGGTCAGCAAACAGGCCGTGCCCGACGTGCCGAAAACGCCGTATGCCACCAACGCCGGGGTCTTCACAGTGCATAAGCCGGACGTGAACCAGGGGCGCGTGAGCATCGGCCACATCGGCGCGATGCGCGACAGCCCCGATTCTTACGCGCTCTCGATCATGAACGACATCCTCGGCGGCGGCGGCTTCACCTCGCGCATCACTTCGCGCGTGCGTTCCGACGAGGGACTGGCCTACAGCGCGGGGTCGAGCTTCAGCCTCGGCGTTTACAATCCCGGCCTCTTTCGCGTCGCCTTCCAGTCGAAGAACCTGACGACCTCGCAGGCCATCGACATCATCATGGAAGAGATCACCCGCCTGCGCTCCACGAAAGTTTCGGCCGAGGAGTTGGAGACGGCGAAGAACTCGGCCATCGAAGTCTTCCCGCGCACCTTCGCCACCGCCGCGCAGATCGCCGGGACGTTCGCGCAGGACGAGTTCACCAAGCGTCCGGCCGACTACTGGGACACTTACCGCGCGCGCGTCGCCTCCGTCACGGCGGAAGACGTGCAGCGCGTCGCGCAGAAGTACCTGCAACCGGAGAAACTGGTCGTGCTCGTCGTCGGCAACATTGACGAGATCACGAAGGGCAACCCCGACCGCCCGCAGCACTCGCTCGCCAAGATCGCGCGCGACGGGCAGGTGCGGCGCATCCCGCTGCCCGACCCGCTCACGATGGTCTATCCGGCCACGCAGTAACATCGCCGGTCGAAACAAAAAGGGCGTCGCGGCGGGGGGC
>DASVVO010000058.1:0-2498 GCA_036386515.1 Pyrinomonadaceae bacterium
CGCTCTTAAGCTATGACCATATCCGTCGGTGTCGTCGGCTGCGGCTACTGGGGCCCGAACCTGATTCGCAACTTCTCCGAGAACGAGGGGGCGGCGCTGCGCTGGGTCTGTGACAAGGACGCGCGCCACCTCTCGAAGGCCGCGCGGCGCTACCCCGTCGCGCGCCCGACGGACGACTACGCCGAACTGCTCTCAGACCCGCGCCTCAACGCCGTCGTCATCGCCACGCCGGTCGCCACGCACTACGACTTCGCGCGCCGGGCGCTGGAGGCGGGCAAGCACGTCCTCGTCGAGAAGCCCTTCACCGCGAGCGCCCGCGAGGCCGAAGAGCTGATCGCGCTCGCCGAGCGGCGCGGCCTCAACCTGATGGTCGACCACACCTTGATCTACACGGGCGCGGTCCGAAAGATTAAGGAGATGGTGGCCGCGGGCGAGCTGGGCGACCTGCTCTACTTCGACTCGGTGCGCATCAACCTCGGCCTCTTCCAGCGCGACATCAACGTCGTCTGGGATTTAGCCCCGCACGATCTCTCGATCATGGACTACCTCGTCGGGCGCGCGCCCGTCGCCCTGACGGCGACCGGCAGTTGCCACATCGAAGCCCGCATCGAGAACATCGCTTACGTCATGCTGCGCTTCGCCGACTCTTTCATCGCCCACTTTCATTTCAACTGGCTCTCGCCCGTCAAAATCCGCCGCACGCTCATCGCCGGCAGCCGCAAGATGATCGTCTACGACGACATCGAACCGACGGAGAAGGTGCGCGTCTACGACAAGGGCGTGACGACGAATCGCATCGAGAGCGACAGCGACAAAGAGGCGGCTTATCAAACGCTCGTCAGCTATCGCACCGGCGACGTGTGGGTTCCCAAACTCGACTCCACCGAAGCCCTGTCTTACGTCTCCGCCGAGTTTCTCGACGCCATCGCGGGCAAGCGCGCGCCGCTCACGGACGGCGCGGCCGGCCTACGCGTGGTGCGCCTGCTCGAAGCCGCGCAGGAGTCGATCAATCAGGGCGGCAAACTGATCGAGTTGTAGATCGCGCGAAACTGACCGGAGCTGGAGTTCGCGCAGACTGATAAAGTTAGGCAACGGCAATGACGACACCTTCACCCGGCATGCAGGTTCCCCTGCTCGATTTGAAGCAGCAGCACGAACGCTTACGCGATGAGTTGCGCGCGGGCGTGGCGCGCGTTCTCGATTCGCAGCAGTTCGTGCTCGGCGAAGAAGTGCGGCTGTTCGAGGAAGAGATCGCGCGCTACTGCGAGGTGCGCCACGCCGTCGGCTGCGCTTCCGGTTCGGACGCGCTCCTGCTCGCGCTCATGGCGCTCGACATCAAGGCGGGCGACGAAGTGATCACGACGCCCTTCAGTTTCTTCGCCACCGCGAGCGCGATCACGCGCACCGGCGCGACGCCCGTCTTCGTAGACATCGAACCAGACACTTACAATCTCGACCCGTCGCTCGTCGAAGCCGCCGTCACCGCGCGCACGCGCGCCATCATGCCCGTCCATCTCTACGGCCAGTGTGCCGCCATGGACGCGCTCATGGAAGTTAGCGCGCGCCACGCCCTGCCCGTCATCGAAGACGCGGCACAGGCCATCGGCGCGGAAGACGCGGGGCGGCGCGCCGGGTCGCTCGGCCGCGTCGGGTGTTTCAGTTTCTACCCGACGAAGAACCTCGGCGCGGCGGGCGACGCGGGGCTGCTCACGACGAACGACGACGCGCTCGCCGCCCGCCTGCGCCGCTTGCGCGTCCACGGCGGCGCGACCGAATACCTGCACACCGAGATCGGCATCAACAGCCGCCTCGACGCCCTACAGGCCGCCATCCTGCGCGTCAAACTCCCGCACCTCGACGCCTGGTCGCAGGCGCGCCGCGAACGCGCCGAGACTTACGCGCTGCTCCTGACGAACGCGCACCTCGAATTCGAACTGCGCGCGCCGTTCATCCGCGAGAACGTCCGGCACATCTTTCACCAGTACGTCGTGCGCGTCCCCGAACACCGCGACGCGCTCGTCGAGCATTTGAAGGCGCACGGCGTCGGCGTCAAAATTTACTATCCCGTGCCGCTGCACCTGCAAGAGTGCTTCCGCTATCTCGGCTATCGTGAGGGCGCGCTGCCCGAAGCCGAACGCGCCGCGCGCGAAACGCTGGCCTTGCCCATCTATCCCGAACTGCGGCTCGAACAACAACAATACGTGGTTGACGTGCTCGGCCGCTTTCGACCCTGACCGGCGGCGGGATGAATTTAGCGGCCGGATGAATTACCTTATCGGCGGGGCGCGTTTGCCGCCCCTCTCGTGTTCACAACTCAAGAGCGGCGGGCGAGCAAGCCCCGCCCCTCTAATTTACTCGGAGAAGAACCATTGACGAAGAAGGCGTTAATCACCGGCATCACGGGGCAGGACGGCAGTTATCTGGCGGAGCACTTGCTCTCGCTCGGCTATGAAGTGCATGGACTCGTGCGCCGCGTCGCCCTCGAAGACCCCTCGCGC
>DASVVO010000059.1:0-12195 GCA_036386515.1 Pyrinomonadaceae bacterium
ATGCGTGAAGTGGTCGCTTCGTGCTCGACCTTCGCCGTGTTGTTCGAGACCTCGATGTATGGGAACGTGTTCGCGCCGCACTTGTCGCCGATGAGCAGAGAATCGCACTGCGTATAGTTGCGCGCGCCCTCCGCGCCCGGCAGCACTTTGACGAGGCCGCGGTAGGAGTTGTTGGAGTGCCCCGCCGAGATGCCTTTGGAGACGATGTTCGAGCGCGTGTTCTTGCCGATGTGGATCATCTTCGTGCCCGTGTCGGCTTGCTGCGCGTGATTCGTGAGCGCGACCGAATAAAACTCGCCGATGGAATTGTCGCCCTGCAAAATGCAGGAAGGATATTTCCAGGTAATGGCCGAGCCGGTTTCCACCTGCGTCCAGGAGATTTTCGAGTTGCGCCCGCGACACGCGCCGCGCTTCGTCACGAAATTGTAAATGCCGCCCTTGCCCTCTTCGTCGCCCGCGTACCAGTTCTGCACGGTCGAATACTTGATCTCGGCGTCGTCCAGGGCGACGAGTTCGACGACCGCCGCGTGCAATTGGTTCTTGTCGAACTTCGGCGCGGTGCAGCCTTCGAGATAAGAGACGTGGGCGTTCTCTTCCGCGATGATCAGTGTGCGCTCGAACTGGCCGGACTCCGAATTGTTGATGCGGAAATAGGTGGACAACTCCATCGGGCAGCGCACGCCCTTCGGGATGAAGACGAACGAGCCGTCGGTGAAGACCGCGCTGTTCAAGGCCGCGAAGTAGTTGTCGTTCGTCGGCACGACCGTGCCGAGATACTTCTTGATCAGTTCCGGGTATTCATGCACCGCCTCGGAGAACGAGCAGAAGATGACGCCGTGCTTCTTCAGCTTCTCCTTGTAAGTCGTCGCCACGGAGACCGAATCGAAGACGGCATCGACCGCCACGTTCGCCAGTTGCTTCTGCTCGGTCAAAGGGATGCCGAGTTTCTCGAACGTCTTGATCAACTCAGGGTCAACTTCGTCCATGCTCGCCAGCGTGGGCTTCTGCTTGGGCGCGCTGTAGTAGATGATGTCCTGATAATCGACCTTCGGATAGGTGATGTTCGGCCAGTGCTGCGGCTCCTCCATCTTGAGCCAGTTGCGATAGGCTTTCAGACGGAATTCGAGCATGAACTCCGGCTCGTTCTTCTTCTCGGAAATGAGCCGGATCGTGTCCTCGCTGAGGCCGCGCGGGATCATGTCCGATTCGATGTCGGTCACGAAACCGTACTTGTATTCTTTGTTGGTCAGTAATTCGATTGAACTCATCTTTGTCTCTTCTTCAATCCTTAAACTTGAACTCGATGCCGACGGAGTTTCGTCCTCATCGCTTTAAGCCCGCTTGTGCGCCGTTAGCTCCGACCGCGCGTTGATCTGGTGCAGGGTCGTCTCGACGTTCGACTCCGTGCCTAAAAGCTGCGCCAGCGTGATGCTCGCCATCGCCCGCTGCACCACGTCGTGCAGGCCGACGATCACGGGGCGGATGCCGCAGTTGCCCGTGTGGACGCAGGCGTCGAGGATGCCCGTGTAGCTGTTGCAATGGCTCGCCAGCACATCCTCGTCGAGCACCTTGATGATTTCGTCCAGGTGTATCTCGGAAGCCGCGCGCGCCAGGCGGTAGCCGCCCTTCGTGCCGCGAATCGAGGAGACCAGTCCGGCCTTGTTCAAAATCCACAGCAACTTGCCCGCATTGGCCGTCGAAATGCCCTCGCGCTCGGCGATCTGCGTGAGCGTCAGGTATTCGCCCTCGCCCAGCGGCGCGAGTTGCAAGAGGCAACGCAGCCCGTATTCTTCCTGTGCGGAGACTTTCATGTAAACCGCTCCCACATCAGCAATTACCAAGGTACGGAGAGATTATACGGATACCTTACTTTTTAGTCAAGATTAGGCGAGAGGGCGCGCGCAGCCGCCTCGCACGGCCGCCGGAAGAAGATTGACCGCCCCTGCGGCCGGCGTTACAATCGCACGCGCTCGTCCGTATCGCTTGTCGAAGTTACCTTAGATTCCCGACCCGCAGCCGCCGCCGCCAACACCGCGCCCCATGTCTATTTTCAAAAAACTTTCCTTCACGCCCTACCTCCTGCGCCGCTGGTACCGTGTGTTCGCCATCCTGTTGACGCTCGTCATCTGGGGCTTGCTCGCCCTCGCGCTCAAGCCCATCGAAGACCGCGCCGGAACTTACGCGACGCGCCCCTACGGTTACCTGACCGGCATGGAAGACTCCGCGCTGGACGTGCTGTTCCAACTGCGCGACGTGCGCCAGCCCGAACTGCGCGAGCGCGGGCGCGGCGAACCGATCACGATCATCGAGGTGGATGAGGAATCGATCAGAGAGTCGAACGTGCGCCTGCAAAAGTGGCCGCGCAGTTGGTACGCGCGTCTGATCGACCGCGCGGCGGAAGGCGGCGCGAACACCGTCGGGCTTGACCTTTATCTGAGCGAGGAGGGCGGCATCTCGGCGGAGGACAAGGCGGCCGATCAGCGGATGGTGGAGTCACTCACGAACGCCGGGAACGTCGTGCTGGCGCAGAAACTCGAAGCAGGCGGCACGTCCTCCATCACACCGCTGCCCATGTTCGCCGACAACGCCTATCTCGTCGGCTTCGTAGACCTCCCGCACGAAAGCGACCGCTTCGTGCGCATCGGCCAACTCTCGCGCGTCGTGCGGAAGGACGACGGCACCTTCGACGAACAGTTCAGTTTCGCCACGCAGATCGCGCGCGGCTTCACCGAACAGACGCTCGAAGTTCCGCCCGGCCAAAATCAGGTGACGCTCGGCGAGCGCACCTTACCCTTGCGCAACGATCTCAACTTACAGGTAGACTTCCGCGGCCGCTCGCCCGCCTTCACGCGCGTCTCGGCCAGAGACATCCTGTGCGAGGATTTTCGACGCGACTCCGCCCCGCGACTGAATTGCGCCGAGCGGCCGAAACTCCCGGACGAACTCTTCCGCGACCGCATCGTGCTCATCGGCGCGACCAACAACGACGCGCCCGACCTCTTCACCACGCCCTACTATTTGCCCAAACAAGTGGTGCGGCCGATCCTGCAAATGTTCGATCGAAACTTGCCCACGCTGCCGAAGTTGATGCCGGGCATCGAAGTCCACGCCAACATTCTGGCGACCATCCTGAACGGCAAATACCTCGTGCGCCCGTCTTACCGGCGACAGTTGTTGATGCTGCTCGTGCCGCTCGCGCTGGTGGCGGGGGCGATCTTCTGGCTGCGCGCGATGTGGGGATTTCTGGTGACGGCGCTGGTCGCGGCGGCGACGCTCGCACTCGCTTCGTGGGCGTTCAACGTCCACGGGGTGATTCTCCCGCTGGCGAGCGCGGAACTCGGACTCCTCGGCATGCTCGCGCCTTCCGGTTTCCTGCTGCGCTACGCTCACGAGCGCGCCGTGCGCGACGCGACGGAGGCCGAGCGCGCGGCCATCATGGACATCTTCTCGAAGTGCGTGTCGCCCGAAGTGGCCGACGCGCTCTGGCAGCAGCGCGGCGATCTGTCCATCGCGGGCGAGCGGCGCATCGTGACGCTCATCTTCACCGACATACGCGGCTTCACCACGCTCTCCGAGTCGGTCGATTCGGCCGTGGTCGTCGAGTGGTTGAACGAATATTTCAGCCGGATGCACCGCATCGTCACGTCCTACGGCGGCCACATCAACAAGTTCATCGGCGACGGTTTGATGATCGTCTTCGGCGCGCCCATCGATCGCGGCCAGAAGCTCGAAGCGCGGGCGGCCGTCGCGTGCGGGCTGGAGATGCTGGCCGAGGTGGAGCGCATGAACGAGGAATGGAAGACCAAAGACCGCCCGCAGATCGCCATCGGCGTCGGCGTCCACACGGGCGAGGCGACGTGCGGCGTGGTGGGCGCGGAAGGCCGCCTCGAATACACCATCATCGGCGATACCGTGAACCTCTCGGCGCGACTCGAATCGACGACCAAAGAGAAGGGCGTGCCGATCCTGATCAGCGACTCGACCGCCGCGCTCCTCGGAGTTGACTACGAAACGCAGCCGCTCGGCGACGTGAAGGTGAAGGGCAAGAACCAGAGCACGGAAGTGTTCACGGTGAAGAAGAACACGCGGAAGCCGGGCACAGCCACGGCCAAAAAGGCCGAACCGCAGGCGACCGTGTGAGTCAGGCTACTTTCGCCACTCGTCGATCAGCGAGGCGACCAGACCCGTCCAGCCCGTCTGGTGCGATGCGCCGAGTCCCATGCCGGTATCGCCGTTGAAGTATTCGTAGAAGAGGATGAGATCGCGCCAGTGCGGGTCGTCTTGAAACTTCCCGTACCAGCCGTGGGCGGGGCGGCGGTTGTCGGCGTCGCGCGTGAACAGGTTGATGAGACGGTCGGCGAAGCCGCGCGCCATGTCGTTGAGCGTGACGTT
The DNA here is from genome assembly GCA_036386515.1 of Pyrinomonadaceae bacterium. Classification (GTDB taxonomy): domain Bacteria; phylum Acidobacteriota; class Blastocatellia; order Pyrinomonadales; family Pyrinomonadaceae; genus JAIVJZ01. The sequence continues at coordinate 4,393 of DASVVO010000059.1, forward strand.
GGGTTCGCCCGCCACGGGACTCTCGATCTCGAACTTCGCCCCGTAAGCCTTGCCCACTTTCCGCAGCGATTCGATCATCATGAAAGAGGTGGGGAACCAGATGGGGCCGCGCCAGTTGGAATTGCCGCCCTTCAACATCTCGACCGACTCGGCCGGCTCATAGGCCACCTGCGCGCCGCCGAAGTGGAACGGGCGTCGCTCGTGATACTTCGACAGGCTGCGTAGCCCGTAGTCCGAACGAAACTCCTGCGGATCCCAGATGCGCTCCAACAGGTGGCGCATCTGTTCCTCGTTGACGATGGCGAGGACGAAGACGCGCTGGTCGTCGTGCTCGACTATTTGGACGCAACTCTGCACGATGTCCTGCCGGTTCTCGATGAACCAGTGCAACTCGCGAGTGAACTGGGTGAAGGGTTTGATCCAGTTCTCTTCCAGCCGCTCGATGGCGTAGAGCGGGATGAGGCCGACGAGCGAGCGCACGCGAAACTTGTGGTGCTCGCCGTTCGGGTAGCTCAACACGTCGTAGAAGAATTTGTCTTTCTCGTCCCACAGTTGATAGCCGACGCTGCCCATCTTCTTCATCGCCGCGCCGACATAGACGTAGTGCTGGAAGAACTTGGTGGCGAGAGCTTCGTAGGCCTCGTTCTCCTTCGCCAGTTCGAGCGCGATGCGCATGAGGTTGAGGCAGAACATGCCCATCCAGCCCGTGGCGTCGGACTGTTCGAGGCTCGCGCCGTCGGGGAGTTCGTGGCTGCGGTCGAGCACGGTGATGTTGTCGAGACCGAGGAAGCCGCCCTCGAAGACGTTGTTGCCCTCGCTGTCAACCTTGTTGACCCACCACGCGAAATTGATCAGCAACTTGTGGAAACACTTTTCGAGGAACAGGCGGTCGGCTTTGCCGGAGGCGATGCGATCCATGTTGTAGATGCGCCACACAGCCCACGCGTGGACGGGCGGATTGAGGTCTGAGAACTCCCACTCGTAGGCCGGAATCTGCCCGTTCGGATGTTGGAACTGTTCAAAGAGCAGCAGCCACAGTTGCTCCTTCGCAAACTCCGGGTCAACGAGGGCGAACGGCACGCACTGGAAAGCCAAGTCCCACGCGGCGAACCAGGGGTATTCCCATTTATCGGGCATCGAGAACACGCGCATGCTCTTGATGTGCATCCAGCGTTGGTTGCGGATGTGGCGACGCGAAGCGGGCGGAGGATGCGCCGGGTTATCGCCCTCGAACCACGCGCGCACGTCGTAGATGTAAACCTGCTTACTCCACAGCATCCCGGCGAACGCCTGCCGCTGCACGCGCCGCTCGTCCTCGCTGGCCTTCGCTGGGTGAATCGAGTTGTAGAACTCGTCGGCCTCGGCGCGCCGCCGCTCGACGATCTCGTCCACGTCCGCGAGCGGCCGCTGCAAACGCTCGTCCGTCAGGCGCAGTTTCAACACGACCGATTCTCCGGCCGGGACGTTCAACTCGTAATGCAGACACGCCTTCGTCCCGCTCAGTTCGGGGTTGACCGTGGCTTCGCCGTCGATCAGGTGGCGATGGAATCCGTCTTTGACGTAAGGCTTGCGGCTCTGTGCGTGCGCGCCCCAGACGCGCGGGGCGTTCGTCTCGTTGTCGGTGAAGAGTGGGCGGCCGCGCGCGTCGCCGTAGAGATAGCGCGTGCCGAGGCAATACTTGTAGGGCAGGCCGGGCAGGCCGCACGTCTTCTCATCGGAGGCGACGAGGCTCACGAAGTCCGCGCCGCTCTCGCCGACGCTGATGGACGGCTCGCCCGACGGTTCCGGCCGCCACGCCCAAGTGTTGCGAAACCAGAGGTGCGGCAGCAGGTGAACGGTCGCATCATCCGCCCCGCGATTGAAGACCTCGATGCGGACGCAGATGTCTTCCGGCGCGGCCTTGGCGTATTCGACGAACACGTCGAAGTAACGGTCGTCGTCGAAGACGCCGGTGTCGAGCAACTCGTATTCGGGGTTGTGGCCTGAGCGGCGCGCGCGGTTTTCCTCGATCAAACGGCTGTAGGGAAACTCGCGTTGCGGGTACTTGTACAGGTACTTCATGTACGAGTGGGTCGGCGTCGAATCGAGGTAGAAGTAATACTCCTTCACGTCTTCGCCGTGATTGGCCTCGCTCGACACCAGCCCGTAGAGCCGTTCTTTCAGGATCGGGTCTTTGCCGTTCCAGAGCGCGAGCGCGAAGTTGAGCAGTTGATAACGGTCGCAGATTCCCGCCAATCCGTCCTCACCCCAGCGATAGGCTTTCGAGCGCGCCAGATCGTGCGGGAAGTAGTCCCAGGCCGCGCCGTCCTCGCTGTAGTCCTCGCGCACCGTGCCCCACGCGCGCTCGGAGACATACGGCCCCCACTTGCGCCACGGGTGGATGGGCAGGGTCGAAGGCTCGTGCAGGCGTTCGTGTTCTTTGGTCGGCATTGGGGTTTTTAATCGTTAAGGATTGAAATCAGGTCTCACGCAAAGGCGCAAAGACGCAAAGATTAAGCGGCCGGGAAAATGCTCTAACCTGATATATCTTCCTTTGCGTCTTTGCGTCTTTGCGTGAGATTCATACGCGCGGATTTATCTTAATCTTCCAATATGTGACAGCTCCGCGCCTCAGCGCGTCTCGTCCAAACGCGACAACTTCTCGACGCGCTCCTGATGCCGCCCGCCGTCAAACTCCGTCTCAAGAAACGCGCGAATCATGCGCGCGGCGAGTTCGGGTTCGATGAAGCGCGCGCCGATGCAGAGCACGTTGGCGTCGTTGTGCTGGCGGGCGAGGCGCGCGGTCTCCTCGTTCCAGCAGAGCGCGGCGCGCACGCCCGCCACTTTGTTGGCCGCGATGGAGATGCCGATGCCGGAGCCGCAGATGACCACCCCGCGCTCCGCCTCGCCGCTCGCTACCGCCCGCCCCACGGCCGCGCCGAAGTCCGGGTAGTCAACGCTCGCCAGGCTGTGCGTGCCCTTATCCGCAACCTCGACGCCGAGCGCGGCGATCTCCCGCTTCGCCGCTTCCTTACTTTCATAACCGGCATGATCGCTGCCGATGGCGACTCGTTTTGGGATCATACAAAATAGGGATGAGGGATGAGGGATGAGGGATGAACCAGAGAAGAAAGAGAAGAACTCGCTTTCTCAGGTCGCTCCTTTTCATCCCTCATCCCTCATCCCTCATCCTTTCGTTTAGTTTCGCGGCGGCGGCTTCGTCGAGGAACCAGGCGAGCGCGCCCGCGCGCGGTTGAATGAGTTGTGAAGGAAGCCGGTGGGGGTCGGCCGCGCCGGAGAGGACTTCTTGCAAACGCTCGGCCTTGCTCGCGCCCGTGACGATGAACATGACGTGGCGGGCGTGGTTGATGGCGGGCGCGGTGAGGGTGACGCGGTAGGCGTCGAGCTTTTCGACCCAGTTGGCCGCGACCCACGCCGAGCGCGCGTCGAGCGCGTGCGTGCCGGGAAAGAGCGAGGCGGTGTGGCCGTCGTCGCCCATGCCGAGCAGGACGAGGTCGAACTCAGGCCAGGCCGCATCGTCGCCGAAGTAGCCGCGCAGTTCGTCTTCGTAGAGGCGCGCGTTGGCGACCGCGTCGCCCTCGCCGCGCATCCGGTGAACGTTCTCTTCCGGCAGCGCGACGCGAGACAGCAGGGCTTCGTTCGCCATGCGATAGTTGCTGTCGGCATCGTCGGGCGGAACGCACCGCTCGTCGCCGAAAAAGATGTGGACGGCCGACCAGTCGAGTTGCGCGGCGAGGTCTGCGCCCGCGAGCAGTTCGTAGATGCGCCGCGGCGTCGAGCCTCCGGCGAGGGCGACGCTGAAACGCCCGCCTGTTTCAACCGCGGCGCGGGCGAGTTCGACGAAGCGTCGGGCGGCGGCGCGCGCCGCGTCGTTCGCGTCGGCGAAGATGTGCAAGGTAGGCGTCGCCCGTTCGTCGTCTGGCATAGGCTTAAGGAAATTCGGAAGTCGGGTTTGGTTAAGCGTGTTCGACGGCGCAACGCGCCGCGCCGTAGAGCGCGGTCTTGTCGTCGAGGATGACGCGCACGGGGATGTTGGAGACGAGCGCGGACATGCGCCCCTTGTCCGTGAACGCGCGCATGAACGTGCCGTCTTTCAATTTCTCAATCAGCTTCGGCGCGATGCCGCCGCCGATGTAGAGTCCGCCCGTCGCTTTCAGGAGCAGCGCGAGGTTGCCCGCCATCGCGCCGTAGATGTCGGCGAAGAGGTCGAGGGCTTTGACGGCGAGTTCGGACTTGCCCGCGAGTCCGGCCTGCGCGACGACGGCCGAACTATCGCCCGCCTCGATCTCCGCGGCCAGCCAGGCGGGTTCTTCGCCGTACTTGTGCTCGCGCAGGAAGCTGTAGATATTGAACAGCCCCGGCCCGGAGAGCACGCGCTCGTAGCTGACGCGCCCCATGATCTTAGCGTGCAGGTAATTCAGGAGTTCGTGTTCGATGGCCGTGCGCGGGGCGTAATCTATGTGGCCGCCTTCGGAGGCGATGGGGCGATAGTGCTGGCCGTCGTAGAACAGCCCGGCCATGCCGAGTCCGGTTCCGGCGGCGATGAGGGCGCGGTGTGCGCCGCGCTCCTCCCTGCCTTCGTTGAGCGTGTGCAATTGCGCCGCGCCCAAGACCTCTATGCCGTAAGCCGTCGCTTCGAGATCGTTGATCAAGGCGACGCGTTCGAGGTTGAGCGTCTCGGCGAGCGTCTGCCCGTCCACGACCCACGTGAGGTTCGCCGTCCTCACCTGCCCGTCCTTGACCGGCCCGGCGATGCCGAAGCAGGCGTGGGTCAGACGCGGTTTGTGCTCGGCGAGAAACTCCGCGATGATGGATTCGAGCGAGTCGTGCTTGCCGCTCGGAAAGCTCCTCTGCGCGAGCGGCTTCCCGAGTTCTTCCCGCGCGAAAAGGGCGACGTTCGTTTTCGTCCCCCCGATGTCTCCGGCCAGTATCATATCTTTGTCAACATATTAGTTCAGATTCGCTTAACTTTTCCGCAAAACTTCGAGCAACTGCCCGACCGAGGCGACCGCCCGCTCGTAAATCTCGTCGCGCGAGAGAATGCTGAGTTCACGACTGAGCCGCTCGCCTTCGGACTTCGCCTCGTAGGTCACCACGCGCCCGACGGCGCGCGCGTCGCCGATCTTGGCCGAGGTCTCCAGCTTTGTCCATGCTTCATTCACGCCCACGTAAAACTCCGCGCCGGTCGAGTTCGTCCTGAACGTGAGCGCGGCGATGTGGCCTTCGCCGCCCCTGGGGTTGGCGGTCGCGCGAAACTCGACGTTCAACCGACGCCCGCCCGCCCGCATCACCCAGCGCGAGCTATTCCCCTCCCGCGCACACTCGCCCGTCGGCTCCCATTTCAACGCCGACGCCAGCCAGCCCACCGCGAGCAGGGCTTGCGCGGCGATGTCGGCGGTGGCCGCCTCCGGCCGATCGTATTCGACGAGCACGTGGTCGATCGCGTCGAGGTGCGGGCGGTAGTCGGCCACGTCCCAGAAGCTCGCGACCAGATTACGCCAGGAGGTGAGCCGCCCCCAGTTCAGGTCGCTCGTCAACATGAACTGGCGGCGTTCGCCGATGAGTTGCGCCAGCCGCCGCATGTCTTCGTGCGGGCGGTCGAAGACGAGCGAATCGATCACGACGCGATCCGACAACTCGACGAGGCGATTGAACAGCTTGTCTTCCTCGTGCGGGATGTCTTTCCACCAGAGGAAGACCGGCACGTCCGGCACGACCAGAGGTTCGATTGCGCTCGCCACCGTAGCCACGGCCGCGCCGCCCGCTTCGATCGTCACCTGTTCGCCGCACACCTGTTTCGCCGCGCCCTTCGACGCGGCCTGGCAACGCGTCGAGACGTAAGCCTCAAGCCGCGTCTCGGTCGCCTCGCGGTCGGCGATCAGCACGAGCGCGCGGCTCGGCGCATACTCCGTCACCACGTCGAGCAATTCGTCTATCTTCGCTCGATCCTCTCCGGGCGCGGCGTAGACGATCAGGTTCAGGACGCACACGCGCATCACGCCCGACGCTTCCGCCTCCCCCGCGTTCCGCCAACTTGCCGCCAACTCCCGCTCCAAACGCCCCACATCGATCCCCTGCGGCGCGTTCACGGCGACAACGTTCGGTTGATTTTCTGAACTCATAAAATTTCAAATTTCAAATTTCAAATTCAGGTTTGAATGTTATGCCTTCTTTAACTTGGAACCTGAAACTTGAAACTTGAAACTCCTTTTACGGTCTGCGCCAGCGGCGTCCGGCCTGCTCCAGGAGATCGTGTGTGGCTTGCGGCCCCCACGTTCCGGCTTCGTAGTTGGGGAAAGGGGCTTCCGCCTTCGTGGCCGCCCATTCTTCGAGGATGGGCATGACGATCTCCCAGCCGCGTTCGGTCATGTCGGTGCGCGCGTAGAGCGTGGGGTCGCCGAGGATACAGTCGAGCAGGAGACGTTCGTAGGCTTCGGCGAGTTGGACGCCGAAGGACGCGCCGTAGCGAAAGTCCATGTTCACGTCGCGGATGCGCGTGACCTGTCCGGGCACTTTGGCGGCGACGCGCATCGTGATGCCTTCGTCCGGCTGGACGCGGATGATGAGTTGGTTCGGCGTCATCTGCTCCATCATCTCGGAGCCGAAAAGTTTGTGCGGCGCATCTTTGAACTGGATCGCGATCTCGGTGGCACGCTTCGCCAGGCGTTTGCCCGAGCGTATGTAGAAGGGCACGCCCGACCAACGCCAGTTGTCGAAATACATCGTGAGCATGGCGAAAGTCTCGGTCGCCGAGTCGGGCGCGACGCCCTCTTCCTCGCGGTAGCCGGGAACGTGCTTGCCGTTGATCGACCCCGCGCCGTACTGCCCGCGCACGCACTCGGCGCGGATGCGCTCCGGCGTGAACCGGCGCACGGCCGTCATCGCCTTGATCTTCTCGTCGCGCACCGATTCGGAGTTGAGGCTCGCGGGCGGCTCCATCGCCACGAGCGACAGCACCTGAAAGACGTGGTTCTGCAACATGTCGCGCACGACGCCCGCCTTCTCGTAGTAGCCGCCGCGCCCTTCGACGCCGACCGTCTCGGCGTTCGTGATCTGGACGTGGTCGATGTACTGGCGATTCCAGAGCGGCTCGTAGATGCCGTTGGCGAAACGGAAGACGAGCAGGTTTTGCACCGTCTCTTTGCCGAGGTAGTGATCGATGCGGTAAATCTGCGACTCTTCGAGATGTTGATGGATGTCGTGGTTGAGAGCCTGCGCGCTGGCGAGGTCGGTGCCGAACGGCTTCTCGATGATGACGCGCACCCAGCCCTTCTCCCGCGGCTTCGCCAAGCCCGATGCGCCGAGTTGGCGGACGGCTTCGGCGTAGAGCGACGGCGCGGTGGAGAGATAAAACACGCGATTGCCCTGGGTGCCCCGCTCCGCGTCGAGCTGGTCGAGTTTCTCGCTCAACTTGCCGTAATCTTCACTTACGCCGATGTCCACTTTCAGGTAGTGCAAGCCTTGCGCGAAGGATTCCCACACCTCTTCGTCCACCGTCTTGGCCTCGGAAAACTGCGCGACCGCCTCCTTCATGTTGGCGCGAAACTCTTCGCTGCTCAATTCCGTGCGCGCCGCGCCGACGATGGCAAACTCGGCGGGCACTAAACGTTCCTGCACGAGACGATAGAGCGCGGGCACGAGTTTGCGCTTCGTCAAATCACCCGTCGCGCCGAAGATGACGACGATGCACGGCTCAGCCGTCCGTTCCAGACGCACGCCCGCGCGCAGAGGATTTTCGAGTAATGTGGCAGACATAAAATTAAGGATGAAGGAAAAGCTGTCCGTGGTCAGTAGTCCGTTGTC